>CAZVFX010000006.1:0-97472 GCA_964626565.1 uncultured Myxococcales bacterium
CGTACACGGAGCACCCCATACCAGGCAGATAGCCGGGGGCAGGCCGAGTGTCCCTGACGGTCGTATCGACTACTGCCAGGTATGTGCCCTCATGAGCCCCAAGGATTCCCGAACCGGAAGCGCTTTCTACGAGGGAGTTCCGGATTGTGACCGCGGCGCCGCCCTCAGCGTGAAGTCCCGATCCGGCCACACCTGCCCCGGCATCCGGGTCGGTGCCATGTATCCACGCCCGCTCAACTTCACCGGTGCTGGCGCCGCTGACCAGCACGCCTACCCCGAAGTTGCCGGCAAGTTCGACGTCGCTGATGAGGTAATTCTGAGAATTGACCACCAGAATCCCCGCCCCTTCGTCGCCCTTGAAGCCCAAGCCGGACAGGCGGGCGCCCGAAGCATTCACCAGAGCTATGCCGGCCACGGGCACTGAGCTTCCCGCCATTGCCGGGATGGGACCTGCGCTGGCAATGGCGGTCTTGGCTGAGCACAGTCCGTGAATCCGCGCCGAACCGTGGAGTTCGATGCCTCCGGGGTAGTCGCCGGGGCCGACCAGAATGGCGCCGGCGCCAGGCGCTGCCGCCAGGGCCGACTGGATGTCGGGAAAGGGGTCGCTTTCAGTCCCGCAACCGTCGGTGCAAGCGGAACCGGCCAGAACGTAGACCACGTTCTCAATGCCCTCCGGAGGTTCCGGGAAAGGCCCTTCCGGACAATCGACTTCCAGCGGCACCACCCGCTCGCAACCACCGCCGAGAAGAGGCCGCTGCCCTTCCTTGCACTGGTCGTATTGCGGCTCACAATACAAGCCGTCTTCCTTCTCGTCCCAGCCCTCAGGGCAGGGCAGCAGATCCCCCACCTCGCAGGCCGCGTCGGAATCGGGGTCCCACAGCTTCGGACACGCCCGGGGGCCCACCTGAACACACCCGCCGCCGGGAAGGGCCAATTCATATTGTTCACAATTGTCGAAATGGGGCTCGCCGTTCCGTCCCTTCCACAACGGGCCTACCCGCTTGCAGCCGCCGCCGAGAAGCGGTACTTCCATCTCTTCGCACTCATCGAAATGGGGAATGCAGGCGACCCCGTCTTCTGTCTCCACGAGGCCTTCCGGGCAGGGTAGGGGCTCGTCGGGATTGCAGTCGATGTCTGCTTCCGGATCCCATATGAGGGGGCAGGCCCTGGGGCCGATTATCCTGCATCCGCCACCAACCAGGGCGAGCCGTCCGGGAGGGCAATCGTCCACCTGTGGAGCGCAAAAGCCGCCTTTCCAACCTACCAGACTGCCGGTGCAGTCCTCCGGAGCCGGGGCAATCTCAGCCGCGACATCCGGCTGGCCGGTGTCCTCCACCGCATCCCCACCACCGGCGGCACAGCCCGTGACCGCCAGCAGCACAAATAGCCTCCACGCCCTCACGCCTCCACGCCTCCACGCCTCCACGCCTCCACGCCTCCACGCCTAGAAATCAGTGATCGTTCCGAAGACTCCAGCCCCGGAGCCGTCCTGCTCTTCGCTCTCCCATACCACCACCATCCTTCCGTCGGCCAAAGGGGCAAGAGAGCGGATCTGCTGACCGAATTCCGTGTGCGAGTTGAGGCGTTTCTCCCCGCCCGAACGCACGCCTCCTTCACTGTATGACCTTCCAAAAACGCCCCGGCCGGAACCGTCCTGGTTGTCGCTCATCCAGGCGATGGCGAACCGGTCTGCGTCCCAGGCACCGACCCGGGGCAGCCACTGGTGATCATCAAAATAGGTGTTGACCTGGAACTCCTCTCCCTCTCTGGAGCCGTCTCGCCCGACAATCTGCGCAAATACTCCCCACCCCGACCCATCCCGTTCGCGGCAACTCCACGCAACCACCATGCGTTCGTCACCAAGGCAGGCGACGCTCGGCCACCGCTGAGTGTTGCTGCGGCTGGCGCTCACCTCGAAGTCAACTCCTTCAGGCTCTGCGGTCCTCCCGAACACCCTGGCGAAAATGTGCCTCGAATTGTTCTCGCCGGGGCCCTCCCACACGACGACAAAACCGTTGCCCGGGAACGCGGACAAATCGGCGTGGCTCTGTTCTCCTGCAGTGACGGAATTTATCGCGAATTCCTCCCCCTTCCGGGAGCCGTCGGCTTTGAATAGCCGCCCGAAAATACCGAAATCATCGCCGTCCTGACCCTTGCTCTGCCAGATGACCAGAGCTTCCCCCTCGGGAAGGCCGGCAGCATCGGGAAGGTGCTGGTCACTCAGGTGGTAGCTGTTGACCTGGATCTCCCCCCTTTCACGCCGGTAGTCCGCGCTATATCTTTGAGCACAGACGCCGTAGCCGTCTCCGTCCTTGGCCTCGCTGTGCCAGACCACGAGGAATCCGGAATCCTCGAGCACTGCGGGCACGCCCCAGAACTGGTTGCCTGACGTGTATGTGTTGACCTGGAATTCGTCGGTGAGCCAATCTTCACCGGGGCTGTGGACCCTGGCGAAAACTTCGCGTCCTGAACCACCCTGCTGACTATCCCAGGCAACCACGAACCGGCCATCCGGGAAAGTGGTGACGTGGGGCATCTTCTGGCCCTGGCGAGTATAGACGTTGGCCTGAAACTCACCCGGCCCGGGCCCTGGTGCTTGTGGTCCGGCCGAGACTGCCGGTGCCGGCGGAACCGGGACATTGACCGCCGGAACCGCGGCTTCCGGAGGGGCGGCCGGCTGCTTTTCGGGCGCGTCGGAGGGGCCGGCAAACAGTGCAGCCAGCAGGTAGTAGGCCGCAGCCAGCAGGATTACCCCTCCGCCAACAATGGCCGGCACCAGCCAGGGGGAGCGTCGCGCCGGTGCGCTCACCGGACTGGGCATGGTCGCCTCTTCTTCAATGGCCGCCCGGTCAAGCTCCGCCGGCGCCGCGACGGTTTCGTCCAGTTCGAACTGCGGCTGTGGGCGGTCCTCGCTGACAACTTCCGCCATCAAAACGGGATCCGCCAGTGCGGCCAGTCCGCCGGTGCGAAGGAGGTTGCGCCCCAGCGACTCCAGCCGGTCGAGCATGGCGTTCATGGAAGCCAGGAATTCGTCTGCGGACGCGAATCTCTCGGTGGGATGCCGGGCGGTGGCGGTGGAAAAGAAGGCCTGGGCAAAACCGGGCAGGTCCGCATCTTCCTGGCGTCGGGCGAGCACGTTTTCAGCTTCCATCTTCAGTTTGAAAAGTGCGGCGGTGGTGTCCGTTGCGAAGGCCCGTTCACCGGTGAGCAGTTCGAACAGCAATACCCCGGCAGAGTAAAGGTCGGTCCACGGACCGATGTCGGTGCCGGTGAACTGCTCAGGGGCCATGTAGATGGGGGTGCCCTGAACCAAAGTGGTGTCGCTCCCCTCGGCCACCGACTTGGCCAGGCCGAAGTCTCCCACTCTAACCAGTAGAGGATCGTCGGGCGTACGCTGCAGCATGAGATTGCCCGGTTTTATGTCCCGGTGCACCAGGCCGCCCTCGTGCGCGGCGCGAAGTGCGCGCAGCAGTTGGGTCATAATGTGTCGGATCTCCGCGACGCTCAACTCCTGGCTCGCCTTGGCCCGCCGCGCGATCTCCTTGCTCAGATCGTGGCCGTCGGCCACGTACTCCATAACGATGTAAGGAACCTCTTCCACGGTGCCGAACTTAATCAGCCGCACGATGTTCGGGTGCGAAAGCTGCGCCAGGGCCAGAGCCTCCCTCTCAAACTTGTCCATGCGGCCCGAAAAGACCGCGTCTTCCGGCACTTTCAACAGTTTTAGCGCGGTCTTCATCATGACCGGCGTCTGCAAAGCGAGGTAGACGCTGCCGAAACCACCTTCTCCAAGTTTGCGCACCACCAGGTATTCGTCGATCCGCTTGCCCACGACGGTATCCCGGCCCGTCAGCTTGGAAGGCCGGGTCGCACCACGATCCTCAGGCACGCAGTGGTAGCCCTGCGCAGAACACGCGCGATTGGGGCATGGACTGGAGACAGCGCCGGGAGACAGGCAGTTGGGACAGATTCCGTTCATCAATACACTCTCTCGCCCATTATAGCGGACGAGGTGTGTTTGACAACAGCAACGGCTGGGGGGCTACCGGCCAGCCGGCCTGCCTGCCAACCAGTGCGCACAGGCTTCAGCCTGTGGTTTCGACGGGCCTTCAGCCTGTCGGTAGGCCAGCCGGCCCCCATTTCCAGAACTTCTGCCGGGCCCGCCCGACGGGGACAGGCTAAAAGCCTATCCCACCACAGGCTGAAGGCCTGTTCGCACTGTCTCTGTGGGTGTTCTGCTGGGGGGCTACTGGACTTCAAACTGCTCGGAAACCACTTCATAAGTTTCGGTCTCAGCCGCACCCGGTGCAAGGTACTCACCCGTGGCCCGGAAGCGGTAGGTGCCGGACATGGGAAATGCCGGCGAGTCGACGAACCGATCAGTGGGAAGTTCAGCCCGCCAGGTGTAAGTGCGGGCGTCGGCGTCGGGCTCGGCCTTGTACGTCGGGTCCATGATGATGGAGCCCGTGAATTCGTAGCCGCGGTTATCCACCGGGGTCTGGTTGTTCCTCAACACCGGTGCGAATTCCCCGCCCGTTTTCTTCTCCAGCACTACGAGGGGCATCAGGTGCCACGGGTCGCCGCCGTTGAATTCGAACACCGCGGTTTCGCCCGCAGTCATGGTCCCGGAAGGTTGCGTCACCGCGGCGCCTGCGTTGATTGAACCGGGCGGCACCAGGGGCGTTATGATGTCAGCCTGTAACGGGAACGGGCCCGGGTCTTCGAAAGTGGGGCTCATGGACGGATCCAACAGGGATGCGGCCACCTCGATGGCCCCGGCAGTGAGGTAGTCACCCTGTTTGGGGCCGTAAATGGCTCCCGATGCTTCGTATCCGCCCTGCCAGAAATCCCACTCGGGTGTGCTGTAGCCCGCGTAGTCCTGGGCATAGCCTACCACCACTATGTCCTTCTGCTCGGGGAACAGCTCTCGAATCCCCTCCTCAACGTTCAAGGTGACCTGGGTCACCGGCTCGCCGGGGAAGGTGACCAGCAGCAGGTCGCCGAGCTTCGCGGCGCTCAGAACGGTCCGGTCCGGAGCGGCAACACCGGACATACCCAGGATATCGAGGCACATTGTGTCCAGCCCCTCGATAGGAGTGGGCTCTCCGCTCCAGCACGGCGCATCCAGGCTGCCGCCACAGTAGGCTCCGCCTCCCTCGTACGGGAACTCTCCATCGGCATAGCCGAGAGCCTCCCGGGTCAGCAGCGGGTAGTGCAGCCCCGAATCCAGCGGCACGTCACTGACCATCTCCAACTCCCAGATCCCGGCCTGTACGGCATCGGCCGCGACCTCACCCAGCTTTTCGATGCGGCTGTGGTCGTGAGGGATTTCAGGCGGGCCCTCGCCATCGTCGACAGCCGGGCTGTCAGGCGAAATGTCCCCGCCACCAGCCTGGAACAACATCACTTCCACCGGATGGTCGAAAGACTCCGCCACCTTGTCTTCCACACCACCCGTACTATCTCGGGCGAGAGTAAGCTCGCCCGATCCGATTATCGTGCCGTGCATGGAGTGAACCATGAGCAGTGCCTTGATATCGTCGTCTTCGCCATCGAAGCGCAGCAGGTGGAGGCGGGGATCGGTGAGCTCAGGGTTCTCGCACCGGCGATCGTTGTGGAGATCTTCAGTCTCCACGAAGCCGTAACCCATCTTTCCCGGTTCGAGATCCTGCAAGGCAGCCAACGACAGATCCACCATGCCGCCCACCAGCCGCTCGAACAGCTCGGGGAAGAATTCATCTGCCATCAGGCTGTAGATGAAGCCCGGACCGAACCGCCCCGGGCCCGAGTGGGTGTGGCTGGAGCCGATAATTACCTTGCCCGTCCAATCGTAGCCGGTAGCCTCGGTCAGATCATGTGTAACCCGGTCGAGCATCAGCGTGGTCGTGCCGATCATGTCCATGCGTATCAGCAGCAGGCGCGAGGTGCCTCCTTCCAGCGCGATCACTCTGATGGAAGGATGCATCCAGGCACCGGTGGTGCCGGGGAAATTCACCGAGTAGGCGGTGGGCGCACCGCCGGAAGGCATGTTGCCGCACTTGGGCGAGCCCACCGGGACCGGCATGATGTCTCCCGCAGTACCCACGCTCAGCGGCACCGGCTCGTCAAGAGGCGGTAGCTGGTGGGGCGCTCCCGGGATATCTTCGGAAACCGCATCGGCTCCGTCGGGAGGCAACGTGGAATCAAGGGGAACTTCAGGGCTCACATCGCCGGCGACGTCAGTGGACGTCTCCGTCAAACCGGTGTCCTTGGGGTCATCTCCCGAACCGGACGAACAGGCAACAAACATCCCTGCAATCAGCACTACAAACAGCATGCGAACGACGGGTAAAAACTTCGTCATCAGAATCCTCCCGGCAAGTCATTGCAGGAAGTATAAACTTTTTTGTTGACGAAAACAAAGCGGTGCGTAATGTTTGTCCGGTTGTTTTGAATCTCCCACTATGGAGGGTACGGACATGCCGAGAAAAATCACTGACGAGTGCATCGCCTGCGGAACCTGTTTGCCGGAGTGCCCCGAGGAAGCTATTTTGGAAGGGGACCCCCTCTACACAATAGAAGCCGAGAAGTGCAACGATTGCGCACTGTGCGAGGAAACCTGCCCCACCGAGGCGATCGTAGAAGCGTAGTTTTGGTAGGGTCGTTTTTTTGATCCACCCGGTGTCCACGTCTATCCTACGGATAGGCGAAATTGGAGCACCGGATGGTCATCGAAGCTGAGCATTCCCTATTCTGTCCCACCTGTCGAAGACAGTATGAATCTGAGAGGACAGTCTGTCCTAGCGACGGGGCCGAGCTTCTGACCGTGCCGTTCTGCTACCCTCGGCCCGGCAACGTTTTCGACAGCAGGTACGTACTCCTCGAGACAATCGGCAAAGGGGGAATGGCCACGATTTATCGGGGCTACGATGCCCAGGCGCGCTGCGAATGCGCGCTGAAAGTGCTGAAGGTGAAATTTACTTCCGAGGAGCGCGCTGTAGCGCAGTTCTTCATGGAAGCGCGCCTGGCGCGCATGCTCAGCCACCCCAATATCGTCCGCATTCTCGACTTTGGCATGACCCAGGTAGGATACCTTTACATCGCCATGGACTTGCTCCACGGCTCCACGCTTTCCGCGCTCATACGCAACGAAGGGCCCATGAAGCCCGCCCGCGCAGTGGGCATCTTCGCCCAGGTAGTAGACGCCCTGGCCGCAGCCCACGAACAGGGCACCATCCATCGGGATCTGAAACCGGAAAACATCTTCATTTCCAACGAAGATGGCCGGGACGTCGTAAAACTGCTGGATTTCGGTATCGCCCAGTTTGCCGGTACCGACTCGGCAGACGCCAAGGAAGTGTGCGGCACCCCGGCGTACATGAGTCCGGAGCAGATTCGGGGCAAAGAAGCCCGGCCTGAGACCGACCTGTATTCCGCAGGAATCGTACTCTTCGAAATGCTCGCGGGGAGCCCTCCGTTTACCGGGGCCTCTCCCATGGATATCCTGCGCCGCCAATTGAAGATCGCAGCGCCGAGACTTGCCGAGGTTAACTCCGACTGCCAGGTGTCCCGAAGTCTCGAAAAACTGGCGCTGCATATGATGCTGAAGAAGCCGGCCATGCGGCCCAGAAGCGCCGCGATCGTGAGAGACTGCCTCTCCAAAGTGCCGGAGTACGACGCCTCCCTGCTGCCCACGCCGACGGAAGACTTCGGTCTCCCCGTGGGAACCATCACAGAGCGCCCGGGGCCCGCGGTGTCCTACCGGCCGCCGGAAGCCGACGATGACCCGGCTCAGTCATCGCCCGAAGGAGTCATCTCCAGCCGGTCAGGCGAGTTGGAGCACTACCTCGCCAGCCACGTGCGGCCCGGCATTGTGCTCGAAGAGAAACTCAGCATCGCCCTGGACACCGGCAAGGAAAAGGAAGCTTCAACCAAAGATAAGCTCGCCAACCGGGACTGCGCCGAAGAGTCCTATACCTTGCTCCACGCCAGGTTTGTGCCGTTGGACGATAGAGATGCCGAGGCCACCGGCGAAGAACTTCGGATGCACATGGGCGAAGAGCTGGACTCCTGGTTCGAATTCATCGAGCGACGGGGCGGGCTGGTCTGCTACGACAGTGGCGGCGACCTGAAAGTGCTGTTCGGATATCTTACCGAAGACCCCGACTTTGCCTGCCGCGCCCTGGAATCGGCCATGGCCTTGAGCATCTGCCTGGAAGACGCGGTGAGAAACGGCAGGTCCGCGTGCGGCGTGCGCATGGGCGTAGCCAGCGGAGCGGTCTTCACCGATGACAAGGTCGAGGGCCCCCTTGACTGGTTGATTCGGGGCTCCCAGGTTGATCTCGCTGTTCGTCTCTCACGGGTCGGTCCGGTAGGCGGAGTGGTTACCTGCCAGGCGACCACGCTGCTGGCTCACCCCAACGCAGAAACCCACCCCCTGGCGCGCATCATGGCGCGCGGGGGAAAAGTGATCCAGACCTTCCTGCTGACCGGTGTTTCAGCCGGCGAAGCCAAAGCCGAGCCCGACACCAGCACCGCCCCCGCTCCGCCCCCCGGGCGCATCGAGCTGCAATCGACTTTTGAAACCACGGAAGACATGCTACAGTAAGCGCCCATGGGTGCACCATCATCACAAATCACCATTTCCTTCGACCTGGGTACCATTTTGATCGAGGGATTGGACCAGGCTCCCGGAGCCGCAGAGGCCGTCAATGCGGTCTACGACCCCAGGGTAGGAGCGTTTCGGGCGGACGCAGCCAACTACCGTGCAGTGGTGGAATACCTGATTGACAAGAACATCCCTCACCGGGACGAGGCCCGCGCCTACGAGAAGCTGCCGGGGGTCGAACTTCCCGGCGACTTCAAGCCGTATCCCCATCAGGCATCCGCACTGGCCGCGTGGCGAAAAGAAGGCTGCCGGGGGCTGGTGGTGCTCCCTACCGGTAGCGGCAAGACCTTCGTCGCCCACATGGCTGTCGCGTCGTGCCGGCGAAGCGCCCTGGTGGTGGTGCCTACTCTAGACCTCGTGGCTCAGTGGGTAAACTCGGTTCGGGACACCCTGGGGATACAGGCGGGCATCGTGGGCGGAGGAGAGCATGAAGTAAAGCCGTACACCGTCATCACCTACGACTCTGCGGCCCGCCACATGGAGCACCTGGGAAACCGCTTCGGATTCATCATTTTCGACGAGTGCCACCATCTCCCCGGCCCCGTGTATTCCCTCATCGCACGTATGACCATCGCGCCCTTCCGAATGGGTCTCACCGCAACACCGGAACGCCTGGATGGCGGGGAAGCACTGCTGGAGCAACTGGTGGGGCCCACCGCCTATTCTTCCCGGGTATCGACCCTCGCCGGCGACGTTCTGTCCCCCTACCGTGCGGTGAAGATTCTGGTGGACCTTACCCACGAAGAAGAAGCTCGTTACCAGGAAGCCCGCAAGCAGTACTTAGGCTTTTGCCGGGAACGAAGACTAAGACTCGGTTCCCCCTCGGGCTGGCAGAATTTTCTGTCCGAAACCTGCCGGTCCAAAGCCGGGCAGGCTGCATTCGAAGCATATCTGACACAGAAGAACATCCCCCTGAACTCGACCAACAAGTTTAACGCGCTCTCCGACATTCTCGGGGAGCACAGGCAGGACCGGCTGATCATCTTCACCCACGTGAACGAGCTGGCCTACCGCATATCCCGGCAACACCTTATCCCCGTAATTACCCATCAGACCCCGCCCCGGGAGCGGGCCGAAATCCTCGCCCGCTTCGGCGAAGGTGTTTACCCCGCAGTCGTGACGTCAAAAGTGCTCAACGAGGGGGTTGATGTTCCGGAGGCCAATGTGGGCGTGATCCTCTCCGGCAGTTCAAGCGTGCGCGAGCATGTGCAGAGGCTAGGGCGCATCTTGCGCAAGCGCGCAGGCAAGGAGGCGGTGCTGTACGAAGTGATTACCAGAGCCACCCACGAAGAGAGTATGAGCACCAGGCGCCGGAAGCACGAAGCATACAGGGGGCGCCGTGCTAAAAAGTAACCTGCTCAAGCTGCGCATCAGCCCTGATAAGTCCATTACTCCCATCTATGTGCGTGAGAACAACTACGAATTGCGCAAGCGCGCGTCGGCCATCAGCGAGATTTTCGCCAACAGTATCGGCCGCGCCCGAAAGGAGCTGGACGAGCAGACGAGCCGCTTCAGGAAAGGGAAGGGAGACCGCAAGATCAACGGCGCTTTCGTGGAACTGCTATACGACCGTTGCACCTTTGAAGCGGCCACGGACGTCGAGGTGGTCCGGATCCGGCAGCGGCTGTTCGAGGAGGCTGCAAAGCGTTTCCCGGTAGGGACCACCGCAGATGATGAGGCCAGGTCGAGCATCGTCGCCGGGGTAGGGGAGGAGCTGGGGTTCACGGCTGATGAAGTGGAGCGGCTGATGTTTTCCGACCTCAAGGAGGCCCAGCTTCTGGAGTCGTTTGAAGAGCTCTCTCCAGTGGAATTAATCAAGCGTTACAACCTGGCTCTGGCCCAGGGAGCGCTGGTCCACTCCTACGGCATGACTGTTATTCTGGGAGCGGACAGTCCGCAAAGAATCAGGCAGTTATTCAGGTATCTTAAGTTCTTCAAGCTAATGTTCTCAGTGAACTACAGCGGAGAGCAGGTTCGCGTCAAAATAGACGGCCCTATTTCGGTGTTGGAACAGACCCGGGCGTATGGCGTTCGGCTGGCCTCCTTTCTGCCGGCGTTGCTGCTGTTGTCCGATTTTGAAATGGAAGCCGAGGTCAAGTGGAAGCGCAAGCGGTGCTATCTCCACCTTTCCCCTGAAGACGGCCTCACTTCGCACTACCGCGATGTGGGCGCCTGGACCCCTCCGGAGATGGCCCAGTTCCGCGACCGCGTTGTGGAGCTTGCCGAGCCGGGCACTGCAGTGGCCGAATCCAACGCCATCATATCCCTCGGCGGCAAAGACGTATTGATCCCCGACCTGGTGTTGAAGCGAGGCGACCGCAAAGCCTATCTCGAAATAATCTGGCCCTGGCGCAAGGTTAACTGGAAGAAACATTTCAGCATCTTCAAGAAGCACTCCCCGGACAACGCGTTCCTGGTGGTGTCCACCAGAAGCACGGGCAGCGAAGCCGCGCTGCATTGCGATGACCCGAGGGTGATCTTCTACCGCCTGACGCCGCCGGCGAATAAGGCGGTGAAGGCTGTTGAGGGTTACCTCAATCCGCGGCCGGGGGGGCTGCTTTAGCGAGGCGGGAGACGACCTCCCTGGTAAGGGCAAGTACTTCCATGTCAGCTAGGCGGGTGGCCACCTGCAAGTCAACAATCGACTTCATTTCGTCGATGTTTCCGGGCCATGGATGCAACATGAGTAGTTCCATGCCGGACACCGACAATAGCGGCCGGGCATCCAACTGTTGATGGAGAAAGTGATAGAAGAGAACGGGGATGTCGCTCTTGCGTTCGCTCAGGCGCGCCGCCCCTTTGGATTTGCGGTAGAAACTCACCAGCTCTTCTCCGCTTCGGCCCGCCGGGAAGGGTTTCTGCGATTCGGGTACCGGTTCTTCGACGTAGACCAGCAGCATCAGTCCGGCGCGGATAACGTCGCCGTGGCTCAGCGAGGTGAGGAGGTCGACCTTTTCGCCGTTCAAAAAGGTCCCGTTGGTGCTCCCCAGGTCTTCGATGAGGCTTCGACCGCGCACCAGCGGCATGGCCGGTGCTGTGGCAGCGCCCCCGCGCACCGTCGGTGCATCCGCCAGTTCGGCGGGAACGACCGAGGCATGTCGGCGGGACATTTTGTCCCCCGGTAACGGGCCGCCCGGGAAGAGCGGGAGAGTCTCAGACCGGCCGATGATTAGCGCGGAGCCGCACAGGGCCACCCGTTCACCCAACCTGGCCAGGTCGGGGCAGCATGCCAGCACCAGTTGAGGTGCGGCTTCGTCTTCGCCCGGCCCACCGCTCTCGTCGGTCCGGCCACCGGTTTGGGGAGGTCTGATTGGTTTGTCCGACAACGGGCTGCTCCCTGTTTGACTTCCTCTCACCCTGACGGTAACACGGCGCTACTTGCCCGTCAACGGGTTGGCAGCCCAAAGAAAGGAGCGGCCGAGGTTGAATTTGTGCGGACCTTAGAACAGAAGCTGCGTCTGCAGCGTGATGGCTGACTTGCCGTCGTTGGTGGCGTCGAGGAGGCCGTACTCTAGTTTGACGTTGGCGTTGTGGCCTTTCAGCCAGTAGTTCAGGCCGAACCGCAGGTTCGTGTACTCCCGGCCGACGTCTGGTGAAAACCACTCGCCGCTGACTACCGGCTGGTACTTGTCGTAGCGGAAGCCTGCCTCGCCGAATGCGCCCATGCCGGTGCCGGGGTCCTCGGCCAGGAGGATGGCGCCGTCGTCGCCGAGGGTCTCCTTGTACCCGCGGTCGTAGTAGACGAATGCGGTCTGGGCGATGAGCTGCATTTTGTCGTTGATGGGATAGTCCACGAACAGGTCGCCGGAAAAGGCAGAGTACATGGCAGTGTTGCCCTGGGAATCAAGGGTCGCGTCGGCCTGGCCGTCGAGACCAACCCCAAGGGTCACGATCTTCTTCTTGCCGAGATAGTTGCCGGCATAGAAGAAGCCTTCCTCGGCTTCAAACAGGTTGAACGCCAGGCGGGCTGCCACCCGGGGCATGTCGTCAGGGTTGAGCACGGTTCCGCCGGCAGGCGTGCCTGCCGATTCGTTGCGCAGGCCGTTGTAAAGACCAACCTTATAGTCGAGCTTGCCGCCTACGATACCCCGCGCTTCCACGCCCGTATCCCGCCACACCTTGTCCGCGATGTAGTGGCCGGAATAGATGTTGTGGTAGTCCAGCGTGTTCAGGGTCGTGGCGCCCTGGCGGCTGTGGTGCGTAAACGGCACCAGCAGCAGCCCCACCGCGACCTTGAATTCATCAGCGAACCTGAAATCGACAAATGCGTCCTGGGTGAAAAGTTCGGAATCCCACTTGCCGTTCTTACCGAAATTGGGGTTGTCGGTTTCGTAGAAGAAGTGGATCCAGCTGTTGACCTTGCCCGCCAGGATCACCCGGGCCCGGCGTACGAAAAACTCGCTGCCGAGTCCGTCCCCGGAGGGGGCGGCGTCCTCCACCGACTGCACCCAGGGCTGCAGCAGGAAGCGGACCTTGATGGAAGGCTCGTCGCCGTCTGCGGCGTGCGCAGAGGCAGGAGTCAGGAGAGCAGCGATAACGAACAACGAAAACAGACTGAGCAGGCAACGTCGCATGATATCCTCCCTTTCAAAGAAACAGATGAGGCGGACTCTACAACAGAAGGGGGGGCGGATCAATGGCTTTTCAGGGGCGTTTGAGTATGGTAGAGAATGTAGGTCCGGCAGCCTCGGACCTGACCCCGGAGGACACCATGATTTCGGCCCGGATTTGGATAGTCGCACCCGTCGCCTTGTGCCTGTGCCTCGCGACAGGTTCCGTCGAAGCCAGGGACGTAACTTCCCAGGGACGGACCTCGATTTCAATCGGTGGCGGGTTTTCTCCAAACGTCATCTCCATCGGCGGCAGCTTCGGCTACTTCATTGCCGATCGCCTCATGCCGGGGGTTCGCTATTTCTATACCCACCAGACCGGAGACGTTTCCGACGGTACCGAATACACCCTCGACCAGCACGACGCCAACCTGTTCTGCCGCTACTATGTGCTCGACGAAGGCAGCGTATTTCCGTTCATCATGGGCGATGTGGGCTACCTGAAAATCTCCCAGGAAGGGAAGTCGGTTCAGAACGACAGTTGGAGCATGTACAGCGTGTTTGCCGGCGGTGGCGGAGTGGCGTTCCTTTCCCCCAACTTCGCGGTGGAAGCTATCATCGGCTGGCGCGAATATCAGAAGATCCCTGATGAGGTTCTCGGAATCGAAAGCGGCATGGAGTGGACAATCGGCTTCGGCCTGTACTTCTAGTTGTCGGGCGGCGATCCCGAAGTAGGGAAAGACGGGATGTAGATGTGCGCCCAGTTGAGGTCGATTTCCAGGTTCTTCTCCTCGACTCCGTCTTGGGCAGCCACCGTCAGGAACAACGATTCGTTGGGCGACGGGATGCTGATATAGCCTACCACCACATTGGGAAGGGTGTAGACCTGATGGGCCGCGGGCGGGCCTTCCAGATGGCAAAGCGCGGCCTTGCTGTCGTCTTCGGTCACGATGTTGGCCACGTGCTGTTCCCCGTCGGTTCCGGGGAATTCGGCATCTACTTCGAACGGTGAGCCCGCAGTCTCGAATTCCGCCTCGTAGTCGGTAATCAGGTCGATGTAGACCGCGGCTCCAGGTTCCACTGTGACCGTCGCCACGCCGTCAAGCACCACCGCTTCACCGGTGGTTGCATCAACGATCCTGGAAGTCGTTGACGAAGCCGACTCCTTGAACAGATCCTCCTCCAGGAAGTTGGAGGGATTGGCCTGACAGACACCGTACGCGCCCCCTTCATTGTAGTACTGACACTCCCCGACCCCGCATTCGCTCACCGCCTGCTCGTCACTGGGAAGATAGATGCGCTGGGTCTTGAACAGCACGTTGTCCCCGGGCTGGTATTTTCGGTCCAGCACTACCGGGACCGAGCTGTGGTTCACGTACTTCTTCCGTGCCAGGGCTCCCCCTTCGGTGAACAGAACGTCCATGGCCGGTGCCGCAGACAATATCAGTTGGGAAACCAGGTCGTCGGGTTGCTCCGACTCCTCCATGGTGCTCTCAAACAGCGGTGGCGATATTACGGTCATGTCCAGCAGTATCTCCGCACTCCCCACTCGCTCCGCTGCGTCCTTGGCAGTTACCACCACCCGGTCCGGGATCATTCCCGGAGCAAAGGATGCCTCCTCCGGCTCCACTCCCTGGAAGAACTCCGGGGTAATGGGCAGATCGATGGTGTCGCCGTCGCAATACGCGATCCCCAGGACTCCGTTGGCAAGTTCCTCGTCCCCGTTGAAGAATTTGTAGTGGATATTGGAGAACTGCTGGAAATCGTCCGTCGGCGGGCAGAAGTCCATCACGGCCAGGCTCAAAACCGGGATGTTGTGTTCCGCCGGGTCCACAATGGTCTGGTGGTTGAGGCGCGACGAGTACTTGGTAAAGGGCGGGCAGTCCGGACTGCACGAGAACTGGTCGAAAGTTACCTCCGGTGCACCCTGCTCGTCGTAGACGAGTTCCCCCGCTTCGGCGTCATAGGTTACCACCATGGCCGCTTCATCCAGGAAAGTGTACGAGCCCGGCCCGATCACCGGGTCCATGTCGTCCACCCACACAGGCACGTTCAAAGGCTCCGCCAGGTTGTTGGCCTCGTCTGTTGCGAAAATGGTAACCAGGAACAGGTTGTCCTCCGGCGCCGAGCCTGCGCTCCCTTCCACCAGCCATTGGTCCCCTTCCTGCCAGGTCGCGGTCCACGCCCCGTGGTCCGCATCCACCGACACCTCGGCTACACCGCTCCCGCCATCGGTGACAGTCACCCGGAACGACATGCTATCTATGCTCGGGAAAGCGGTCTGCTCTTGAAGAGTATAAAGGGAAATCTCCGGCCCTGAAGCGTCGAAGTGATAGGTGGCTTTTTCCTCCACCTGGTGGTCGGTGGTGTCCACGGCCCATGCTTCCACCGTGACCGTGTCTCCCTCGTCCCCCGCGGGCAGCAGCACCATGTGGCAATCGCCGCCGACGAGGTAGGCCTCAAACGCTTCGTCGATAGCTACTTCCGCGGCAAAGAGGTTGTCCTCCTGCAGACATATTTCAACTTCGAAGTCCTCCACGCCGTACCAGGTGCCGTCGGGCGGGTCGATGGTAATCACCGGGGGTTCTGCATCTATGCACACAGTCGTCGTCAGCGTTTCCTCCCTATCCAGGCAGCCGTCCGAGACCCGAAAGGTGACGCTGTCTCCGTTGGCAATCGCGCCGGGGCATATCCACTCCACTTCCGCTCCCGCCTCTCCTTCACACTCAAACACCTGCTCCCCTACCACCATTTTTACAGACTGCACACCCGATTCGGCGTCGGCAGCCTGGACGGTAATTGTGGCGGGCGGATCGGTCATGCAGTGGCTGAAATCGGGGTTGATTGCCAGAATCTGGGGCGGAGTGGGGTCCAGGAAGAAGAACCGATTGAGGGAGGCGCCCTGACCGGCTTCGTCAACTGCCTCCAGAGTGAATTCGGTTTCGCCCGGTGAAAATTCGTCGAAGCTTAGTTCAGCGGTCAGAGTTGCGGTGGAGCCGTTGAATTGCACCTGGGCCTCGAGCTTCTCCACGGTGGTCGAATTCCACAGCCAGAAGGACACTACTTCTCCGTTGTCGGTCGCATCTCCGGTAATAGTGAAATCGCCGCACAACGTCTCGCCGTCCTCCGGCGTATCGTTTCCGAACTGTAGCTTTGGGCCGAGACTGTCAAACGGTTGGGTCCCGTCAGCCGGATAGAGAGGCGGTCCGTCCAACGAGATGTTGTAATAGAAACCTCCGGGACCGGCCAATAGATCGCTCCCGATGCCGCTCAGGTTGCGGTCCCCGACGACGAATGTATCGATCTGCTTCGCCAGCTTTCGGCGGGTGGTTTCCACCCCGAGTTCCATCGCACCAACGGTGACGCTTCGGTCGGCTTCGCTTTCGGCCAGAGCGTCCTTACCGTCGAAAACTCCGTCGTTGAGGTCTCTGCACAACCCGTCCAGCAGGTCGGCGACGGTTACGTCAACGTCGCCCTCTTGGGAGAAATCCCTCGCAGTCTCGGACAGTCCCGCCGACGCCAGTGCCAGGTAAGCCTGGTGAGTTTCCCACGGCACCTCCCCGGCCGCCGGGTCCGCTGCGCCGGTGAAAGGAATCGATGGCGGTGACCCCTCGTTGAGATGTTCGCCGAACAGGGAGGCGGCATATGGCGCGATGCTGTTCCAGGTGTCGTCGGGAGTGAGCTGCACTTCGGCCTGATGGTAATTCTCCGCCAGGCAGGCGGACAGGGTGCTCCACGGATCTACAGTCACCGTGTCTCCTTCGGCCATCGCCGTGACGGGAACGTAGGCCATAAGTGCCTGGCCCGCCTTCAGTGAGTGGGTTGCTCCCGTTGCCGCATCTTCATATGTTGCCAGGTCCTTACCGTCTTCGGGGGAAACGACCCGAACGAGCAGGACGTCGTCCTCTCGTACTCCCGGGACTTCGGCGGTGAACGCACCGCTCTCGTTGAGGGTGGTGCGCGCCAACTCCTCAGCACCATCTGCCCCGGCGCGAAGAACTATCACCTCGGCCCCGGTGATGGGTGCGGGTATTGCCGCCCGCCCCGCCAGCACCAGCAACTTGCCATCGTCGGCGCCTCCACCGGCACTGCCCCCTGAGCATTGGACCAGCATCAGCAGCAGAAATAGTGTCACACTGTTTTTCATCGGATTCCTCCCACGTATTTATATCACCAGACTGCAAGGCCACCAAACTTACGCCGGTTCGGCCTTGTACCTACTGTTATCGCCAGTTTGGCGGGATCTGTACCATTAAGTTTGCATTTGCTCGACGACAAAGGCCATAATGGTGAGGCAGTCATTTCTGAGGTAGTGCGCTTGGGTCGGGACAGATACGGAATCGTGGATGGTGAGCTGCTTCGGGGACTCGTGCGCTTTGGCGCACCTCTATCGGTGGGGATGGGGCTGCACGCGGTTTTTAACGTGGTTGACATGGTGGTGGTAGGCAATCTTCCCGAAGGTGCGCAGGCGCTGGGCGTGATCGCGTTGTGCGACCTGCTGGCCATGCTGGCGACGGTGGTGGCCACCGGCGTGTGCAACGCCGCGGTGGCCATGGTGGCGAGGCGGATAGGGGAAGGGGACCGAGACGGTGCGATTCGGGCTTGCTGGCAGTCGCTTACCGTGTTGCTCGCCGCGGCCGGGGTGTTTGCCCTTGTCGCGTTGCTGTTTTCAGGACCAATCGTCACGGTCATGGGAGCCAAGGGATGGGTGCAGGGTGAGGCCGACCGATACCTGCAGGTGATCATGGGCGGCTCAGTGACCGCTTTTCTGCTGCTGCACACAACTTCCGTCACCCGCGCAGCGGGGCATTCGTATACGCCGACCCTGCTGCTGTTTGGGGCCAACGTGCTGAACCTGGTGCTTTCGGTTCTGCTGGTGTACGGCCCGGGGGAGGCGCCCGCGCTGTTCGCGTGGGGCCCCGGCCTGGCGGAGGCGATGGGTATTCCGCGTCTCGGAGTGGAAGGTGCGGCCTGGGGCACGGTCATCGCCAGGGGCGTTGTCGCGCTTCCCGCCCTGCTCCTCCTGGCCGGGGATTTCTACACTCTCAAGTTGTCGTCGTTTCTGCCTACGCGGGCTGAATTGGGCCGTATTTCAGGCATTGCCTGGCCGTCGGTGGCTCAGTACGGAGTGCGGGTGTTGGCCATTCTTGCGCTGCTCGCCGTGGTCGCCCACTTGTTCACCACTGAACACGACACCTCCGCGTTGAGCGCGATGGGGGTGTGCATCCGGCTGGACACCATCGGCCTGTTCCTGGGCATGGGATGGGGGTCGGCTGCGGCTACGTTTGTAGGGCAGAACATGGGCGCCGGACAATTCGGTCGGGCAACGAGGGCCGGGTGGTACGCCGGCGCCATCAATGCAGCGCTGCTGCTGGCGGTGGGAGCGGCCTACATGCTTTTTGCCGAACAGGTGGCTGGGTTGTTCACTCCCGACGCGGACGTTATCCGGGTGTGCCGCCTGTACCTGCTCGCAGTGGGGCCGAGCTATGCATTTGTAGGTCTTGCAGTCGCGCTCAGCACCGCCCTGGCCGGCGCGGGCGACACCATGGTGAGCTTTCGCATCGACGCCCTGGTCCTGTTCGGACTACAGACCCCGCTCCTTCTGCTCCTGGCAGGAGGTCTGTCCCTTCCGTTGTTGAGTTGTTTTGTCGTGGTCGGGGCATGCAACGTAGTGGCTGCAGGTTTGTACGTGTTTGCGTTCTCTCGCGGCCGATGGACCGGCCGAAGAGTCTAACCCTGGACCCCGCCCCTGGACCCTGGACCCTGCAGTTCTACAGTCGCCCGCCCAGAATGAGGGCCATAATAGCCTTCTGAGCGTGGAGGCGGTTCTCCGCCTCGTCCATGACTACCGATTTCGGCCCGTCGATGACGGAGTCCACAACTTCCTGGTCCCGGTCCGCGGGGAGGCAGTGCATGTAGATGCCGTTCTTGTCGGTGAGCGCCATCTGCTTTTCGGTGGTGATCCAGTCTTTGTTGGTTTCGAAACAGTTGCGCGCGTGATCATGGTCGGCTTCTTTTACGACTGCGCCGGCGTCGTCGACGTAGTTGAAGCAGCTACCGGTGCCCCAGGACTTTGGATACACGACGTGTGCGCCTTCAAAGCCCGCGTCGAAGTCGTTGGTCACCTTGAAGGAGCCGCCGGTCTGGTTGGAGAACTGGTTGCAGTGCTCGATGATCTCGGGGTCGAGTTCGAACCCTTCGGGGTGGGCGAGGGTGACGTTCATGCCCATCTTGGCCGCGGCCAGGACTACGCTCTGGGGTACGGCGCGGGGTTTTTCGAAGGATCCGGAATAGGCCCAGGACATGGTGAAGTTCACGCCCTTGAAGCCCCCGAATTTCTCCTTGACCGTGATCATGTCGGCCAGCGACTGGCACGGGTGATACTTGTCGCATTCCATGTTGATTACGGGAATGTCGGAATCTTCTGCGAACTCTTTCATGGTGGCATTTGCGAATCCGTAGATCCAGTGTGCCGGGGGGCCGTACATGCGGATGGAGATGGCATCGCCAACTCTCGACAGCATGCGCGCCACGTCGCAGATGCGCTCGGTTTTGTAGGGGATCTCATATCCCTTCCTGGCGGGAGTGTAGGTTTTACCCGGCTCCAGTTCCAGGTAGTTGCCGCCCAACTGCTGGATGCCGACGGCAAACGTGCTGCGGGTCCGCAGTGACTGATTGAAGAACATGGAGAAAAGGGTACGGTTCTTCAAGATGTCGGACTGGTCGCGGTTCATCGCAAACTGGCGTTTCAGCTCCAGCGCCACGTCGATGAGCGTCTCCCACTCCTCTTTGGTAAAATCAAGTTCTCCGTCAATCCAGTCTCTGCCCAGGAAATCATTGGTTCTCATTGGTATATACCTCCATAAAATAAAACCGACCGACACTAACTCGGAACCGGCAGAGTAGTCAAGAAAAAGCGAGACAGAAAATGGCGGATGGCGGATGGCGGAATTGATAATTGATAATTGAGAATTGGTAATTGACAATTGCAGATTCGCTTCTCGCTAGAAGTGAATCTGCAGATTTCCTTCAACGGTGAGTTGATTAAGGAAGACGCTGTCGGTGGCGTGGTACCACTCGGTGGCGTTGTCCATGTTGATCCCTTTGTACAG
The DNA here is from genome assembly GCA_964626565.1 of uncultured Myxococcales bacterium. GTDB lineage: Bacteria > Myxococcota_A > UBA9042 > CAIXZC01 > CAIXZC01 > CAZVFX01. The sequence continues at coordinate 20,310 of CAZVFX010000006.1, forward strand.
GCCCCTAAGCCCGAATCCGATGACCCGGTTCATACGTACGTCAACGCCTCCGCCCAGATGGAAGCCGCCACCGGACAGTTCCCGGTGCGCGTATCCTTCCTCGTAGAAAGCGTAGCCCCCGCCGCCGAGTTGGAGGAACGGCTCAATGCGTGGAGAGTCGGGGAGCAGGAATATCTTCCCGTCCAGGGTCAGACCGTTGAGTACCCCCTTCTGGTAATCGGCGAGCTGCGCGTCGGTTGAGTGCACCGACCCCAGGAACCCCAGCTCCAGAGCGAAATAGCGATTGAAGCGCATGCCGAAGAAGAAGTCCATTCCTCCGCCGGTATTCATGAGGCGGGACAGTTCGTTGTCCGATTCGCTGATGAAGTCGCCCAGGAGGCCGATGCCCAAATAGACGCCGGCTTTCGGGTCGGCCCACACCCGCCGCGGGTGTCGGCTCGGGACGTAGCGGCTGCGGGGAGGATATCTGCGATAGCACCTCTTACCGCGGCAGCGGCGGTGTGAAAAAGCCTCCTCCGGAAAGGACACCGCCAGCACCACAAATGCCAGCACGGAAACCAGGAGCGTTCTCATCATCATCATCCCTCTCGTCCAAAGAAGCGGCGGGCCCGGAAATTCCGAACCGAGGCGGCCACAGACGAAGTTCTCTCCTGATTATTTAACAGATCTGGTTGGAAGAGTCCATAAAAGAAAGAAACGGCGGGTCGAGGGTCAGGGTCCAGGGTCCGGGGTAGCAGCTAGCTGCAAACGGCTAGCAGCCTTGACCGCGGCGGAGGGCGGTGAGGGAGAGGAGGATGATGAGTGCCAGGAGGGTGTGGGTGTTGGATTGTGCGGGTGGGCCGATGTTGAGGCAGCCGTCGCCGCCTCTGGAGCCGGAGATGTGGTCGTCATCGTCGGGCTCGGTAACCGGCGGGTCGGGAATCACTTCGGCTTCGGGCACGCACGCACCCAACCCGCTGAGTTCGGCCGGTTCGACGCATTCCTGTCCGGTGGGGCAAGTGGCAGAGCCCGGCGCGCAGGGAATCACGCAGAAGCGGCCTTCGCCCGGCGTCTCGGTGCACAGAAGTGACGCACACTCGAAATCGGCGGTGCACAGGGCGCCGGTGTTTTTGCCGCCCAAAACTACGCAGGCTCCTTCCGGGCCGTTGTTTATGGGCACGCACCCTTGCCCCTCGGGGCAAAGGGGCTGCAGGACGTTGCAGCCTTCTCGGCAGAGCCCGCCCATGCAGATGCCGCTCATGCACTGGGAGTCACCGACGCAACTGGTGCCGGTCGCAAAGGTGCCGGGGGTCTCGACACAAACGTCGCCGTAGGTCGTTCCCGAAACGCATTCGTAACCGGCCGGGCAGCCGCCGACCACGCACGGGTAGAGGCACAACGCAGTGCCGCTTTCCGCCCAGCAGATCTGGGTGGTGCAGTCGAGGGAGGAGAAGCACACTTCGCCCGGAGCTTTGCCCTGGGGCATGCACACGCCCACCATAGTGTCGGTGTAGAGCACGCAATCGAATCCGGCGGGGCATCCCCCGGAGATGGTGCACGCTTTGCGGCAGTACTTGAGTCCGGTGCCCGGCAGTTCCTCGCAGACGCCGCTGATACAGTCGTAATGATGGGCGCATGTGGAGCCGTCCGGCTTGGGGTCGCCGGTAGAGGGCAGGCACGCGGCTTTGCCGCCGCCGAGATCGAGGCACGCGGTTCCGGATGGGCAGGTGGTCACCCCCGGCGTGCACAGGCTGCGGCACAGCGACTGCCCCAACTCGGAGTCCCAGTGGCAGAACGCGCTCTTGCATTCCCAGTCGGCCGCGCAACTCTGGCCTTCCTTCTTCTCGGGTAGCAGCCCGATGGGGACACAGCCTCCTTTGGTGCCGGTGACGTCCCCGGGCTGGGGTACGCACTTGTAGCCCTGGGAGCAGTTGCCCTGGGCAGGATTACACGATTCCCGGCAATAGAGGCTGGATGAACCCGGATTCGCGAAACAGAGCGCAGATTTGCACTGGGTAGAGGCCTCACACGACTCGCCGTTTTCCTTCTTGGAGGTGGTGCCGGGAATGCAGGCTCCCTTACCCGACGGGGCCTCGTCCACGGCATAGCAGGTGTAGTTGGCCGGGCACCCGCTGCCACCGACGGGGTCCGCACACAGTTTCGAGCAGAAGTCGCCAAGGATCCAACTGATGCACAGGTCGGATTTGCAATCGCCGTCCTGGAAGCAGTAGTCGCCGAAGTTACCGTCGGTGACTGACCCGGTGTTGACGCACATTCCTTCGTCCGCGGTGGGGTCGGCAAACGCGCAGATGAAGTTGGAAGGGCACGCTGAATCTCCCTCGCACCACTTGGTGCAGTAGTTGCCGGACTGGAACATGACGCAGAACAGGCCTGCCTTGCAGTTTGCGTCGGACGCACACGCGCCGCCCACGTCGTTGTTTCCCGAGGGGAGGCTGTTGGGGTCGAGAATGCAACTCCCTCCTTGGCACTTGTACTGGGCGCTGTAGTATTCGTTACCGTTGGCGTCTTCCTCCATGACGTACGGGCACTGCATGTTGCTGCTGCAGGTATAGGCCACGGCAGGATAAAGGAAACAGATGCCGTTCTTGTCGTCGTTGTGCAGCGATGCCGTTTTGCCGTAGGGATCAACGTAGGGAGCCATGGTAGGCGGGTTGCTGTCGGAAAACTCCAGCACATGCTGCAATCCGAACAGGTGGCCGATCTCGTGTATCGCAACGCTCTTCACGTCGGTGGCGGTCCACATGGTGCCGCCAGTCGTGGACCACTGGATGGTGCCGTTCATGGCGATGTCGGCTTCAAAAATCTCGGCGTCGTAACCGGAGATGGGACCGGTAATTCCCAGCACCGAACTACCGAAGGGCCAGTAGCCCTCTTTCCAGATGAATTCGTTCTTGCCGTTGGGCTCGGCTCCGGTGGGGATGACGTTGGTGGTGTTGGTGGTTCCCAGCTTGGAGAAGGTGAGGAACGAGCAGTTTACCGACTGCCATTCGTTGAACGATGCGATCACCGCCTGGGTGTCGGAGCTGCTGGAGATGCCGGACCAGCCGTTGGCATCTATGTAGTAGCCGACGTTGGAAACGTCCCACTTGAATTCCTTGCCCGCGATAACCCTGATGGTGAAGGCTTGTGCCGAAGATGCGAACAGGAAGCAGCCCAGGGCGGCGACTACGAAACGAAGAGCCAGCGTGTTGCCAGGTTTCATAGCGGTCCCCTATGGCGTGTGGTGCTGTTTTACGTTATTGAGAAGTTCCTCCAGGAGAATTGGAGGTTCAGGCTCCACATGGGGGGCCTTGGTGAGCGGTTTGCCCGGCTTCCTCACCATGAACACGAGATTATCGAAGTTTCGTTTGGCCATCTTCCGGCCTTCCTCGTCGATCCTCACTTTGTACTTCCCCTGTCCCAGGCCGACTACGGCGTAGCCGGTGCCGGTCCACTCCAGGAACAGCACCACCTCCTCGCCTTTTTCGAACTGCGGTTGACCCGGAATCAACAAGGTATGTTTTTTACCCTTTCCGCCGATGAGTCGCAGCACGAACGGCGCCGAGGAGATTCGTCCTTTGAGCACCCTGGAGACCGCAAAAGACACGTTGGTCACGAGTTGAGGCATTTTCGAGGGTGAAAGGTTGCCCGATTGCACTTCGTCCACGGTGCCGTGGAAGATGAGGTCGGATGAGTCAACCAGGGCCTCCATGTCCAATTGGATGACAACCGCGGCGCGGGCTGACGGGACGGCTAAAGCGAGGACGGCGACAACTACCAGGCATCGACTCAACATGGGACTACCTCCTGCGTCGGGCGGTATTATGCCAAAGTCGCCGTCGCGAATTCAAGTGCTTTACTTCACTGAATAACTGATTTAGGATTTCGTTACTATCCACCTCGCAGTCGGCAATCGGGTGCAACAAACATTGGGGGAGGAGGAAACATGAAACGCGGATTTACAATCGTATGTCTTCTTGTCGCTGGGGCTCTGGCTTTGTCGGGCTGCGACAAACTGAAGGAACTCACCGAGCAGGTTACTGAGCAGGTGAAGCAGGTGGCGGGGGGTAACGCGGAGCAGGCGACCCTCGGTACCTACGCCAAGGGGTACAACGCGCTGATCGGCGAAATTCCCGGGGTAATTGAGAGTTACCAGCGGACCATCCCGTTTGACCAGGAACCGTCCGGCGAAATCTCATCCTTGCACCTTAGCAAGACTGTGTTTGTGGACAACGCGTTGCGGGATGCCAAGAAGGCGTTTGAGGAAGCAGGTGCGAGTGCCCCTGACGAGTTCAAGAAGTTCAAGCCTATGGCCGATGAACTTCTAGCCGCGTGCAATGAGGTAGTCAGCGTGCACTCCGAAGCCGAGAAGTACTACGAGGCTGAAGACTACAAGGACGACGACTATGCCAAGGGGAAGGAGCTTCACGGCAAGATGCGCGCAGCCGCGGAGAAGTACTACAAAGCGATCGAGGTTATGGACGCGGCCCTGTCGGAAGAGGAGGACAAGGTTGCGGTGAAGGAGTTGGAACAGTACGCCAAGGACAAGTCTTACTCCTATTTCATGCGGTACTCCTTGTTCGAAGCCAAGAAGTTGTTCAAGGTGATCGACTACCCCGGCGACAAGAAGGAAGCGGTCGGTGCGGCTGTGGACGCATACCTGAAGGTGTTCAACGAGTTCAAGACCTTCGCGGATGCCCAGACCAACCTGAACCAGGCGTTCGCTTCCTATGTGGAGCAGGTTGAGAGCTTTGTGGCTGCGGTGAAGCGGTTCCGGCGGGAGTGGGATGCCGAACAGCCCGATCCGGGCAAGCTCAACCGCGAGCGGGACAGTATTCTGTCGTCTTACAATACCATGGTGAGCGTGCAGAATTCTCTGCTCGATCTCGAGGCCAACGGCCTGTTGAAGTAGTTGCCTTTGCCGCGCACCCCTTCCCTGATATAACAGCATTAAACAACTGTCTTTACATTCAATACGCGCCCTTTATAATGGGGTGCTGAGTTGTATTGTCAGTACTCAAAGGGGGTAGGGCTGATGCTGGTTGGCCGCACCGTTTCAAATGGCTCCAGAGCGTATCCTTTGGTGGCGCTGCTGGCGTTGTGTCTGCTGATTGCGCCGGCGTGCTCCGACGAAGCGGTCTCTCTGCTCAACTCCTGCCCGCAGGTGTCTCATGCGGGGCCTGCGTGGTGGGCAGACGGAGAACTCCACGTGGGCATTTGGGTTCGTGACCTCGAGGCCGACCCGGTTGACCTCCTGGTCACCATCGACGGCGGCGATGAGGTGGCGAACGTTTACGGGCACGGAAGGGTAGGACTGTCAAGTGGTGAGGAACTCCCGGGAATTCCTCATGAGCTGGTTTTCGAAGCCGCAGACCTCCAACAATCGGACCAGCTCGTCTTTACGCCGGAGGATGTCGAAGGCTGCCAGGGTGAACCGGTGAGCCTCGCTGTGCCCGATGAAGGGACCTCGGCCGGCCAGTGATGGGGACGTCGGAATGAAACGCGAGAAAGTCTCAAAGAAAGGCAAGGACCTGGCGCTGTTCGGGGGAGAGAATCCGGACGCCCACGGGGTCAACGTTCTCTCCGAAGAGGATGAGGCCCTGCTGACGCGACTCGCAGCGGCATTTGGCGAGCGGAAAGCATCGGAGCAGGTGGAGCAACGATTCCGGCGCCATCACCCCGATCTGCATTTCGAACTGCGCAACCGTTTCGGGAGCTACTGTTCAGGCCTGGCGGTTCTGCTCAAACAGGAACTGGGCTCTCCTCTCACCCGCAAGCAGCTATTGACCTGGCTCAAGGGGCTGTACGCAACAGGAGAGGCGGTGACCCTGGAGTCGTTGCTCACCGATGATCCCAGGTTGACCCGGGCCCTCATTCAGGAGTTCGGTACTTTGCGCCAGGCGTGGGCTGAGTTGGGGATCGAAGCCACCACCGCGGGTCAGGATCGGCGATGGGATCGGGAAAAGTTGTTCTATGCTGCGGTGGAGATTCTGTCCGGGAGTGCAGCCGCACTGGATGAAAGCGAATTGGCCACGGACCACCCGCTGTTTTGCGAGGCGGTGCGTCATACCTTCGGAAGTTTTCCCGCTTTTCGACGTGAGTTCACCGCCTGGGTCAAGAGTCAACCGTGCGTCTATGCGCTGTTCGGACGTTGGCAACTGGGCAAGATGTTGGTGGGTGCGATTCCCGAGACATCGAGGGGCGCCAAGGGCAAGCGTTTTCCGCCGCTGGTCCGTCTTCACGGTTGTTTCCCGGTGGCGGCAGGGGGGAAGGTCTTCGTGGTAACCAACCTGGGATTGTTGGTGCCCATCGACACCGAAGCTGTGCCGCTGGTGGGCCCCAATACGCCCAAGAACGCGCTCAACTTCCGCCTGTCGGGGCTGAGGCGCGGCGAAAAGCCCATCGGCCTGGTTTCCTGGGCTGAACCGGAAGGATATCTCGGCTTGTCCACCAAGGGCGGGCGCTTGAAGATAATCGACCTGAGCCTTATCAAGCGGGTGCGGTCTCCGGGGGTTGTGGTGATCAATCTCACCGGCAAAGACAGGGTTACCGCGGCTGGTGTTGTTCCTCACGACTTCGATCGGCTCATGGTGGTGACGCGCAACGGCCGTGCGGTGGCTTTCGAGCACGGGGCGATCAGGCCGTCTTCCCGCCGCACCATGGGAGTGCACAGGATCCGGTTCGACAAAGACCGCAAAGACGAGCCCGCGGCAGTGCTCGGCTTTCGCGGCTTCGATGACCTCATGCTGTTGGGCAAGGGCGGCAACGTGTTGAGGGTGTGCAACAAGGACGTCTCGACCCGTAAGGGCGCCAGCATGGGCCGGCGGGTGTGGAAGTTCAAGGTGGTCGACGCAGGCGCCTGTGCCGGGGACCGCAAAGTGGTGGTCTGTACACGCAAATCCAGAGTGCTCTGTTACGCCGGAGACGACGTGCCCAGGCGCCAGGTATTGCGGCAAGGCGTAATCGGAGTGCGCCTCGACTCCGATGACCAGGCCGAGTCCATCAACTGTTTCTAGGGGCAAATCCAGGGGAGTGGCAATGAAGATCGCCTTGGGAAGTGACCACGGCGGATATGAGTTGAAAGAGCACCTGAAGCAAGCTCTGACTGAAACCGAACACGAACTGGTAGACCTGGGCACCTTTTCCGAAGAGAGCGTCGACTATCCGGACTATGCCCTGGCGGTGGCCGGGAACGTGGCGTCAGGGGAGTGCGACCTGGGAGTGCTTGTGTGCGGCACCGGCATCGGGGTGAGTATTGCGGCCAACAAGGTGCCGGGAATCAGGGCCGCACTGGCCCATGACGTGGCCACGGCCCGGCTCGCTTGTGAACACAACCGGGCGAACGTCCTGTGCCTCGGCGGGCGACTGTTGGCTCCGTCGTTGGCCGAAGAAATGGTGCGGGCGTGGCTGTCCGCTGAGTTCGAAGAGAGGCACCAGCCTCGTCTGGACAAGATAACGGAAATCGAGCACAACAGGGAGTAAACTCACAATGAAATGTCCGTTCTGCGGATTTCTTCGCACCAAGGTAGTTGATTCGAGGGAGGTCCGGTCGGGAGAGGAGATCCGGCGCCGCCGCCTGTGCGAACCCACCGAAGGTGGTGGCTGCGAGAGCCGCTTCACCACCTTTGAACGCGTGGAGAGGCGGCTGCCGGTGATCGTGAAGAAGGATGGAGGGCGCATGCCCTACGACCGGGAGAAGGTGCGCAACGGGATCCTCATCGCAGCCAGCAAACGTGGAATCCAGGTGGACGAAATCGAGCAGTTCCTGAACAAGCTCGAAAAAACCCTGTCGGAAGAATTCAGCAAGGAGGCGGAGACCAGATTTATCGGGCAGGAGGTGATGAGATACCTGAAGACCAGGGACCACGTGGCCTATGCGCGGTTTGCGTCGGTGTACATGGACTTTCAGGACATCGAGGAGTTCAAGAAGCTGCTCACCAGCCTTAGCGATGATGCTGCATGATGTTGTCGCTGGAGCGGTTGATGCGGCGGGCCGTGGTCCTTGCCAGGAAGGGCTATGGCAACACCGGGCCCAACCCCCGGGTAGGGGCGCTGGTCGTTCGCAACGGCAGGGTGGTGGGTGAGGGTTTTCACAGACAGGTAGGTGGACCCCACGCTGAAACGATGGCTCTCGGGCAAGCCGGGCGCGCCGGTTCGGGGGCAGACCTGGTGGTGACTCTGGAGCCGTGCTCCCGGTACGGCCGTACGCCGCCTTGCACCGACATGATTCTGAAGTCGGGAGTCAAGCGAGTAGTGATCGGCTGTGGCGACCCCAACCCGGCTGAGTCGGGAAGAGGGACGAAGCTCCTTCGGCAACAGGGGATCGAGGTTCTCGAAGGAATCGAAGAAGAGCGCTGCCGCCAGCTCAACGAAGCGTACTTTCACTTCATTACCAGCGGCCGCCCTTTTGTGACTCTGAAACTGGCGGTATCCATCGACGGACGGATTGCGACTGCCACGGGAGACGCTCGCTGGGTCTCCTCGCCGGCCTTTGGCCGGTTCGTGCATCGCCTGCGCCGGGACTCCAACGCAGTGATGGTTGGCGCCGGGACCGTGCGGGGCGATGATCCGGAATTGACGGTGCGTCTCGCCAAGCCGGTGACCCACCCGCTAAGAGTGATCGTGAGCGGCAATCTGGACCTTCCCGACAATCTCAGGCTGTTCCGTGACCAGGACGTGGATCCGACCCTGGTTTTTACCACCACCGACGCGGACCCGAAGGCTGCAGCCCGCCTCGCCCGGAGCGGGATCGAGGTGATGACCGTCGCTCCCCGGGAGGGGAAGGTGGACCTGGATGAAGTGATGACTGAACTGGGCAGCCGCGGGGTGTCCAGTGTGCTGGTGGAAGGGGGCGGGAAGCTGGCCGGAGCCTTGCTGGCCCGGGGCCTGGTACAACGGCTTGTTGTTGCCCATGCACCGGTTGCCATCGGCGCGACCGGGAGACCTGCCGTCGGTTTTGACGGTTATTCCGTACTCGCCGAAGCCCCTCGCTACGAGGTGGAGTGGGCTCGGAGAATGGGGCCGGATCTGGTGGCTTCTTATCGACCCCAAACCAGGGAGGAGTGAAGTGAAATCCCTTGCCGTTATCGTTCTTGTGGCGGTGCTGGCTGTCCCGACTCCAGCCCGGGCCCAGCCCGAGTACTATTTCGATCACGTGCACGTCTCAGTGGAGGCGGGACCGTCGCCCTTCGCCGCGGTGGTGTACGCGGTGCGCCACGTCGATCGTCAGGCCATTGCGTTGGAAACCAAACAGTACCCCCACGTGCCGGTTTACGACAACCGGGTGCAGGTGATTCCCTCCGCCGACTTCGCCGGACTTGTTGAAACGCTGCGGGCCGCGGGGGCGCTGGAGTTGCAGGACGCCGCCGCCGACGCCTCCCTGGCCGTTACCTACCGCGTCGACGTCGCGTTTGATGGCAAGACGAATTCCTTTGCCGTCAAAGGGCCGAATCTGCTCGAGGACACCAGATACGCAGCCGTGGTGGACGCGGTTATCAAGCTGGTTGAGGATGTCAACGGCCCCGCGTATTATCGGGACCTGGCTGTTCCCGAGGACGAAATCGGAGTGCTCAACCTGTTCACTTTCCCTCCCTCGGAGGTTGAGCTGGACGGGGTACCTCTGGGACGAAGCACCCCCATCTACGGGCTGGAACTGAAGCCGGGAAGTCACAAGGCCACCCTGCGGTGCAAAAAACTGGGTGCGACGCGACGGATCAGATTCACCATCCACAAGGGCGAGCCCACCGTCCTGAACATCAACATCAAGAAGTAGCCGGAGTCTGCTAAAGAAAGCAGTGGACCTTGTCCGCCCAGCCTTCGGGGAGACGGCTCTGCACCAGGGGCGCGATCTCGTTCGGCTTGTAGATCCGGCTGAAGTGAAAGAGCACGATGTGGTCGCCTTTGAACCGCTCCAGGCGGTCGACGATGTCGTCCAGCACCAGGTGCTTCCCGCGGCGCACCTTCTCCAGCGGTTTCCTCGCATCCAGAAAAGAGGCCTCCACAAACAGCACCCGGGCGTTCCAGGCAGCCTCCGGAAGAGCGTCCAGCCCCGCCGGGAGAGTGTCTGATACGTAGGCCACCAGAGGGCGGACCTTTTCGAAAAACAGGTCCGCATCCGGTTCCTTCTTCAGCCGCGCAATTTCCCTTGCCGGCAGGTGTGCGTGCTCCGGCTTGAGCTTGGTTACCGCCTGTTCCACCAGGAAGCCGTACGTGGTCACCGCATGATCCAACTCGAACGGAGTCACGGTCATGCGGTGCTTCAAGGGTGCGGGAGCGCCCGGGTACAGTTCGATTATGCGGTAGTCAAAACGGCTGTCGGCCATCTCCTGCCAGCGGGCGAGAATCTCTCTGAGCGGGGGTCCCATGGGTGCGGGCACGAACAAGGTGGCGAGGTTCTGATGCTGCAAAGCGCGAACGGCCAGGTAGTTCATAATCTGGCCCACATGATCCGTGTGTGCGTGGCTGATGAAGGCGGAATTACATGACAGAATATCGCTACTTAGAACCCCGAGGTCAAAGCAAAACTTGAACTCCTTGAGGGCGATTGCGGTGCCGATTCCGGCTACCGATTCTCCTGCAAAAGTCATGTCGGCCAATCGTATCGTCGCCATTTCCCTAGCCCCTGTCGTCATGGTACTCTAGAACGGGTGTTAGAGGTGTGCAAGGATGAATTTGTGTTCCAATGCAGATGGGTTGTGGGCCGAGTTGAAAGGGGTCGCGTTGGCTGCGGGCCTGGATGACGTGGGCGCGTGTGTTGCTACCGCTTACCCCGAAATGGCGCGACTGAGCGACTGGCTCAAGCTCGATTACCATGGAGAAATGGAGTTTCTTTCCCGGCACATCGACTTGCGCACAGACTCGGCGCTGATGTTTCCGGGGGCCCGGGTTGCGGTGATGGCAGTGAAAGGCTACCGGCACGAGGAAGAGGGCGGGACGGGGCATCGGGCCGGTCGTGGGCAGATCTGCCGGTACGCAAGAGGAAGGGACTACCACAAGGTGATGCGCCGGGCCCTGAAGTCGATAGCCGCGCTGCTGGAAGGTCGAGGATTCAAAGCCCGACCCCACGTGGACACTGCGCCGGTAATGGAGAAGTTGCTCGCCCAGCGCGCAGGTCTCGGCGTGCTCGGTCGCAACAGTTTGCTCAGTCATCCTCGCTTCGGGTCGTGGGTGCTCATAGGCGGGGTGTTGACCGACGCGCCTCTCCCGGTGCATGACGGGGTCTCCGGCTATCCCGCCGGGTGTGCAGGCTGTGACGCCTGTGTGGCGGCCTGCCCCACGCGTGCGCTGAAGGGCGGCGGTCTGCTGGAGGCCAGGCGATGCATCTCGTACTGGACTATAGAGCACCGAGGCAAAATGGATCCGGAGGTGGCGGCAAGGCTGGGCGGGCGGGTCTATGGATGCGATCTGTGCCAGGAGGTCTGCCCCATGAACCGGGAGACCGAAGTCGCGGGCCGCGACTTCTTCGCTCCGTTCCACGGCATGTCGGGTCGGCCCCTCGCGGAGCTTGGCGCTCTCGGTGAGGCAGGCTTCAAGCGCGCCTTTGCCGGCACCGCAATCCACCGCATCGGGTGGGAGCGGTTCCGCCGTAACGTGGAAGCGGCAGCAGAATCTGAAACCAGCAGTTAGCGGTGAACTCGAAACCCGAAACCCGAAACCCGAAACTGTCCTTACCTCCACGCCTTGGTTTCTTCTGCGTACTCGGCGCGGAACGCGTTTTTGCCGGTGCGGGCGACGGTGAGAAACTTGTACTCTATGCGTGTGGTTGTGCGGCTGGCGACGGTGAGGATGGCCACCTGGAAGTGTAGCCGGTCTCTCAAAACAATGAGTTGATGTTCACGGTCTTGAGCCTGAGTCACCGGCGACCAGTGGTAGAGAGCGAGGAGGGACGTAGCCCGATAGACAGCGCCGTCCAGGTCGAGCAACTCGCCCGGGGCGGTGTCTTCCTCCACCGGAAGACGCATGAGCAGATGGGCGATGGAGCCAGCCTCAGCGTGACTTAGCAGATGGGTCGAAGGGTAGAGGCCGGTGCCGAAGCATGCGGGACAGTCGTTCTTGCCGCTCGCACCGCAGCGGGGGCATTCGGGAAGGTGGCCCAGGCCGGAGCAAGCGAGGCACGGGTTGGAGCCTCTGCCGGAGCATTCTTCGTGGTAAATAATTCCGGTTGCGTCGCAGCGGCGGCATTTGAGGCTGGTGACCATCTTGCGCTGCTTGCCTGCACCGCCGCAGTCGGGGCACGGTTCCCTTCCGTTGCTGCACCCCATGCATTCCAGGCGTCCTGTGCCGCCGCACTCAAGGCACAGACACTGGCTGCAACGCACCGTGCCGTCGCCTCCGCAGCGACTGCAGATCGATTTTTCGTCCCGCCCTTCCGACGTCGGGAAGCTGCAGATTGGACACCAGTGAGAGCCGGGTGTCATAAGGAGTCGTATTCTCCGCCAAAAAGTGTCGAGTATGCCAGCGGGGCCAATCGCGTGACTCGAAACCGCGAACCTACCCGGAGTAATACGTTGATAATCCTAGCAAACCAGTGGAAAGCGGACAAGAGAATTCCGGCGGCTGTCAGCCGCGGCTTCTTGACTTTGCACCACGCATTCGGCATAGTTGCCCCGTCGTAGATTCGGAGGTTTTCTGGCGCCGTGCTTCAACGTTCCCCGACAGGTCGCTTCATAATCATATTCCTCGCAATAAGCGTTGCTCTGGCCGGCAGCGCCGAAGGGAAGAAGCGTAAACCCTTCTACTACGAACACACGGTAGAGAAAGGGGACAACCTGTACAGCATCGCACGCAAGTACGGCGTGTCCATGAAGCGGGTCAAGAAGTGGAACAAGCGGGCCTTTCGTAAGGGCCGCAGACTGAAACCCGGCAAGAAGCTGAAGATCTATTCCAAGGTCCCCATCCGGGTCAAACGCAAGGCCTACTACATCGTCAAGAAGGGCGACAGCCTGAAGCGAATTGCGAGAAAGCTCGGGGTTTCGCTCAAGGAGTTGCGCAAGATCAACCGGGTAAAGGGCCGGCTGATTAAGCCCGGCCAACGCCTCGCCTACCTTGTCGCAGCTCCGGAGAAGCTCAGCGAGTCTGTGGGCTCCGCCTCTTCCGGTAAGCTCATCAACGGTGAAAAGCTGCCGACCGGCCCCGGGTATACCTACGGCCGCCGTCCCCATATCTACGGCACCAACGAGACCATTACCCTGCTCATAGAGTGCATGGGCAGGTTCAGGCGCAAGCATCCCAAGGCTCCCAACGTCGTGGTAGGTAACCTCAGCCGGCGCAAGGGCGGTCACCTCGACCCACACAAGTCACATCAAAGCGGGCGGGATTTCGACATGGGCTACATGCACAAGAAGAAGTTCCAGCCGATCAACAGCATGCTGTCCACTACCAAGAAGAACATGGACCCCAGACTCACCTGGGACCTCATCTGGACCTTTCTTGAGACCGGGCGGGTGAAGTACATTTTCATCGACTACAAGATTCAGAAAGTTCTGTATGAGCACTGCAAGAAGCGCAACTTCACCAAACGGTATCTGAAAAAGACGTTCCAGTACCCCCGGGGAAAAGGTGCCGACGCGGTGATCAAACACGTCAAAAGCCACCACCATCACTTCCACCTGCGCTTCTTCTGCCCCAAAGGCGATAAACGCTGCGTCGACTAGGACGGCGACTTCTTTCTGCGTCGGCTGTTGCTCGTCTTCAGCGTGGCATCGCGCCGCTGAATACTCGCTCGGGTCTTTTTGCGGACCGGTCGCTCGGGTCTTTTTGCGGACCGGTTTCGACGACAGGGGCAAAAAAGTTTGGGGCAAGTGCAGATTTTTTGGCCACATCCGATCCAAAACCCCGATAAAGAAGGGTGAAGGTCAATTGGCCTACACGCGGGGACCGCGGGCCCCGCCTGGCCTGGCAGTTGGCTCGTTCTTTGAACTGGCATGGGGGTTATGGACGTTCGGCCGTGGGCGCCTGGTTCCAATGGTGGGTCAGCCGGCCCTAAATATGCACCCGGGAACCGCCTTCGCACCACAAGCCGCCGACAAATCTCTATTCCAAAAAGGAGGAAGCAAAGGAAGCACCCCACCCAAACATAAACCGCCTCATCCCCCCAACCTCAAACGGAGAAGTCTGCCCTTTCCACCCGCCAGACCAGAGCCGTGAGGATGTTGCGTACCGAGCGCTGGCTGGATGTTCCGTCAGACCAGAGCCGTGAGGATGTTGCGTACCGAGCGCTGGCTGGATGTTCCGCTAGACCGGAGCCTTGAAGATGATGAGTGCTGGTTTCCGGAAAAAGGAACAGTGAATGTCTGTCGTCATTCGGTTTTGTGGCTGCTGCTTATGCAAACATCAGGGCTAGGGCATATCAGGATTTTCGCCGCAGGTTTCAAACGGTTTGGTGCACACCAGCGCGGTGCCGGTGAAAGAGCCGTAATGATCCACGTAGCAGCGGATTTCCTTGAAGTAGTCCTTGTTGCGGAGTCCTTCCTCGGTCATTTTCTGGCTGCAGTGGAATGCGCAGCAGGGCTGAGAAATGTTGGCGGGCAGCACTTTGCAGGCATCGAGGAATTCACAGTAACCGATGCACAGGAACCGTTCTTCAGGAAAGGCGTTGAACAGGTCCTCCCAGTTTTCGCAAGTGTCCGGGTCTACAGGTTCATGGCCCTGTGCAGAGGGTGAGATGCAGACCTTGTCGGGAATAGCGGGATAAAGCGGATTGCCTTTCCAATGCGGCTGAATGCACTCCTCCCACGGCGCTCCGAGTTTGGCGCAATCCAAAGGTTCGTTGCAGTAGGGGGCGCAGAATCGATTCGGGGGTACCAGGAAATCGGATGGAAACTCTACGCACAGGGAAGTGAAGAGTGATTCCCCTTGCTCGGGCTCGCACGGGCTGCCCGGCTGAGTGTCACCGCATTTGGCGGTGCAGAATCTGAACGGCGCATATTCGGTCAGTGCGCAAATGCCTCCCAGGCATTCGCACTCGTCGTCGCACGGCTGCCCGACCCCTTTGAACCGCTCGCAAACCGGCCCGGTTTCGGCGCCGACGTCTTCGGGTGACACCTGGTCCGCAGGCCCGGCGGAGTCTGCTGGACTGCTCGTGGAGGAGCAGCCCGGTGCGCCCGACAGTAGCAAGACCAGAGCGAAGGAGAAGAGGCGGGTCATGAGTTCACCTAGCGACACTTGAAGAAGGTGGTGGATACCGGTGAAACTGAGAAGGGTGCGGGTCTCCAGACGGCCCTGCCTTTCCGGCAGCCGGAGTTGCATTTTCGAGCGCTCTTGGCACAAGCCGAACTGTCCACGCATGCGAACGGGCACGTGCGTTCCGCAAGGTCGCATGCGCGCTCGCACAGGTCCGTGTCGGTCTGCTTCATCAGCTTGCGAGCTGCCGAGTCGAAGCGGTTCTTCAGGGCCTTGAGGAGCTTGGGGAGTTTCATCGCCTGGAGATCTTCGGGCAGCAGGTAGATGCCTGCGGCATCGAGCCACGGGTCGAAGTTGCTGCCGTACAGCTCTGCTGCGGTGTCGTTGATACTCATCTCCCGAAGCAGGTCGGCCGCCATGGCAAAGTCGCCTTCCTTGCGCGCCTGGTCCGCGAGGTCCAGTCCCATTTTGATTTCATCAACCTGGTATTTCAGTCGATAGGGATGGCTTGCCAACAGGGGGGTCAGGGATTCGACGTCGTGGAGTTGATCCATAACGCCTAGCGCCGGACTTTCGTGAGCGCTGCCGAACAGGGTGCCCGCCAGCAGTACAGCCAGATCGACAAAGTCGGGGGCCTGGCTGGTCTCCACCTTAGCGGACCGGGCCGCGAGCAGTGCCAGGGTGTCCATAAGGAAATCGAGTCGGGCCGGTCCTGACGATCTTGTCAGGGCGACCTGGACTGCGAATCGGCTGAGCATGGGAAACATGAATCGGAACTCGGCCGGGTTCCAGTTCCGGCCATCGGCAATTATGGTCTTTGCCGTATCGATGGCGCCGGGCAGGTCTTTCTGCCGCAGCTTCAGTTCCGCCTGAAGCCAATCGAAGCGTGTCATTTCACGGAACGCTGCGCCCGCGTCGGGAAGGGTGCGCCGGAAGGGGGCCAGTGACGCGTATTGCTCCCGGGCGGCCATTTCGTTGCCGCTGTCCAGGAGAGCAGTGAGTTCCTTTACACGCTCAGTGGCGGAAGTGCGTGAGAACATGGTTACCTGATTTCCCACGAGGGTGACGAAGTTGCCGGCGTTTTCGGAGAAATACATTCCCCCCTGGCCGGGTGTAGGCGGGCTGTCGAAGACGCCCAGATAGGCGATGCGGGCTGCTGCGGTGTCGATGACGACGAATTGCTTCGACTTTGCGCCGATGAGGAACAGGTCGTCTTTGAGCAGGGTTGCTTTGGGCTCGCGGAATGGGACGGGAAAATCGAACAGCGTATCCCCGGTGGCCAGATCGAGGCCGACTGCGCGGAACCCGCCTCTAGCATCGCCGGCCAGGAGAGCCAGGGTGGATTCCACCTGTCCCAGAATCTTGCCGCCGGGCCACTTGTTCTGCCAGGCTACCTTCCCGGTGGTTACGTCGATGCCCCATAAGACGAGTTTGCCTGCGCTCTTCTGCCAGGGGACAAACCGGGCCGCGGTGGTGGAGATGACGAACCCCATGTCCTGCCCGGCCCCTGCCTCCTTGATGTTGAACTTACCCTTCAGGGAACCGTCTGCGGTGGCAAAAACGTACAGCTTCTTCTGGCCGCCAAGAACACCGGTGACGTACACGTGACTCTCGCTGAACCAGGACTCCATGGGTTGAAACCCGCGGGCCGGGGACGGTGTATTGTACAAGGTGCGCCGGCTCTTGAAATCGACCCGGCTGACCAGCGACGTCTCGGAGTTGCACACCAGGACCACGGAATCGGCTACGATGCCCGCGGTGGAGATGCCACAGGTAGTGACCCACGACGGCCATATCTCCTTGCCGTCTGCGATCCCCACCAACTGGATCATGTTGTAGACCTGGCCGAAGCCTCCGACCAGGAATCGGTCATCGGTTACGGCCAGGGCGTCGGCGTTGCACTGGGCCGGGCCGAAGCAGTTGAGAGGGAAGTCCCAGATCCGCTTGCCGCGGCCGGTTTCGAGCATCTGGACATGCTCGCCGATGACGAGCAGCCGGTCCTCGAGTTCGATGACCCTTCTCACCGCCTTCAGCTCACCACCTTCCCACCTGACCAGGGAGGTCTGGGGATCGATGCCCACGACTCGCTGACCGTTGGAGTAGAGCACCTGTTGGCCGTTGAAGCCGGCAAACGGGGCTGCGTAGCCGTCAGTGGAGCAACTGAATGACGGTTTGAGAATGAAGCTACTGGCCGCAGTCTCCGCCCCCTCGGCAATCTCGGCGGGCTGGGCCATTGCTGTCTGAGGGAGAGTTACGGCCAGAGTCGCCAATAGAGTGAGAAGATAGAGCCGGTGGAAAGGCCTGCCTGCCGGTGGTCCTGCGGCTAGCGGAGATGCTACCTGCAACATTACGAACATTCCTCCCATCGAGGGGCTCCCGCTTGAGGCGAGGGCGCAGAGTCGAGGCGCATTGAGGCGAGTGTACAGAAAGTTGCCCGGTCGCACAAGTGGGTTTACCGTAGAATCTGTGAAGTAATAGGGATCCATGTGCGCACCTGCGAGAGGGTTTGTACCGCGGCCGCGTGCCAGGATTGACAGCGGAGAGGACATGGACATTCTGCAGCTCATCGAGAACAACCTGGGCAGCGACGTGACCAAGAGGCTGGTTCCGGGCAAGATTCTGGCGGTTGACGATGACGAGGGTAACCTGGTGGTGCTGGAGGACCTTCTCATCGACGACTACGAGGTGGTCACCACCACCTCTCCTCACGAGGCGATGAAGCTGGTCGACTCCACCGAATTCGACATGGTCATCTCTGATCAGCGTATGCCCGGGATCACCGGGGTCGAGTTGCTGAGCCGGGTGCGGGAGACCCACCCCGACACCGTGCGAATGATCATCTCGGCGTACAGTGACGCCAAGGCGATTCTGCAGGCGATCAATGAGGGGCAGGTCTATCGCTTTATCTTGAAGCCGTGGGACCCCGAGGAGGTCGATACGGTGGTGAAGCAGGGACTGGAGCACCGGCTACACGTGCTGGCGATCAAGACCCTGGTAACCGAGCTTGCCGGCAAGAATGTGCGTCTTGAAGAGGCGTTGGAGCAGCTTCACCTCACCCAGGAGAAATTGCTCCATTCCGCCAAGCTGGCGACGGTGGGGCAACTGACCGCAAGCATTGTGCACGAGTTGAAGAACCACATCACCGGTGTCCGGCTGCTCACGGAAATCGTGGACGAGGCCCAGGTGCCGGAGGAGCTGGCCGACTATGCCCGGATGGGGCACGACTCAGCCAAGGCGCTATTTGACATGATCAACGGGATCAACTCCTTTGCCAGGAAGGACGCTTGGAAGCTGAAGCGGGGCAGGACAACGGTGCAGGAGCTGCTGGACGATACGCTGAGTATTGTGAAGACCGATGCCAGGACGCGGATGCGGGAGTTGACGCTTGGGGCCAGCGAAGGCGTGCCCGCACTGGTGCTGGACTCGGACAAGATGCGCCAGGTGCTGGTGAACCTGGTGCGCAACGCCCTGGATGCCACCGACCAGGACGGGCGGGTGGAGCTGTCCGCGTTTGCGCTCAACGAGAGCACTGTCGCGTTCAAGGTGGCTGACAACGGGTCCGGGATTACGCCGGAGCAATTGGAGAGCATTTGTGACCCGTTCTTCACCACCAAAGATAACGGGCTGGGGCTGGGGCTGGAAATATGCCGGCAGATTGTGGAGGCCCATGGCGGGCAGCTCAAGATAGATTCAACCGTGGGGCAGGGTACCGATGTAGTTGTTGCCCTGCCGGTGCGGCCGGAATTTGTTGACTAACGTGTCGGGTAAGGCCCGGCAGTGACGTGAGGTGACTTATGAGCGATAATGGCTTTCCCCGGACCTTCGAACTGATCGATGCCCACTCCTTGAACAGGGACGCGCAGAATTACGAGTTCCTCAAGGGCGGGAGAGGACGAGAGATCTTCTTCCGACAGCAGCGCTATCGGGTTTCGGAGATGCTGAAGGACGTCAAGCACCTGAATCCCCGGGTGATCAGCGAGCATTTCGAGGGGGACCTCGTGGACATCGCGATCACAGGGGTGTCATGCCGCTGCGCAGGTCAGGCTCCGGTGAAGCCGGGTGACGAGCTGCCCAAAGTGTGGGTGATGATCGGCGATTCCACCTACTACGCCGGCCGGGCTCGTATCGTCCATGCCAGCCACCAGGAAGAGGCGCTGGGTAAGCCTGAACACACCCTGGTGGGGCTGTTCCTCATGGACGAGGTGATGGACATCGACCGCATTTTCCGTCTGCGCACCGAGGCCCAGACGGAAAACCACATGAAGAGCTCGAAAGTGTTGCTGAGCCGGGAAGATATCGTCCCCGAGTACAAACGTCTGGTGGCCGACTTCCTCTTCCTGCTTACCCGGTATCGCTCACTGCTCATGAGGCAGGAGGAACTGCTGGAAAGCAGCGCGCCGGAAGCGCGGGCGGAAATTGAAAAGGAACTGTTGCACACGGTCTGGGACAGCTTCTGCCCGCTGGCGAAAGAGCTGCAGCAGCGCATGGAAGACGTGGTCAATCCCAACATCTACGATCCGGATTTCAGAGACCTGTACCGCGCCTATACGCTGAGTCTTATCACCCCGCATCTGGCGGCCGGCCCCAACTGGTGGCGGGCGTGGGTCAAGCCGTTGGGTTACCCCGGGGACTACCTGCTCATGAACCAGTTCTACGCCCGAGAATGGGAAGGCGACAACCTGTTTGCCAAACTTGCCCATCGGTACGGTAGTGAGCAGATGATGGTCAAGGCGGTATGCAGCCGAATGGATTTCCTACGCGACGCAGTCTTTCGCATCGTTGAGGAGCAAGCAGGTCAGGGGGAAGGGCCCATAAGGATCTTGTGTCTCGGTTCCGGCCCGGTGAGGGAGATTATTGAATTCGCCAAGGCATACGACGGAGACAGGCGAGTTGAGTTTACCCTTCTGGATCAAGACAACTCGGCGTTGTCGTTCGCCAATCGGAAGTTGTCTCCCCTGGTCGTCAAGTCGGAGGAGCGGGTGCACGTGCGCTACCTGTACCTGGCTTTCCGGCAGTTGTTTGGTGACGACGAGTTGTTCCAATCGACTCTATCGTCCAACCTGGTCTATTCCGCGGGCCTGTTCGACTATCTTTCCACCGGCAAAGCGAAGCTGCTGGTATCCAAGCTGTGGAGCAAGCTGCCGAGGGGCGGGAAGCTCCTTGTCGGCAACTTCGCGGGTCCGCCGGAGCACGCCTGGGCGCCCTCCCTGGTCCTTGATTGGGACCTTCGCTATCGAACCCGCGAGGAAATGGAAGACCTGGGCAGTGAGCTGGATGACGCTAGTTCGGTTGAAGTGGTCACCGAGGAGCTCGGTCTACAGTTCTTCATCGAGGCCACCAAGCGGGCGGAATGACACGGAAGATAACCACCCGGTACGGCAACGAAGGGGACGCGACCGCGGAATACCACGATCGCATTGCCCGGCTGAATCTGCGAGGCGCCAAAGTCGCGGCAATTCTGGCGGTAACCCTGGTGCCGCTGTTTTCGGTGCTCGACTACTTCGTGCTCACCGAGCTGTTTGCGCCCCTGTTGGTGTTCCGTGTGGCGGTGGGGCTCTACTGTATCCTGGTGCTGTATCTCATCACCCGGCCCAATGCGACCCGGTTCGCCTATTTCTACTCGGCTTCGGAAGTGGTGGTGGTGGCTCTGGCCATCGCGACCATGGTCCATCTCCACGACGCCTTACGTCCCGAGCAGTCGCCTTCCCACTACTACGCCGGAATCATCCTGGTGGTGGTTGCGGCTGGCCAGTTGTTCCGGTGGACTCTGCGCCAGGCGGTGACCACTTTCACGATCATCTACATGGGGTACCTGGTTCCGACTCTCATTCTGCAACCGCCCACGGACAAGATCCTCTACCTGTCCAACAACTTCTTCCTGCTTTCGACGATGATCATCGCAGTAGTAGCCCACTACTTCGGCTACAACCTGCAGTTGAGAGAGTTTCTGGCGTCCTTTGATTTGGAAGCGGCCAACAGGCAACTGGAAGACGCCAACACCAGGCTCACGGAGATGGACAAGTTCAAGTCCCAGTTCTTCTCCAACATCACCCACGAGTTGCGCACGCCACTCACCCTGATCCTCGCTCCCACCGAGGCGATCATCAACGGCGAGATGGGCAAATTCGACCCCAACCAGCAGGAGTATTTCAAGCGCATCTTCCAGAACGGCTTGAAGCTCATGAAGCTTATCAACGACCTTCTCGACCTGTCGAAACTGGAGGACTCGAAGCTTCGCCTGCGCGTGCACGAAATGGACGTAAAGGAATTCGTGCGGGAGCTCGCATCAAACATTCAGCCTCTCGCTGAGCGTAAACAGGTTGAGTTGACCTTCACCGAAACCGGTGCGGACCCCGTTGTCTGGGGCGACCCCGATCGGCTCGAACGGGTGATCATCAACCTTCTTGCAAACGCGGTGAAGTTCACCGAGGAAGGCGGCACCATCAACGTTCATGTGGAGTCGGGGGACAAGGACGTTCACGTATACGTCAGGGACACCGGAATCGGCATTCCGGCGGACAAGCTCGACATGATCTTCGACCGTTTCTCGCAGATTGACGGCTCGGCGACGCGGAAGTTCGGCGGGACCGGAATCGGCCTGGCGCTGGCCCGGGAGTTGACCGAGTTGCATGGTGGTCGGATATGGGCGGACAGTAAGCTCAAAGAAGGGACCACGATGCACGTTGTGCTGGAGAAAGGCCGTGACCACTTTCGTCCCGAGGTGCTGGACCGCAGGCAAGGAAGGGACGCCATTCCCGGTGGCCGTCGCCAGGAAGACGGTGCGCTGCCTCAATGGAGCAACCAGTTCCGGGAGAAGCGGGAGTACAAGTTCCTGGACGTGGAGCACGCCAGCGACCGGCGCATGGTGCCCCGCCGCTCGGACCCTGTTGCCGGCGATCGCGCCGCAACGGTGCTGGTGGTCGAAGACAGCCGCGAGATGGCCCAGTTCATCGAGTTGCAGCTCCGCGACCGGTATAAGGTGTTTGTGGCCGAGAACGGCGTGAAAGGGTGGGAGTTAGTCCAGAAGGCGAAACCGGACCTGATCATCACCGACTACATGATGCCGGAGATGGATGGTCTGGAACTCATCGGGCTCATTAAGAAGAACCAGGCGTATTCCCACATTCCCGTGATTCTGCTTACCGCCAAGACTGCAGCCTCAGACCGCGTGGCCGGCCGAGAAGCGGGGGCGGATGCGTATCTCGCCAAACCTTTCAGCACCTCTGAACTGCTGGCCCTGGTCAAGGCCCGGTTGAAGACCAGCGAGGAGCAAGCGGATCGGCTGATGACCCAGCGCATGGACTCGTTGGAGATAATCGCAGCCCGTCTTGTGCACGAAATCCACAACCCCCTGAATTACATCAAGAACGGCGCCTTCCTCGCACGCAAATCTTTCAAGAGAATGTTGGGCTTCAAGGGCGAGGAAGACACGCCGGAAAACAGGGCAAAAGCAGGGGCCCGGGTGGAGAAGATGCTGTCTCAAATAGAGGTAGGCACCGAGCGCATCACCAGTTCCGTGGAACTGCTCCAGGAGTACGCACGCGAAGGCTACTCCCGGGTGTTGCGGCCCTACAGCGTGGATGAAGGCGTGGAGAGCGTACTCAATGTCGTTGTTTCGGCCGAGGGGACCAATCGGAACGTTCATTTCTCTCCTTGCGGCGCCGGAGAGATAGAGTGTGTGCCTCAGGAGTTCCACGAGATTGTGAGCAACTTCATTCAGAACGCCATTGACGCCACCAGCGACGGCGGAACGATCCGCGTCGATGCTGTGAACCAGGGTGACGAGGTGGCGATTTCAGTGAAGGATGACGGGGAAGGAATAGCCCCTGATGTCCTTGACAAAGTATTCAGCCCGTTCTTTACTACCAAGGACCCCGGCAAGGGTATGGGGATGGGATTGACGATTACCTATCGCCTGGTAAGGAAGTATGGGGGCAGAATAGACGTACATTCCGAAGTCGGTGAGGGAACTACTTTCGTGGTCAAGCTGCCCGTCAGGCAGCAACGGAACCGGCGGAGCCAGAGAGAGGAGGCGTAGAAGAACCATGAGCGGACGATTGCGAGGCTTGTTCAGCGGCTGGCAGGCGGGCGGGAGCACGCCAGTAAATGCCCTCATTCTGGTGGGCGTGGTGGTCGGGGGGTTCGTGTTCCTCAAACTGGTGGGCGCCTACATGGACATCGCCGGGATGGAGGGTGACCTGGAGAAGCTGTCCAGTGATATCGCCATCGAGTGTATCGGCGACGACAGTTGTGAGGAGACCATCATTGAGCAGATTCAGGCAGTGCGGGATCACGGCAAACGACAGGTGACCCTGGATTTCACCACCCTGGACTACTCGGCAGGCACCAACACCTTCACCCTGGAAGGGAACCGTCTCGTCGACCTGAAGGCGTACAAATTCACCTGGCGATTCACTCTCTCGGTGCCCATCTACAAGTGACGCAGCCCGAGATAGATCCACCCCCTGTGCAGTTACAATCAATACAACTACAATCATAGGAACGGTTCGACCCCAGGGCGTCAGCGCGAACAGGCGGCGCCCCGTGAGAAGCGCGGAGCACAAGAACGGGAAGTACAGCGCGACCGCGGCTCCGAACACCCCTTCCGAGCGTGGAAAGGCGATGGCGTAGGCCGCCAGGGCAACCAGGCAGAGAGTCAGGGCCACCCAGCAGACGCGAAGCGTGCTGTTCGCCTTCTCCCGGCGCCAGGCAATGAATGCCAGCCCCACGGGTGCGTGGCCGAGGATGAAGACTCCCCAAACCAGGATCAGCGGGTTGAACCATGGCTCCGGACTTCCGGTCACCATGGAGACCAGTAATAGTGGCCGCGCCCAGGCGGCCAGGAGAAAGAGAAAGGCGTCGGCCAGCAGGGAAGGGACCGATGCTACCCAAGAAGCCAACTCCGACCATCCGTGCGCGCCGGGAAACCACCAGCCGCCCATGGGATAGCCGAATAGAATGGTGGCCACGGTGCCGCCGTCGAATTTCAGCACCAACGACAGTGCAAGCATGCCGACTACCGCGCCTCCCCCGACCAGCCCGGTGCTCTTCCAGGAGAGGTTGCCGCAGGCCCGATAGCGGTGTGCGCAGAACGCGGCCAGAGCGAAGACAACCGCCAGAAACGGAAGGGCGAATGATGCCAGCAGCGCGCCTGTTGCAGCCGCGGTATACCTGGCCGTCCGTCCCCGTCGCCCGGTTTCTACGGAGACCATGTTGAAGGTGACGATGGCGACCCCCAGCAGCGCCAGGCCCCATCGCAAGTAGGCCAGGGACGAAACTGCAGCCAGGAAAGGCTGAGTGACGAAGAGCGCGGCCGCCACCAGCGCGGCCGGTACCGCACTGGCTCTCAGCAGGGCGCCGGCCAGCAGCAGTGCCGCAATCAGCCAGCACGCGGTCTGAAGCCACCGAGCAGCAGCAAGGTTCCGGCCGGTTCCTGAATGGACTGCTGCCGACAACCGTTCGGGAATGGAGCGTATCAGCCCCGGTGGCACTGTTCTTCCCGAAGCTTCAACTACGGTCGCAGGGGGCTGGAGATGCTCATCTTCGCCCTCCGCCAGACTTGTGCCCTGGGCGGCGGCGATCATGGTCACTGCGCTGGCCAGGGCCAGGATTGAGGTGAGGGCGAACCCGAAGAACGGTGACCGGAAGAGCCTCCTCATGGTGCTCCCTCCCCTGCTTGCGGAACAATCTCGAGGCGGCCCGGGCAGCTAAGGAGCCTTGCTCCCCTTGCGGTCGCCAGGAGCCGGCAGTGGTCATCCGGCGGCCCGCCCGACGCGGGTGCGATGACGTAGAACCCCGGAGTGGGCGGCTGCCGGCGCCACCCCGCAGCCGCGTCGGCAGGAGGCGGCCAGCGATCCAGGTTGATCAGCGTGTGCCCCTCATGGGTCAGGACGCTCGCGCCGGAAAGGTCTGACAGGCTTGCCTCGCCGGGGTAGCGCCCGCGGTGCAGCGCTACAGCCAGGCGGTGGTGCTGGGGCCCTCCGAGCCCTACGGCCACGGTAACTGGCGCCGACCCGGAATCGGAAGTTATCGCGGCCGCCAGGGAGTCGAGGTCCTCCTCCGTACGATTGAGATCCGGATGATAGCCGGCGATGAGAGGCTGAGTCTGCAGGTCGTAGTAGACGGGAAGGGGGAAGACAATACCGCCCCAAGCTACCAGGGCGCATGCGACGCCGGCTGCTGCGCTCCGCTGCCGGCCTGCTGCGCGGAGCCGGGCCATTGATTCCACCGCGCCGTGGCAGGCGCCTATGATCAGGAAGGGCAAGGCGGGGAGGCAGTACCTGACCTCTACGGGGATGAAGAACCCGGCAACTCCTACCGCGGCGATGAAGATGAGACCATGGAGTATCAGCGGCCTGGAAGCGCGGTGGTAGAGGCCCAGTGCCAAGGCGCTTACCGAAAAAGCCAGGGACAATCCGCCCCGGGCGAAAAATGCGGTGGGCAGGCCTCGCAGGAAAGACCAGAGCCCGGGCCCAGCCAGGTTTGAACCCCGGGCGATCTTGCCTTCTGCCCCAGCCAACACGACCGGTAGGAGCACGACAAGAACCAGCGCCGGCGCGGCGACCAGCGCAAGAGCGCGTTTCCAGCCTTGTCTGCGCCCGGTAGTTACTGTCTCCAGGAGTATTGCCGGTGCGGCCAGATAGTGGGTCAATAGCGCTGCCACCTGAGACGCGGACTGGCCGGCGAGATGCCTGGTCTTGTTCCCGTTTTTGCACAGAGAGCCTAGCAGGTAGGAGACAATCAACAGCAGGGTCAGCAACGTGAAACTGCGCAACGTCTGGCTATGGCGGATGTGCCACGGGTGGCAAGCCAACACTGCGGCTGCGGTGAGCGCGGATGCGGCGCCCAGGTGGCGGCGGGCGAGGACGAATGCCGCAGGTACAGTGGCAACGCCGGCCACAAAGGGCACGCCCCTCGCCCACCAGGTAGTTCGTTCGATGTTGGTGATCCATTGAACGAGAAGTCTGAACAACGGGGGGTTGTTCCTGAGGTCCAGCGCGACAGTGTCGTGAAACCCCAGGGGGAAAAGGTGCATCGCCTCATCCGCGTCGAGGGGCTGCCAATCAAGGCCGTAGGCACGCGCCAGAGCAGCAACAACTGTAATCGTTGCAACTGCCGCGAACGTCCGCAATCGCCTTACTCCGGGTTTATGGAATAGCAGAGCTTCTTGGTGCCTTTGAGGCCGCACAGGGCGCAGTAGAAGGTGTTGCCCAGGTGGGGATTCTCCATCTCCACGCAGTCCGCTGCAATGTCCTGGCACTGGTCATCATACTCGGCATATTGGGGAAGAACCTTCAAGCCCACGCACATGTGGGATTCCACCACATCGTAGTCTTTGATCGGCTCAGCCGTGATGTCGTCTCCTGCTTCTCCACTGTCCGTGGGTGATGAGCTATCCGAAGGGCATCCGGCGAGGAACAGCGAGCAGGCAACCAGTAGGGCAGTGAGAACAGGGCGCATCTTCTCCTCCAAACAGAGACAGTGAACTGAATAGAGTGTACCGGCCGAACAGAAAAAAGCCAACCGGAAATCGGTGTCTCAAATGCGTGACCGAAAAGTGGCGATTGTGTTAGACTGGTAGCCTTGCGTGCCCGCGATCCGGCGGACGGCAAAAGGGACGAGAGAGGCGAAGCGTGGGCAGAAAGGGCATGTTTTCGGCGGTGCTTAGCGACGGGCGACCAGGTGCGGGTTGCCGCGGCTGCGGCGAGGAGTTGCCCCACGGCGCAGTCCACTGCATAGCCTGCGGTGCGTCCCGGTCCGGTGACCGTCAGGTGCGGGCCGCAGAGGCAGCTCCGGCACCGGTAGAGGTCGATTCCCCGGGAGAAAAGGAGCTCAGGACCATTCTGAAGGGCAGGAGAAAGCGCACCGACCTGCCGTCTCTCAACGCGGTTCTCGCCCGCCAGATCCGGCGCCGCCGTGACCCGCAGAGCATCACCCTCCGCTGCCTGACAGGGTTGCCCTTCAATCCCCGGGATTACCAGGTGGATGCGGCCGCCCGCGTACTATCTGCCATGCACGGACGGGCGGTGCTGGCCGATGAAGTCGGGTTGGGCAAGACCATCGAAGCCGGGCTCATTCTAAAAGAGCTGGACGTACGCCGGAAAGGCCGTCGCTTTCTGTTGCTTGTGCCCAGCTCTCTGGTGGAGCAGTGGAAAGACGAGCTGGCCCTCAAGTTCGGCCTCACCGCGGCTGGTCACGAGACCCGCGCTTTCTGGCGGAAGCGAGTGTTGGTGCTGTCGCTCACCAGGGCGAAGAGCCCGCGCATCGCACCGCTTCTTCAAGCCCGGAAGTGGGACGCGGTCGTGGTGGATGAAGCTCACAGCCTGAAGAATATGAGAACCATCGCGCATAACTTCGTTAAGTCCCTCGACGCCCAGCACCTGCTGCTGCTCACAGCGACGCCCATCGAGAACGAATTGCGGGAGTTGTACAATCTCTTGTCGCTGGTGGATACCGCAGTCTATCCCACGTACCGGCGTTTTGCCCGCGCCTTCCTGTCCAGCCGGTACGCGGTGCGGGACGCGGGCGCCCTGCGCAGGTTCTGCCGCACGTTTATGGTGAGACAAAGAAGGGAAGTGGTATTTCCCGAATTGCCCGCCCGGGTGCCCAGGGTGGTTCGATACGAGCCGACGGAGGCGGAGACTCGTCTGCTGGATACCACGCTACGTTTCGTGAGGATGCTTTACCCCCGCACCCTCGTGTCATCGGGCCGGGAAGCTCGGGGCACCACCATGTTGTTTCTGACCCTCCTGTTGAAGGAGAGTTGCAGTTCCCCCGAAGCAGTGCTCTCGACCCTGGCCAATTCGATGCTGCCAAAGCTGCACGGTGGGGAGAAGGCCGCGCTGGAAGCGATTATGAAAACCGGGCGTCAGGTTGGTGCTACCGGCAAGATGGAGGCGTTCCTGGACGAGGTGCCGAAGCTGGGAGAATCTGCGATCGCGTATGTTGAGTACTTCGAAACTCACCGCCGGCTCACTTCGCTTCTCGAAGCCCGCGGACACAGGGTGATTCCATACACCGGAAGGATGCTCGCGTCCGAGAAGCTGGCGCACCTGGAACGCTTCCGAAAGGAGGGCGGGCTACTGCTGTGCACCGAGGTGGGTGGCCAGGGTTTGAACCTGCAGCACTGCAACGTCGTTGTGCACTTCGATATCCCGTGGAATCCCATGCGACTGGAGCAGCGGGTCGGGAGAGTGCACCGCTTCGGCCAGCAAAAGCCGACGCGGGTCGTCCATTTTGTGAGCCGGGGCACCTACGAGGAACGTGTGTTTGAACTGCTGGCCTTGAAACTGAGGCTGTTCTCCCAGGCGGTGGGAGAGGTGGAATCGGTGCTCTCATTTCTGGAGGAAGAAGAGAGTCTCCAGCATCAGGTGGCCAGGGCTATTTGTGAGGCTGAGGACGACTCGGCCCTCGCCCGCAGTTTTGAAGCGCTGGGAGACCAGGTGGAGAGCGCGTCGGACCGCTACCGGCGCTCCCGGATGACCACCGCGCGGATCCTGGATGGAGACACGTAATGGGTGACGTCAACGCACCGGGCAGGGTCTTTAGCGCGTCGGTCCGAGCCGATCAATTCCAAGCTCTGTTCGGGGATGCGCAAAGCCCGGTACTGGTTTTCGATTTTGCCATCTACCTCGACTGCTCTCTCCCCCGCGAGACGCGATCGTTGGTTGTGGTGGAAACTGCAACCGCCCGAATTGTCTCAACAGCCGACAAGGTCCTGTCCGGCCTGGCCGATGCGGTGGGCGAGGGCCGGCATCGGATCGAAGGCGATACGTACCGGCTGGCGGCCGCCGCAGCCAGGGAGCGCGTCGACCGGCGGCTGCCCTTTCTGGTGGCCAAGGTCAAATCCGCCATCGACGAGGAGCGGCATCGGCGGCGACGGCGGCTGGACACGGTGTTCGACCTTCGCCTGGCTGATGCGGAGAGCGGCGAAGGTGAAGAGAAATCCGAGGAGGTGGCTCGGCTCCTCGAGGAGAAGCGACGGGCGGTTGCACATGCTGAGGCGCACTACGATCCCGAGTCTCTGGCCGTCCTGGCGGAAGTGGAGTTGGTGCTGCTCGTGGGGGTGAAACCGTGAAGTTGGATTGGTCGAGCCCATTCGAAGGTCCGCCGCTGACTTCGTGCCCGGAGTGCGGTTCTCCGGTGTGCAGCACCTACTGTGGCGCCTGTGGCGAACGGGTGACCGTGAGAGAAGACTGTTGGTTTGCGGTCTACCTGGAGGGTGGCACCCGGCGCAGCGATGCGGAGCTGTCCCGCTTGTCCCGGTTTCCCGGCCGAACCGAGCAAATGCACGGCGCGACCGTGGCGCTCATCGACTCTCCAGAACAGATTTCGTGGCTGGTGGAGCGGGTCCCGGGCCTGCTGGCCTCGAAGTCTGTCCACCTTGTTACTCCCAGCGGCTCACGTATTCGGCCCGATGACCCGGTCTATTCTTGTTTGCTGGGCACGCGGGCCAGCGGAATCAGGGGGTGCATGACACAGCTCACGCGCCCCGCACTGTGCGGTTTGGAAGCCACTCTGCTGCCGTTGAGAGAGAAGATGAAGACCCACAGCCTGTCCGACAGGCTGGAATCTGCCGGTCAGTTCTTTGAGGCGGCCGTGCTCACCCTGGGGGTGATCGCCGGCCTTGAGAAGCGGGGAGAGAAGATCTCTTGCCCCCTCTTCGGGCGAGCGTTGCGTTGGTCTTCAACCGATGCGGCGGACCTGCCGCTGGCCTTGGGCAAGGTCAAGGCGATGCGGGCACGGGGCCCGTTCGCACAGGCTGGTTCCGACAGCCAATCGGGCAGGGGGAAGCGGGTTTCCAGGTTGCCCGGATTGGTGGAGCTGGACTCTCCGGTGCGTGGCCCTGGCAGGAAGGCGCCTCCTCACTCAGTGAGGTCTGGTGCGTCGGTGGTTCTGTGCACTCTCGGCAGATCCGGAAAGGCCCAAAATCCGCCCCCGGCCTGGCTTTTTGCACAAGGGCGGGCCGAGGCTTTTGACCAGCCGCCCCCCTTCCTTTTCGGGCATGCGACCGCGGGCGCTGCGGTTCTCGGCTACCGTCGCTTTCCCGATCTGTTGACTGTGGAAATGGTCCGCTCCGGCGCAAAGGGAGTCATGCGGGAGATTGTACCGGCAGCCGACGTTGATTGTGCGGTCGGGATTGCCGCAGCCCTGGAGGTCAACGGGAACCAGATCCGTATCGCCGTGGCCCCCTCCAGCGGCGAAGACCCTCGTCTGTTCATCTGGCGGGGGGCCAGGCTCTCAGCCGTTTGGTGGCGGCTTACGATCCTTGCGCCGGACATGTTTGTGGTGTGGAATGCTCTGGGCGCGGCATATCTTCTGACCAAAAAGGGCGGATGGCTCCTCTCGCCGGCCGCCGGAGTTGGCAGATACCGCAGTCACACTACCATGGCACCCGAGTTTCAAGGGGTCAGGTCGTTGGCTCGAACCGGGAAAGGGACAGTCGCTGTCTTGTCCGCACACGGGCATCTTCTCACGACAGTGGCCCCCGGCCCGGCCCCCGGCCCGGGGGCCCCGCCCTTGACGGTGATTCGAGAGCGGGTGCTGCCCTTCGCCTCCCCGGGCATGACCGAGAGCGGGACGGGTGAATTACTGGCCGTTGATTCCCACACTTTGTACACCATTAACGCCGGAGACCTTGCGATTCGCCACGTGTTACCCCTGGCGGCCGGCCGTTCGGTTGCTCTGGTTGCCGGCGGCGGATACGTTGTCACCGAAGGGCGAGAAGCCAACTTCTACCTGCCGCTGCATGACGTTGGCGAAAGAAAAGACGAGGATTGCGGCGAGCAGGTGCAGGCAGCCGCCGAACGACTGGGGGGCCGGGGCGGCGAACCGGTGTTGATCGTGGACCGGCACGGGCGCCCACCTACAAGGGCGAACTGGGGGGCGTGAAGTCTTCATGTCGAGCAACTTGCAAAGTCCCTTCGTTATGGGTACAATACCTTCATGATATTTACCACCCGTCATATAGGACTCCTAGTGTTGGCCGTGTGCCTGTGCGCTTCGTGCGGGCCCGGACAACCCGAGAAGTGTGACGAGGAAGGGAAATGTCCCGGGAACGATGTCTGCATTCAGGACTATTGCCTGGCTGCCGATTCGGACCCCGATGGGGACCTGGTGGGTTCCGCCCTGGAAACCTCCTGGGGCCTGGACCCGGAGTCTTTCGATTCCGACGGTGACGGTTTGCCCGACGGCATTGAGTGGGGATTCTCCGCTAACGGAGACCCCGCGGAAGCACCAACGGACAGTGATGGGGATGGCAAGATAGATGCCCTGGAAAACGCTCTGGAAGACATGGACGAGGATTGTGTCCCCGACCAGTGGGACGCGGATGATTCGGTCAAGCTCCCCTCTTTGCAAGGCCTGAAGGGGCAACTGTGCCCCGGCCTGGGAGTTTGTGCCGGCAGCCTGGACCAGATGACCGTTTCTTGCGTCGAGGGGGTCCCGGTGTGTTCTCCCCTGGAGGTGGTGGGGTATGAGGTTGTGGAGTCTCTGTGCGATTGGGTCGATAACGATTGTGACGGACTCACCGACGAGGGGCTGGCCGCGGGAACCGCTGTTCTCGGGGAGACCTGCTACGGTGAGGGCGTTTGCGGTGCAGGGGTAGCGGAGTGCGAACTTGTAACCAAGACTGCGGTTTGCTCGTCCTCTCCTCAAGGGAGCAGCAGTCAGGCAGGGGAAGAGTTGTGCGACCATTTGGATAACGATTGCGACGGGGAAACCGACGAGGAGTTGCTGTTCGATGGTGCGCCGCTGGGCGAGGAATGCGACGGCTTGGGCGAATGCGGTGCGGGTGTGGTGCAGTGCAATCTGGCCAACGTTGTTCCAATTTGCTCCACCATGCCCATGGGGGTGGACGACCAATCGAGCGACGAAATATGCGACGGGCTGGACAATGATTGTGATGGTGAAACCGACGAATTGCTTTACTCCGATGATGTGTCGGTGTGTTCGGACAAGGGGGTCTGCGGGGAATTTGCCGATCTGTTGAAGTCGGTGTGCCACCAGGGCAAATGGGATTGCGACACGTCGGCAATCGAGCTGTACTCCGAGGGCAAGGAGGCGTTGTGCGATGGCAAGGACAACGATTGTGACGGCGCCACCGATGAGGATTTCGACATCGTCGATCTTGACGGCTCGCAGAAGAAGGTGAATGAAGGGTGTGGGCTCGGTCCCTGCGCCGGTGGCAAGGTGGTTTGCACGGAAGACCTGCACCACGTGGTGTGCTCGACCTGGGGCAGCGCAGGCCCGGAGATATGCGACGGCGTTGACAACAATTGTAACGGTCTGCCCGATGACGGCTTACTGTACCAGGGCAAGATTATCGGCGATACCTGCAAGGGGCTCGGGTCCTGCGGGCTCGGCGTGGTGGAGTGCAGCCCACAGACCATGACTCCCACCTGCTCAACGAACTGGGATGGGTCGGAGGACCAGGGCACCCCGGAAGTTTGCGACGGGCTCGACAACGACTGCGATGGCGACGTCGACGAGAATCTGGAAGCTGACGAGCCGTGCACCGCAGCCGGAGTTGGTGTTTGTGGCGAGATCGAATTGCCTTCCTGCGAAATGGGTGCGTGGGTCTGTGATTACAGCTTTGTGCCGGAGTGGGAAGAGGAAGAGGAAACCTGCGACAAGCAGGACAACGATTGCGATGGGTGGGTGGATGAGGGACTGCCCCAGACGTTTGCCGGTGGCGACCTCACCTGTTCCGTCTACCATCCTCCAGTGCGGGAGTCCTTTGCCTGGTCGCTGGATACCCAGGCCGGGCTGGTCTACATGTCCGGCGGTGACGCCTATCCATTCCCGTGGACCGGAGAGAATATCTGCCTGTCCGATATGTGGCAGTACGACTCAGCGGCGCAGGCGTGGGAGCAACTGCCTGCGCCGCCACAATCCAAGTCCGGCCACAGCATGAGTTATTCGCCATTCGATCAAAGCCATCTGCTACTGGGCGGCGTGTGCGGTGAAGAGCTTTCTCCTTCCGCCTGGCGTTTTGCACCGGATGACGGCGCCTACGAGGATCTCTCCCTGGTCATTCCCGAGGAGGTGCGAAACCGGTACGGGCATGCCGCGTTCTATGCCTACGATTCGGGTTCGCTGTTCGTGCTGGGTGGTGAAAATCTGCAAGGTGCGGTTCCGTCCTACATCGTGGCGCCCGATCTGGGCTCCGCTGAGCCGCTGCAAGGGGCGCCGACGCTGACCTTTGCTGCGACGTGTGTGCAGCCTGTAGCAAATGTCGCCTACCTGTTTGGAGGACGGAAAGCCGATGGAACTTTGAGCAATGTGCTCTACGCTCTGGATCTGGCTTCCGGTGAGTTCGCTGAGTTCGACCTTCCCGACTCCCCGTCATCGAGGATGCAGGCGGCTTTGAGTTGCGGCTCTGACGGAGTCAGCCTGTTCGGTGGCGTGGGCGTTGAAGGCAACCCGCTCAACGACGGCTGGAAGTTTTCGTATGAAGACGAGACCTGGAAGCACCTGCCGGTCGGTCCGTCGGCCCGCCGGGAGGCTATCGCCTTCGATCAGGAGGGCGTATTGATGGTGCTTGGGGGACTGGGCCCCGGAGAAGCCGCTCTTCACGACGCGTGGTCGTTCGCCGGGCAGGAGTGGGAAGACCTGACTCCGTCCGTGCCCGGAAACCTGGCGGCTGCCGGGGCCGCGCTGGATCGCAAGGGCAAGAAGTTGTGCATGGCCGGCGGATTTGAGACCGGTGTGGTTTCCCATACCCCCGGATTGTCCATGTGGTGCTACGATCTGCAGGCTGGTGAGTGGGCCGAAAAGGGCGCCGACATGTCCCAGCCCTTTGTCTTCGGCACCATGAGCTATGATCCAAACTCCAACCACCTTCTCCTTGTGGGCGGTGCGCTCTTTCCTGAAGGGCAGGCGCCCCAGCCCCTTTCCCCTGTGTGTCGCTACTCTACCTTCGACCTGGCCACCGGAGTGTGGGGAGAGTTTTCAGACTGCGCCGAGGACCCGGTTCCGGGACCCGGACCAATATCATCCCACTCTGCCGCAGTCAGGCAGAAAGACCTGACTCTTTGGGTCTATGGCGGTATTACTCCGGAAGGAATGACCAACAGGCTGTGGCGCTATGCCCTTGATACCGGAGAATGGAAACTCATCGAGAGCAAGGGGGTGCTGAGCGGCGAGCCTCTCCCTGCCCGCTATGGTCACCGGGCCTGGATTCGAGAAGACAAGGGAGACATGATCATCGTTGGCGCCGCCTCAAACGCCGACGACGTCTTGCGAATCAATCTCGCAGACGGCACCTGGTCGGCCCTGGTATCCACGGCTGCGCTGGAAGTCGGATTCCCGTCGTTCGCCTACGACGAAACATCAGACGTTGGTTTGTTGCTCTCGCCCTCTCAGACGTCGGGTATCCTTCTGACCCTCTCGGATTCGCTGTTCCCCGGGCTTGAATTGTTGGCCTTCGAGGAGCCGGTGGTCCCGGTGAGTCTGGGCTCGACCTGGTTCGACCCCTGGCAGCGGCGCGCGGCAAGATTCGGCGGCATCAACGCCGATGGGCTGTCACTGGGCGGCTGGCTGCAATTCGGCATGAGCTGCGACTGACCTGTTCGACCCTAGACTTCCAGATGCATCGGATTCAGTGCCGCCTCGATAAGCGATGGGTACGCCTCGCACGGAGTCCAACAGTGGGGGCACTGGTCAGCCTTGACCCGGGCGCGTAACCAACGAGCACGGTCACTGTCGAGCAGGGTCGCCAGGCTGGACCCTGCGCCTATCGTACCCAACGGCTCGCCCCAGATGTGACAGGGATAGAGGACGCCTCCGGGCGAAAGGAAGAACGAGGCCTTGAGCGCGGCACAACGGGGCAACAAACCTCTCTTTCCGGCAAGGTCATACAGCGAGAATGATTGGAAACCTACCTCCAGAAGATCAAACGGAGTCCGGGGGAGGCCCTTCCAGGCGAGAATCCGGCGTAGCGCGGCCTGAATGTCGGTAGTCCGGGGACGCGGTGCGTGTCGGTTGCAGAAGTAGTGTCCCGAACCTTGCATGACGTTGAAATGCATGTCGTTTCGCCGGAGTCCGGGACAGCCGGTGGCCACCGCTTCGAACACCCCCTCGGGGATCATCGACACGTTCTCCGACAGAATTGTAGTGCCCACATAGGTGCTCACTCCCGGGACCGCTTTGAGTCGGTTCAAGGTTTCCATCGCCGCGTCGAAGGCACCTTGGGTGCCACGGACGTGGTCGTGGATCTCCCGGGGGCCCTCTATACTCACGGTGACCACCACCTTCACCCCTTTCCTTGCGATTGTGCCGGCAAGGGCCACGGCCGATTCGGGATGGAAGCCGGAGGTGGGAAAGTGAAAAAGGGCGAGATGCGGAAGTGAGTCAACGAGAGAGTCGCACAGCTCCAGCGCATCCGGGCGGGCGAAGATCTCGCCGCCGGTTACATCCAGCCAGGTGATGGAAGGCACCGATGCAAGCGCATCCCTGAGGGTCGCGGAGTCCGCTTCATCGGCTCGTCGGTTCCACACTCCGCAGTAGTAGCAGCGGTGAGGGCAGCGGTAAGTCAGGGCCACCGTGGCCTTGAACGGTTTGTCCTTTGCATAGGCGGATCTCAATGTGCGCAGCGGTAAAGCGGTGAGTTTGCTCAAGTCGATGCCGTATGGACTCATTCCCCGCGGTCCTCCCGGGAAACAAGATAGCTTCCCAGGAGCATAGAATCAAATCCGGCGCTGGCGAAAGTCCCGAGCGCATCCGCGGCCCCGTGGACGATGGGATCACCGTGGAGATTGAAGGAGGTGTTGATCAACATCTTCAATCCGGTGAGCTGTTCGTATTGTTCGAGGACCCGACAGAGCTGGGGTGCCGCGGCCGGGTCGGCGACTTGAATTCTGGCAGTGCCGTCCGTGTGTATTGCGGTGGGGAAGCGGGCCGCCGCGTCCAGGACGGAAGGGAGGGCGAACGTCATCAATTCAAGGCCGGCATCGGGCCGTTCCGGGCAGGGGTAGGGCGGTGGAAACGCAGCGGCCAGGTTCTCGGCCAGGCACACCGGTGCGAAAGGCATGACCCGGTCCCGACCGAGACGCTCCTGAACCGAATCTGCCAGGTCGGTGGAAGTTGCGGCAAAGAGCAACGAGCGGTTCCCCAGCGCCCGGGGGCCGAATTCCTCTCTTCCCGTCACCAGCGCTACACAACCGCCGCGTGCGAGGACCGTGGCAAGGTGCTCTTCCGGAGCGGAAGGCTGCGTTACTTTGAAGCGGTGAGTGCGAGCCAACTGAAGGACGTGGGTGTCGTCTACCGGCACTCCCAGGAAGGGGCTCTTGAACAACGGGAAGAGGCCTGTTGCATTCGCGGCCACGGCCACTGCGGCCCCGACGCTCAGACCCTCGTCGCCCATGGCTGGAAAGACCCGGAAACACTGGTCCGGGAGTCCTTCCACCAGCCTGCGATTGACCGCAACGTTAGCGAACAGCCCGCCCGCAAGACCGATGGCGTGGGATTCGAGGCGGTGGGCTTTGCCCCTAACGTAGTCGACCACCGCCTCCTCCAGCGCAGCCTGCACTCCCGCGGCAACATCCTCGGGGGCATGCTTCGACAGCCGAGCCGCCTCCCGGTTGGATAGAGGGCCGGCGCCCGGTAAGGGGCGGCCCATGGCTGCGAAGGAGTTGGCGAACCGGCGGCGGAAGAAGTCCGACAACAGGTGGGGGTTGCCCCGGGCGGCCAGCGCGGTCACTTTGCCTTCCTCACCCTCCTTGAAGCCGAGAAGCTGGCAAACTGAACCATAGGTTACCGCAGGACTCTGCAGGTATGCGTGAGCCGCACATCTCGACAGCGCGCCACCTTCCTTGCGCCAGGTGGCAGCCCACAGCCCATCTCCATAGCCATCCATGGTGATAACGGATGCGTCACCGGGAAACATGGTCGCGGCCGCGGCTGCGTGGGCGCGGTGATGAGCTACGGACGTGATGGGGATCTTGTTCGGGAAACCGAGGGCGGACAAGCGTCGACGCACGTGGGACTGCCCGGCCGCAGCCTCAACACTTCTCACAATCGGGACGTGGGCCAGCACGTTTTCGTAGTGGCGATAGAGCCGGGCCGGCAACTCCATAGGCCCCTGCCCGGGCGGGCGCCTGGAAAAGCGGGCGTCCAGGGCGCGCATTGGATAGCGGCCAAACTGTCCGCCCAGCGCAACTGCGTCCACTTGCTCCGGTTGCAACCCCGCGACCTGGAGGACCGCGGCGATGCTTAGCGCAGGGAAGCCCCGCTGCATCTTCTTTCGGGAGAGGCGTTCCTCTGACACGGCGGCCACCAACTCGCCGTCTGCCACCAGGCAGGCGGACGCGGTGTGGCCGTCCCATACCCCCAGAACCTTCATGAGAACCGACACCTCACGATGGTGCCCAGGATTCGGAAGCCGTGCCGGATCCTGGAAAACGAAGTGTCGCCGCCGCTACGCGGGTACCGGTTCACCGGAACCTCAACCACAGTCGCCCCGGCCCGAAGTGACAGCAGCAACATCTCGGTTTCGATTTCGTACTCCGTCGCCACCGAACCCAGCTTAGCCAACAGTTCACTGCTGAAGCAACGGAATCCTGCCTGGGAATCGGTAATAGACGCGCCGAAAAGAACGTTGATCAGGGTGTTGAAGGCCCTGGTCGCCAACGCGTTCAAAGGGCTGATCGCGCCGTCATGAAGGGTGCCGACAAAGCGGGAACCTATGACCAGGTCAGCGCCGTTGCGCGCGGCCTCGAGGAGAGCCGGCAAGTCGTCAGGGTCGTCCTGGCCGTCCGCATCGATGGTTACGACCCACGTGCCGGCACTTTCTTCGAACCCCCGGCGCAAAGCAGCGCCCTTGCCCTGGTTCGAGCCCAGACGGACAATCACTGCACCGGCTGCGGCCGCCTGGTCTGCAGTTGCGTCGGTAGATCCGTCATCAACTACGATAATCTCCGCCTGCTGGCCCGCGATACCGCGTATTGCTTCAACCAGGCCGCCAATGGCGTGGCCTTCGTTATAGGCAGGGATCACTACCGAGACTTCCGGAAGATTGGAACCGGTCAGCGTCATACCAGTTCACCGGGAGCCAACTCGCCACCTGCAGCCGCATGAAATGCCTGCAAAGCAAACACGGAACACCACACGTTCTCATGGCGTTTGCGGTCGGAGTAGTAGATCGCTCCTGATGGTGCGACAAGCCGTGACAGAGCGGCCAGGGCGGTCGCAGCCGCGGCCCGGTACCGGCTGCCCGGAGCGGCGGCAAAGAGGCGAGCCGCCTGAGCCGCCACGTCGCCCGAAGCTTCGGAGTCGGGGCTGGGGTTCCATCTTGGGAAGGAGCCGTCGGGGCG
Source organism: uncultured Myxococcales bacterium (assembly GCA_964626565.1). Lineage (GTDB taxonomy): Bacteria > Myxococcota_A > UBA9042 > CAIXZC01 > CAIXZC01 > CAZVFX01. The sequence continues at coordinate 58,721 of CAZVFX010000006.1, forward strand.
CTGCTGAGCGGCCAGAAACTCCAGCCCCCGAGCCAGATGTTGTGACGGGTCGATGCCAGTCAGGTCGGGGAGCATGGTGAGCCCCTCGAGGGCGTAAGCGTGCGCGTGAAGATATACACTCCCGTCCGGGCCTCGGGAGTAGGCGCCGTCTTCGGCTTGGGATTCCATAAGCTGGACAAGCGCGGGAACGAGGGTCTCCCTTGCGTCATCCGAGCCGGGCAACGGGACTGAAAGGAGCGCTGCCAGGGGTTTTAGCAGGTGCGGGGAAAAGGTGGTGGACCAGCGGTTCTCCCGCACGCCCACCGCGCTGACGCGCCGGGCGATCAGTCCGAGTGCTGCAGCCGTCATGGGCTCTCGTAGCGCAATGTACTTTCCGGGGACGCCCAACTCGTAAGCCCCCTGAAACGCACGTACGGCCAACAGGGTGTCAAACAGATAGCCTGTGTTGCGATGCCAGATCAGACCGTCGTCGCCCACACAATCGCTCAAATACTCCAGAGAAGGGATGATCCGGTCCAGCAGCGCGCCGTCACAACTATGCCGGTACAGCCAGCAGGCTGCGCTCACTGACAGGGCTGCGGCCTCCGCATAGGCGAAGCCTCCTTCTTCTTCCGACACCCAGGAGAGGTAGGCCCCGGAGGGGAGTCGAGCCGGACCGTGATAGAGCCATCGGGTTAGGGCCAGCACTCGGGCACTGTCGGCGACGGCTGCTGGTGAAATGTCGGTCATTCCACTACTCGTTGATTCCAGCCTTTATCAGGGACGAGCAGGTTGCCCCTGCTTTGAGCGCGCAGGCGTACTTGCCGGTAGGCAGAACGCTGTACGTGCCGAATTGGGATTTGCACTCCATACCGGAAGGGCACGCCGCGTCCGAGTCGCACTCCGGAGAGCAGTAGTAGCCGACGTTCTGGGGGCCGGCGTAGCACAGCAGGTCCCCGGAGCACTGGAAGTCCGATTTGCATTCGTGGCAGAACTCCTGGGTGCCCTTGAAGCACGACGGATAATATGTGTCCCCGGCTACCGGGAGGCAACGATTGCCCAGATCCTGAATCTCGAAGCAGTGGGTCCCCTCGGTGCAGTCGTCCCCGTCGGGAGTGCAGTCGGAGACACAGAATTTTTCCTTGGTGAAGGCGAAGGCCTCCATGCAGTACATGTTCTTTCCGGGGCAGTCTCCCTCGACTTTGCAGGGAGCGCACTGAGTGCCGTCGCCGAGGCATGCACCCCAGAATGGCATGCAGTACCAGTCGTCCATCTCTTCGTTGAACGCGCAGTGGGAGTCACCAAGGCAACTCAGCACACCCGGTTCGCACCGGTGGGAGCAGAAGCTGCCGCCATGCTTATCAGGAATGCACTCCATGCCGGCGAGCATGCACTGGGCATCCACCTGACAATCGGTGCAGTAGCGCGCCTGCATGCACACCTTGACCGGTTCATCCTGCGCCGGGCTGTACTTGTAGTCGCAAGGGTAGAAGTCGGGGCAGTCCCAGTTGGTCTCACAGGACGATGAGCAAAACGGAAAAACATCCTCCGAATTGAACTTGAAGCACTTCAACCCGTATTTCTTGCAGTCGGTGGTGGTGTGGCAATACTCACCATACCCTTCGGCCGATATGGTGGTGTGGAATATCGGCGTCGCCCCCCCGTCCGCAACTGCATCGATGTCGTCGACAATTGGGGCATCAGTGCCACTGTCCGTAGCGCTGTCGGTGGATATGACTTCAGGAGCAACGTCTGCCGCGGGCGCGTCTTTGCCCGCACCTGCGTCGGAGCCCTTGCCGTCGTCGCTGCCGCAGCCCGACAACGCCAACGCCAAGCCCGCTACCAGCAGCGACCGTCCAATCAAAAGCATGGTCTCCTCCCTCAATAGAAACCTGCCCGGACTCTACCAACACGGGGTCTTTATGTCAAAGCTTGATGTTACCGTTTGCGCTTGGTGGGCCCACCGAAAGAGTCAAGCCGCTCCCACGCCTCTTTGCTGATCTTCATGCCGAACATCTCCACCACCCCATCATCACGCTCGATGATCTCCTGGGTGGGCTCCGGCCGCGGACGAAGAGGTCCCGTGGGAGACTTTGCCCGCACCTGGGCGACTCTCTCCATCGCCCGCTTGATTGACCCGCCGCCGGGGTTGGTAATGGGCGCGGCAGCGGTTTCAGTGCCGGCCCGCGCCTCGGTGACATGGAACTTGCGATCAGGCGTGAAAATGAGGTGCTTGCCGAAATCGTAGCAGGCCATCTCCTTGTCCAGACTCCCGTCACGAGGAAGCTCGATGCTTCGCAACATGGTCTGCAGCGCCTGAGACAGAAACTCGAGCAGCGGTGTAACGCCGGTGGGGCTCACCAGCTTTTGCCAGGTCAGCACGAACAACCCCTTGACCTTGGTCGCACCTTCGACACGGCCCACAAGCTGCATTGAGTTGCTGACCCCGTTGCCGCTGGCCGGTTGCAAAACCAACGTGCCGCCCCGCTCCAAACCGACAGGTGACGAGATCAGGCCGCCTCCTCGTCGGATGGCTCGAAGCACTGCCTCGAACCGTCTTCCGCCCGCGACTGCTCGAAACGGGATCTCCACGTTCTTACTGGCGCCATTTCCATTTCCGGTTTGCTGCATACTTGAACCCCTGACTGCGAGCTTCTAGCAGCATACGGCGAAACGGCACGAGTGTCAAGAACTCACAATGTGATAATTGTGTAAGCGCGTTAGTTTTGTGAGAAATCGCCCCACCTAGTCGTCGAGGACGACGCTGGTGAGGGGGGAGTCGAGGGTGTCGATGTGGGAAACGTTGATGAGGTCCATGGCGACGGAATAGACGAAATCATCCATGAAGATGCTGCGCTTCACCTTGGAGTTGGAATCGGTCCACCAGTTGCTGCACGCACCCCAGTAGTCGTCCGGCGTCTCCGGCTCTTCATGGGGGATGCCACCCAGGTAGTCGAACCCGCCGCTGGCGGTGACCTTGTAGACCATCAAACCGGAGAAGGTCATGATGTCGCCGTAGCTGCCGCCGCCGTCTTCACCTTCGCAAACCACCATGGGGATGGCCAGCCGGTTCTGGACGGGAAAATAGTTGAAGGCCAGGTGATTGGTGGCTGCATCGGACGTGGATCCCCTGGTGCCGATGATCTCCTTGTGGGTGAGTTTCGGGTCGTCCGGGTTGGAGATGTCGAAGATCTGCAGCATGATGCCTTGGAACCAGGCGAAGTCGCCCTGGTCGTCGGCGTCGTAGCCGATGGTCAAGAGGTGCTTTTCATCCATCATGTGCATGTAGGTGGAGAAGCCGGGAATCTTCAACTCGCCCCGGATGATGGGGGCCGCGGGGTCGGACAAATCGAACACGAACAGCGGGTCGGTCTTTTTGAAGGTCACCACGAAACCGAGACGGCCGTTGAAGCGGCACGAACGGATGTCCTCGGTAGGTGCGATGTCGTCGATGATCCCGGTCGTCACCAGTTCCCCGTTGCCCTCGGCCAGAATGGAAATGGTGGAGTGAGTGTTGGGATCAGGAAGGTGTCCCGTGGTGGAGGCGACTCTCAGATGCCCCTCGAATTCGTCCATGGAGAACTGGTTGAGGATCCGTCCCTTCACAACGCCGCTGCCCACGTAGTCGGTCTTCACATGGTTCGGATAGAGGCGGAACTTGTGCACCGTGGTGGCCTCCGGGTTTGCTTCTTCGTCATCGTAATACCAGCCGTAGCTGCTATTCGACTGCTGCCGGTTGGCCACGTAGAGGGAATCGGCAGTGGCGTAGACTGCGCCGGGCTGGCCCACTACGGTGGTGGCGCCCAGGGAGGCCAACTCGTCGATTTCGAAAGCGACCGTGCTCAGCAGCGCCTTGGCGTCGTCAACCTGCGCCATGTAGAAATTGTCGCAGGAATCCAGCAACCCTTCCTCGGTGACCTCCTGGCCGTTGATGTAGCGCACGTCGGAAATGCCGGGGAGGTACTCGGTGATGGATGAGTCTTCGATAATGTCGATGTTGTCTTCCTTCAACTGCTCGAACGCCGCAATCGCCTCATCCGCGGTGGCGAAGGGCTGCTCTTCCGTGTAGCAGTAGTCGTACATCTCCACCAGTTCCGGCGGCCAGTTGTTGATGCCGGGGATGGTCACTTCCGGGAAGATCACCACCGAATAGACGATGTCTTCGATGCGCCGGGAGTTGAGGTACGAGCCGCTGAAGGTGATCTCCCTGATCTTCTCCGGGCTCTCTTTGTCTTCGATGTCGAACACGGTGACCTGGAGGATTTTGCCGTCACCCGTGAAATCACAATTGTACCCGTACGTGCACTCCTGGTCGCCCCCGTAGTAGTCGTAGTAAGGATCATAGCCGGTATTCTGGTTCACCGGCCCCAGCGACGAATAAACCACCGCCCGGTCCTTGTGCACGAACAGTTTTTTGGGCGTGCCTTCCATGTCCACCGAAGCAATCTTCTCTGCGTTGGCCGCGGGCCACGCATCGATAATCTGGAATTTTCCGTCAGCCACGATGTAAATATATTTGCCGTCGTTCTTCAGGAAGTCCGCTTCGTCTACGCCGCTGACCTGATTATTGGTCGTGGAAAAATCCTTGGCTCCCGGACTCGGGGGAGGCGTCCCCTGGTTCGCCGACGTCGGGACTCCCCTGCCGCCGTAGGCTACATCCCCTTCGAGGTAGCAGCCGCCGTAAAAATACCCGGATTCGATCCCTTCCAGCACCATCTGCAGGTTCTGGTCGAGCTTCTCGGTCATCTCCACAATGGCCTGCTCTTTCAACGAATCCAGCAGATCGTCGCAACCTTCCACCGCCACCAGGGCAGCCAGGCTCGTCTCCACCGGATCGCCGGTGTTGTGGTGGGTGTTCCCGGGTACGTACTTCCCTTCGTGGCCGCAGCCGATCAAAAACAGGCCGGCAAGCGCCAGCAGTATAGTTCCATGTCTCATTCCCTTCCTCCGGTTTCCGTATAGTTTGTGGTTTGTCGTTCGTTTCATTGCGGCGCAACTTATGTGCAGTATCCGTGCCAAACGTGGCCGGACCCCTCTCCGGCGTCGACAAAACGACACCCCCCGTCCCCTGTAGTTCTAATTGCTCGTGTGCAATCGGTGCACATGTGTTGAGTTTGATCCTCAGCCTTGCCGCAATCGGGACGGGCCCCGGGCGTGTGACCTGCTCACGTGGAACATTGAGTTAGGGCGCGGGGTCTGCTATAAATCGATACGGTTGTGATTGGGAGGGTTTCATGAAGAAGCTGAGTTTGGTTCTTGTATTGCTGATGGTCGCACCGAGCGTGAAGGTGTTCGGTGAAGAAATCTCATATTACGACCTGCTTACCACCGACAGGGTTGGGGCGAAGGCGTTTATCAAGAAGCACCCCACGTGGGATGGAAGAGGCGCGGTGGTCGCGGTGCTGGACACCGGTGTCGACATGAGTGTCCCCGGGCTGATGAAGACCAGCACCGGTGAGGTGAAAGTGATCGAGGCGCGGGATTTCTCCGGCCAGGGCGTTATCCATCTGCGCAAAGCCAAGAAGGGGGACGAAAACGGCGAACCGGTGCTCAAAACCGGCTCCGGCGTAGTGCGCGGATACGACAAGCTGAATCCCAAACCGGAAAAGAAGGGCCTGTTGCTGGGGTTCGTGGAAGAGCGCAGGTTCAAGAACTCCTCGGTCAACGACATAAACAACAACGGCAAGAGCAACGACACTTTCGCGGTGCTGGTGGGCAAGCTGAAGGACGGAGACAGCGAGAAGTGGGCCGCGTGGGTAGATACCGATGCGGATGGGCATGTGGACGACGAGCAGCCCCAACTGAACTATTCCGAGGGGTTAGAATATTTCTTTTTTGCCGCGGGTGGAGGGGAAGATGAACGGCCCACCATGGGCGTGGCGCTCAACATCGATGCCAAACGCAAGGAGGTGAATTTTCACTTCCCCGACGGCGCTCATGGCACCCACGTGGCAGGCATCGCGGCGGGTTACAACCTGTTCGACAAGAAGGGTTTCAACGGCATCGCGCCGGGCGCCAAAGTCATGAGCCTGAAGATCGGGGACAACACCCTGTCGGGCGGCAGTACCACCACCGAAAGTATGAAGAAGGCTATCGAGTTTGCGGGAAAATGGTCCCAGGAGAACAAGATCCCCGTGGTGGTTAATATGAGCTACGGCATCGGTACCGAGCTGGAAGGCGAATCGGACATCGACCGTATCACCGACCGGCTGGTGCAGAAGTACCCGCTCTTGTCTGTGGCCACCAGTGCGGGTAACTCAGGTCCGGGCTTGTCCACCGTGGGCACGCCCTCGGGCGCAAACCTCGCGTTCGCCACCGGTGCGCTGCTCACCAAAGCCAATGCCAAGACCCTGTACGGCGCCAAAATATCCAAGGACGCCATCTTCTACTTCAGCTCTCGGGGCGGGGAATTGAGCAAGCCCGACGGGCTGGCTCCCGGTTGTGCGGTCTCCCAGGTCCCTCACTGGGAAGGATGGCCCATCATGCGGGGCACCAGCATGGCCAGCCCCCAGGCGGCCGGCTGCCTGGCCCTGCTCGCCAGCGGCGCGGTACAGTCCGACCCCAAGATCAAGTTCAACGGCGGCCTGCTGGTCCGTGCGCTTCGCAACAGCGGAAGGCCTATGAAGGGCCACTCCCTGGTGGATCAGGGCCCGGGTGTGATCCACGTGCCCGCCGCGTTCAAGGGGCTGAAAAAGTTGGCGTCACGCCAGTACGCAACCAGCGTCGCGGGTTACAAAGTGCGGGCAGACTGCCCCACTTGCTCAAACACCAAGGCTGCAGCCGCGTTCTTCCGCACCGGCACCTACGTGCCAAAAAAGCCGATCACCGTGGATTTCTCGGTCTCCCCCATGTTTATGGCCGATGTTTCCAAGGAAGAGAAGGAGGGGTATTTCGAGACTTTCGACCTGAAGGTTGAGGGCAACTGGCTGGAGCCTACCAGCGACGCGATTTTCTTCCGCAAAGGGGACTCCGCCAGCGTGGACGTGTTCTTTGAGCCTGACAAGGTGAAAAAGCCGGGGCTCTACACCGCGCGTATCCGGGGCACCTCCCGCGAGTTGAACAAGAACGTGGAGAACACCTTGTTCGAGTTGTGGGCCGTGGTGATAAAGCCGTACGTTTTCGACCTGACTTCCGGCTATACGCGCCGCTTCGAAAAGGAGAGTATGGAGCCGGGGGAGGTGAAACGCTACTTCCTGCGGGTGCCGGAGGGGGCCGCATCTCTCAGGCTCGTCCTGTCTCCGGCGGGCGGGGGAAAATACACCCAATCAAAGCTCACCCTGTTCGACCCGGAAGGGCGGGAGTATCATGTGCCTAGCCCCTACGTCGAGTCGACGCGCAAGAAGAGCGTCACCCTTCTGGTGCCCAAAGAGGCTCTGACACTTGGTGTATGGGAGGTGGTGGTGCTAACACATTATGCGGCCAGGGACGAGTCCCACTACAACCTGGACGTCACTTTCTCCGGATTTCACTACGAAGCGCCGCCGACTTTCAGCTATGAAATGGGCTCTCCGCCCCGGGGTGAGTTCACGCTCCAGACGCTGTTCGACCAGGTGTTCGAAGGCCGCGGCAGCGGCGGGCTCTACGGCTACTTCCGCGAGACGGAGTACAGCTCGAAGGGCGACAAGATTATTCTGCCCATAACTTTAGAAAAGGGTGTGGCCCAGGTAAAATACAAATTTACCATGGAGCGGGAAACGTACGCTCGCTTCACCGACGTCGCAGTCACCGTCACCGACGATTCCGGAAGAGCAGTGGACAAGAGCGGTTTCACATCCCGCTATCTCACCGTCACAATCGAGAATCCCGACCCCGGCACCGAGGCCGACTACACCATGGAGATCAACGGCGGTTTCGCGGAACGAACCGGCAAGCCTTGGTCTGTCAGCTCCGAGGAGTACTACCAGACGGTGAAGCACGTTCCTGCCAAGGTGTGGTGCGACGGCTACGGCTATTTCGTGCTCTATCCCAACCGCGCCCAGACCTGCGAATTCGAACTGCAGGAAAAGCCCACCCTGGCGCCGGAGGGATACATGTACTACGGCGAGCTGAGGTTCAAGGACGCCAAAGTGCGCAAGAACGCGCTCATCATGCCCCTCAAGCTCTTTTCCGGCGACTAGAGGGAGGGGGATAGATGCGCCTGGTAGTTGCTTCCGGCAACCCCGGAAAATTGGACGAAATCAACGCCGCGCTCGACGGCACGGGCATTCAGCCGGTGATCATCGCTGATCTGGTCTCCGGTTTCGACCCGGAGGAGACGGGCGAGACGTTCCTGGACAACGCACGGCTCAAAGCCCTCGCTGCATTCGAGGCTACCGGCTTTGCAGCCATCGCGGATGACTCGGGCCTGTGTGTTGAAGGGTTGGGTCTCGAGCCGGGAGTCCGCTCCGCCCGCTACGCGGGGCCGGGCAAAACCGATGCCCAGCGCACCGAGTACCTGCTGCAGCAGGCGGCTGACCTCACCGGCGACGACCGGCGGGCGTATTTCGCCTGCACCGTGTACGTAGTGCTGCCGGCCTCGCTGACTTCTGACCAAGCCGAACAGGTGGCCGAAGGGTACCGCGGTGTTTCGTTCGAAGGCCGCATCCACGGGCGCATAGGTTTTTTACCCCGCGGTGAGAAGGGCTTTGGGTATGACCCGATCTTCGTTCCCGACGCGGACCCGACCCGCACTCTGGCTCAGTTCGAGATGGAGGAGAAAAACCGAATCTCCCACCGCGGCCAGGCCTTGGCCGCGTTGGCCGCTTTTGTCGAGGCCGCGCAGAAGCGCGTCTGAAGACTGGTCGGCACTAGGGGAGGTTTAGTGGCAAAGACCGGCTTTGATACGCATAATGTTGTGGCAGTTGTTGCAGCGAGGAGTATGTGATGAAGAGAACTATGTTGTTTTCGGCGTTGGCCCTGGTGGCCATAGTGGCGCTGGGTCTGAGCGGGTGCAGTGGTAAGGGCGAAGCAGATCCTGAGGACGCGGGCAAACCTGTTGGAGACATTGGGGGCGAGACGCCGGAGACCGTCGACGACCTGGGGGCATTGCCTGACGATACGGCAATTCCGGTAGGCGCGGTGGTGAAGGGAAGGGTTGTTGACTCGAATGAAGCTCCCATTCCGACGCCGTTTCTGGTTTTGTGCGGTCTCGTGGGGGGCAAGAGCGTGTGCAACAACATGAAAGGTGAATCTGACGGGACTTTTACCTATGTGGGGCTGAGCACAGGCTATGATCACCTTCAGGTCATGGCTTACCAGGCGGAGTTGCTCACCGGGCAGCCGTACAGCGGGGCCAACGTGATAGTGGAGGTGGCCAGCGAGGACGATGTTATTGACCTGGGCGACATTCGTATTCCTATCGTGACCAACCTGCAGGAGATGGATTCGTCGCAGGGAGGCACCGTCGCGTTCCACGGTTTGGAACTGGAGGTCGGCGCGGACGGGCTGCTGTTTCCATCGGGGGAGGATGTCGGCAATGTTGGCATAGAGGATGTGCCGACCGGCGACATGCCGTTTCACTCTGAGGGTGTTTACAAGGCGTTTGCGTTCTATCCGTTTCCAGGTCTTCTCTTCCCCGAGGGCACCTTGCGCGTCAAGCTGTCCGAAATAGACTGGGCCGGTTCAGCACCGACCGGAGTCACTCTGCTGTTCAACTCCATGGAGTACGGGGGGTTTACCCCCATCGACTTCACGGTGGAAGACGGTGTCATGACCACCACTTTGACGGACCTCACCTGGATAGGGCTGGGGGACTGCGGTACGTTTGATGTCCCGGTCGAGAACTGCGTGGAGTTGTGATCCGGCGGGAGTAGCTACTCGCCGTAGAATTCCGTCATGTGTTCCGTGAAGAGATCCAGCGCCTCCGGCCAGGAGTAAAGTTCCAGCCAGGCCGCCAGTTTGCCGTCCGAGTCTATAGCGAAGAAGTCGTGGTTTAGCGCCAGGAAGACCATCCACAGGTTGGTTTCCTCAGTGTCGGCCAGGTAGGGAATATCATTGCCATCTACCACCCCCGCAACGGTCTGCGGGGCCTTCTCGAGGGCCGCGGCCCGTTGCACCGCGAACAGCGGTTGGGCCTCCCACCAGCCCGGGTGCTGCTGGTATGCTTCCCACAGGCCGTTGGCGACCGTGCCGCACTCGGGGCAACGGCTGTCCAGAAAAATGAGAGCATACGGTTGGCCGGCCAGGTCCGCGCTGTCAACGAACTGGCCGAACGTGGGAGAGGAAGGATTCAAGTCTTCGAGCAAGAACGGAGGGACCTGCATTCCGATGGGGTGTGGGCTGCCGTACCCCTCAAACTGGTCCAGTTCATCAAATGACTCAACATTATCAAGAGACTCAATATCCGCAGAGGCCTCGACGTCAGCCTCGCTTTCCGACAGGTCCAGGGCTGGGGTCACATCGACCTCGCTCTGTTCACCTCCCGAACCGCCCGCGCTGCAGGCAAGTGTGAGTAGAATCAAAGGCAGGAGGGACAGTTTGCACATGGGTGCCTCCGCGTATGGCCTATTCAAAATACCAGGAACCGGCGTCTAGAATAGCCGGGTCGATGAGAATCTCGGTCTCGGTGACAGTCACTTCCAGATAGCCCGGCCAGCAGCCGCCGGCCCGATTCTCCGTTCCGATTCCGGTAATGGCGAAAGAGTTGCCGCAGTTGTTGCACACCATGTTGGAGCCTGACTGGCTATAGCCTTTCTTTGAGCCATAGCAGAGGTCGCACGCGTCGAAAGCGACGTGAACGCCATCGTTGGAGTCAAGCACCGCGAAGTACTTGACCGTGGCGATCTTGCCCACTTGATGCGTGTAGAACTTGGCCGTGGTGGTCAATTCGGAAATGGGGATGACCACCAGGTTGCTTTCGGGCGTCTCATCCACACTCAAGTCCACGGCTGGCGCAACTTCCTCCTCGATCTTGATGTCCTCCAGCGGCTCGGTGATGTCAGCGCCGGGAAGGTCCTGGCCGGCCCCGACGTCAGCCTCTGTGGCGAGGTCGGCTGTGGGCTGCGAACTGTCCTCGGGGTCGGTGACGGATGTATCCCCGCCCCCGGCCGTGTCTTCAGAACCGCACTGCGCACCTTGGCAACCGGAGTCTTCGTCACCGGAGTCGGAGTTGCAACCGATGCAGAGCACCGTGATAGACACAAGAAGTGTAAGAACATGGCGGGTAATCATTTTCATCACATCAACCTCCCTACAATTTGGTGAAGCAACCGGCCGCTTGCCGGTATTACTGAGTTACTTGCGCCAGCAACGACTCAACCTGCTGCCAGCCGCGCTTCGCTGCGATTCCCGGTGGGTAAAGCCGATAGGACAGTACTGCCCTGACCGTCGGCTCCTCACAGGTCGCTTCGAACTTGTGCTGTGTGGTCCACGTTTGCCCCAGCAGGAGCCTGTTGTCGCTGGCAACGTCGACGGCCCGGAAATGCGGTGCCATGCGTTGCCCGTCGGCATCTACGAGCACGCGTGCGAAAGCAAATCCGGGTGCGCCGGCACGGCCGACAATAGCTGAACCGGTCTCGGGCAGTGGGGCATCTTCCAGCAGATAGGCCACGTCACCCTCCGGAAGCTCGGCGTCGAGGGTCACACTGTCACCGTCGACTGACAAAACTGTGGCCTCACCGACCAGGTGTTCCACAGGCATGCCCTTCTGCTCGGCAGAAAAAGTACCATCGCCAAAGGGTCCAATGCCATCATAGTCGCGGAATTGTTGCTGGCGGGCCACGACTCTGATGATATTGCCGGCTTTGGCGCCGGGCCATAGTGCCCAGCTCTCATTGTTATCCTTCATTGCTAGATAGCCGCCGAAGTCCGGCACGATGTCGCCCCCTGCGGAAACAAGGGGACTCCCGTCGCAAGTGGCATCCACCAGCAGCACCAGCGAGCGCATCGGCTCTCCGCTGGGCAGCGCGTGGCCTGCGCCCGTATTGGTCGTCTTTGCCGTGACTGTAAGTACTCCCTCTTCAATCTGCGAGTCGAGAACAAGCGACGCGGCTGTTTCGCGAAGTGGGCTGTCCTCGCTCTTGGGGCCGTACCAGATGTGGCGGCGAACTGAAGGGACCGGCCGCGGCCAGCCACCGGCCACGCCGACCGTGCTCGGGAAAAGCTGCAGGTCCGCGGTATTGGCCACATCCGGGTCGTGGGGCATGTGGCAAGCCTGACAGGTGGTGCCCATGCCTGTCTCCTTCCACTCAGCGAAAGTAGAATGCACGGGCAGCTTCTCTCCAGGCCACCTCTCGGAGTCGATTGTCTCGCCGGGCACCAGCACTTTCTGGTCGAGTTGGTGACACCCGGAACAGAATCGGGCTTCGAGGAACACAAGTCTCTGGGCAATGCCCATGAACGGGTTGGGTATGTCGTCGTGGGGACCGAACAGCAGCGGCCGCCAGTCACCAAACGAAGGGGTGTCGGCCGGGTCGCTGGGACGCAGGATGCCAAGCCGTCCGGCAACTCCCGCAGGTTTGTCGTCCTGAATGGATTCGACGTGGTGGCACACATCGCAGTGCACCCCTCGTGTATATGCGTAGCCTTCAGCATCAAGAAGGTTGCGACCACCAAGCTGCCCGTCAATGCCCGGGGCGTGACAGTCAGCGCATCCGCCAAATTCTACCGGTTGTTCCACACAGGGGCCATCAGTGGGGCAGGCCTCCTCGTTCAGCAGGGAAAGCACCCCTGTTGCCAGGTAGCACCGCTCCGACTCTTCCCCGCCGGCCGGGTCGGGCCCTTTCTTCCAACTACCCCCGGCGCTCAGGCAATCGGCCTCCTCACCCAGAGCGAGGCCGGTTCCGGAGTACAGGTCCTGAACGGCCGGGTTGGAAGCGGAATATGGATGTCGGGAGTTGAAGAAGTCCTCGGCAATGGTCACGTGGCAGTGACCGCATTGGGCGCTTGTCGGGCTGTGGCCCGGGTCGCCCGGATTTTGAAATTCGTATTCCGGGTTGTCCTCCGGATTGAAGCGGTCCAGGTGAATGGTTACTTCCGTGGTGTCTTCCCAGACGAACTCACCTTCGATGCGAGCTTCCGGGTGGCTGGCCACAATCGCGATGTCCCCTTCTATTCCTCGGTCGATTTCCACCACGACAATGCCATCCTGCCCGGTGGTCCAGCGCTCGGGCAGACCGCCCTGAGAAACGGTCACGCCTTCCGCAGGCTCCCCGTCCAGGTAAACGGTAGTCTTGATTGCCGTTACCATGACGAACGTTTCAACCGGAACTTCGGCAGCGTGTGTCTCATCAATGCCCTTCGCATCCGAGTCGGTCTGAGGTTCGGACTCCGACTTGGACGAACAAGCGCACAGAAGCAACACAATTGCCATATAGATACAGGGTTTCATTGGCTGATGAGTGCCTCGATCTTGGTCTTGAGCATATCCGAATGATGGCCAACCGACACATGAAGGATCTTCATGTCGGAAGTATCCACCAGAATAGTCAACGGCAGGCCGTCCTCATTGAAATACGGCTCAAGCTGCCAGTCTATGTCGGCGAAAAAGGGCCACGTGGAATCGAGGGAATCAGCATAGGCTACCATCATGTTGTCGTGGAATTTCTTGAGTGCCGGGTCTTCGTATACGGGCCGGTCAAATGCATCTACGTACAACGTGTAAACGACCTCAAGACCATTGTCCTTGTTTTCCTCATAGTATGGAACGAACTCGTCCCGCGCCTCAGCGCTGCACGCGCTTCACCACGCGGCCGTGGAAATGATAAGCAGCACCCGGGCTTCGGGGTGCTGATACCACTGGTGAAGGTAGACGGTACCTTCCGTTGCCGGATCGTAGAACCCCAGGTCGGCAATGACCTGGCCCATCTCGATACCGAACGGGCCCTCAGGGTAGGAGACAAGATCAGGGGCCGTAGCCTCGTTGATGATGTCTTGTTCCCCGCTATTCGTGTCGGTCCCATCAGCGTCCCCGGAAGCCGAGCAGGCTGCAAGAATGGACACGAGTACGGTTGCCAGCAATGAACAAGTGCGCTCTAGATTGCGTATTATGGTTCGTACCTTCATGGAGACAACAATTACGGAGTAAACGCCGCTATGTCAATAGAAATGCTATGAAAGGCGCGCACGGGGCCGCGTTCAGGGGACTCTACAGGAAGATGGAGAGACCGCCGATAATGCTGAAGAAGCTCAGAGCGTCGGTTTCGTGCGAAAAGTCGGTGTCGTCTTCCTTCCAGTCAACTTCAATGTCGTGTGCGGCGATGTTGAAGTACCGGATTCCCAGGTCCAGGGAGGCCTGAGGAACGAGCATGAAATGCACCATTGCGGCGAGACTCCAGGTGAGAGCCGACTCCTTATAAACGTCGTCCACGAGCAGGGTGCCGCTGCTGCTGTAGTTCTTTTCATTGTCTGTTCGTCCGTAGTATCCCACTCCTCCCCGCACCGACCCTTTGACCAGACGCCCCATGGAGAACAGGCCGCCCGCCCGGAGCATCGCGTTGTACACCGAGGTCTCGGCCGTGTCTTTTTCGTCGTCGGTTCCGCTTTTCGAGTCCTTGCTGTTGCTGCCGTAGCTCAAATGCGGGCCGATGAAGAGCGCGTCGGTGATGAAGAAGTCGGCTCCAATGCCGATCGTCAACGGGTCGATGCCGAACCCCACATGCGAGAATTCGTTTTCCATCTCATGCACGGTGATCCCCGAATACTCGGTCAGCTCTATCTCCTGCTCTTCGGTACTTGTACTGCCGGTGCTGTAGAGGACCGGCTCGATGTAGAGTCTGACCCTCGGTTTCTTCTCTTCCATCCTCTGCTCCGGCATGCGGAACCGCTCCCGCTCCCGAGCCGCCGGCGGACCCGCGATGGAGGTTACGAAAACCGCCAGTGCAGTCACAATGGCGAACGTCAGGCGGGAATAGAGGTCTGTTGAACGGCAAGACTCTGCGGGGGTTCTCATGGCTCACTCCTTGAAAGATGTTCATCCTGTTGTGTTGAAATGCATACTATATCACGGGGAGCAGGTCAACGGCATGCCAGCCTTTCTACCTGACGTAAACCCTCACCCAGCCCACTTTGCAGGACGTGTCATAGCACTCGACGTCGCCGCCGGTATAGGAGTTCAGCGTCACGTTCTGCGGGTTACACGGCCAGACGCCGGGGGCGCCGTAGCCGCCCTGACCACAGGTGATGGGGATGAGGCGGGATTTCTTGAGCAGGCTGTGGTCGTGGCTGCCCCAGGTGCCGTTGCAGCAGGTGTTGTTGCCCAACCCGTTGACCCAGCAGCACTCCGCGGCCATGAACGAGATTGCCGCATTTTCGTTGGAATCGGGGAAGCAACTGGCGTTGTCGTCGTGGCCCCGCAACGTGAACCCGAACAGCGCGGCCTGTTCAGCCGTGAGGTTGGCGTAGTAGTCGGGCATGCCATGCATCCAAGAGGTGCTGCACCCGCCCGGCCAGTTGTCCGACACGAATTTCCCAAACGACTTGTCCGACAACAGATCATGGAATGCAAACTCGTATTCATCGGTGACGATGAGGAGGTCCGAGCCCTCTACGTCCCTGTAGGCAGGTGACTTGAAGTCGTTTGTCAGTGAGTTGAGGGAGCCCATGGTTGAGTTGTTCTGGAACACAGCCACCGTGTTCCAGTGGCGTGAGCCGTCGTTGGCAACCACTGCGACCAGCGTCCACCCGCCCTCATCTTTGTCCATCTCACACCACACGTCGAAGGGCGCTTCTCCGCCCTGGCCGTCCGGGTCCACTTCGTGGATTCCGGAAGCCGCACCCGGGTCCAATTCGTGCAATTCGCCGCAGCCTGCGAAGGTGCAGCCGTTGTCCACCACACCGCTACAGTCGTTGTCCACCCCATCGCCGCATATTTCGAGTTCAGCACCTTCCAGCGGATCACACACCTGAGGTACACCGCCGAAGCAGTTGTCCACCGTGTGCTGACAGGGGCCGACGCCACACGTGGTGGTCCCCAACTCTTCGTCCCACTCCCCGTCACAATCGTTGTCCAGCCCGTCACATTTTTCTACGCCAACACCTTCCTCCGCATTGCAAACCTGAGGGATGCCACCGACGCAGTTGTCAACCGTGTGCTCGCACTCTCCCAGTCCACAAGTGACCGAACCCAAATCGTCGTCGATGAGGGCGTCACAGTCGTTATCCAGCCCGTCACACTCCTCCGGCAAAGAGCCTTCCAGCGGGTCGCACACTTGAGGGATACCATCAACGCAATTATCGACGGTATGCGCGCACGGTCCCAGGCCACAGGATGAGGTGCCCATGTCCTCGTCCACCTCTTCGTCGCAGTCGTTGTCCAGGCCGTCGCATGTCTCAGGTGCCGCGCCCTCAAAGGGGTTGCAGAATTGTAGTTCGCCGTCCTGGCACGCTTCGATGACGTGGAAGCACTCCCCTTTGCCGCAAGCCAGCAGCCCCACTCCCTCGTCCACCGCACCGTTACAGTCGTCGTCCACGCCGTTGCATTCTTCAGCCGCACCGGCGTTCACCGCGGGGTTGTAGGGTGCACAGTCGGTGGCGTCGGGATCGCCGTCGTTGTCGTCATCAGGGTCTACGCAGTCCTTCCAGCCATCGAGGTCGTTGTCGTCAAAACCCTCGTCTACGATGCCGTCGCAGTTATTGTCGGAGCCGTCACAATCTTCATCGGCATTCGCACCGATCTCGGGGTCAAACGGTGCGCAATCGGTCTCATCGGGGTCGCCGTCCCCATCGGTGTCATCGTCGCACACGTCTCCCATTCCATCGTCGTCCAGGTCCTCCTGCCCACCGTTGCCGGCCAGCGGACAGTTATCTTCCTGGTCCGGGATACCGTCTCCGTCGACGTCATCCTCGCACGCATCGCCAATGAGGTCTCCGTCCAAATCTGCCTGACCCGGGTTGAACACTGCGGGGCAGTTGTCCAGACCGTTGGCAATCCCGTCGCCATCCGCATCGGTGTCGCAGGGGTCGCCGATACCGTCCTGGTCAGCATCCTCCTGCCCCGGATTGGGCAGGCAGAGGCAGTTGTCCGGCGGTTCCAAAACGCCGTCCCCGTCGTCGTCGTCCTGGCAGGCATCGCCGACGCCGTCCCCATCGCAATCCTCCTGCCCCGGGTTTTCCTCTCCGACGCAGTTGTCGGTCAGGTCGGGAATACCGTCCCCGTCCAGGTCTTTTTCGCACGCATCACCAATACCGTCCCCATCCGTGTCCAACTGGTCCGGATTCGCGACACCAACACAATTATCCGCACTGTTGGCCGTTCCGTCGCCGTCCAGGTCGTCGTCACATATGTCACCCTCGGAATCACCGTCGTTGTTCTCTTGGCCGGGGTTGGGTGTTTCCGGGCAGTTGTCGTCCTTGTTTTCCACTGTATCGCCGTCGAGGTCGTCGTCGCAGGAATCTCCTGTCCCATCTTCGTCAAGGTCCACCTGCTGCGGGTTGAAGAGCAAGGAACAGTTGTCCAAGGAGTTGGGGATGCCGTCGCCGTCCAGGTCCGCGTCGCAGGAGTCACCCTGGCCGTCCTGGTCCAAGTCCTCCTGCCCCTCGTTTTCGATGCTCGGGCAGTTGTCCACTTCGTTGGGGATGCCGTCGTTGTCCATGTCCTGGTCGAGGCAGTCAGCCTTGCCATCGTTGTCGGTATCGGGGAAATCCTCGTCTATCAACTCGTCGCAGTCGTTGTCCTTGTCGTCGCATTTCTCCTCCGCCCCCGGAAAAGAGGCAGGGTCGAGGGGAAGACAGTCCAACTCGTCCGGATGGCCGTCGTTGTCGTCATCGATGTCTGCACAATCGGCGATGCCGTCCAGGTCGTTGTCGCTAAAACCTTCGTCGATTACGACGTTGCAATTGTCGTCCTTGCCGTTACACACTTCGTTGGCACCGGGGTAGACGGACGGGTCGTAGGCCTGGCAGTCGTCGTCGTCTCCCACCAGGTCGTTATCATCGTCCGGGTCGCACAGGTCTCCCACGGTATCGAGGTCGAAATCTTCCTGCCCCTGGTTCTGTACCCCGGGGCAATTGTCTTCCGCATCCAGCACTCCGTCACCGTCCTTGTCCGTTTCCATGCAGTCCTTGATGCCGTCGCCGTCGGTGTCCGGGTACTCTTCGTCGGTCTGGCCGTTGCAGTTGTTGTCCAGTCCGTCACACGACTCCGGTTCCGGCAGTTGCGCCGAGCAGTTGAGCGTTCCGTCGTCGCATGAAAAGGATCCGGTGCAAACTCCCCACTCGTTGGACTCGAAACAGGGCGCACCTTGGGTGCCCTCGTCAATCTCCTCGTCGCAGTCGTCGTCCAGGCCGTTGCACTCCTCCTGTTGGGGGACCGGTGCTTCACACTCGGTAAGCCCCGCGGCTGAGCAATGTCGTTCGCCGTAACACTCTCCCCACTGATTCTCCACGTAGCACCCGGTGCCGGCGCCTTCGTCAACAAACCAGGCCGCACACTCGCACAATCCGTCGTCCTTCACACACTGGCTTGAGGTGGCCCCTGAAGTGTCGGTGAGGGGCGCACAATGGTAGCCTGAGAGGCACTCGTCGGTGGTAAGGCATTTGCCGCCGCAGAAATTCCCCTGGGAACCGTATGGGATGCAGGTGTCTCCAGCGTCAACGCCGTTGGTTTGACAGTCGGAGTTGGTGTAGCACGGTTTGCACAGGTTGGCGTGTGCGGGCGCACAGATGAAGATCTGGTCGGGGAGGCTGGGCATGTGCAGGGCGCAGGTCCATCCTTCCGGGCACTCTTCGGTGCACGGAACGGTGCACACTTCTCCGTCCGGGGTAACGACGCAGAAACCGGAGTCGCATTGGGAATCCGACTCGCACGGATATCCGAATCCCCCCGGGTCGATCAGCAACTCGAAATCTGCCGTTTCGTAGGCCAGCCAGTCGGTGGTCTCTTCTTCGGGAACGGTCAAATCGAACAGCACCTCACCTGACGTTTCGACAGTGTCCACAACATCAGCAGAGGGCATCTCCCCCGACATGTCTTGTAGTATGGAGGTCTGTCCCCCACCGGAACAAGCCCACAGAACGGCAACCGCGATTACCGGAACAAGTCTTTTCATATTCTTCCCCCACCGGAGTCCGTTTGACCGGACCAGTATACAGGAAACGGCGGCGGTCAGCTATCAGCGATCAGCTTCAAAGGCGATCCTTCGGCGTTGCTCAGGATGACATCAACTTTAACCCTGGACCCTGCCTCATCTACGTGCCCGGAAACACGCCGTCGTCTTCTTCACCGGCACCGCCGTCTTCGCCCGCGCCGGAGAGACGCTTGACTTCGGAGTCGGTGAGCTCCTCGGTGTTTTCCACCGGCAGGCGGCCATCCCAGTAGGCCCGGTCGTACTTATAGATATCGGCGTAGAAGTACATGCGCCCTTCGTCGGAAGCACCTACGGATGCGTACTCGATATAGATGGGGATCTTGGCGTCCAGCTTGATGTAGTGCTCTTTTTCCTTGTCCAGGATCTTCTGCATCTGGCGCTTGGTCACTCCGTTGATCTTCGCCAGGAAGTAGCGGGCGAGGTCCAGCGGCTTATCCAGGCGCATGCAGCCATGGGAGTAAGCTCGGATGGGCCGGTTGAAGAGCGCCTTTTTGGCAGTGTCGTGAAGGTAGACGCTGTGCTCGTTGGGGAAGAGGAATTTTACCTGTCCCAACGCGTTGCCCGGCCCCGATTTCTGGAATATCACCTCGGACCCGTCGGAGTTCATGCGGATGCCGTAGTTATGCTTTTCGAAGAAGTCCGGCTCTTTCTCCAGCTCTTCCAGCAATTCTTTTTGGAGGCGGGGTGGGGGGAACCAGAACGGGTTGAGCACCACTGTGCTTATCTTCTTGCTGAGAATGGGCGTCAGGTTGAACCGCCCACGCTGCTTCCGGCTGAGGCTGACCTCTTCCTTGGTGTTGCCCACTACTACGCGATGGACTCGGACCCGCTGGTTGTTCTCCCAGATTTCCAGTTCGAACTGGGGGATGTTCACCCGGACGTAGAAGTCCAGGCGGTCCCGGTTGATATCGCTCTCGCGCCAGCGCTGCAGCGACAGTTCGATCTGTTGGACCCGTTTGCCCATTGGCACGTTGAGGGACGACCGGGTGGAGCGGTCGACGCGGCCGCTCTCGCGGAGCTGATGCATGTGCTGGTAATCTTTCAGCGCACCCAGCACCGTCTTGCCGAACGCGTCATCAATCTGGTTCTCATGAAGGTAGCCTTCCAGCGCCAGGCGGCGGGTGAGTTTCAGCACCTCCGGGCCGCGCTTGCCCTTCTTCAGGTTCTTCTTCACCTTTATCTTGTCAATCTCTCCCGCATCCCGCAGTCCTTTGTAGAAGACCAACCCGTTCCTCAGCTTGTCGTAGGTGGGGTTGATGGGAATGAGGTCGACCAGGTATTTGGCGAAGCTCGGGTCGGCCCGCTGGAACTCCTCACGCAGGTTTTCACGGAACTTAACGTGTGACAGGGACAACTCGGGAGTCACCCTGAAGGGGTGGGTCCGGTAGATGTACTTGAAGTCCAGGATGAACTTGAAGAATCCCCGCAGAAGGACGATGTCGATCTCCTGCACCCGGGCGTTGAGCTTTTTCTTGGCCTGGAGCAGGTTGGGATAGAACTTGGCCATGTCGCGGATGAGTACTGAGTCCTTGTTGACGAATCCTCTCTCCGCCAGCGCGGCCTTGAGCTCCGTTTCCGAGGGAATGGACTGGTATTGCTCCAGCAGTTCCCACAACTCCCGGGCCCTGGGGTTCGTCAGGCCCTTCCTCGCCTGCGCATAATCGTCGACCACCGATTCCAGAGTCTCCAGCGACCCCCTGAGTTGCGGGATACGGTAGCTCTTTTCGTCCAGCCCATGAGTCGATATTTCGAGCAGCAACTCTTTGAGTTGGCGTCCCTCCTCGGTGAGTGTGGGGACCTTGTCGTTGTATTCGAAGAACAGCGGCTTGTGCCGATGCGAAGTATAGATCTCCCGCATGAGCGAGATGAAGTGCTTCGAGTCGCGGATGCGCCGCTCAAAGGTCTCCCGGTAGCGGCTGGCGAAAATGGTGTCCTTGGAGAATTTGGACTCCATGAAGTCCAGCAAATCTTCGGCCAGAATCGCGACCTTGTCTTCCTCTTCGGGCGGCAGCGGGGTAGGGACCTTCTTGGGGATCTTTATCCCCGGGCCGGCCTTCTTCTCTCCGCCGTCTTTGTCTTTTTCACCTTTGTCTTTGGCCTTTTTGTCTATGTCCGTGCGGGCAGTTTCTTCCTTCTTCTTGTCGTCTTTCTTGCTGTTACCGCACGAGATGGCGAGTACGAACGAGACGAACAGGACTGCAAGAAGCCCGGCCAGCAGAAACATGAAGCGAGACTTGTTCATAATTCTCCGACGCATGATGCAACCCACTGTACAAGATAGAGACCGCTACATCAAGCTTCAATGCGGTCGAGAAGCTCCTCGGCGGCTGAGCGGAAACCGTCCGCGGCCTTTGCTCCGGGGGCGAAATCGTACACCGGCTGGCCGTGCAGGCACGCGCGGGCCACCGCAGTGTTGTTGGGAATCGCCTGGTCCATGAGCAGGCTTCCGAAGCGCTGCTCTATCATCGCGGTCAACTCACGGTTGATGATGCGGTTCCGGCCGTCCAGCCTTGATACGATCACCCCGGCAATTTCCACCGGCAGGGAGAGACGCTCCCGAATGGTTGCCACCGCCTGGGAGATGTCCGAAACTCCCTCAATCCCCAGCAGCGACAGGTCGGTGGGCACCAGCACATACTGGGACGCGACCAGCGCGTTGAGCGTCAGCGTGTCCAGATTGGGCGGGCAGTCGATGAGCACGAGGTCGAACATGTCCTCCGCCTTTTCCATGGCCGATTTGAGCACGAACTCTCTGCCGATCCGGGTCGCCAGCATGAGCTGAGCCTGCTCCAGGCTGGAGTCGGCCGGCACCACCCACAGGTTCGGAAGGTCGGTGGGCAGACAGGCGTCCAGGAGTGAGCCCTTGTTGTCAATGAAGATTGACGACAGCGGTTGGGCCCGTTCGCCCTTGTGTACCAGCGAATTCAGCGCGGTGAGTACGTGTCCCTGGGGGTCAAGATCCAGGACCAGAACCCGCATATGGTGCCAGCGGGCCGCGGCCACCGCCAGGTGAACCGCGGTCGTGGTTTTGCCCACACCCCCTTTCCGGGAGCAGACCGAGACCGTGACAGACCGGGTTTGACGACCCATGTTCTTGGCCGCTTTCCATTTCAGGATTCCGTCCGTAATTGTTCCAAGCATATGCCACCTCCGTCACTTCAATTAGATCTTAAAAAGAGGAGGTGTCAAAAAAGCTTACTAAAGATCGATCTTCATGCTGGATCAGAAAGGTACGTACGCCTTTCCGTCCAGCACCTTGGTGCCGAGGAAGTTCAGGTAGTGAAGATTGGCATCGGGGCGTTCGAAAATCACGAAGTGCCCTTCTCCGTCAACCGGGGCGTATTCCACCGTAAGACCGGTGGACACCTTTCTGGGCAGAAGCACCAGTTGGACGCCCCCGAACTTCTCGAACAAGGAGAAGTCGCACAGTCCGGAACCGGAGCAGGGCGGCTTGCACTGCGGTTGCTCGCCGGGGTTGAGGCATTTGCCGAAGACGCACTTTGTGCCCGAATCGCAGCCGCTGTTGCAGGGCAGCACAGGCTCGCTGACGCAGCTCAACAACGAGGGGCCGGGAGCGACCACGGAACGCATGGCTCCTGCCAGCGACTTCATGGTTTTCGGGGGTGTGTGAAGGTCTTCCAATCCCAGCGGATGCAACACCGTCACCGAGTGGCCGTCGATAGGCTCGAAGAAGTAGTGTTTGGCGTAGTTGATGGGGTCCACCGGCTCATAGTAGTGCTGGAGCAGGGCCAACACCGGGTGGGTGCGGGATATGTTCTCATCCTGCAGCGCCACGATAACGCCGTCCTTGACGTCTACCGGGCTGCTCTTTCGCAGCAGGGACTCTACCAGGCCGCCGCCGGTGCCGCTCAAGATTACGGTGGAAATCTCCTCCATAAACGGCGCGGCCAGGGCGCCGGAGATGCCGCCCTGGGAGTGGCCCAGGAACATGACGTTGTCCGGATCGAGGCTGAGTTCAACGTCCGCGATGTCCGGCGCCGCATCGGCCCATCCCTTCATAACCCTGGCCATGAACAGGGTCTCCGCCGCGGACTGGTAGAAATTGCCCAAGGCGGCCTTGGGATTGCGGAAGTTGAACACCAGAGCGTCGGGGTCCAGCGGTGCGGGGCCGACCCGGGGACCGTGCAGCACCTGGTCCCATCCAAAGGTGGCCAGGGGCACGTCGCGGTCATACTGCTCGGTGTCGGGGTTCCACACCTTCAAGTTGGACATTTCTCCCGCCACCGATGGCTTCAGGTGACTGGTGAAGCCTCCCCCGGTGCCGTGGCCGTAAAGCACCACGGGCCAACCGTTTGCCGGCGCCTCGCCCTTGGGTATGGTGAGGGTGAAACAAACTTCTTCCAGCTCCTGGTTCACCGTCGGATGCCCATACGCGTCCCAGACCAATCCGCCGCCGTCTTCCGGCTCAAGGAACGGCTTCTCACCCATCTGCTGAAAGGTGGGTATCTTCACCTTGCCCTGGATTTCATGGTAGTCGGGGTGGGGCCCCATGCAGCCACGTTCGTGAAGGTCGCCCGCCAGACCGTCGTCGCAGGGGGAGACGTGATTCCCGTCGCACAAAACCGCATCGGTGATCTTCACTAACTGCACGCTGTCCGAATGGAGCTTCTCCTTGAACTTGGCCATACCGTTCAACGGGTCGTAGGTGGTGAACACCGCAGCGCCGATTACCGACGATTTGTTGAGGTCCAGGTTCGACGCTTCATTGCTGGCCAGGAAGTCCCTCAGTTTTGCGTATTTCCCCCACGCCTTCTTCATGTCTCCATCGTCAGGTGCGCTGTCCGACAGCATCGCCTTGAAATCGGCATCTTGTTCGAAGTCCCTCAGCGCGCCTCCTTCCTCCGCAGCAGACGCTTGGATGGAATCGTGCAGAAGTACCGCATAGGTGCGGTTGCCTCTGAGGGGCCGGGCCCAGGGAACGTGGAGCGCAATATAGTTGCGGCAGATGTACAATCCTCTGCCGGTGCTGGCGACCCAGGAGAACTCAATGGGCTTGCCATAGGAGTCGGCGGGGTCGGTGATGTCCACCAGAAAGACGTTCTTGTCACCCCCTTTCGGGTTGATGGTGCTGAGTTTCGGTTCAGTGCTGAAGCGTACGAAAATCACCGGATTGGTCCCAAACCCTTCCAGGTCCTCCTGCATCGCCTTGATCACCCGCTGCGCGACGTCGTAGCCTACTGCACCCGGTCCCGGGGTAGGGTGGCCGGTGAGATCCATGTGTCCGTCAACAATGCGGATGTCGTTGGGGAAGGGGAGGCGATAGAAGTCCTTCAACGGTTGGCCGTTGCGCGGCACTTCGAAAAGCACTCTGGGCTCACCGCCCATTTCCTTCGTGGATTCACACTCCTCGCCGGTAAACAACGGTATCTGGCCGCCCATGATCCCACAGGCGCCATCTGCTCCACAATAGAGGCCCGCCTTGCAATCGCCGGCGTCGTCACATTCGCCCCCCACATCCTCGCTCCCTTCCTCCTGGCAAACTCCGGTGAAGGAAACAATCTTGCAGTACAGCCCCTTCTTGCAGTCCGCCTCCGTGGTGCACAGGTCCCACTCCTCGCCGTCACCTTCGGGCCCGCAAGTCTTGGGCTGGCTGAGATTCTCGGTGTCGATGGAGCAGACCAGACCGTCGTTGCAATCCTCCGACTTGTTGCAAAGGAATCCTTCCGAGCCCGGGTCAAGCTCAGCGCAGACCCCTGACGCACAGGCGAGACCTACCGGGCAAGGTTCATCCGCAGAGCAGGGCAGACCAGTGCCCTCGAGCTTGCACACTCCGCCTGCGCACGACGCTCCGATAATGCATTCGGCTGTGGCCTGGCACGCCTCACCGGGACCAAGTCCTGCCAATGTCTGCTCGCCGGTACCCGGCTCCACCACATCATCAGGGTCGTCGGGCGAAAGAGTTCGGCCCGTGGAGAACATGCTGCACGAAACCGCGCCCACCAGGAAACAGGCGGCAAGAGCCGGCAATATCCTTCTGATTAGCATCGACACTACCTCTATCAATCGTTCTTCGGTTCAAAGCAATGCTTAACGATACCCACGAAAGGGCCATAATTCAACAGAAGCTATTGACGGTTTATGATGCCTCTCGTTTCATGCATAATCTCCCTCTCAAATTCCTCCAGTTGCCCGCCCGCCGACTGTTGGAAACTAGAGAAGATCTGGGATGCCACGAGTGCCAGGATCACCAGCCCCATAACTGCTGATACGACCATGGAAAGAACCTTGCCCCGCGCCGCAGCGGTATGCTCCAGTTCTTCCTGAATATCCCCGAACGCTTTCTCCAATTCGCCTGCCTGCTCCCCTGTTGCGACGATGATGATGTGCTTGCGTTCGGTGAGGGGAGCCAGCGCAGTGGTGAGGCTTTCCCCCCGATCCAATGCCCGCACCGCACCCAGCGTCAACTCTCTGTTGGCCGCGCTGCTCCACGTTCGTGACGCCAGTTCAAGCGCCACCTTGATCGGCAATCCGCTGGTGAGACCCACCTTCAGGATGAGAAAGAACAGCGCCCTTCGTCTGGGGAAGAGCCTTCGTTCCAGCCCGCCGGGAAAGAACGCCGACAAACTGGAGGAGAAGGTGACCGCCGCGCGCCAGACCAACCAGCCCAGCGCAAGGAGCGAAATCAGGGTAAACAGGCGGGAGACCACTTCTCCCACATATTGCTCCGTTCCCCCCAGCACCAGAGTCGGCGCCGGAAGGATCAGGCAGGACAGTATGAGCACAACCATGGGATAGGCCAGGTTGAGCAACAGTTTCCGGCCTCCGGCCAGGGTCGCCTCCTCCATCTTCGCCAGCTCCTCGAGCCCGCCGGGAAGCTGTCCTGTTTGCTCACCCGCCTCCACCAGCGAAAGATGCAGAGGCGGGAAGAAACCGGTGGACTCCAGCGAGGAAGCCAGGGTCGAACCCTGTTCAACCCGCGCCATGGTTTGCGCAGACATGGACTTGAGCCGGCCGGTGGAGGTGTCGGCGATAGTCTTCATGCCATCGGTGATGCTGACGCCGGATGTGAGCAGGCGGGCCAGGCTGGTATAGAAATCACGTCGTGCGCGCACCGGCGGCGAAAGGAAATTCAATCCCCTCACTGCGAGAGGCATGTGAGCGGGTTGCGTCTTGAACTTTGGTTTTGGCGCCGGCCGGGGAGACGGTGCCTTGGGCCTCTCCACAGGGGCGGGCGGTTCGGTTCCCGGACCCGGCTCGCGGCGGTTGAGGAACTTCGCGAAAACCACTCCGCAGTAGATGCATTCGACGCTCTCAGGCTGTTCCTTACCGCACTTGGGACACTTCATATGCGCAAGTATACCACGGCCGCGTGGGGGGAGTAGAGAAATAGTTGCGACCCGACCGTATCGGGTTACCATCAACCCTGAGGCCTGTGCGCGCTTATGGCGCCCGCCGGGTCGCCGTCAACGGAGGGTAGGCGGAACATAGGAAGGTGGACTTCATGAAGCCGGGCGTAACCCTGCTGGTGGTAGATCCCAGCGACTCAGTGAGGAAGGTCGTGGAGTTAAGCTCCCGGGAGTTTGCCGACCGGTTCCTCGAGGCCAAGAGCGTCGCCGGGGCGATGGAGAAGATGGATGAACAGGTGAACGTCGTCCTCACCGAGCTACACCTCCCGGACGGCACCGGGGACGAGGTTCTGGCCGCGGCCAAGACCCGCTATCCCTCCTGCGTTGTTCTGGCCGTGACCGCCGAGGACGACGTGGGGCGCGCGGTGGAGTTGGTGAACCGCGGCGCGCTTTCGGTGGTGAGCAAGCCGTTCACCCGGGCCAGCCTCCAGGACGCGATTCGAAGGGCTATCAGACAGCACGACATCCTGGTGGAAAACGAGTCCGCGCAGGAGATGAAGAAGAGGTACCACCAGGAGCTGGAAGGACGAGTCGACGAGCAAACCAGGATCATTTCTTCGCTGCTCGAGTTCTCCAACGAACTCAACACCATGACCAACGTCTCACAAGCGGTGGGCCTCATCTCTTCGGTCATGAAGTCGGC
Source organism: uncultured Myxococcales bacterium (assembly GCA_964626565.1). Taxonomy (GTDB): domain Bacteria; phylum Myxococcota_A; class UBA9042; order CAIXZC01; family CAIXZC01; genus CAZVFX01. The sequence continues at coordinate 85,711 of CAZVFX010000006.1, forward strand.
CCTTGGGTGCGAGCGAATCGCAATCCTGCTTAGAGAAGAAGAATCTGAGAAGTTCTCCCCAGTCAACGGCGGGGCGGCAAGGGATATATTCGGCCGGTCGCTGACGCCGGTGGAATCGCCTCTTCTCAGCGAGGTTGTTCGTACCGGCAGCATTGTGCTCGCTGAAGAAGCCGACGGTGTGCCCGTGAGCGCGGGCACCACCGAGTCCACAAGCCTTGTTTCGGTTCCGCTTATGGCCAATCCCGAAGGCGTGGCCCACGGCGAGGTGTTCGGAGTAATCAACGTGATGGAGAAATTGGAGGCTCGCTCGTTCGATGAAGCCGACCTGCGCATCATCCGCTCCATCGCCGACGTTTCTTCAATTGCCATTGCCAACATCCGCAACAAGCAGCGGCTCGAAGCCAGCTACTTCGACACTGTGGGAGCGCTGGCCCTGGCGCTGGAAGCGAAAGATGTCTACACGCACGGCCATTCACAGAGAGTTACGAACATGTGCATGGTGGTGGCTGACGTAATGAAGTTCGAGAACCAGCAACTCGACCAGATCATGTTCGCGGGCATGCTTCACGATGTCGGCAAAATCGGTGTGCCCGAGAGCATTTTGCTGAAGAAGGGCCCTCTCACCAGCACCGAGTTCGAAAACATCAAGCGACACCCCGCCGAAGGGGAGCGCATGCTGAAGCATATTTCGTTCCTGGATGAAGCCTCCTCGATCATTCGGCAGCATCACGAACGCTGGGACGGCAACGGCTATCCCGACCGGCTCCGGGGTGAAGAGATATCTCTTTCCGCCCGAATTATGGCCATCGCCGATTCTTATGACGCGATGACCACCGACCGTTCGTATCGAAAGCGGCTTCAGCCCCGGCAGGTGCTGGACGAGTTGTCCAAGGGCAAGGGGACTCAGTTTGACCCGGACTGCCTGGATCTCTTCGTCGAGCACGTAGCGGAGAGCCCCTCCATTCCTTCCCACTAGGGCGTTGGCAACCATGGAAGATTCGGAACTGATCCAACGGTTCAGGGAACAGGGCGACAAGCGGGCCTTCGAGAAGCTCATCAACAAGTACGGCGACCGGATCTTCCGCTTCGGTTTCAAGATGTGCGGGCATCGGCAGGACGCCGAGGATGTGGTCCAGGATACCTTCGTGTCCGCGTACCGGTATCTTGACGGGTTTCGCGGCGACTCCAGCCTTGGCACATGGCTGATGAAGATAGCTTCCAGCGCGTGCCTGAAGAAGCGCCGGCTGAAGAAGAATGAGCCCAAGCACCACGACCTGCTGGACGAGGCGTACATGAGCGACCAGGAGGCAGGTTCCAGGGGTGGCGAGACTCCGGATTCGCTGGTTATCTCTGCCGAGAAGCAGGCCAGGTTCAGGGCTGCCCTCGCCCAGCTACCGGAGCACTATCGCATCGTGGTTGTGCTGCGCGATCTGGAGGGGCAGTCGGTGAAAGAGACTGCCGACGCCCTCGACCTCACCGAGTCAGCGGTGAAAGTCCGCCTGCACCGGGCCCGGGCCAAACTGTTCAAACTGTTCGCCGAGGAGGCCGATGACCAGGAAGACTGAACACCCCCCCGGGCATTGCCGGGACATCCTCGAGCGCTTCAGCCAGTACCTCGAAGGGGACCTTGACCCCGACCGCGGCGCTCAACTCGAACGACACTTGAAAGAGTGCCCGGATTGCATAAGAACTTCCGAAGAGTTCAAAGAACTCCTCGATATGTGCCGTAAGTACGGTGCCTGCAAAGAGGTCCCCGATCCTTCACCCGACCTCACTTCACGAATAATGAATAGCGTTAACAGCCTTAAGGAAGAATAGCGAACAGCCGCGCCGGAAAACCGGAGCCGGATTTGGGTTTAGGCCAGGAAACGGTGAGAAGAGTGCCGGTTGCCGTTACTTGCTACTCGTTAGGCAGGGGCGGGGGGGCGGATTCCTGATGATGAACCTGGGACTGGCGGGGGCGGGCTCCTTCGGAGTCCATGATGGTGTTCCCCTCGAAGATCACACCTTTCTGCACGTAGAGCGTAGGAGTCATGAGGTTGCCGATGAGCCTGGCCGGTGCGTGAAGTTCGACGCAGTTGGGCGCCTTGATGTTACCCGACACCTCCCCTTGGATGACCACTGTCGAAACGGATATCTCCGCCTTGACCTTGGCGTTTTCACCGATGATGAGAGTGCCCTTGGAGTAGACCTCGCCGGTAAAACGGCCGTCGATCTTAACCGCGCCCTCGAAGGTCAGCTTACCATCAAACTCGCTGCCCTTGCCCAGGATGGCGATTACATCCTTCTGATCCAACGTGTTCAGAACACTGTCTTCAGCCATGATCCCCACTCCATTTCAAGTGCCGAAAATACAAACTAGACCAGCTAGTGGTGTCATGTCAACGGTTTCTCCGGCATTAAAAAATCATGCCCCGCTCAGGCCGTGTCAGTGGACGTGATGCGGAATACCCCACTTCCTGAAAGTGGGCTCTCTGGTGGCTGCTTTAGGCTACCCGGTAACAGCGCCGGGTTTGCTCACCACAGCGAGGGAAAGATCCCTGTAATTCCGTTGGGGATTCAACATTTCACGTCCTCAACGTACCCAGCAGGGCTTAACCCAATACTATAAGAGGGTACTCCGGTGTTCAAGGACTTTCTACCAACTATTGATCGGTTCTTTCCATGAGTATCCGGCGAGCCTGCCGGGACACCAGGTGGCGGACGTTATCCATGTTGACCAGTTTCTTCAAAATATCGTTGGGAAGCACCGTCAGCAGGTTGGGAATTGCCTCAGGCGGGGTCAGCGGATTCAGGGTCAGATTGAGTACGATTTTGGGGGCTGTGGCCCACTTGCGGTTCTGCAACAGGAAGGTGAGCGCCTCGGGTGAGATGGTGGACATCGCGCTGTACACCAGAACTTCTCCTTCGGTAACTTCCGGATTCTTGAGCACCCACAGATGGATAACCTTCTCCTCGTCTCTCATGAGGATTCGCCGCTGCTCCTCGTCACCGGAGATAGCCAGCTTCTTCTTCTTGTTGGTGGGCATGCTCCATAACTGCTCTTCCTGCGTTTTCGGAGCGGGCGGGCTTTTGGGCTCGCTGGGTGCGGCAGGTTGAACCGGCTTCTTTGCCGCGGGGGCAGCCGCCTTCTCCCCTGTCTTCTTCTTTTCCTTCTTCTTTTCCTTCTTCTTCTCCTTCTTCTTCGCTCCGGCAATGGGTCCGGTTGGTACCGGCTGAGGAGCCACCGGGATGGTGGTTGCAGAGCCGCCCCGAGCCATCTGCTCGGCCACCCAATCATCGAGCTTGGATACGCGCAGTAGCAGTTCCTCCTGGGACGGGGCCAGCTTCTCCGCCATTTCCAGCGGGTCGCCCACCGGTTCCGGCTCTTCGGGGATGATCAGTTCGGCATCTTCGTCCACGCTGCCATCGGTCTCGCTTACCTCTGCAGCCGACGCTTCTACTGCCCGGGGTTCCACCACCGGAATTGAAGTAGGCACCTCCTCAATGCGACGTGTGACGACGGCGTCCGCTTCTTCAGCGGCAGTCTCAGCCGGAACCGCAGGCTCCGGAGCCTTCTTCTTCTTTGCCGACTTTTTGCCGGTGGTCTTCTTTTTTCGGGTGCGATTCAAGCGTTCAGCAACCTTTCCGGCTTTCTCAATGAGCCAGGAAGTGTCGTCACTGTCCGGAAGCTGGACGCCGTAGCCCTGGTCGGGCAGGATAGAGACAACCCGGACCAGCAGGGTCACCCCATGCCCGTCGGGCAGATTGAAACGTAGTCGGACGCGGTTGGAAAGCTCCAACTTGTCCGCGGTGTTGAGGACGAACCCCTTCTGCTTGAGGAAGTCGTGGTAGGCTTCCGCAACTTGGACAGGCTCAGTGAAATCAATTATGTATGCTTTCACTCTCTCCCGCGCGGCACGTAAACTTCAGAACATCCGTCATGTTAAACAAACATGTGCGCGTTGGCAAGCGATTAAACACGTGTTATCATCCGCTCCATGAAACCTGCGGTGAAGAAGAGGTTGGTCGGTTATGTCGTCCTCGTTGGAGTGGTTGTAGGTGTGTTGTACTTCCTCAAAACCGCGCCGGTGGATGCAGTGCTGGAGGTTGACCTTTCCGGGGTGCGGTTGCTGGAAGGGAGCCCGTTGCTGGAACTGAAAATGAGTGTGTACGACGCTGAAGGGACCTGGATAAGTTCCACTGTGCACGCGTTTCCCGCGACCCTCTATCCCTCGGGGCCGCCCGCCACGTCACCGCCGGTGGAGATGAAGTTTAACCCGGGAGAATATGACGTTCGGCTGGATTACGAATATTCTTCGGGCCGCAGCAGCAATAAGATAATCAGGATTCAAATCGAGGAACCGGGCACTCTTGAACTGAAAGGGGCCCCCGGGGGTTGAATCCCCGATTCCCGTCCTAGAGGTTATAGTATGGTCACAGTCTTTTCGAGCCAGGAGTTGCAGAAAGTAGTGAAGCACGCCAAGGATTTGGCCAGGGACCACAGCAGGCCTCTCACCAGCCTTCACCTCGTTATCTCCATGTTCTCCACCTCACCCAATTACTGTGGCACGATTCTGAGAACTCTGAAAGTCTCCCTGGAAGGAAAAATGGGACTGAGAGACGCCGCGGTGAGGCTGAAGGAGAAGACCCGGGTCAAGCTTCTTGAAGAGCCGGAAGACACTTTGAAAGTGATGCACGAAAAGGCGTGCAAGCTCGCCCACAATCGCCAGGCGGAAACAGTCAACAGCCTGTTCTACTTGCTGGCACTTTGCCGCTTGCGCAAGTCGTTGGCTTTTCGCGTACTCGCTGAAGCGGGCGTCGATGTATCGGTTCTGCGCTCCTCTCTCCAGGGCAAAGTGTCGTCCCTTCCCACCCGCGAAACCGTCAGAGGGTCCCGGGATGAGGAGGTATCGGAGCCGGAGATGTCGTCGGCTACCGAAACCGCTCCTTCAGCTACCGCGACGCCCCGGGCCGAGGCAGCGGCGCAAAAGACCAAGCCGAAGAGCACGCCGAAGAGCAAGGCAACTGAGTCGTCGGCGCCGGCTATGCAAACCCCTGACGAGTCCAACGGCTATGAATTGAATACAGAGGAGTTCCCCCTGCTCACCAGTCTGGCGGTGAACATCACCGCCCGTGCGGCCAGGGGAGAGATAGACCCGGTCATCGGCCGCCGCAAAGAGATCGAGCAGATGATTCACGTGCTGAAAAAGAGACGAACCAACAACCCGTGCCTGGTTGGCGACCCGGGGGTAGGCAAGACCGCGCTGGTAGAAGGGCTGGCGCTGGAGATAGTCAACAACACCCCCAGCGCCAAGTGGCTGCAGGGGCGGATCATCCTGGGCCTCGAGATCGGTTCCCTGGTTGCGGGCACCCAACTGCGAGGCTCATTTTCCGAGAAGATGATCGAGCTGAGGGAAGAGGTCCGCAAGGCCGCGGGGACGGTGATTATCTTCATCGATGAGATCCACACCATCATCGGTGCGGGCGCCGGCGACTCTGCGCTGGACGCAGCCAACGAGCTCAAAACTTCCCTTGCCCGCGGCGAGTTTCCCTGCATTGGGGCCACCACCCAGGCGGAATACAACAAGTACATCACCAAGGACGAAGCGCTGGAAAGGCGCTTCCGCAAGGTGTTTGTGGCCGAGCCCAGCATGGACGAAACCAGGGAAATCGCCACCGGGGTGATAGGCTTTTTGGAGGACCATCACGAGGTCAAGTATCTGCCTCGAACCATAGATTCAGCGGTGCGACTGGCGGGCCGGTTCATGACCGACCGCTATTTCCCGGACAAGGCCCTCGACCTTCTGGACATGGCCGGCGCCAGAGCCCACGTTGCGGGCCGGGCGCAGGTTGAAGAGGCTGATGTGGCCCACGTGTTGGCCCGGGACCTGGACATCCCCATCGAGCGGCTGCTCCTCCATTCCAACAGCCGTTTCAAGGAGATGGAGGATTTCCTCACCGGCCGGGTGGTGGGGCACCGGCAACCGCTGGGCCGCGTCTGTGAGGCGGTGAAGCGGGGAATTGCCGGCTTCTCGTCCAATCGACCGCTGGCAAGCTTCCTCTTCGTGGGCCCTGCAGGTACCGGGCGTTCCCAGACGGCTCGCGCACTGGCCAGTTTCCTGTTCGATAGCGAAGAGGCGATTCTGCTGTTCCAAATGAGCGAATTCACCGAGCGTCATTCAATCGGCAAACTCATCGGTACTGCCCCCGGCTACGTGGGTCACGAAGAGGGGGGGCGTCTCACCGAGGCGATCCGCCGCCGGCCGTTCCGCATCATCCTGTTCAAGGATGTCCTCGCGGCCCACCCCGATGTGCAGGAGCTTATCGCGGAGGTGATCAATCGGGGCTCAATCACCGACGGCAAGGGGCGGCGATGCTACCTGTCCAACGCGGTTGTTATCGCGACTCAGACCGTGGACCCGGACGAGTTTGCCAACGGCGGCGACAGCCGCCGGGTCGGCTTCGCTCCCGCCGCGGACGACGAGGCTTCGGGTCCTTCGCCGGACCGGTTGCTCAAGGACCTTGAGCGGAAGTTCTCGGGAACCCTCTTTGGCGCTCCCGACGAACGGCTGGTGTTCTATCCGCTGTCCGCAGAACAGGTTGTAGAAGTTGCCAGACTTGAGGCCGCGTCGGCCAGCCGCCAACTCAAGGAAGAGCGGAACGTGAGTTTCGAGTTGGCCGACGGTGCGGTGCAGTTCCTGATCGAGCGCGGCGGTTTTACTGCCCAGGGCGGGGCTCAGTTGATGCAGCAGACTCTGGCCAGAACGGTGCTTACCTTTCTGGCTGACCGCATGCTGGCCAATGAAATTGCCGAAGGCAACCATGTCGTGGTGGATTGTAAGGACAACGAACTAAGCTACGATATCAGCTAGCAACTCGCAGTAGCGCTCCATTTGAGCCTTTGTGTTCAGTTCAGTAGTGGTTACCAGCAATCGCCGATCCTGGTCGGGGAAGAAGCGGCTCAACGGCACTCCGGCCACAACGTCGTGCTCCGCCAGCCGGGCGCAGATGTCCGCGGCGGGCCGGGGCAGGTCAACTACGAATTCGTTGAACCAGGGGGAGTCTGAAAAGGGAAGGGAGACTCCTGGTATCTGGGCCAGTTTTCCGGCCAGGTAGAGGGAGGCGTTGTGGTTGAGGCGCGCCAGTTGCTCGAACCCGACGTTGCCCAGCAGGGACATGTACACCGCTGCGGCCAGGGCGCACAGCCCTTCGTTGGTGCATATGTTAGACGTCGCCCGGGCTCTGCGTATGTGTTGCTCACGAGTGGCCAATGTGACGACGAAACACTGGTTGTCGTTGCGGTCACGGGTCATACCCACCAGCCTTCCCGGCATGGCGCGCACGAACTTCTTGCGGGTGGCCATGAGTCCCAGGAGCGGACCCCCGAACCCCACCGGCAGCCCCAAAGACTGGCCTTCGCCCACCACAATGTCGGCACCGCACTCTCCGGGAGGGCGCAACAATCCGAAGGCCAGAGGTTCACTGAATGCGGCGACAAGCAGGGCGCCGGTTTTGTCGGCCAGTTTCCGGGCCGCCACAAGGTTCTCCACCAGCCCGAAGAAGTTGGGCGATTGGATAATCACCGCGGCCACGTCCGGGGTCAACGCCCGCGTCAGTTCCTGAAGGTCCGTAGTGCCGTCCGCGCCGGCAGGCACTACAACCAGTGACTCTTCAGGTGAGACCTGGTAGGTTTTGAGCACCTCAACATATTCCGGGTGCACTGCGCCGGCCAGTACGATTTTCGGTCGTTTGCCGCGGAAGATCCTCACCGCCATGGACGCAGCCTCTGCAACCGCGGTAGACCCGTCGTAGAGAGAAGCGTTGGCTACCTCCATACCCAGCAATCGGGACTGCATGGTCTGGAACTCGAAGATTGCCTGCAAAGTGCCCTGGCTCACCTCCGGCTGATATGGGGTGTATGCGGTGTAGAATTCGCTGCGGGAAGTCACCGCTCCCACTGCCGCCGGAACATAGTGATTGTACAGCCCGGCACCGGCGAAGGAAGCCACTTTGGTGGCGTCCTTGTTCAGCGCGGCCAGTTGCTCCAGCTCTGCCTTGAGCTTGCACTCCGGCGCTCCGGGGGGAAGGTCGAGGGGGCGCCCCAGTCGTAAGCTGTCTGGAATGGTGCGGAAGAGCTGCTCCACCGACTCGATTCCGATGGCGTCGAGCATCTCCCTTTCGTCTTCCGGAGTGTGTGGGATGTACCTCATGGGCTCGCAACCTGTCTTAGAGGAGTGGGAAACTTCCAACCAGGCGGCTATTCGGTGTCCTCATCCAACTCGTTGAGGTATTCCCGGTATTCGTCCGCATCCATCAAATCGTCGAGATCAGCGAGGTCGTTGGGCTCCACCTTGATGAGCCAGCCTTCGTCGTAAGGGTCCTGGTTGACCAGTTCGGGCAACTCGGCCAGCGCACTGTTGACCTCGAATACCTTCCCGGATACCGGGGAGTACACTTCCTCAACCCCCTTGTGGTGCTCGATTTCGCCGAAAGAGGCGGCCTTTTCAAGTTCGTCCCCTTCTTCCGGAAGTTCGACGAAAGTAATATCGCCGATCTTGTCCTGGGCGTAGTCGGTAATACCCACAATCACCACGCCGTCATCATCATCGTAATTGGCCCACTCGTGCGCCTTCGAGAATTTCAGATAGCTAGGAACGTCCATGATCCCCCTCCGCTAGACGGTTCGTTTCCCTCTCTCACGACGCCTTGTAAAACGGCGTCTTGATCACTTTCGCAGCCATCGATTTCCCCCTGATATCGATGGCGATCTCCGTCCCTCGCTTGTGGAACGGTACTTCGATATAGCCCAGCCCGATAGTCTTGTCCAGTGTTGGTGAGCGGGTACCGGAGGTGACCCCGCCAACGACACGGCCGTCATGCACTATGGGGCAGTGCTGCCGGGGAATGCCGCGGTCGAGCATCTTGAACCCTGCCAGCCGCCGCTTCAGACCCTCCTCCCTTACCTTCAGCAGCGCCTCTCTCCCCAGAAACTCGCGGTCGAAACTGACTGTCCACTTGAGTCCCGCCTCCAGCGGGTTGGTGGTCTCGTCTATGTCGTTGCCGTATAGGCAGAACTTCGCTTCCAGCCGCAGGGTGTCCCTGGCCCCGAGGCCGGCGGGCACGATTCCATGTTCTTCGCCCGCGGCCAGAAACAGCCGCCAGAAATGGGGGGCCGAATCCCAGGGAACGTACAGCTCGTATCCCGCTTCGCCGGTATAGCCGGTGCCCGCCACCATTGCCTGGTGGCCTTGGTGCTCGAGTTCGACAAAGTCGAACGGCTTCAGCTCCGCGGCAAGTTCGGCCCATAGGTTGCCCAGGACGGCATACGATTTCGGACCTTGAACCGCTATCTGCGCGTATTGTGAAGAAACGTCGCTGATAGTGGCTTTGCCCGGGTTGTTACCCGTGAAATGCGCAACATCTTTGGCTGCAGTGGACGCGTTTACGCATAGCAGCAGGTCCGCGCTTGAGCGTTTGTACACGATGAGGTCGTCAACGATGTTGCCGTCGGCGTTGCACGCCGGTGTGTACAGGGCGCGCCCCGGCGGCAGGCTCAAGACATCGTTGGTCACCAGGAAATCCACCACCTGCTCGGCGTCGGGTCCGGACACCTGGAGCTGCCCCATGTGCGAAACATCAAACATCCCCACCCCGGTTCTTACCGCCTCATGTTCCGCCTTGATGCCGCTGAACCAGACCGGCATGAGCCAGTCCGCGAAATCGACCATTCTGCCGCCCGCCTGCACGTGAATGTCGTAAAGGGAAGTCTTGCGGGAAGAGGGGGCCATGGTACCTCCTGCTCGAAGGGTCACGGATCGCATGATATGGGAGTTTGCATCCGGGTCAAGGGTTTTTTGAACTGTTCGTTTACCAAGTATTGTGCGCCGCTAGGGTGAGCATGCTCCAGCGACAGTCCAGGTGAGCTCGTATTCCACCGGCTCAGCCAGGTCCAGGCCGCCGGCCGCCATGGTGTCCACAACCGCGTACAGGGTCTGGCCGGGGAAAGCGGTTACTTCGTCGACCGCGAGGCTGTCTGCGAAACCCCAATTGCAGTCTACCACCGTGTCGGAAGCGCCGCAGGGGGCGCCGGTAAGGGCCAGAATCCCGGCCTGGGCACCCGGCTGTGCGCCTGGAAAAGCCAACTCTGCACTTACCGTGGCGGGCCCGGGTCCCGGAAAGTCGAGAGTCAAAGCGTGCGCCACGTCGGGTACGCCACCGACCGGGTCCGCGGGTGTGCCGAACTGGGAACAACCCAGGTAGAAATCATCCTGACTGTCCCAGCCCAGGGTCCCGTCGACGGTTGCGGATGCGAGTCCCTCTTTGCCCGGCGCACACGACTCTTCCAGGTCGGAATAGAGCAGGTGGCTTTCGGCTGCGCACTCTTCCTGACCCAGCTTGTGGTTGAGCGCCAGGTGCAGGTCGAACTGGAAATCCTCGGCCGCCACGTCCGGTTGGGAGAGGAACTCCACCCCCAGGACGTATAGCGCGGGCAGTAGCTCCATCTCCGCCTGTACCTGCCCCTCTTCGCCGTACCAGCAGCCGGTGATGTTCTCGTAGTGGCAACCGTTCTTCATGAGAAAGGCGTAGCAGGGGTAGTTGCACTCCAACGAAATGCGGATCGTGGAAGGGAAGTCCAACTTCAAAGGGTAGGTCTTCTCTTCCTGTTGCGGATTGTAGCCGTCGATCCCGCAGCTCTTGTACGACACGGTTATGAGGTGCGGGTCGAGAATCTCGCTGCGTCTGAAGAAAGAGTGAGTGACGATGTCGGGTCCGAAAATATCGAGAGGCTGAGGCACGCCACCAATTTCGCAGACCCACTCTCCTTCGCCGCCTCCCACATCAGGGGGAGCTAACCCGTCAGGGGGCTTGGGAGTATCCTGCCAAACTACATCCCACACCGGGAAGGGGTCGTCGGGTGCGGTGGTCGTGTCGGGTACAAACCACCACTTATCCTTGGGCTCGGGGATGTCTTCTACCGGAGGCGGAACAAACACCTCCAGTGTGTCTGAGAGGTGGGTCTCAGACGAGCCTTCCACCCCTCCCGAGATCTCAGGCAATTGGGGTTTGGGAAGGTTGAACGGACAGCCTGCGACCAGGAGCATCAACAGCCCCGCGGCAGGCGCCAGCAACCGGGCGCTATCCCCCATCATCGGGAGTTGCTTCCGGCAGTTTGTCGTATTCCGGGGCCGGCTCATCTGGTTTCTCACTCTCGTCAACTACCTTCGGGGCCACAGGCTCTCCGACGCCGTCATCCCCCCGGTAGTACCGGGCCTTGCCTTTCACCGAAGGCAGGTTCCGGTAGCGGGTAAAGCCCCGAGGTTCCTCCACAACTATGGAATCGGAGCGGCGTTCGAAGAAAGGATAGGTATTGGTCTTTATCTTGTATGACAAATTGTACTCTCCGGGAAACAGATAGGTCGTTCCGCCATTGCACGGTTTCACCGAGCCGGGTCGCTCCAACCCGTCTACCGGCTTTTCGCTGAGTTTGGGACGGGAGACCCCTTCCACCGGTGCGAGCGGTTGTGGCTCCAACTCCAGCAGTTTCCCTTCCTTTACCGTGACCGGATAGTGAAGGCGGTTCCACTCGAGCATGTACTCGCCTGCGTGGAGTTGGACCTTTCCGTACCGGGGGGTCTCCATCATAACGTCGGCGGCCACCGTAGCCCAACCTTTGCCGTCGCGCACCGACGCGGTGAGGTTCAATGACATTCCGGCGCACAGGTCGTTCTTCCCAGGCTTGCCGGACAGCACTACGCTTGCCGCGCCTACTTTGACCTTGG
>CAZVFX010000007.1:0-94597 GCA_964626565.1 uncultured Myxococcales bacterium
AAAGTGTTACCTATGTGCTTAGACAAAAGTGTTACCTATGTGCCGGTTGACACAAGTGAACTGTGAGCTAGAAACCCGAAACCCGAAACCCAAAACCGAAAACCCGAAACGTACTACTGATTGACCTTGGAAACAACCACCCTGGCGGGGCGTACGACCTGGGTGCCATACTTATAGCCTGCTTCATGAACCGCGGCGATGATGTCGTCCTTTTCCTTGTCCTGGGTGGGCATGACCGCCATGGCTTCGTGCCATACCGGGTCGAACGGCTCGCCCATGGGATCGTATCTCTCCAATCCGAGCGCGGCTAACGCATCGAGGAACTGCCTGAGCACCAGTTCTACTCCCTGGACCAGGGTCTGGGCTTCCCCAGTTTCGCGGCACGCGGCTATGGAGCGCTCCAGGTTGTCCAACGGAACGAGGAAGCTCTCAAAGAGAGTTACCCGGTCCTGGGCCAACTTACGCTCCCGATCCCGCTCCAGCCGCTCCCTCGCCTTGTTGAACTCCTCCTCTTGTGAGCGGTATGCAGAGAGGGTCTGCCGCAAGCGGCGGTCGTACTCGGCCACCTTGCGTTCCAGGTCGGTGACGTAGGCCGCGGTAATCACCACGTCCTCGGCTGACTCCTCCGAGTCTATCTCGTCGAGGATGTCCTGTTGCTCATCATCGACTTCATCGAGTTCCGGAGCCTCATCGTCGCCTTGTATGTGGACCTTCACTGATTCTTCGTCTGCCTTTTTGCGCTTCTTGTCACTCATATCCGGCCTCCTGCGGGCAGCCTTAAAGTAGCGCGCTTTTCCGGGAATGCAACCTCGGAAATACTAACGGTCCTTATTGCCCGACACCCGCCGCTTGAAAAAGAGGCGGATAGGGCTGCCGGTAAACTGATATTCTTCCCTCAACCGGTTGCTGAGGTAACGTCGATATGTGTCCAGGAAAGCCGCGGGCTTGTTGACGTGAAAAATGAAAGTAGGAGGACACGAATCGGCCTGCGCGGTGTAGAAAACCTTACCCGGCCGATGGCGCAGCAAGGGCGGTGGGTTGCGCTGCAGTATTCCGGTTACAAATCGATTCAACTCTCCGGTAGGCACCCGCTTTTCCCAATGGGTCCTCAACTCGTCCACCAGCGGAATGAGCTTGGTTACTCCCCTCCCCGTCTTGGCAGAGGTGAGCACAGAAGGGACATAGGCCAGGCTCGGGTAACGCTCTTTGGTGGCGCGAATCAGCTTCTGCGCCGTCTTGGGCGTCGCGTCCACCAGGTCCCACTTATTGAAGACAAAAGCGAGGGACCGACCACGTTTCTCCACCAGGTTGGCGATCTTCACATCCTGCTCTTCCATGCCGAGACGACCGTCAAGGAGGAGGAGGACGATGTGGGCGCGTTCGATAGCGCGGATCGAGCGCAGCACCGAGTAGTGCTCGATGGCATCCTTGACCCTGCCTTTGCGCCGCATCCCCGCGGTGTCCACGAACACGTAAGACTTGCCTTCAGGCGACTCCCACGGCGTATCCACCGAATCCCGGGTAGTGCCCGGCATGTCGCTGGTAAGCAGCCTCGTCTCCCCCAGCAACCAGTTGATGAGGGTGGATTTGCCCACATTGGGCCGCCCAACAACTGCCACGTGCGGGGTATCGCCGATGGGCGGCAGGCCCTCATCGGGCGGCAACGACTCGACCACCCGCTCCAGCAGGTCGCCGATGCCCTTCCCGTGAGTGGCCGAGATGAAATGTACGTGATCTTCGCCGATTTCGTAGAACTCGAACGCTTCTCTCTCTTTCTCCGGCGAATCCACCTTGTTCACAGCGTAGAACACCGGCGTATCCCGCCGCGCCAGCATACGATGGATCTCCCGGTCCACCGGCGTGAGTCCGGACTTCACATCCATCACCACGACGATCGCATCGGCCTCGTCGAGCGCCAGGTCCACCTGTTGCTTCATGATCTTCAAGAACGGGTCGTCGGGATTGGGGTCGAAGCCGCCCGTGTCGACGACCGCGAACTCCCTTCCTTCAAACTCGCTCCGGCCGTGGATACGGTCCCGGGTCACCCCCGGGATATCTTCAACGATAGCCTTGCGAGACCCCACAAGGCGGTTGAAAAGGGTCGACTTGCCCACGTTGGGACGACCAACTATCGCTACCAGACCGCTCATGTATCAAACCCGACACGTTTGAGACCCTTCATGCTGCGGGTCCAGTCTTTTTCGATGCGAACCCTCAACTCCAGGTAGACGCGCTTGGACAAATAGGCCTCCAGTTCCTTGCGCGCAGCCTGCCCGATTCGCTTGATCATGGCCCCCTGCTTGCCGATAAGGATCCCTTTCTGGCTCTTGCGTTCGACGTGAATACAGGCTGCGATGTAAAGCATGGGCTTGCCTTCCCGCTCCTCCACCAGTTCAACACTGACCGCGACGGAATAGGGCACTTCCTCCTTGGTTGCAAGGAGCGCCTGTTCCCGCACGAATTCGGTGATAATGAAATCAAGGCTGCGGTCGGTGAGCACGTCGTCAGGATAGTAGCGGGTACTGTCGGGAAGGTGTTTCTTCACCTCGCCGAGAACGATGTCCAGTCCGTTACCGTTGAGCGCGGAAGTGGGGATCACTGAAAGGAAGTCGGCCCGGCTGGAGAACTCCTGGATCAGCGGGAGCAGTTTGTCTTTGCGCAACCGGTCTATTTTGTTGAGGAGAAGCAGGGTCGGTTTGGCGGCAGCCGCCAGCCGCTCCAGCACTGCGATGTTGCCTTTCGACACCGGCTGACTGCGGCCCGCGGCTTCGGCTGCATCCACCATGTAGAGGAGGACGTCGCTTTCATCAAGTGTGGCCAGTGCGGTTTCCACCATCACCCGGTTGAGGCTCTTGCGCGCCTCGTGGATGCCCGGAGTATCGAGAAAGACAATTTGACTATCGTCGTCGGTACGCACGCCCACGATGCGGTTGCGGGTGGTTTGGGGCCGGTGTGTAACGATGGCCACCTTCCGCCCCAGAACTGCGTTGAGCAGAGTCGACTTCCCCACGTTAGGCCTGCCGATAATCCCCACCAGTCCGCTGCGAAATCCCTCTCCGTCCCCACTCATCCCGTCCCCACTCATTTTGTCCCTTCCCCGATCTGTTGCACAATTACGTCCACCACCTGCGTTGCGGTAAGTAGGCCGGTATCAACCACCACCGCGTCTGCGGCGGGTTTCAGCGGCGCTACGGCCCGCCCGGAATCGGCCCGGTCACGAGCCTTGATCTCTTCGAGAATCGCCTCGTAGTCCACCGTCTGCCCTTTGCTTTCCAACTGCCGGCGCCGGCGTTCGGCGCGTACTTCCGGAGCAGCCGTGAGGAAGAATTTGTGGCGCGAGTCGGGAAATATCACTGTGCCGATGTCCCGGCCTTCCAGAACCGCGCCGCGACCGGTACGTCCCAAAGTCCTCTGCAACGTCAGCAGTGCGCTCCGGACCTTCGGGTGTGCGGAAACCCGGGACGCCAGCGGCCCCATCTCCGGAAGCCTGAGCAGCTCCGTGATATCCTCCCCGGCCAGCAACACCCGGTTGACTCCCTCTTTGAGGGAAAAACGGATATCCATGGCCGCGGCGATGCGGGCTAGACCCTCTTCGTCGTCTCCCGGCACATCCTGCCGCCTGCCCGCCAGGCCCACGGCTCGGTACAGCGCTCCGGTCTCCACGTAGGATAGTCCCAGGGCCGCGGCCACAGCCATGGCCACCGTGCTCTTGCCCACGCCGGCGGGGCCGTCAAGGGCCACCACCACCGGCCCAGCGTCATTATCGCAACTGTTACATGACATCTTCTTTTTCGCCTCGGCTATCCCGTTGCCTCAAACGGCTTCGTAGTATATGGTAGTTTCCTTGCGCGTGGAAGCCAAAACTGGCGCTCACACCGTTTGTCTTTCCGGAAGGTAAAGGCTCGGCTGCTGAGAGTGTGAGGCTGCGGGTGGGGAGCGGTGTAGAGAATGGACTTCGGTACTGTATTCCTTCTTCTGGTCCCATTGATCTCACTGTACATCCGTGATCCGAGCGCCGGGGTTTCCTCCGGCGACGCCGCGTTGAACCTGCTCATTACTGTTGCAGGCACCGCCATCTACGCCCTGGCCGCGGTCGCCATCCTACACGGCAAAGTCAACCGCATCCGTAAAGTCTCGTCCAGCGGCTCCATGCCTCCCCGCCCACGCCCTCTGAGGGCCAACGCCTATTTCGCCTACGGGCTCGTAGCCTGGTTCCTGCTTATCGTGCACTGGCTGAAGTGGAAGGAGACTTTTGAGGCGCTCTTCTTTCCCAGCGAGCTCTTCCTCGTTTCGGACATCTTCCTGGTAGCTCCGTTCCTGCTCCCCCTGATTCTGTTCCGGGCCGAAGCATCGAGGCTATTCCTTGGGCTCAAGGGCACCCGGACCACGTTCGGGCGGCAACTTTCCATGCAGTTACGCACCATGGGGGTCCTCATGGTTCCCCAACTCCTTTACCTGAACCTGTACCGGGCCATGGTGAGCGACGTGCCCATGTTCGCCCGCTGGTTCGAAACCCACCCGATCCTGAGCTTCCTGGTCGCAGGGATCCTGCTGTTTCTGCTGTTCCTGCTGTCCCCGTATTTCATCAGGTTGCTTTTCACCCGGGTAGACCTTGAGCGGTACCCCGGCGGCGACGTTCTCATGCCGCAAATCCGGGAACTTGGAAAACGTACCAACACTCCCCTGGCCGCGGTCTACGTCTGGCTCACCGCGGAGAGGAAGGTCGCCAACGCGGCGGTGAGCGGCCTTTTCAGGAGACAAAGGGTGGTCTTTCTCACCGACCACTTGCTAAAGACGCTTAGTCCCCGTGAGACTCTCGCGGTGGTCGCGCACGAGATCGGACACGCTAAATTCAAGCACCTGATTTTCAACTTCCTCCTCGCACTCATGACCGGCGTCTTCGTGCTCTGGTCCCTGGTGCTGATCTCGCCTTTTGTCGAAAGCCAGGAGGAGGTGGGGCTGGCTGTGGTCGCGCTCCAACTCTGTTACGTGGTGCTGGTGTTCGGTACTTTCGCCCGACGCTTTGAGCGGCAGGCGGACCTGTACGGCGCACACGTCGTGGGAGACCCGGGGCTCATGGCTTCGGCGCTGCTCAACCTCGGCCGAGCCAATCATGTGTCCATGACCCGGTCGAGTATTACGCACCCGTCAATCAAGGCCAGGATCGCCTACCTTTCCAAGGCGTTCCACAAACGTGGCGGCGACCTCGCCGGCGCGCTGGCACGCGCCCGATGGGGCAACCGCGCCGCGGCGGCAGCCATGATCCTGGCTATGGCCGTCACCGTATTCCTGTTTGAATATCTGCCGGCTTGAGGCGGAGGGGGGAGAGAATGAAGGTGGTGGAAACCGTTGTTTTGGCTCTACTGTTGGCCGGCTGCAGCAGCAGCCCGGACGCCCCACCTGACGTCGTCACCGACATGCGCTCAGTCGATACAGCGCTCCCGGAGGTGGTAGACGCGACGGCCGGCGAAGTACCTGAGGACAAGGGCGGCGAGCCCCTGCCTCCTCATCACCTCTGGCCACCGGGGGATGAACCCCTCGCGTGGAACGCCTGGGTCGAAAAACGCGAGTGGCTTATGGACGTCTCCTCGTGGGCTTTCACCAATGACCAGCCCGGACCGAACCCCGATTTCCGCATGCTGCCCGACTTTGCAGTGGGCAACGGCTACACCTTCTCCATGATGGGGTACTCCTATCCCATCAACACGCTGCACTCCATGACCGGGCCGATCTACGACAAAGGGGAAGGGTTCTTCGGCGACACCTGGCTGGAGGTGAGCAGCGGCCAGGAGGGCAACCCGCTGCAATGGAAACGGGAATGGATCGGCCGGGTCAGAAAGACGGCAATCATGCACACCCGGGCCGACGGGCCGGTGGTGGCTTTGTCCACCATCGATTTTTCGCCCCTTCTGCAAGATTCGGAAGATCCGATGCAGCGGTCCGTGGTGCGCCTGGTGTTCGTTGAAAACGTCACCAACCAGTCCCTCACCAACCTGTGGCTCAAAGTAAGGTTCACCCGCGGCCAGGAGGTGGACGGCAACAGTGTTGTGGAGTACCGGACGCCGCGGGAGCGCCGATCGCACATTCTGCCCGTTGACGACGTAACGGCAACCGAAGAAGGACTGGAAACGCTGGTGGGAGATCTGGCTGCGGGCGAGTACAAGATGTTGTTGGTGGCTCACATCCTGGACGATGACAAGCAGTTGGCCGCGCAAACGCTGACGGCTCTGGAGAAACAGCAGCCGGGAGGCGACCTCGTAGCGGCCACCCGGGAAGCGTGGCTGGCCCGGCTGGCTCCGGCGCTGGAGGTCACCACTCCCGACCCCCGAATCAACGACTATCTCCAGGCGACCAAAGTGATCCTGCTAAGCCAGCAGGCAGCTACGGGCGCGGCGTGCGTAATGTGCGAGTACACCCGCACGTGGCTGAGGGACAACGCCGGGCCGGTGCGCTTCTTTCTGAAAATCGGACTGTACGAAGAGGTGAGGGGCATCCTCGACTACCTGAGGCTGGCTGCCTTGGCCAAGGGCGGCATCGGCAACTCGTACCCCGCCGACCTGACCGCGGCAGATGCGGGACCTGAACCGGATTGGGAATCGAAGCCGGTGATGAGCGGTCGGGAGCGGGCGGAATCGCCCAGCTACATACCGTTGCTTCACTCCTGGTACTGGAAGGCCGCGGGCAAAGCCGACTTTATCGCAGAGCGCCTGCCCATGATGCGCCACTGCCTTGAGAAGCAGGCGTTCGAAGGCGACTATTTACCCTTCAGCACTGACGAAACATTCCGTACCGCAATGGCCGTTGCGCACGGCCTCAACTTCCTCGAACAGTTCGAAGAGGGCTATCTCTCGGCCAACTCTTCATTCATCTGGGTTGCCGCGGCAGAACGACTGGCCGCCATGGCAGCGGAGATTGGCGAAGACGAGCTTTCCGCGGCGTTTCTGGCCAGGGCTGAGGAAGTGCGCAACGCAGCGGACGCCAAGTTCTTCGGCGCCGCCGGTTGGTACGCTCCCTACGAGCACGAAAAGAGCGGCCTGGCGCCCGCCCCTTTCGAGGACGTGAACCTCAAGCCGCTGTGGACCGGCTATATGGCGCCGGACGCCGAACTGGCTCTGCAGAACCTGGAGCAGACCATTGCAGTCATCGGTGGGAAGGACGGCGTGCTGGTCTCTCCCCTTCCCGCCGACTATGCCAACTTCATGGACCTCCCCGTTTCGGAAGGGTTCTACACCGGCATGTCTCCCGGATATTTCCTGTCCAACCTGGCCGTGACGCACCATCCGCTGGCTGAGGACGCGTTCAACGCGCTGGCCCTCCACTCCCAGGCGGGGGGGAGTCTGGCCGAATACCAGATTCTGGATGACTTCACCCCTGCCCACCTGATATACGACAACGTCGGAGGTATTGGGGACTACACAGCCCGCTACCGTCCCTGGGAAGGCGGCATTGTGGGAGACGCGGCCCTTGATTACTTGCTGGGCAACCGGGCGGACGGCTTGAGCGGGGAACTGACTCTGGCCCCGAACCTGCCCAACGGTTGGGCCTGGCTGGAGGCGACGAATATCCGGTGCGGAGACAGCCGTGTCGACGTTCGCATAGACAAAAAGGGCGGTAACACCACCATCGTCCTTACCCACGCCGAAGGCCCGGACCTTACCGTTGCGATTTCCCTTCCTCTGGAGGAGGATTCAGCCAGCGCAGCAGCACTGGTTGACGGAGTAGAGGTGGCGCCTGAGATCGTAACCTACCACTGGGGTAATGGACGAGGCCATTTTCCCACGGTGAAAGTGGCCTCGGGCGAGACGACTACCCTCTTGTTGATGGAGTAGACAACCACCAGGCCGCGGTGCGTTTCATCCCTTCATGGAAAGAGTGCACGGGCGAATAGCCCAACTCCGCCGCGGCCAGGGCGCTGGAGAAGTGGGTCTGTCTGGACATGAGCGCGGCGAGATAGCGGGTCACCGGTGGCCGGCCCCGGAGTTTCAACCTCTCCCAAGCGCCCTCGGCCAGGCTTCCTGCGGTGCGTGCGAGCACGCCCGGCACCGGCAGCAGCCGAAGAGGCACACCGAGGCTATCGGCCAACGCCTGAAAATAGTCTCGCCAGGAGATCTTGACGTCATCGGCGATGACGTAGGTTCTCAGTTCATCGGAAGGTTGTTCCAACACCAGCCGCACCCCCCGCGCCAGGTTGGGTGCGTAGACGGTGCAGGTGAGCGCGTCCGGGTCGCCAGCCACCGGCATGAGCCCGGCGGAAATGGTCGCGGCCAGCGCACCAAAACCCCGCACGTCCCATTCTCCGTAAGGGATCAGCCCCGGACGGATGATCACTGAGGAAACGTGACCCCTGTCGTGAGCTTCGGCCAGCAAATCTTCGCACCGGATCTTGGACCACGAATACGGGTTGCCGCCATCATTGCAGGGGGCACTCTCATCACCATCGACAAAGTCTCCCAGGCCGTGAACCGCCAGGGAACTCATGAAAACGAATTTTCTACCCGCTCCCGTCTCCGCGGCCGCGGCCAGAAGACGCTGGGTTCCACGTACGTTCACCTCTTCGAACCACTCCTTCTTGCCCCATTCCTGCACCAGCGCGGCGAGGTGGACTACGCCATCGACACCGTCCGCCACCTGCGCGAGCGAGTCGGGGTCGGTGAGGTCCGCTTCGACCAACTCCACGGGACCGCCTGCATAGCAGGACGCATCGGTGCCCGGCTGGATCATCGCGCGGACTGTGTGTCCGGAGCCGAGCAATTCGGTGGCGATGTGACGGCCCAGGAAACCGTTGGCCCCGGTGACCAGCACCTTCATGTGGCCACCAGACAGGACAGATCAGTGGCGATACCCAGAGCCCAGTGGATCAGAAGAACGTAGAGGATCGAGTTGGTGCGCAGCGCAAGGTAGCCGAATAGCGGTCCTGCAGCCAGCGCCCCCAACGTCTCCAATTCCGGGCCGCCGGCGTGAAGGAGGGTGGACAGCGCGGTTTGGAGCAGCATCATCTGGATCACACCCAGGCGCCGCTGCAGTCCAAGCTGCATCACACCGCGAAACAGTCCTTCCCAGGCTACATAGTAGACCAGGTAGCACGCTTCCCAGGCCACAAAAGCCCCAACCCCGCCGGCAGCCAGAGTGCTCAAAGGATAAGCGCCGCAGATCGCGGACTCTTTATCGCCGGTGAATAGCATCACAGGGAAGACAAGAATAACGATGGGAAGGGTGAATTTGAGACCGGTTTTCCAGTCCCCGAGGGCAAAGCCCAGATCAGCAGGGCTCAGCCGGCACGCGCGGACCGCCAGAACGAACGCGGGAACCAGCAGCAACAGAAAGGCCGCCCCGCACTGGAACAGCCCGCCCCAGAGTCCTGCATCAAGGTCCAGCTCAAAAGCCGCAGCAAAGGCCGGGAACCCGTCCTTCCGGCCATGATAGAGGTAGATGGTGCAGAAGAACAGAATGGCGAAAGCCACCCCGAATACCGTCATTTCGGAAGGGGATTTTCTCTGAGGTTCTCCAGTCATCGGCTAGAAATTCGCATTTGAACTCATGCCGGCTGAGCCGAGGCCGCCGGGGTTGCCGATGGAAGGTCCGCCGGAGCCGCCGGAGCCGCCGTTGCCCACGGCGAGGGTGTTGTCGGCTTTGACGGCCGACAGGTCGAGGCCGTCATGACCGAAGGCAAAAGTGGCGTAGGAAACGCCACCGCAGCCGCCGCCGCCGCCACCACCATGACCGCCGATGCCGCCGTTGCCGCCGTTGCCGCCTTTCCGTGCACACCAGGCCACACCCGACTCAAGGCCACCGGAGCCGCCGGTACCACCAACGCCGCCCGTGCCACCGCTACCACCGTGCCCACCTGAACCGCCCTTACCGCCAAGGAAATAATTGCTTTCAACCACGGGCACACTGGCGCCGGGAACAGAGTAGTACAGGAACAGGCCGAAGGAGCCGCCGCCACCACCGCCGTCCAGCCCAACGGTGCCGCCGCAAGCGCCAGACGCACCGCCTCCGCCCGTGCCGCCGATCTGCTCGTTGCAATTGATCAAGTTGTCCACGCCCGCACCGGCCCCGCCGCCACCACCACCGCCGCTCGCCAGACCCGGCCCGCCCACACCTCCGTTGGAGGGTACCCACAAACCGCCCGCCACCGTACCGGCCACATCACTGCAACCCGGTCCGGCCGCACCGCTGACGCCGTCCGCACCGTGGATCCCATCCGCGCCGTCCATCGGTTCGGCTGCGGGCACATTGCACAAGCCACAATTGGCCAGGAAAACCGCATCAAAACCCGCGCCACCACCCGCACCGGCGCCCGGCCCCAAACCTTGCAGTCCGTACTCTCCGTTATCCGGTTCCGCGTTCATGGTGGGGCAGTAACTGTGGCCGCCGCCGCCGCCGCTGACGTCGACGGCGCCACAAGACATGACTCCGGCTGACCCGCCTTGCTTCACGACCCCGGCTTCGTTACAACTGGTGGTCGCGTACATGTAGGCGCCTGAGCCGCCGCCGCCGTCGATTCCGTCCGCGCCGTCCTCACCGTCCGCACCGCCGTCACCGTCCCCGCCGTTGCCGGCATAAACGTGGTTGTTACGCACCACCAGGTTGGCGGTGCAATCTCTGACGTAGATGCCGTAGCTGCTTGAGCCGGCCTCGTCCGTATCGAAACCGAAGATGGTGAATCCATCCAGGGTGGTGGGCTCATCGGCGACGTTTCCCACCGTGACCGCACCCGGGAACTGAACGCTGGGTTCCAACCCCATGATCACAGTTTCATACAGGGCCACATCACGCACCTTGAAGTCTGAACTGTACCCGCCATACAGGTTCACAGCCGGCTGCAGCACCACCGATTCGCTGTAAACCCCGGTGGCCACGTAGACGTCCCGCTTGCCCAGGAAAAGGGCCCGGGAAATGGCTGCGTTTACCGTCAGCATCGGCTCGTCAATAGTGCCGATGTTGCCGTCATCGCCGTTTTTGGCTACGAAAACCCCGTTGAGGAGTTCACCGTCGACACCGTCGCAGTTCTGGTCGATGCCGTCGGGATGGTCGGTCCAGCCCGAGAACTCACACTCGCATCCGTCGGCAAGGTTGCCGTTGACATCCTGGAATCCGCCGTCGCATTGCATCTGGCAGTCGGGGATCGCCTTGTTGGTGTTGCAGCTTCCCCCCGCATTGGGGAAAGAGATGACCTTGCAGTTATTGCCACACTGGCCGCAATGCTCGTCACTGACATACCTGCCCTGCTCATCCACATAGGCCTCGTCCGCAGCACCCGAGCAGTCATTGTCCGCCCCGTCGCAGACATCTTCCGGGTAGACGCAAGGCTCCCAGCCGTCCAAACCGCAAAGGTGAATGCCGTAGCAGGTGATGCTGGGCTCTTCAGGCAGCGGCATGGCCGGGAAGGTCTTGGAGCAACTCTTCGAGAAGCCCTGGCTTTCGGGGCCGCAACTGCAGGAGCCGGTGGCAGGCAGGCACTGGTTGACCCCTTCGTAGAGCTCACAAATGTACCCGGCGGGGCAGTCCGCGGTAATGTTGCACGACTTCGAGCAGTAGTCTCCGTCGTCGAGGGCCACGCATTTGGCGCCCTCGAAGAGGCAACTCTCGTCCGCCTCGCAGGGCTCACAGAGGCTGGCCGTACTGGAGATGCACTGGAACTGGTTGATCTTGTAGTAGCCGGGGTCGCAGGAATCCACCACGCAGGCAGGCATGGACAGGGTCGCATCGCACATGGCGGTGGCATTGGGGAAACCGAACGCACACGAAATGGAGCAGGAGCCGCAGTGCTCGAAAGCGACATACTTCCCTTCATCGTTGACAAAATCTTCGTCTACCTGGCCGTCGCAGTTGTTGTCCTGGTAGTCACACAGCTCGGCTGCGGGCTGCTGAGCCTGGCACTTCCAGCCGGGCGTACCCGCGCACACCGCCACTCCGGTACAGGTGCCAAACTCATTGGCAAACTCACACGGCTCGGTTTCGGGGAGGTCTTCGTCGATAATTGCGTCGCAGTCATCATCGAGGCCGTTGCAGATTTCCGCGACCGGCTCCGATGCGGAGCAGTTACCCCACCCGGCTTCGGGATCGCACTCTTCATAGCCGAAGCAGGTACCGAACTCGCTGTCGCTCTGGCACGGCCGCAATTCCCCCGCGTTGTCCAGCAGGCAATCGCACCAGCCACTCGTGGGAAGACACATCGGTTCGGCCTCGCCCCCTTCAACTTCGAAGTCGGTGCAGGTGAAACTGTCCGGGCATACGCCATCCTCAGGGCATCCCACGGCACAGTATGATTCTTCGCCCATGGGCACGCACCTGCCGTCAGGGCACTGGCTGTCCTTCTTACACGGGAAGCAAAGCTTCTTGGAGCTGGGCACACACACAAAGACAATGTCCGAGCCGAAACCGGATAGCCCCTTACAGCTCCAGCCGGCGGGGCAGTCTTCCAGGCACTCTGCAGTGCAAACAAATCCCTCACTGCTTTCCACGCAGTAGCCGCTGGTGCAATCGGTGTTGGCGTCGCACGGACACCCGAACTCATAGGGAGCCAGAGTACACTCTTCAAAGACCCCTTCCCCGCCCCCGCCGAAGTCGAACGTTTCCGGTGGGGAACCGAAGTCAAACACCTCAACTTCGGCAGGACCAACTTCTGCCGCTACTTCTAGCGCGACTGCATCTGCATCTGCGAACGAAGAGGGGGTGCCGGTGGTATCAGAGCCACAAGACAGCCCGACCAACACCACTAAAAGGACCGGAGCTGCAACAAAAGCACCGAGAGGTTTTCTTTCCATGTCGAGCACTCCCTTCAAATGAGGACCTGCAAACAGGACATAGTATACTCGTTGCCTCGCGAAAAGACCACAATCCTTGGCGACCTCACCTTGCTTTTGATGCCAGCCTGAGTTAAAGTCTTCGCAGCAACCGGTTGGAGGTTTTTCCATGCGGAAAGTAACTGGTGACACCGTAATAGAGTTGCACGAGCTTTGTCTGGACATCTGCCCGTTCCCTACCGGAGACCGGGCCGCGATCTGCCCCAAATGCCCCGTGTTCAAGCAGGCGGCCGGTGGGCAGTGGCGCTTCGCTCTGACGGACGGGCTGAAGCTCGTGAAAGCCTGGGCAACTTACGTGGGCAAACAGATTAAGTAGGGCGGATGCCGGATGGACATGATTCGCGAAGTTTTCCTCGTCCTTGTTCCCATGCTGCTATGCCTGACCATCCATGAGTATTCTCATGCGCGGTCGGCGCTGTGGCTGGGTGACGACACTGCCACACAAATGGGCCGGCTCACGCTGAACCCGGTGGCCCACATGGACCTGTTCGGCACCATACTCCTACCCCTGTTCGCGATCCTCTCCCACTCCAGCTTTTTCTTCGGGTGGGCCAAGCCTGTGCCGGTTAATCCAGTGCGGTTCACCCGCCGGTTCAAGGGCAAGCGGGTCACCATGCGCACCGGCATGATGATCACCGCGGCCGCCGGGCCGATTTCCAACGTCCTCTTCGGTTTTCTTTGCGCCGCGCTGTTTCTGATCCTGCGCAGTTTCGTCTACGTTGACGTGCCTGCCGCAGAATTGGGCGAGTCGCCGATATTGATGCTGATATTCCGCGTGATGCTCATCAACTACATCCTGGCGGTGTTCAACTTCATACCGCTCCCGCCCCTAGACGGCAGCAAGGTGCTGGCCGGGGTGCTTCCCCGTCACATCGCAGCCCACTTTGATGCGCTGGAGCGCAACCCCTTCGTCTCCCTCGTCATCCTGTTCGCACTGCTCGGCACCGGAATGCTGGGCAAGGTGATCGGCCCTGCGATCATCTGGATGCTGCAGGGCACCATCGCGGTGCTGGGCATCGACCCCATGGACCTGATTTACATGCTGCGGGCCTGAGCCGACCCCATGAACCAGCCTCAACGACTACAGAAATTCCTCGCCTCCTGCGGCCTCTGCTCCCGGCGGGAAGGTGAGCGGATCATTGCCGCGGGAAGAGTGCAGGTAAACGGCGAGCTTGAAACCAACCCGGCCCGCAAGGTGACCGCGGGGCAAGACCGGGTAGAGATGGACGGAAAGGAGGTAAACCCGCAACTTTTCCGGTACGTGCTGCTCAACAAACCCCAGGGCGTGCTGTGCACCAAGCGCGACACCCGCGGCAGAGAGACCATCTACTCCCATCTCCCCCCGGATTTTTTTGCCCTCCCATATGTTGGGCGACTGGATGTAAATACCGAGGGTGTTCTGCTGCTCACCAACGACGGCGACCTCACCTTCCGCCTCACCAGGCCCGAGTACGGAATCTTGCGGGAATACCGGGTAAAAGTAAGGGGACGGGTGGAGGAAGACTCCCTGGCGCAGTTGACTGCCGGGTTGGTCGACGACGGAGAGACGCTGGTCGCGGCCCAGGCCGAAATCTCACGCCGTCTGGCTTCGAACACCTTGATCTTCCTGGTGCTCAAGGAAGGCAAGAACAGGGAGGTCAGGCGGATGATGCGGGCGATCGGGCATCACGTGATCACCCTCTCACGGTCCCGGTTCGCGGGGCTGTCGTGCCGGGACCTGGAGCCCGGCGAATGGCGCGAACTGACGCCGGTTGAAGTTGCCGCGCTAAAGAAACTTGTCGCCTAGACACTCAATTCAGTGACTTGAATGTGTTCCTGCCGGTGTTGGCCCAGGCCCAAATTGCCGGCTAACGCCAACCTGCCCGGCATCTCGTCGAGGCCGTCGTCCAGGTCGTGCTCTTTCAGACCCGCGCGCAGCAGGCCTAGGCCGATGGTGTCGGCGGCCACCGGGTCACGGCTCACGATGATGGAGCCGCTTCTGTAAAAATGCCGCTGCACCGGGTGATCGGGATGGCCCTTGAGTGACGGTTCGAGCGCGTCCATGACCACCAGCTTCAGTTTTTCACCCGCCAGTTGCGGAAGGCTGTTGAGGAGCGCCAGGTTGTGAGGCAACGAGCTGTGCAACAGGAACGGCTGGTCGATGGAGCCCATGTGGTTCTTGAGCGCACCGGTCATGTCCGCCTCGATGTGGGTATGGAGACAGCAGGTGTTGATAAACGCCGTGCACTCATCGAGCGCCTTCACCACCCGCTGATCGATGGTCCCAACTTTGACCGGTGCGTCGGCGTAGATCCCTTCCTGGACTCGCAGCCCCTTTACCGGCGGCTTCATATAGTAGGGTTCTTCCACCGCGACGTCCCTGTAGCCGCTCTTGAAAAGGACGATCTGCTGGGGCGGCACGCCCGCGGCCAGGAGCCCTCGCACCACCGCGTCCACCACATCGTCGTGGATCACGGCGGGGAGGCGCAAGGCTACCCGGTCTTCCGGCGTCACCAGGGTGCGATATGCTGCGGCCACGTCACTTGTCGACGTGAACCGGCAAACCGCCCGGTCGACGATGTCACCGATGCGACGATGATCGAGATTTCCGTTGCGTTTAAACGCGGCCCCGTCGCGGGCCCACACCAGCGGCGTAGAAGCTCGCTGAGCATCGGCAGGAAGCGCGGCAACTGCCCGCTCGTAGGCCTTGATCTGGTCCGGGTTCTCCTGCCCCGGCATATGGTAGTGGATTTTGCGAGCCACCCCGAAGACAAACTCACGAAAGCTGTCCACCAGGGCCATGGCCGCACCCACCAGGACTGCAACGGCGGCCGCCAGCAGAGCCAGAAAACGCCTTCGAGTCATGCCCAGCCACCGCTTCAAGGGGCCTCCGCTTTTGCCCGCGCTCCGCCGCTTTCGATACGAGCGAGGAAAGCTCGCCCCAGTACCGTCAGGGCCGCGCCCGTCGACTCACTCTTCCCCAGGGCAACGATGCGCACGAAATAGGCGCCTTTGTAGAACTCAAGGCTGGAGCTGGACAGATGCCCGCCATCGCCCAGGTCTATGAGTTGGTCGGCCGCAGGTGACGAAAGCTCGAAAATCTCCTTGGCCGCAGCCGCACTGCCCATGTCGTAGATATCCGCCAGCGCGTCGGGACCGCCCCGGTGGTTAAACTTCGAACTGCCCAGACGTTTGAACCCCCGCCTGGTGTATTTCTCAGCCGCACCGTTGATGTGCTTCCACAGGTTCTCGGCATCGTATTTCTCAACCTCGCCGACCCTGGTCCACCCCTCCAACTCACCATCATCAGGGACCAGACTTTCCACCGGCGTTGCGCCTGGCTTGCAGCCTGTGGGGAGGATGAACAAGATCAGTACGAGTGGGAAACTGAGGCGCAAGAGCGACATGTAGACCTACCGATACTCAATGGCGCGGGTGGGGCAGAATTTTGCGCAGACGGGATCGCCGTTGCACAGGTCGCATTTGACGGGGAAATTCACTTTCGCTTCCCAGCGCATGTTACCGAACGGGCAGGCCGCGACGCACGAGCGGCAGCGGATGCACCGGTCTTCCACGTGGTAGATGGCGCCGGTTTCGGGGTTGCGCCACAGCGCGTTGGACGGGCATCCGGCCACGCACGCGGCGGTATCGCACTGCATACACAAGACCACCCGGTTCTTCCCTTCCCGGCCATCGGGATCATGCATGGTTGCGATGCGGGTCAAAGTGGGACCGGTGGCGCTGCCGTGGGAGAAAGAGCAAGCGAACTCGCAGTTCTTGCACGCAGTGCACTTACTTGGAAATACGTGAAACAGCGGTTTTTCAGCCATATCGAGCTCCTACCAGGCGATCTTTGCGTATGAGGCTGCGGTCCGCAACACCTTGCACCTGTCGCAAATATACAGGTCTTCGGTGGGAAGGTTGGTCTTTTCGGTCAGCCACTCGGCGTGCTCCCTCGAGAGAGTTCCGGCCCCACATTCCGTGCACGGTTCCAGACTGAAGTCCTTGTTCCAGATGGACCGCTCGCTTCCTTCCTCGGTAAACGGAATTGCGTCGGTGGGGCAGGCCCGGGCGCAGGCGAGGCAGCCGATGCAATCGGCCGAGCTCTCGGAAAACGGCGTATCAACACGTTTGGCCACTCCCCGGTCAACTGTGGAAATGGCGCCGGTCACGTGGGTCTGGCAGATGCGGGTGCAGATACCGCACAAGATGCAGTTGTCCCCTTCCCAATCCGCGTCGTGGCGAGGTTCAAAGACCCCATACTCCCGGGCCAGTTCCGCCACCGCTTCGGCCCGAGGCGAGCGAGCCAGCAGCAGCTCCAGCACCTCTTTGCGGAGCTTTCTTATGCGTTCGGAGTTGGTGCGCACGATGAGGCCGTCCTCAACGGGAAACAGACAGGCTGTCACCACTTTGAACCAGCCATCCCAGGATGGTTTGGAGACCTCTACCACACACAACCTGCACGCGCCGAAGGGCTCCACCGCCTCGTGGTGGCAAAGTGCGGGGATCTCGATCCCTTCACGCCTGGCCGCGGCCAGGATGTACTCACCCTTGCGCGCGCTTATTCGTCTCCCGTCAATATTGAACTCGCTCATTCCTCAGCTCCCGATTCTCTCGCCGATGGTCACCGCATCAAACTTGCACGCGTCGAAGCAGGAGCCGCACTGAATGCAGGCTTCCTGGTCGATGACGTGTAACTCTTTGCGCTCACCCGCGATGCACTCAGTGGGGCACACCCTGGCGCATAAGGTACAGCCGTTGCACTTCTCATTCACGACGTAGGAACATAAGTTCGCACAGACTCCCGCCCGGCACAGTCCCTTCTCAATATGCTCGACGTACTCGTCCCGGAAATAGCGCAGTGTGCTCACCACCGGGTTGGGGGCCGATTTCCCCAACGCGCAAAGGCTCCCCTCCTCCAGGGTAAAGCACAGGTCCTCCATCTTGTCGAAATCTCCGGAGACTCCCTCTCCCTTTGTGATACGCGTGAGGATCCCCAGTAGCTGCTTCAACCCCTCCCGGCAAGGCACACATTTCCCGCACGATTCATCCACCAGGAACTTCACGAAGTACCTGGCGACATCCACCATGCAATTGCGGTCGTCCATGACGATAAGCCCGCCCGAGCCCATCATGGAGCCGGCCTCGGTAAGCGAGTCAAAGTCCACGGGGAGGTCCAGGTGGCTTTCGGGCAGACATCCCCCTGACGGACCGCCAGTTTGGACAGCCTTGAATACCCTGCCCTTGGGGATGCCGCCAGCCACGTCGAAGATAAGCTCTCTTAGAGTCATGCCCATGGGCACTTCGATGAGGCCGTTGCGATTGACCTTGCCCACCACCGAGAACGCCTTCGTCCCCTTGCTCCTTTCGGTTCCAACCGATGCAAACTGCTCCGGTCCGTGCTGGATAATCAGAGGTACATTGATAAACGTCTCAACGTTGTTGAGCACGGTGGGCTCATCAAACAGGCCCCGGTCGGTCGCATGAATGTACTTGGCCCTGGGCTCCCCGACCCGCCCTTCCACCGACCTCATGAGCGCGGAGGATTCGCCGCACACAAACGCACCACCGCCACGGGCGATATGAATATCAAACGAAAACTCAGTCCCCAGTATTTTTTCACCCAACAGCGACTGGGACCGGGCCGCGGCTATGGCCTGATTCAGATGCTCCACAGCCAGCGGGTATTCCTGGCGCACGTAAATGTAGCCCGCGGTAGCCGACAGTGCGTAGGCCGCAATCAGCATCCCTTCCAGCACGCCGTGAGGGTCCGCCTCCATGATCGACCGGTCCATAAACGCGCCGGGGTCCCCTTCGTCGCCGTTGCAGATGACGTATCGGTTCTTACCCTTGGCTTGCTGGCAGGACCGCCACTTCCGCCCGGCATCGAAACCACCGCCGCCGCGGCCGCGCAGCCCCGCCTTCTCGACAGCGGAAATCACCTCGTCGGGGCTCATGCCCGACAACACTTTCGCCAACGCGGAATAGCCGTCCCGCGCGATGTAGTCCTCGATGCTGGTGGGCGACATACGCCCCACATTGCGCATGGCCCAGCGGGTTTGCCGGGAATAGAACTCGATGTCGTCGTAGCGCACCACCCGTTTCTTGGTTGCAAGATCGCGGTAGAGCAGTTTTTCAACCGAACCTTCCGCCTCGAAAGCTTCGACGATGGCGTCCGCATGCTCGGGTTTGACGTTGGTGTGGAAAACACCGCTGGGCTCGAAGGTGACGATGGGCCCCTGCTCACACCAGCCGTGACAGCCGGTTTCGGTGAGTTCTACCTCCCCCTTGCCTGCAAGCCCGGCGTCGGCGAGGGAGCTGGTAAGCGCCTCGGCCACCTCCAGCCCACCCCGGGCGCGGCAGCCGGTGCCGCAACAAACCATGATGCTTCTCGAACCGGCTCGCCGGGCTACAAGATCAGCGCGATAGCCATCTATGTTCGCCAGTGTCAATTTCATTCCGCATCTCCCGGTTCGAGGAGGTCCTTGACGTCGATGGGCTTGAACTTGCCATGGTACTGCTCATTCTTGATCACAAGGGGCGCCATGGCGCAGGCTCCCACGCAGTTGACTTCTTCCAGAGAGTACTTTCCATCCGGCGTGGTTTCGCCGGGGGCGATACCGAGAAGACGCTCTGCTTCATCTCCGATGAGGCTGGCCCCCTTGACGTGGCAAGCCGTTCCGGTACAGATGCGGATCACGTTTTCGCCCTTCTTCTCAAATGAGAATGCCTGGTAGAACGTGGCCACGCTCACCACCTTGGACACGGCGACGCCGCAATGGGCGGCAACCTCGTCGACCACCGGCCGAGGCAGGTATCTGAATTGCAGTTGAACATCGTGAAGGATCTCGATGAGAGACCCTTCGTCCGCGGGGTATTTCTCCAGAATCTTCTGTGCCAGTTGCTCAGCCATCTCGGCCGTTCCTCCCTGCGAAGGCCCGTTGCTTACGCTCAGGGTGCTGTTGTTTCCGTTACGACTGCCTTGGCCCGGTTGTATCCTTCCTGGAGGGCCTGAAGATTCATGTCGACGAACTGAGGTTTGTTGGCAAACTTCTTGCGCACAAAACCCTTGAGGCTGTCCAGCGACACGGCGCCCGTCGCGCCCACGTAGGCGCCTAAGACCACCATATTGGCCGCCTTGCCGCTTCCCAACTCAATCGCGATGTCGTTGGCCGGAATCCTGATTTGAACGACATCGTCCCGGTCCAACTCGATGTTGATAAGAGAAGAATTAATGATCACGGCTCCACCGGAGCGTACATCGGGGCCGAATTTCTCCAATGACGGATTGTTCATCACCACCGCGGCGCCCGGATTGGGAACCACAGGGGAAGCCACCGGCTGAGACGAGACAACCACGCTGCAGTTGGCCGTTCCTCCCCTCATTTCCGGTCCATAGGACGGCAACCACACCACGTTGTAGCCCTCTTCCATGGCGCTATGTGCCAGGATCTGGCCTGCGATCATCACTCCCTGACCGCCGAAGCCTGCAAAGACCACCTCTTGTAGCATCCTCAGCCCTCCTCCGGCGTTTTGAATTCGCCGAGCGGGTAGTAGGGAGCCATGCTCTGCTCCACCCAGTGTGTCGCATCGGTGGGCGTGAGCCCCCAGTTGGTTGGGCAGGTGGACAAGAACTCCACCAGTGAGAAGCAGGTCCCCTCTTTCTGGTAGGTGAACGCCCGCATCAGACGTTGCTTGGCCTGAACGACCAGCTTCGGGGTGTGCACCGCGGTGCGGGCGACATAACCCGGAGTGCGCAGGGTCGCGAGCATCTCCGCAACCCGGAGAGGGTGCCCCATTTCCGCGACGTCCCTTCCTGCCGGCGTAGTCGTGGTCACCTGCCTGGGCATGGTGGTGGGAGCCAGTTGACCGCCGGTCATGCCGTAGATCGCGTTATTGACGAAGACCACAGTGATCTTTTCGCCCCGGTTGGCCGCGTGAATGATCTCACCGGTGCCGATGGAGGCGAGGTCTCCGTCGCCCTGATACGTGAACACCATGAGTTCGGGCCGGGTCCGCTTCAGGCCGGTTGCCATGGCCGGGGCCCGGCCGTGGGCCGCCTCCTGGAAATCCAGGTTGAAGTAGTTGTATGCGAGGACCGCACAACCTACCGGTGCGACCCCGACAGCGCGCTCGGAGACCCCCAGTTCGTCCAGGCACTCCGCCACCAGCCGATGGATGATGCCGTGAGTGCAGCCGGGGCAATAGTGAGTGACGTTATCCGACAGCGCCGCAGGTTTCTTGAAAGTCGTTTGCATTCTTTTCACTCCCCCAGTATGCCCAGCACTGCCTCGGTGACCTCATCAGGAGTGGGCACCAGCCCGCCCGCTTTGCCGTACCACCGCACCGGAGCCTGGCCCTGCACCGCCCGGTCCACATCCTCGATGAGCTGGCCCATGGACAGCTCCACGCTCACCACCACCTTCGCTTTCGGCGCCAGGGCCCGTAGCGGCTCGTATGGGAAGGGATAAAGTGCGATGGGCCGCATCATACCGACCTTCACCCCTTTCTCCCTCAGTTGGTTCATTGAAGTCTTGCAGATCCTGGCCATGGTGCCGAACGAGACGATGAGCACGTCGAGATCTTCTTCGGTATCAACTTCCTCGTACCGCACCTGCTCTGCCTCGATACGCTCGTACTTGGCTTTCAGCTTGAGGTTGTGCTCCCAGGCCAGTTCCGCGTTAAGGAACAGGGTCTTCACCAGGTTCTGTCCACGCCCTTTGGCCCCGGTGGTCGCCCACTCTTCGTGGCCGCCAATCAGGGAAGAGGGCTCTTCGTCGAATTCGGGAATCTCCACCGGCTCCATCATCTGCCCGATCATGCCGTCAACCACAACGAGGACCGGATTGCGGTACTTCTCCGCCAGGGCGAAAGCCTCGACCATGAAATCCACAGATTCCTGGACGGTGGAAGGGGCCAGTACGATAAGCCGGTAATCACCGTGGCCCGCGCCTTTTGTGGCCTGGAGATAGTCGGATTGGGAAGGGAGGATTCCCCCCAGTCCCGGTCCGTTACGCATGACGTTGACGAGGACGACGGGTAGCTCTGCTGCGGCCAGATACGACATCCCTTCCGCCATCAGGCTGATGCCGGGAGAGGACGAGGTTGAAAACACTTTGGTGCCGCCCGCCGCAGCGCCGAACAGCATGTAGCTCACCGCAACTTCGCTCTCGCCCTGGAGAAACACGCCGTCAACTTCCGGCATCCGGCGCGCGAGGTATTCGGCAACTTCGGTCTGAGGCGTAATGGGGTAACAAAAGTAGGCTCGGCAGCCGGCCAGAATTGCGGCCTCACCGATGGCTTCGTTGCCCTTCATAAGGAGTTTTTTGCCCATGGCGTTTGCGCTCCTAGTATTCGAAGTAGTGATACTGGATCCCGTGGACCGCCACTTCTATGGCCACATCGGGACAGGTGATCGCGCAAATGCGGCATCCCACGCACAAGTGCGCCCGCACCGGCGTGGCAAAAAAGTAGCCTTTCACGTTGATCTCCGTGGACATTTCCAGCAGTTGCTGCGGGCATGCTTCGACGCACAGACCGCATCCTTTGCACCTGTCCCTCTCGATATCTACCCTCGGCATTGCCCGCTCCTCACAGCTCAAAAAGCTTGTTGCCCATCTGCTCGGCATCCGCTCGTGGCCCGGCCCAGGGCGGAGCCAGAAAGCGGTAGATGGGCAGTATCTCTTCCGTTATCGCCTTGCGAGCCTCGGCCACCAGCGGCTCCGGCACGCACACGAACTGCAACTCCAACCCTGCCTCTTCGGCAGCCGCCAACGCCAGGTCACGCCCTTCCAGGATCGTGTCCAGGGTGGTCTCTTCCATGAGATGGGTGTTGGAGACAAACCCCGTCACCTCCATGGCCCCGGCCCTCTCGATCTCACCCCGGATCCGACCGATGCCTTCCACGTCCCTGGTCATGGGCCGGTTGGCGTTGAGCACCATGCACGCGCGGTAGCTGCCGCGGGGAAGAGCGTCCGACAGCGCGCCCAGAACCCGGGCTCCCACATCGTCGCCACCCACATCCAGGATCACGTGGGCTACGGGCGTTTCTTCCGACTCCTGCGCCGACACGTCGGTTTGAACCACCTTCAGCAGCCCGCGAACTTCCGGGACCAGAATGGGGAGGTCTGCGTTCAGGTACTGCCGATCGGGCAACACCACCCGTACTCCCCGGTTCTCCAGCACCTCTCGTGACTCTCGGCTCCGAAAGTACGGATTCACCAGATCCAAGTCTACAAGAGCGGTCAGTTCCCGGCTGCGGACATCGGCACAGTGGAGCGCGAAATTGACGGCGACTTCCGTCTTTCCACTCCCGAAATTCCCCGTAAAGAGGGTGATTTTTTCACGGCCGAAAAGCATGGGCGTCTGTCCACCTCCGCAACCGCCGATCCGGCCTCGCCGGAAAACGAAGGCACCCTATCACCCGCCCTTGGCCATTTCAAGCATAATAATTTATTAAGCTTTGGTTGAAAACAGGGTATCCGTCTGGTACGTTGCTCAGGTTGTCATCTAAACGTTTCAGCTTACGGAGGCCTAACATGAAACGTCTGGCATTTCTTATTACCGCAACGTTGCTTTTGCAGGCGTGCGGGGGTTCGGAAAGCGAAGAGGAGGGCGTTTGTTCCCTGGACTTGCTGCCGGGAGACCTTGTCATCACGGAGATCATGGTAAATGCCAAGGGCAAGGACGAAGGGCTGGAGTGGATTGAGATCTACAACGCCTCCGGGACCGCCCAGTGCCTGAACGGGACGCTCATTTACGTGCAGGGTGCGACCACCTCCAAGAAGCAGCACTACGTTACTTCCGAAAATGCGATCACCATTCCGGCCAACTCCTATGCGGTGTTGGGCGGCGGGGAGTTTGACTGGCTGCTGTACTCATGGTCCCACGACTCCACTTTCAACAGCGGCGCTTTCTTCGACAAATCAGCGGAAGTGTCGCTCCGCGTCGGGTCCAACCTCATCGACTCGGTAGCTTACGGAGAAATGGATATTCCAACCGCACCGGCGCCCAAGGAAGGCAAGTCGCTCACCCTGTGCGGGGAGTGCAAGGCCGCCTCATGCAACGACTCCATTGAAAAATGGCAGTTGGGCTCCGGCGCGCCATACGACGAAGCGGGCAACCTCGGCACCCCCGGCATGCCTAACGCGGACTGCCAATGCCAGCCCTGTGAAGGAACCGCTACTATGCGACCCCCGGTACCCAACGAACTGCTCATTACCGAGGTATACGCCAACACGCCGGGCAAGGAAGACACGAAACTGGAGTGGTTCGAAGTCCACGTGCTGGCCACCGATGCTTCCATAGATCTGACCGGATTAGGCATTCTGAAGGAAAAAGACGGCGACCCGGTCTTCGAGCAGCAGACCTGTTTCGCAGCCTGCCCCGGCAGCTACCTGGTGTTCGCCCGCAACGGCAACGTGGAAGAAAACGGCGGCTTGACCGCGGACATCGTCTACGACAAGCTGACCCTCAAAAACAGCGATGCGTATTTGGGCCTCTCCCTGGGGGGAGATCTCATCAGCTATCTGGAATACCCCAGCGCGACCGACGGCAAGTCGTGGCAGTTGGATGAAGCGGCTTTGGCCTGGTGCGATGCCAAGGGCACCTATGGTGACGGCACCGGCTTCGGCTCTCCGGGAGAGCCCAACTGGGACTGCAACAGCACCATCTGCGTCGACGAAACCGGAGCAGAAGTGACCGCGGCCCTCCCGGCCCCCGGCGATCTTGAGATCACCGAAGTATTGCCCAACACACCGGGCAGCGAAGAGGCTGAGCGGGAATGGTTCGAGGTGCGGTCCACCGCGGCGGTACCGATACAGCTCAACGGCTTGGAGATCTGGAAGGACCCGGACGGCACGAAAGCAACCCACATCGTGGAAACCGAGGGGTTGAAATGCCTGACGCTGGAGCCGGGGCAAACTGCTGTGTTCGCCCGCAGCAACGACCCGGTGGCAAACGGTATTCCGGCCGAGTCGGTGGCGTACGTCTACTCTTCCATGACCATGAGCAACTCCGGCTACCTGGGCCTCAAAGCCGGCGGCGCGATTGTCGACTCCCTCAATTGGACCGATGCCGAAGACGGCGCGGCGCTACAGAAGGACCCCGCGACCGGCGCATGGTGTGATGCGGTGGGACAATACTGGACCACCCCCGGCGGCGATGCCGCGTACGGTTCCCCGGGGCAGGCCAACCTCGCTTGCGGCACCGCTTTCTGCCTGGAAAACGGCGAATTGCGGGCCGTGTCACCCCCGGGTCTTGGCGACCTGGTGATTTCGGAGATTTTCGCCAATCCAGCGGGGCAGGATGTGACGGCCCGGGAGTGGTTGGAAGCCTACGTCACCCCCGCAGCCATGGGGCGTGACCTCAACGGCCTGGAGCTGGTCGTGGGCGGCAGTTCCAAAGGTGTCGTAGGGGAAGGTTCCCAGGAGTGCATCCCGATTCTGCAGAACTACCTGGTGCTGGCAAGAAGCGCAGACCCGGTGGCAAACGGCGGACTCCCCGCAGATGTGGTGCTGGTGGACGGCCTGAGCCTCGAGAACTCCAATTCCACAGTGTCTTTGGAAATCGCGGGCAAAGTGATCGATTCGGTGGCCTTTGCAGAGACGACCAACGGCGCGGCGCTCCAGCTTGAGCCCGATGCCTTGAACGCGACGTCCAACGACGACCCCGGCAACTGGTGCGACGCCTCGGTCCCTTTCAACGGGGAGCCTGAATACGGCTCCCCGGGACTCGCCAATCCTTCCTGTGACGCCTCTTTCTGTACCGACGCGTTCGGCCAGGCAGTACAGGTCACCCCGCCGGTTCCGGAGGGCCTGTTCATCTCCGAGATCTACCCCAACACCAAGGGCACCGAAGACCCGGACAAGGAGTGGTTCGAGGTCACCGTGCCCAACAGCGCTTCTCCCTTCGAATTGAACGGGACCGGGATCATCCTGGAAGCGGGCGAGCCCGCCTTCTATTTCTCGGTAGACGAGTGCATCGAGTTGGAGCCGGGAGGAGTCTACCTCTTCTGCCGCAACTCCAATCCGGGCCAGAACGGCGGCCTGCCCGCCTGCATCGAGTACGGCTCCTCGGTTTCCCTCATCAACGACTACGGCTCACTGGGACTGGGAATCCCGGGCATCATTTATGACAACGTCCCCGACTACGGCAAGTCCCAGGACGGCGTGTCCAGGCAACTGCATCCCGACAGCTACAACGCTTCGGGCAACGACGACCCCAACAACTGGTGCGACACTCCGGCAGGCAACACCTTCGGCGACGGCTCCGTGGTAGGCACACCCGGCATCACCAATCCGGCATGCGACGACTAATGCGCGGCTTCACCAGTTCCTCCCCGGCACTCCCGGCACTCCTTTCGTGCCTTGTGCTAACCTCGTGCTTCGGCGGCGAGGAAGACAACGGCCGCGAAAAGGTCCTGGTCGAGCGAATCCTCGACGGCGACACAGTGGAACTCTCCGACGGCCGCAAGGTGCGCTACCTGGGTGTGGATACACCGGAACTCAAGGACGATGATTGCTACGCCAAGGAGGCGAAGCAGTTCAACGAGTCGCTGGTGCTCCTGAAGGAAGTCGAGTTGGAACTCGACGAAAACCCCACCGACATGTATGGCCGCACGCTGGCCTACGTTTGGCTGAAGACCGGTTCCGGTGAGCGCATGGTCAACGAGGAGTTGCTGCTGAAAGGTTATGCCAGGACTCTCTTCATCCCGCCAAACAATAAATACAAGGCAGAGCTGGAAGCCGCGGAAGAAGCCGCGGTCGCGTCCGGCGCCGGCCTGTGGTCCGCCTGCGATTAATCCTGTCTATTAACTAACAAATGCTAAAGCCGTTGACCCTGTACTGAGTGACCGGTATACTAACCTAAGCATTGTATTCTGGGCATCGTAAGGGAGGTCCACCATGTATCTTAGTCGCTCACGTAGTCCGGCATTTGTGTTGTGTGTCCTAGCCGCCTGCATGATGCTCTTCTCTTGTTCTTCTACCGAAGTGGTCGGCGACGGTTATACCGCGCCGGATGGGGACGTCGGTGGCCCCGACGAGGGCAAGTCCGGGCCGCCCGATATTTTTGTACCGGACACCAAGCCGCAAGTGGATGTCAAACAACCGGACCAGGTCGACTCGGACATCTGCGTTCAGAAGTGCGAGGGGATGGCGTGCGGTCCTGACGGCTGCAACGGGACCTGCGGCGACTGTTTCGAAGGTTTTGTGTGCAGCCCCAAGGACGATTTCACCTGCGTGGAACCGCCTGAGATCTGCCCCGAAGATGCGTGCGACGGTAAGGAGTGCGGCCCCGACGGCTGTGGCGGCAGTTGCGGCGAATGCGGCCTGGACGAAGTGTGCAACGCGGATCTGCTGTGCGTCGACGACAACCCTGTGGAGGCGTGCGCCGGGCCGGGCGAGTTCCTCTGTACCTGCCAGGACAACAGCGACTGCGTCAGCGGCTTCTGCGTGGAGACCAAAGACGGCAAGGTCTGCACCTCCAACTGCCTTGAGGACTGCCCTCAGGGGTGGGCCTGCCTGCAGAACCAGGCGGCTCTTCCGGATGTCATCTATATCTGCCTGCCGGAGAACGTATTCCTCTGCATGCCCTGCAACGACAACGACGAATGCCACACCGAGTACGCAAACGCCGGCGAGCTGTGCGTGTCTCACGGGGACAACGGCAGCTTCTGCGGCGTGGACTGCAGCGTGGACGGACAGTGTCCGGAAGATTTCGTCTGCGCTGAAGTGGACAATAACGGCAGCTCCGCCCAGCAGTGCGTGCCTGCATCGGGAGAGTGCGAGTGTGCATCCAAGTTCGTGAAGGACGAAGCATGGACCGAGTGCGTGAAGAGCAACGGCTACGGAATCTGCTACGGCGAGCGCCGGTGCGACGATACCGGGCTCACCGAGTGCGACGCGACCAATCCCAAGCCGGAAGAGTGTAACGGCGTTGACGACAACTGCGACGGTGAGGTGGACCCGGACAACTCGCTCAAGTGCATTACCTACTACTTCGACAACGATGGGGACGGCTACGGAATCGGCGCCGGTGAGTGTCTGTGCGAGCCTTACGACCCGAAACAGGTCACCCTTCCCGGTGATTGCGACGACGCCTCCATCGGCGTCAACCCGTCCATCGAGGAAGCCTGCAACTTCGTGGACGACGACTGCGACGGCGCCACCGACGAATCGTTCGCTAACGGCTGCGAGACCATGTACTACGACAGCGACAACGACGGGTACGGCGATGCAGGTCAAACCGACTGCCTGTGCAAAGAGACCGACGAGTACAAGCTGGAAGCGGGTGACTGCAACGACGAAGACCCCCTGTCAAACCCGGGCGCGGATGAACTGTGCGACCTGGTGGACAACAACTGCGACACTGTCATCGACGAAGAAAACGCGGTGGGCTGCACGCCCTACTACCTCGACCAGGACAAGGATGGCTACGGTCTGAGTGATCAGTTGAAATGCCTGTGCGACAAGATCGGCGACTACACCGCGACCAAGGGTGGTGATTGCGATGACACCGAGTACAACGTCCATCCCACGGTGGTGGAATTGTGCGACGGTCTGGACAATGATTGTGACGGCGAAATCGACGAAGAGGAGGCGGTGCAATCGTGCGGCGTGGTGGCTCACGGCGGCGTCTTGTGTGACGGCGGCTGCATCATCGGCGATTGCGACGGTGGTTTCGAGGACTTGAACGAAGCGTTCGCAGACGGCTGCGAGTGCGAAGTAGAGGCCGACGAGATCCCGGATCAAGGTTGCGCGGACGCGGTGTTCGTGGGCGACATGCCCGACAGCGGATCTTCCACTTCCCGGACAGCCAAGATCGTGCCGGTCGATGACGACGACTGGTACAAGTTCCAGGCCATCGACTCCACCGATGTGGAGTGGTGCGACACCTTCCATGTGAGGGTGAGATTCCTGAAGAATCCCAACGACGCCTACCTGCTCGATGTCTACAATGGCGGCTGCGCCGGGGCAGACAACGTCTGTGCGGAAACCACCTTCTTTGAGTTCTTCACCGACTATCACGAAGATACTGCGCAGGAAGGCGCTCCCGGAGGCGAGTGCAAGTGCAAGCCCGACGCCAATCACACGCTGACTCCGCCGGACGTGCCCAATAATGTTCCAAACGACGCGGATGACACGTCGGACTCCGAACACCAGTGCACCGACCAGACGGGGATGTACTACGTCAGGGTCTACCGGAAGGCCGGCGT
Organism: uncultured Myxococcales bacterium; assembly: GCA_964626565.1. Taxonomy (GTDB): domain Bacteria; phylum Myxococcota_A; class UBA9042; order CAIXZC01; family CAIXZC01; genus CAZVFX01. Next base: position 29,005 of record CAZVFX010000007.1, read on the forward strand.
CGCCGCGGCCTGTGATGAATATCAGGTCGAGTTCTCCAACGGCATCAACGATTAGTGCGCCGACCCCGGTTTCCAGTCTGAGGTTCACCATGAAAACGCGCCGGCTGTTCGTTATCCTACTCCCTCTCCTCCTCCTCTCCTGCGGTTCCCCCGGTGACCCCGGATCGAACGGAGAAGTGCTCGAGACCGTGAGCAATGATTTCATCGGATTTGGAGAGGTGGATTCCAAATCTCCGATCATTCACGTCAAAGACGTGGTGGAAACTGTCGATGTTTTCACCTTCGATTGGGGCCACGACATCCCCCAGTTCGAATTGGCTCCCGAGGAGGGCGGCTTCCTGTGGCCTTGCACCGAATCGGCCGACTGCCTCTCTTCGTACTGCATTGACACCGAGGCCTACGGGCAGGTGTGCACCGACTACTGCGAATCTGAGTGTCCGCTAAACTGGAAGTGCAAGGGCAAACAGATCGGCGCCGACCTCATTTATCTTTGCACCCCTCCCGAGGAGGACCTTTGTGAGCCGTGTGAGGAAGACGACGATTGCGGAAGCCCGGAGGATCTGTGCCTGGAGGTGGGATACGAGGCGGGCAAGTTCTGCACCATGGCCTGTGCTAATGACGACAGTTGCCCGGCCAACTATGTCTGTAGCGAAGGGGAGGTCGACGGCGAACTGGTGCGGCAGTGCTGGCCCGAGAGCGACTCGTGCATCTGCCTGGGAGATCTGGATCAGAAACACGAACCCTGCTGGGAAGAGAACGAGTGGGGCAAGTGCTTCGGCGAGGAAGTGTGCGACGGCCCCTACGGGTGGACTGAGTGCACCGCTAAGATTCCTGCCGAGGAGATTTGCGACGGCGTGGACAACGACTGCGACTCCGAGAAAGACGAAGAGCTGACACCGGAAGATTGTGAGGTCTCCAATGAACACGGATCGTGCTTTGGGACCACCGCGTGCCTGGGGGAAGAAGGGTGGGCGTGCGACGCACCGGAGCCCGGCCCGGAAGTCTGTGATGGAGTTGACAACGATTGCAACGGCGAGATCGACGAGAATTTCCCGGAGTTGGGGGAACCGTGTGACTCCCCCGATGACGATGACAGTTGTGCCGAAGGGACGTGGACCTGTGACCCCGAGGAGGGCTCCCTGGGTTGCGTGGGTGACCAACCCCACTTCGAGACGTGCAACGGCGAAGATGACAATTGCGACGGTGTGGCCGATGACCCCTGGCCTGACAAGGGCGAACCGTGCGACAGCACCGACACCGACCTGTGCAAGAACGGCGTGTGGATCTGCGACGAGGGCGGCGGGCAGCTGCTGTGCGAGGGCGACGAGAACTTCGAGGAGGTGTGCAACGGCCTGGACGACGACTGTAACGGTATCACCGATGACGGATACCCCGACTACGACTGGGACCTCCTGGCCGACTGCATCGACCTTGATGATGATGGCGATGACATCCCGGAAGACGGAGACATGGACGGGACTGAGGGCAACCTGCCGTGCTGGGGACCAAACCTTTTGGCCGGCTGCGATGACAACTGCCCGCAAACGGCCAACACCGACCAGACTGACCTGGACGGAGATGGTGAAGGCGACATCTGCGACGATGACGACGATAACGACGGCGTCAAGGACCCGGTGGACAACTGCAAGTTCATCGCCAATCCGGGCCAGAAGGACGCAGACGCAGACGGCATGGGCGACGCGTGCGATATCGACGATGATAATGACGGTGTTCCCGATGACGGTGACGAATCGGGAGAGGCAGGGGACTCACCCTGCACACCCGACGAATTCGAAGGGTGCGATGACAATTGCCCACTCACCTTCAATCCGCTGCAAGCGGACAATGAGTTGGACGGTCTGGGCGACGAGTGCGATGAGGACGACGACAACGATGGCGCCCCCGATCTGCTGGATTGTGAACCCACCGATCCGGCAGTATTCCCGGACAACGAAGAGGTGTGCAACGGCATAGATGACAACTGTGACGGGCTGGCGGATCCGGCCGAATCCACCGGCTGCCAGGAATTCCACATCGATGTTGACGGTGATGATTTCGGATTCACCGGACTCACCCAGTGCGTCTGCGGAGATGAGGGGAGTCCTCCCTTCACCGCCATTGCAGGAGGAGACTGCAACGACTCCAATCCCGACATTCACCCTCTGGCGGAGGAAATCTGCAACAGCGTGGATGACAACTGTGACGAGGACATCGACAACGAAGGCGCGCTCGGTTGCGAGGTGCGCTATAAAGACTCGGACGAAGACCTCTACGGAGTGTTCGCAGACAAGAAGTGCGTGTGTGGAGCCAAGGGAGAATACTCTGCGTCCGAGGCTGGAGATTGCGACGACAACGACCCCGCGGTCCACCCGGGCGCGAGTGAGTTCTGCAACGGCAAGGACGACAACTGCGACTACAGCACCGACGAGGAAGGCACGTTGGGCTGCAATGACTACTACCTTGACAAGGACAAGGACGATTGGGGCATCGACGGACTGAGCAAGTGCCTCTGCGCACCGTATTCGTCGTTCTCCGCCGCGTTTGCCGGCGACTGCGACGACGGCGACGACGAGATCTTCCCCGGAATGGACGAAATCTGCGACGGCAAGGACAACAACTGCAACAGCAGCATCGACGAGGAGGATGCCTCCGGTTGCCAGGATTACTTCGAGGACTTTGACGGCGACGGATTTGGCAATGCGGCTAACTCGAAGTGCCTTTGCTCGCCCAAGGATACTTACACCACCCAAAACGGTGCCGACTGCGATGACACCAACAAGTTCATCAACGTCGGGAGCGCGGAAACCTGTAACGGGCTGGACGACGACTGCGACGGCACCATCGACAACAACACCAACGATTGCGAGGTGTATTTCTACGACGGCGATCAGGACGGGTTCGGACTGACGGAAGACACCATGTGTATGTGCCAGCCGGGACAGGGCTACACAGCCACCATCGGTGGGGACTGTGCCGACAACCTGTTTGCCATGCACCCCGGGGCCACGGAACTGTGCAACAACGAGGACGACGACTGTAACGGCACGGTTGACGATGAAGATGCCAACGGTTGCGCCAACTTCTACGAAGACGCAGACCAGGACGGCTATGGCAACAGTTTCAAGGCCAAGTGCCTGTGCGCACCGCACCTCTCCTACTCCACAGTGCAGGGCGCCGATTGCAACGATCTGAACCCCCAGGCCAACCCCGGGATGGATGAACTTTGCGACGGCTTCGACAACAACTGCAACAACCAGACGGACGAAGATGGAGCTGACGGCTGCATCGTCTATTTCAAGGATGAGGACGGCGACGGCTTCGGCGTAACGGTCGCCCAGAAATGCACCTGCGCCCCTTCGGGGATCTACAGCGCCACGCTTGGCGGTGATTGCAACGACCAGAGCTTCATTATCAATCCGGGCATTGTCGAGGAGTGCGACGGCGTCGACAATAACTGCATTGGAGGGGTTGACGAGGGTTTCCCGGACAATGACGGTGACGGGATAAAGGACTGCCTCGACCAGGACAAGGACGGCGACGGAGACCCGTTTGGCCAGGATTGCGACGATGAGGACCCGACGGTGAGCCACTTCGCCCAGGAAAAATGCAACAACAAGGACGACAACTGCAACGGCTCCATTGATGAGGAAAACGCGCTGGGATGCCAGACCTATTTCTACGACGGCGACCAGGATGGCTACGGCCAGTCATCCAACAGCAAATGTATGTGCGACGGAGAAGCCCAGTATTCGACCACCCAGGGGCTGGATTGCGACGACACCAAGGCATTCGTGTTTCCCGGCGCAGTGGAGCAGTGCAACGGCGTGGACGACAACTGCAACAACTCCGTGGACGAAGGAAACCCGGTGAGCATGTGCGGTTCGGTGGACCACGGCTCCGGTCTGTGCGTCGACGGGGAGTGCAAGATCGGCCAGTGCGAACTCCACTACTACGATCTTGACAACGCCTTTGATACGGGCTGCGAGTGCGGTACCGATGATGTCGATCTGCAGGGAATCGGCAACGTGTGCACCATGGCCTACGACCTGGGCGAACTTCCGGACTCCGGCTCCCAGAAGTCGGTTGACGGCAACCTGGTGCCGGGAGAGGATGAAGACTGGTACTCGTTCGGCGCACCTGATTCGCCCGACACGACATGCAACACGTACAGCCCCAAGATCGAGTTCACCAAGGGGTCGTCGTTCTTCCGCTTCGAAGTGTACCGCGACGGCTGCGACTCGGTTGACGACCTGGTTTGCCAGGACGCCGACACCTACGAATGGACGGTAAACTTCTACACCGGCGATGCGGGGGAATGCCCGTGCACCAACGAAATGGGACCGGGGGGAACCGACCACTATTCGGTTCCCGGAGCCCACTTCTGCTCCCCGCACGGAGCCAACTACTTTGTGAAGGTGATGCGAAAACCCGGCGTCGCAGCCAACTGCTACCCATATACGCTCCGAGTCAGCAACGGCATGTAGACAACCTTGACATGCCTTCCAGTTCTCCCTAAGTTATGCTCGTGTAATCGAGCGGAGGAAGGTCATGGCCTGGGAGTACAGCGAAAAAACGATGAAACTGTTCATGGATGCGGTGCACGGCAAGCCCGGCACCCATCTCGGCGAAATTGAAGAGCCGGACGGCGTCGGTGAGCACGGCTCCATCGCTTGCGGCGATGCGCTGCGGTTTACGTTCCGGGTCGACCGTCACCCCACCGACGCGACCCTGGACAAGATCACTGAGGCGAAGTACCTGACCTTCGGCTGCACCTCGGCCATCGCTTCGTCGGAGGCGTTGTGCACGATCATCGAAGAAGGCGGCTACACTCCGTTGGAGGCGCTGCAGGTCACCAACGAAGACATCGTCAAGTTTCTTGAAGGCTTGCCCTCACAGAAGATTCACTGCTCCGTCATGGGCGCTGAGGCCCTCGAAGCCGCGGTCTTCAACTGGGCGCAGCGCCGTGAAGTGGACCTCGCCAAACTGGGCATCGATTTCTCCTCGGACGAACAGGAAGAGGGGCGCGTCGTCTGCAAGTGCTTTTCCATCAGCGAGCCGTACCTGAAGCGAAAGATCAAGGAGTTGAACCTACGTACCATTCCGGACATCACCGCGGCGATCAAAGCCGGCGGAGCCTGTACGTCGTGCCACCACGCGCCCGGAGGGTTGCAGGACATTCTGGACGAGACCTGGGGAAGGGACGAAGGGGCCGTGCGTGAGACACCGGCCGCGCCGACGGGTGCAACCGATGGAGAAGGTAGAGCGAGCCTGTCCCCCTATCAGTTTGCGAAACAGGTTGAGCAGGTTGTCGACGTTTACGTTCGACCCATGCTGCAAAGAGACCAGGGCGACATCGACATCGTGGACATCAAGGACCAACTCGTCTACTGCCACTTGAAGGGAGCCTGCGCAGGCTGCGTGGGTGCCGGAATGACCCTGAAGATGATGGTCGAGCAAACCCTCAAGGATCGGGTGGACGAAAGGATCAAGGTGATAGCTGTCTGATGAAGACCATCTATCTCGACAACAACGCCACCACCTCCGTCGCGCCGGAAGTGGTGGAAGCGTTGATGCCTTTTCTGACCACGCAGTACTTCAACCCGAGCTCCATGTACGAGGTTGCTCGAAAACCTTCCGACGCGATTGAAGCGGCGCGGCAGGAGATCGCCCGTTTCCTGGGAGCCGGAGCGCCGGGCCAGATTCTGTTCACCTCATGCGCCACGGAGAGCAACAACGCCGCCATCTTCGGCGCGCTGCGTGCCAATCCCGGCCGCCGCCACATGATCACCTCCGCGGTGGAGCATCCTGCGGTGCTGGAAGTGGCCAAGCAGTTGGAGAGGGAAGGCTACGAGATCACCTATTTGCCCGTCGACCAGAATGGCAAGCTGGCGATGCGCGACTTCATTCGTGCGCTAAGACCCGACACCGGGCTCATTTCCATCATGCACGCCAACAACGAAACCGGTGTCATCTTTCCGGTGGACGAGTTAGCCAGGGTGGCCAAGGAAACCGACCCCGCCATAGTGTTCCACACCGACGCGACCCAGACGGTGGGAAAGCTCCCCATCAACCTGCGGGGGACCTTTCGGCACGTGGACTTGCTCTCGTTTTCAGGGCACAAGCTCCACGGCCCCAAGGGGATCGGCGCCCTGTTCGTGCGTCGGGCCACCCCGTGGCGCCCTTTCCTTATCGGCGGACACCAGGAGAACGGCCGGCGGGGCGGCACTGAAAACGTCCCTTACATTGCGGCCCTGGCGAAAGCCTGCACTATCGCCGGAGAACAGGTTGAAGCAGAAGAGCAGGTGCGGGCGCTCAGAGATCGGCTGGAGACCGCGCTGCTGGAGAAGATCCCGTACCTGGAAGTCAACGGACGCAACGCGCCGCGACTGCCCAATACCCTCAACGTGGCGTGCCACTACATCGAGGGAGAGGGGATCCTCTACCGGCTCGGCGAGCACGGCATATGCGCGTCCAGCGGATCGGCTTGCACCTCCGGCTCATTGGAGCCGTCGCACGTTCTGAGAGCCATGGGCGTCCCGTTTACCGCGGTCCACGGCTCGGTGCGCTTCAGCCTGAGCCGCTACAACACTGAAAAAGAGATCGAAAAGGTGATCGAGGTCTTCCCCGAAATAGTCGCCAGCCTCCGCAAGATCTCTCCCTACTGGGACAACTTGACGAACAGCCCCCGAACCGACATCGGCGGACTGTAGCAGGTCGACGCCCCCCCCCTTGAACATCCGCACCCGGTTGTTAGTTTTTCTCACCGGACGCTCGGGTGACGCCCGGAAGAACGTTGCCGGAGAGCTTCGGAAGGACAACAGGACGAAAGAGGTGCAGCCATGATACTTGTCATTGGAGGAACCGGTACCACCGGTAAAGAAACACTAAGGCAGCTTCGTCATGCGGGAGCGGAGGTTAGGGCTCTGGTGAGAAGCGAAGAGAAGGTCGAATCGATTAAGGGGTACATTACCGAGTACGTCGTGGGAGACCTGAACAGCCGCGCTTCGGTGAAAGCCGCGCTGGAGGGAGTGCATCATGTGTTCCTGGTATCGCCGGCGGAGCCGCTCATGGCCGAATTGCATTCCCACGTCGTTGACGAAGCCCGGGGGCCAAATCCACCTCACATTGTGAGGCTTTCGGCCCTTGGAGCCGACGCCGACTCGGAAGTAACCCTGGCCAAATGGCACGGGGACGCTGATCGCTTCCTGGAGCATTCGGGAGTCCCCTACACCATCCTGCGACCGCACTTCTTCATGCAGAACTTCGTCTCCATGCTGAATCCGGCCGCAAACGACTCGAGAGCTTTCTACGCTCCCATGCGGGACGGCAGAATCAGCCTGGTGGACGTGAGGGACATTGCGTCCGTGGCGGTCAAGACGCTCATGGAACCCGGGCACATGGGGAAAACCTATGACATCACCGGGCCCTTCGCACTGTCGTGCACCGAGATGGCGAATGTCCTCACCGAGTCGCTGCGCATGCCGGTGGCGTATGTGGATGTCCCACCCGCCGAAGCGGTCAAAGGGTTCGTGAATGCCGGCTACCCCGAGTACCTGGCCGAGCCCCTGGTGGAGTTGTACGGCGTCTTCGCCGCGGGATATGCAGAGCAGGCAACCGACACCATCTACTCGGTCACCGGCGAGCCGGCCCGGACCTTCTCCGACTTTGTCAGGGACTACGCCGGAATACTAGCGGGTTGAGTCCGCCAGCAAAAAGGTGCGGGAAAGCTCCCACACTTCGTCCAGCCGCTCACCCAGTGAATGGTCACCGCCCCGGATCGGGGCCAACCGGGAGTTGGGGTGACGGGCAGACCAGTCGACGCTACGCTGAAAGGGAACCACTTCGTCGGCGTCACCATGAACGATGAGCACCGGATGGGGGACAGTGAGTTTGTCGTAGTCGTAAGTCGCAGAGTCTTCCACCAACTGATAGCCCAACCGGTGGATGCGGTTGTCGGAGTAGTGGAGCATTTCGAGGTAGCCGGTTTCCTTCCACCCTTCCATGGTAGTGCCCGTCAACGCAGGCAGACCGTGGCCTAAGAAACGAGTGGTGGGGGCGATAAGCAGCAGTCGCGCAACTGCATCGGGGTTGGCTTGTGCGTAGAGCAACGAGATGAGTCCGCCGAAGGAAGACCCGATGAACACCACCTGGCCCGATGGCTGGAGTTGGTCAAGGAAAGCTCCCACCGCCTCCACCTGTGCTGTGATGGTGAGCCCCTCGAAACTGGGAACATTGAGTTCGGGAGCGTGTATTTCCACCCCGGAAGGAGCACACTTCCGTTGCAGAAAACGACGCTTATTGGAGCCTGGACTGGAGCATAATCCGTGCAGATAGATGTAGGTATGGTCAGACATTTTTCTCCTCGAAAAAGGGCGTCGCGATTGTCGCATACCGTTGCAGTCAGTGCAACACGATGCTATGTTACGCAGACTCTGTTCTTTTAATAACTAAGTGAAGAGGAGTATGAACGTGAGTACCGAAACACTGCTAAAAACCAAAATGAGTGAGGAAAGCTGGGGCAAGCTGGTCGCCCTGGACAACCCGCGCCTGGTGGCTTTCATAGGCGAATTCGTGGAGTTGTGCGAACCTGACACGGTCTACATGTGCGATGACAGCGACGAAGATGCCGCCTACGTCAGAGGCCAGGCCGTGGAGAGGGGTGAGGAAATCCCCCTGGCCAAAGAAGGACAGACGATGCACTACGACAGCTACGGCGACCAGGCCAGGGACAAGGTCAACACCCGGTTCCTCGTGCCGAAGGAGAAGCTGGCCGCCATGGGTCACTTGAATTCGGTGGAGCACGAGGAAGGCACTGCCGAGATCCGCGGAATAGCGAAAGGGAACATGCGAGGCAAACCGGCAGTGGTCAAGCTGTTCACCGAAGGCCCGACCAACAGCCCGTTCTCCCGGGCCTGCGCACAGATTACCGACTCCTGGTACGTAGCCCATTCGGAAGACATGCTGTACCGACGCGGATACGAACATTTCCGCACCATGGAGGCCAAAGGCGACTTCTACCGTTTTGTGCACAGCGCAGGCACCCTGGATGAACGTGGCTGCTCCGTGAACCTCGACCGCCGGCGCATTTACATGGATTGCGAAAACATGATCGTCTACTCCATGAACGCACAGTATGCTGGCAACGCCGTGGGCCTCAAAAAGCACGCCATGCGCCTGGCGATCCGCGAGTCGGGAGAACAGGGCTGGCTGTGCGAGCACATGTTCATCATGGCCTGCGTCAACCGGGAGAAGAACCGGGACACCTACTTCTGCGGTGCTTTCCCTTCGGCTTGCGGCAAGACCTCCACCGCCATGCTGCCCGGAGAAAAGGTGGTGGGTGACGACATCGCCTATTTCCGCAACATCGATGGGGAGTTCCGAGCAGTCAACGTGGAGAACGGCATTTTCGGGATCATCAAGGATGTGAGCGAAAAGGACGACCCGGTAATCTACGACACTCTCATGACGCCGCAGGAGACCATCTTCTCCAATGTACTGACGGGCGAAGACAACGAACCGTACTGGCTGGGCATGGGAGTAGAGACGCCAAAAACCGGCGCCAACCACTCAGGACCCGGCTGGTTCGAGGGTAAGAAAGACGCCAACGGCAAAGAGATCACGCTGGCCCACAGCAACGCCCGCTACACTCTGCGCCTCGACTACCTGGAAAACGTCGATCCGGCCTGCAACGATCGGTTGGGCGTCGAGGTCGGGGGCCTGATCTACGGCGGACGAGACAGCGACACCTGCGTACCGGTAGAGGAGGCGCTCGGCTGGGAAGACGGCATCATCATGAAGGCATGTGCGCTGGAGTCGGAAACAACCTCAGCCACCCTGGGCCAGGAGGGAGTTCGAGTCGCCCAGCCCATGGCAAACCTGGACTTCGTGAGCTACCCCATCGGCGAATACATCCTCAACAACCTCAAGTTCGTGAAGGGGATCCGGAAAGTGCCCCGCATCTACTCCGTCAACTACTTCCTGAAGGATGCAGCCGGAGGCTACGCAACGAGCATGCTTGCCAAGCGAATCTGGCTGCAGTGGGCGGAACGGCGGGTGCACGACGACGTAGAAGCGTACCGGACTCCCACCGGGCTCATCCCCAAATACGAAGACCTCGCTCCCCTCTTCAAGGAACTTCTCGGTGAGGAGTACACCGAGGAACAGTACCTCTACCAGTTCACTTTCCGCTGCGACAAATGGATTGAAAAGATCGACCGGGTCGCGGCCTGGTATCGGGAAAAGGTAGTGGACTGCCCCGACCTGCTCTACCAGCGCTGGGAAGAGAAGAAACAGCAGATCCTGGCAGCCAAGGCCAGGTACGGTGCGGAAATTCTGCCCGGGAACTACAAAGGATAGTCTTCGTTTCTCGTTCGACCCTGACCCCGGACCCTGACCCTGGACCCTGACCCTGGACCCTGACCCTATCCTCTCCGTTTACCCGGGCGGCGTACGACGCTGTGCCGCTGCCAGTTACGATCGTCTCGATCAGGATAATCCAGGTTGTAATGAAGGCCGCGGCTCTCTTTCCTGGCGATAGCCATTTCGAGGATGAGCTGGGCGACGTCGGCAAGGTTCCTCAACTCCACCAGGTCCGGAGTCAGGATAAAGCTCCAGTAGTCGGCCTTGACCTCCTCCTGAACTGCGGCCAGGCGCTTGCGGGCTCTGTCCAGACGGTTGTCCGACCTCACCACTCCGACAAAGTTCCACATGAACCGTCGGATCTCGTCCCAATTCTGAGTGATCACCACCGACTCGTCGGGGTGGCGAGCCATGCCGGTCTGCCAGCGAGGCAGGCAGGCGGGGCCTGCGGGAACCTCTTTCAGCCAATGATATGCGGTCGCGGCTGCGCGCTTGCTGAACACCAACGCTTCCAGCAACGAGTTGGACGCCAGCCGATTAGCGCCGTGCATGCCGGTACACGCCACCTCGCCAACCGCGTACAGGCCGGGCAATCCGGTCCAGCCGTTGGTATCGACTCTCACCCCGCCACACTGGTAGTGGGCCGCGGGCACCACGGGGATCGGCTCGGTGCGAATATCCAGACCGAGGCTGTAGCAATAGGAGAAGATGCCCGGGAAACGCTCTTCGATGAACGAACCGTCGCGATGGGTCAGATCGAGGTATACACAATCGTCTCCCGTCTTCTTCAGCTCCGCGTCGATAGCCCGGGCTACGGTGTCCCTGGATGCAAGCTCGGCATCTTCGTGATAGCCGGGCATGAATCGTTGGCCGCCCGCGGTCACCAGCAGGCCCCCTTCGCCACGAACCGCTTCGGAGATGAGGAAGTTCTTGGTCAAGGGGTGGTAGAGGCAGGTGGGATGGAATTGAAAGAACTCCATGTCCGCGATGCGGGCTCCGGCCCGGGCGGCCATGGCCACGCCGTCACCGGTGGAGACATCGGGGTTGCTGGTGTAGAGGTACACCTTGCCGGCCCCACCAGTCGCCACGATGGTAGCCCCGGCCCCGACGGTGTGGATGGCGCCGGTGCGCTTGTCCATAACGTAGCAGCCGATGCAGCGGTCGTCATCAGCATCGTCACCGGGCTGCCTTCCCTCCAGCGACCCCATAGTGATGAAATCCACCGCGAGCGAGAGGTCTCGCACAGTTATGGATGGATGGGCCCGAACCCGGTCCAACAGGACATCTTCAACTCGACGGCCCGTCTGGTCCTTAGAGTGAACTATACGACGGCGGGAATGGCCCCCTTCCCGGCCGAGATCGAACACCTGCTTACCATTGTGGCGAGCCCGCTCGAACCCCACGCCCAAGTCCGCCAGCTCAGCGATGGCCGCCGGGGCCTCGCGGACACACAGTTCCACGACTTCGGTGTCGCTGAGTCCCGCACCCGCTTTCAAGGTGTCCCTGATGTGGTCATCGAAGGAATCGTCAGGTCCGAAGACCGCTGCGATGCCGCCCTGTGCCAGAGCCGTGCTGGTCTCATCGAGAGAGTCTTTGGCCAGCACGAGGACCTGTGAGTGTTCAGCAGCAGCCAATGCGGCGGTGAGCCCGGCCACGCCGCTGCCCAACACCAGAATGTCGAATCGCTCATCCATGAAATCTACTCCAGGAACGCTAGAAGAAGTCGACGGGGCCCTTGCCTTCCCTGACCAACTCCGGCTCGGAACTGGTGAAATCTATGACGGTGGAAGGCTCCGCGTACAAGAGTCCTCCATCCACGACGAGGTCTATCTCGTTGCGATATTCCTCCTCGATCTCGAACGGGTCCAGCAGCCAGTGCCCCGGCGCCACGCTCAAAGAGGTGGACAGCAGGGGGCGGCCGAACTGCCCGATCAGTTCCAACGTGACAGGGCAATCGGGTACCCTTATGCCCACTGTCTTACGGTTCTTCCGCATAGTCCGCGGCGCTTCCTTCGAGGCCGGCAGGATAAAAGTGTAGGGCCCCGGGAGTTTGCGACGCACGATGCGAAACAGGGTGTTAGGGATTCCGCGGGTGTATTGTGCCGCCATGGTGAGGTCGCTGCACAGGATCGACAAGAGCTTTTTCGGGTTCATACCCTTGAGCTTGTAAATCCGCCGGGCGGCTTCGTCATTCTCGATGTCGCAGGCAACTCCATAGACGGTGTCGGTGGGCAGCACCACAATGCCACCACGCTTGATCACCTTTGTCACCTCGGCAATGAGCCAGTGTTCCGGTTCCTGTGGATCTATGGTCAGCAGCATACAGCATCTCCCCGCCATTTTTGGCGACTTGGTACGCTAAACACCGGGCTGTCTCTTGTCAACTGGATTCATTGCTGCGGTCACTGTGGCCTCTTGTCCGTTCCTACCGCCTACCGCCTGTCCTTTTCTACCGCCTGCTTTATTTGACACTTCGCAAGCCTTTATCTATTGTAGAGAGCAGTGAGGTAGAACAGATGATCAGATCTTGCTTTATCGCGTGCTTTCTGGTCTTTGCTCTGGTTTCCACGAGCGCCCTTGCTCAGGAAAAGGAGGGTGCAGTCCTTCTGTTCCCCGAGAGCGACATGGACCGGGAGCTAGGCGACGACTTGACCGAGGTGCTGATCTCCGCGCTCATCGAGAAGAGCGGAAAGTCGTACAAGGTGCTCGGCAAAGAGAGCTTCAAGAAGCAGTTGAAGGAGACCCTCGCCGAAGGCGGCGCGTCCTGCCTCGACAAGGTGGAGCAGTGGAAGAAGGATACCAACGTCCGGCTGGCGGTACCCCAATGCGTCCGGCAGGTGGGCAAAGCCAGGGGATTGAAGCTGCTGGTGTTCGGTAAGGTGGGCAAAGCCAGGGGCGGATTCCGCCTTGAGGTATGGAAACTGTCCATGACCGACCTCCCCGACCGCATGCCTTACCGCAAGCGGGTGCCGGGAGACCTCGCCAAGCTCATCGAGGAAGTCGAGGCGGTTTCCGACTGGGTATTGACTCCGGACAATCCGTATCTCACCGTGGTCGTGAACGTCAAGGGAGCGGACCTCTTTGTAGATGGAAAGGCGGTGAAGTACGAAGGCAAGCCGATTTCGGTGGCTCCGGGAAAACGACTGGTGGAAGCGCGCAAGAAAGGCTATGAACCGGGCAGCGCCACGGTTACGTGCCAGCATGAGCGATTCTGCGAAGCAAAACTCGAACTCAAGAAGATCGTGGTGGTCGCCCCTCCCGTTGACGACGGGAAGGTCAAGCCACCTCCGCCCAAGGTCGAGGAGCGCTCGACCCTGTGGCCTTATGTGTGGGTATTCTCAGGGGTTGCGCTGCTGGCTACCGGCGGGACCGCGTATATGTACTCGGAAATGCTGGCACACGAGCAGGACGCCGTGGATTTCAGGGATGAGACGTGCCCGGACGGCAAGTGCAGCGTGAGCGAAAACGAATTCTACGACGGCTTCGACCCGATTATTGCGGACGGAGAGGACGCGGCCCTCTGGACCAACGTGCTGGCCGGTGTCGCAGTGGGTAGTGCCATCACTGCGGTGACCTTGATGATCGTCGAGGCTTCGTCCGATTCTCCGGCTCCCTCAACCACCTATTTCACCCCCCTCATGGGCCCCGACTACTCCGGGTTCGCCTTTGAACTGACGTTCTAGAACAAGAGCCGTCCATGACACGACCGCGGTGCGGTGCGATTCTTTTCGTGACAGCGACCCTCGCCGGCGCTCTGCTTTCCGCGCCTGCGGCGGCACAGGACGATGACCCGATCAGCCGGGCCCGCAAGGCGATCACCGCCGGCGACGAGCTGTTTTCCGACGGCAAGGTACTGTTGGCATGCCGGCAGTATGAAGTTGCGCTGGGAGTAGCGCCGCAGTGGTGGTACTCAGCCTACAAGCGGGCGTTGTGCGCGGCGCTGGCGGGGGACTCTCCCGACGCGCTGTATCTGCTGCGCATGGCCAGCGCAGCCCGCGGCGAGTTGTACATTCTGCACCTGGCCCTGGCCCGGGAATACCGGAAGGCCGGCGATGGGGAACGGGCCGCAGAAGAGTACAGGAAGGCTATCGCTCTCACCAAGGGCGCAGTGGAGCCGATGCTGGAGTTGGCCCTGGTCCTCCTCGATCTGGAACGTCCCGCCGACGCCGAACTGGTGCTGAAAAAAGCAGCCTACTTCGGATCGTCAAATCTGGCGGTCCGCAGCCGGTTGGCGAGAGTAGCGGAGAGCCAAGGCCACCTGGCGGTGGCAGAAGATGAGTTCCGATTTCTCGCCAGATATGGCGTCAATCGCCGACGCAATCTGGCGGAATTGTCCAGGTTCTACTCCCGTCATGATGAACGTGAGCAGGCCATCGAGGTTCTTCGCACCCTCAAGGCGCGTGGGGGCGGATCCCGCGCCGCACAACTTCCGCCACCAAAATTCAAGGTTCCGGGAACCAGATAGAGGTACGGGTGTCTATCGAAACTGCCGAGGCCGGATTCGGGCTTTCTGCAACCGGTTTTGCGCTTGACATGCTTTAGCGGCCAAAATAAGATGTTGCGTTGTGTTAATGTAGATTCTTAACAGGTGGGCGTATGAAGATTGGACAGGTAATCGCATTCATCGGAGCTCTAGTCGTACTCGCCGGCGGCCTGGGATTCCCCCTCTACGAAATGGTCTATGAGGGGAAGGAGGCGCTCCTAACCGAGCTCCTAGCCGGAAAAGTGACCCTCGTTGTGGCTGCGCTCATTATCCCCGTCGGCCTCTTCGCTTTCTATTTCAGAAAGCTCAAGCAGGTGGCGCTGGTAAATGTGATTCTCGCGTCCGTCGGCCTGTGCACGATCATTTATATTGCATTCGACGCTCCCAACTTCTACCGGGAGATCCACAGCCTCCAGTTCGAAATGGACGCGGACGGAAACCCCACGAAGTTCATCGGGTTCATGAAGGCGGGACTGGCCTTCTACCTGATCTGGGGCGGCTTCCTGGTTGCCCTCTTCGGCGGCTTGAAGACCATTAGTGCACAACCCAGCTACTCCTCGGACACCAGGTTCCTGCGGGTGGCGCTGTTGTGGAAGAACACCATCATCCGGGAACGCATCTTCTCCGAAGGAGAAACCGTTTCCGTCGGCTCCGATCTGAAAAACATGTTCCCGCTGCCCGCCGACTTCCCCAAGCTCAACCTCATCAAGCACAAGGGAGGCCGCAAGGACCACTACTGGGTGGCACTCAACGAGAACGTCAACGGCCGCGTAACCATCGACGGCAAGACCGAATCGGCTGAAGACTACCGGAAGAAATACACTTCCAACGTCAGCGGCGTCAACTACGTACCGATAAAGCCCGGCGACAACGGCGTCTTCAAATTCGGCGAACTGAGCCTCTTCTTTCAGTTCACCATTCCGGCTGTTGCCAAGACCGGCAAGTCGCTCCTGGCCTTTGACAAGGCGATGGCTTCCTCGGCACTGCTTTCCGCGGCGATCCAGATCGCCTTCCTCCTTGCCATCGTGGTTTCTCCCCGGCCTCTGTCCGTCAAGTTGAAGACCAAGGAAGAGCTGAAGCGCTTCATCAAGATCGATGTAAAGCAGGACCAGAAACAAAAGGAGCGCATCAAGAAAGAGGAACTCAAGGAAGAGGAACTCAAGGACGAGGAGAAGATCGAGGAAGAAGAGAAACTCGAGGAAGAGCCTGAAGACACCCCGGCCATGGAGCAGAAACTCGAGGACGCGGGTGACCCGCTGAAAAAAGCGGTGGAGCTGGAGAAGGACGAGGAGTTCAAGCCAAAGAAGGAAGGACACATCGGCAAGGACGCCAAACGAGATACCGAGATGGCCAAGGAGTTGAAGAAGAAGGGCGTCATCGCGGTGCTCGATAGCAAGATGAAGAAAAACACCTCCCTGTCCAAACTGTTGGGCAAGGACCGCAACCTGGCAGTGAAGAACGTGGTCTGGGGCGAGGACGGACAGTTTGATCTGGCCGACGAGAGTGACTCCGACTTCTCCTACATGGGTAGCTCCGGAGGCACCGGCGACTACGGCGGTGGCGGTGGCTTCGGCGGCGCCGGCGGGTTTGGCGGCGGCGGCGGCGGCTTCGGCGGCGGTGGCGCATTTGGCCTCGGTGGAATGGGCGGAATGGGCGGCGGTTTGCCCGGCGGCATTGGTGGTGCGGGCGCCCGGCGCTCCGGCAGAATGGCGCTGGCAGGCCTTAAGGGACGTGACCGTAAGCGCGCCTCGAGAGTCAAGCTGGGTTCCGGCTCCATGGGCCAGTTCTGCAAGAAGGCCGACGTGCAAAGAAAGGTTCGCGGCAGAGCCGCAGCCATCAGGGCCTGCTACGAAATGCAACTGCAGATGAAACCCGATCTCAGAGGCAAAGTGACGGTCCAATGGATTATCGACCTGACCGGCCGGGTCAAGGGTGTCAAGACGGTTCAGAACACCTCCGGCAACAAGAAGTTAGGCAAGTGCATTTCCAAGATTATCGGTAAGGTTCACTTCCAGAAGCCGGCGGGCGGTATGTGTATTATCCGCTGGCCCTTCGTTTTCACCCCCGGCGGCTGATAGCGTCGCATCTACTTCGTCTCATCGGCTCGATCGTCACTGCGGAGTACGGGTGTACACCTCATTCCGTTCTCGCCTCGCTCCTCGTGGCTGCAACGCCCTCAGCCACCGGGCTGATTCGGTGTCATCCTGAGCGAAGCGTAGCGAAGTCGAAGGATCTCTGCCGGAGTTCTACTCTTCTTCTACTTCGGGAATATCCTCGGTGATCTCATCTCCATCCCTTCCGTACTTACGGCGATCGAGACGGTAACGGCCGATCTTGCGAATAAGGTTGCGGCGGGAGATGCCCAACACCTTGGCGGTCTTGCTCTTGTTCCACTTGGTCTGAGACAGGGTCTCCATGAGCAGACTTCGCTCCAGGTTCTCCACCGCCTGGGGCAAGGTCAGATCCGGGTCCTGCCTCACCGCCGCAGGGACGGTGTGCTTAACGTTGGTTACAATACGGGGCGAGACGTCCTGAGCGCCGATTTCACGGCGTCCCTTGGCGCTGGCCGCCATGTGCCTGACCTCCCCCTTCAACTCCCACAGGTTGCCGGGCCAATCGTACAACCGGAGGGTCTTGAACACATCCTTTCGAAACTCGTACGGAGCGTCCGGGTCGCGGGAGCGCAAGCGCAGCAACATGTCGTTGGCCAGATCGGCAAGGTCGTCCTTGCGATGCCGCAATGCGGGCAGACTGACAAGATTGCCCCTCAAGAGGGCAAGCAACTCCTCTCTAAGCGTTCCAAGATTCTCCAGCGCGGTTGCAGAATAGGACGAGGTGGTCACCACTCTGAACGGCCTCACCCCCCCTGCGTCCCATTCGTCACAATAGAAAAGGAGAAATTGCTGAAGCAGAGGCGGCAGGAAACTGACCTCGTGGAAGATGACCGTTCCGTTGGCCGCGATCTTATCCAATTGGGTGGCGGCGCCAGGCCTCCAGGCATCACCCAGGACGTTGCTGACCAGGTGTGACGGCGGCGTTGCCTGGCAATCGATCACAACCACCGGCTGGGACTTTCGGCCGCTCATCGCGTGTAGAGCGCGTGCTGCGGTGCGGCGCCCCGCTCCGATTTCACCCTGCAATAGGAGGGGCGCATCTTCCGAAGCCAGCGCCTTCAACCGCCGCTTCAATTCATTGACTGCGGGGCTGTCGCCGACCAGTCCGGATTGGACCGGCGTTCGACGTTGCGAGTCGCCGGATCGGCGGGTTTTCCTGGACAGCAGCAGGTCCATCTCGCGGCCCAACGTGGACATGTGGGTTTGTACCCGTCGCCGCATAAGGGATGACAGCACCGGCACAAACTCCACGCCGGACTTGAGACTGGACAGCTTGAAGCTGCGGATCAACTTGAGCAACGCGGTTCGATCTTCTTCTTCTGATTCTTCGTGATGAACGAAGGGGACGCACAGAAGGAAGGTGAACCCTGAGGTCGCACCGACCGGAGTCACCAACATGCGAACGCCGTCGCTAGGCTGAAACCAGCGGGGCCCCGTCCAATCAGGAGATGACACGAACAGCGGCGCAAAGTGCGCCTCGAGGTCTTCTCTGAGGCTGTTCCGGCTCAACAAAGATCGGAACAGTTCCTTTAAAGGTTCAGGTGCGATCACCGGAAAGTGCGCGGCAAGATCCTGCCCCACGACGCAACTGGTCACCCCCCACAGGGTGGCCGCCAACTCCATGGAGTGGCGCACGAGTGCATTGGCAAACAGTTCTCCAAAATCCCTGGCGTCACTCATGCTCAGTTCCCTTCTTCCGGCAACCCCTCGGAGGTGCTGTCCGACTTGTCGCACTTGAGAGTCAGTACTTTCAGCGCGCCGGATTCCTCGTCGGAGCATTTTTCGGTGTGCTGCCATACCCACGGCTCAGGGTCGTCAGCCCTGACGTAGACCACTTCGCTCTTGCCCTTCATCACCGTCGCACAGAGGAGTAGCTGCTCGCCGGGCCGGACCACATGCTCTTCAAGGCACTCCCCGACCGCTACCTCTGCAAAATCGGCGTGCCCTTCGCATTGTTCGGACATCACCACCAGCAGGCCGCAACGGTCCGGGGGACAACCGTCCGGTGAGCACAAGTCACAATCATAGAGACATAGGGGGCCATCATCACCCTGGGGCGAACATTGAGGTGCCAGGAACAAGGCGCACAGCAGAAAGCCAAATCGAACAACAGAGGCAATTCTAGGCATTCCGCCCTCTCGATGGTCCCGTACCCGGAAAAAGGGACAAAGGTCTTGCCACGGGGCGCAGACAATACTACAATGCCACAGAATATGAGCAAGCTCAAGGAGGAACGAGATGCTCACGCCGACGACATGCCTAGCTACCCTATTCGGCCTCGGGACAAGCGAGCTGATAGTTATCCTGATTATTATCCTGCTGCTTTTTGGCGGGGCGAATCTACCGAAGCTGACCCGTTCCCTCGGTAGCTCCATCAAGGAGTTCAAGAAGGCGGTGAGTGGAGAAGAAGAGGCGCCGCCCGAGCAGGCGGCAGCGCCGGCGCCGCCCCCACCTGCTCCCCCCGCACAGGCTGCCCCTGCTGCCGAGCCACCGGCCGCCACCACCGCTGAGGGCGCCCCGAAGGAACAGGCCTGATCCTGCCCTTCCCCGGCTCTTTTTTGGCCCCCTCGACCCTCGTTTTTTTGCCAGCCGCTCGCTGACGTGATAGAAGTACAGTGATGGAAAATGGGAGACGTGTACGAAGGAGGTCCGCAAACCATGTTTCAGTCCGGACGATCCGCCGCTATTCTGGTCGTTGTCGCTTGGGCGCTCTGCACCGCTGGCGCCTGCGGTGACAAAAACGTCGAGAAAGTCAAAGTTACCACCACAGACTCCGGGGCAGCCAAGGAAGGGCCCGCGCCCAAGGGTGTGTTCATCAAAGATGAGGGTGACATCCCGGTCGGCGCCGGGGCCGAAGAGGAAATCGTCTCCGTGGAACACCTGGTGAGGCAAACCAAGCAGGAACGTTTCATCCTGGCCAAACCGGGCGAGACTATCCGCCTCTACTCCGAATGGAGCGGGATCCCGGTAGAGGAATTGAAGCTCATCAACGATGACAAGCTGCCCACCTTCGGGAAGAAGTACATCCTCTCGCTTACCGCATCCGAGTTCAGCGACTTCGAGCGCAAGCGGCAGGAGTACTGGACCGGACGCAAGAAGGAGATGTACGACAAGTACGACATCGAAGCGGTGGAATATGTGGTCAAGAAGAACGACACCCTGGACGGCATCTCCCGCAAATACGACGCGCCGCTGTGGTTCCTGGTCATGCACAACGAAGCGTGCGACCCATACCACCTGAGCCCCGGCACCAAGCTGATTGTTCCGACCCTGGAAGAGAAGTCGATGGATGAAGCTGCGAGCGAAGGGGACGAGACCATTCCGGAGCAGGACTCCAAAGAGGTGTTTCCCGTCATCGTGAAGAAGGGGGAAACCGCGGGAGAATACGCGAAGTGGGGTCAGATCAGCATTACCGATATCAAGCGTGCCAACCGCCACCTCAAATCCATCGACAGAATCCGCGTTGGAGACACCGTGAACCTGCCGCTCACCGCTAAGCAGTTCAAGCGTTTCCAGGAACTGCGCAAGAAGAACGCAAGAAAAAAGAAGAAGAAAAAGAAGGGCAAGTAAAGACTTACTTGATCGCCAACCCTATTCGCTCTACCTCCGGGGAAAACAGCACCCACGTGGGGATTCCCTGGATCTCGTCCCGGCGCGCCACCAGGCCCCTCCGGCAGGACGAGCCCTTCTGGTCGCCCCGGTTATCCGGCAGCAGGGCAAATTCGCCATCCCCCAGCCAAAGGGCCATGCCGGCTGTCGCGGGGGAAGAACCTCCAGAGTGGACGATGACGTGGTAGTTGTCGTTTAGCACCTCCACTGCTGCCGCCCCCGAATCTCCACCTGACTTGAAGTCGCCCATACGCTTTACCGGGTAGCAGCCGGTGGTGGTGCACACCCGGCCCTTCTCCCGCCAGACCTCGTCACCCGGCACCCCCATCACTCTTGCGACACGGCTACCCGGTGCGTCATTGCATCGGACCACCACCAGGTCCCCCGGACGCAGCGGTGATGATGTCGTCACGCGACGGTAGGAAACCCAGTCTCCGGGCTGAAGCAGGGGGCCGGTAGGAGAATTCTCTACGCGCATTATCGAAATCCCATCTGCCACCAGGAAACCTGCAAGTATCGGGGGCGACAGACACAGCGCCGCGGCCAGCATCCCTGCCACGGCCACTCGCCGTTGGTTGGATCTTCGTTGTCGCTCTTGTAGACCAAAGGTAACGGTCAGGACGCCCTGGTAGACCAGCCAGAGAACCACGGCAGCCAGCGGAAACGTATCGAAGCGGGTCACCAGGAGCGCCGCGGCCAGCATGCCGGCCAGGTTCAAGACGAACAGGGCCGCGCCCCGCACCCAGCGGCCCTCGGCAATTGAGGAGGCCCCGGGGGCGATGAAGAACAGGATGGTCAGGGCAACGGTCATGTCTGCCCGGCTAGTGGGCGCGGATGTAGGCGGTCTTGGCCAATTCGTAGAGCGAAGTGTCGTCACAACTTTCAGTGTGGCACGTCACCGAGATCACCATCGCACGGTCCGGCTCCACAAAGGTGAGGTTAGTGGTCTGGTTACGGTAAGAGAAGAACACCAGGTCGGAGAAAAGCTCCTTCTGCTCCTCGGCGTTGGGATAGGTCCCCAACTGCTCATTCCACTTTTCCACAGCCTCGGCATAGGTCGCGAAGTCCCACACCTGGGCAGACACAAAACGATTGGTTCCGGGACGACGGTAGATGACGCTGTTATAATTCTCGTAAGGCTCCAGCCCCGGGATCGGACCGTACGAGACCCACCCCTTTTCAGGCAGTCGCTGGGTAATGTCTGCAACCGAGACATACTTCGTGGCTGAGACTTTTACTGGTGGCGGGGTCACACCTCTTGAGGCAGGGCCGCGTTTGGAGCCCCTGTCCGCCGGCTTTGCCGGAGTGTCTCCGGGAGACGCTGCGTCCACCGGCCGGTTCCGGGGCTGGCCACGATCGACAGCCGCAGCCGCGTCCCCTGCGGGAGGAGTGCGCGGGGAATTCCCGGCGGCCTCACCCGCAGGCGGCGAGGGCACCACCGACTTCCCGCCATCCGCCGGTTTGTCCCCGTCGGCCGCTTTGGTCTTGTCCTCTTTCTTCTTCTTGCTGCCCTTTTTTCCTTTACGCTTCTTTTTCTTCTTCTTCTTCTTCTTCTTTTTCTTCTTCTTGCCGTCTTCCGAATCGTCTTCCTGTTCTGCTACCGCGTCGCCTTCGGCTTCTTCGCCCTTCTTCTTACACGCCGGAGCAGACACTGCCAGGAAGAGGGAGAGAAGCAAGAGACCGAGCCATCTTTTCAGCATTGTTTGAACCTCCTGCATGAGAATTCTGCGGCAAACCGTTGTCGGTGTCAACACTACCAGACGAAATCGGTGAAGTCGGGGGCAGGACGGGGGATAATCTCCGTTCTGACCAACTGGTCGGGCGCAATCGCACCAGTCCCAGCCTCTACCGCGGCCTCCACATCGTGGAGCTTTCCGGATACAAGATAGTAGGCCTTACCGCCCAGACCGGTGGCCAACCGCACTTCCAGGAGTTCCACTTCGGCGGCCTTACAGGCTGCGTCGGCAGAAAGTATGGTTGAACTGACTGCGAAG
Organism: uncultured Myxococcales bacterium; assembly: GCA_964626565.1. Classification (GTDB taxonomy): domain Bacteria; phylum Myxococcota_A; class UBA9042; order CAIXZC01; family CAIXZC01; genus CAZVFX01. The sequence goes on from CAZVFX010000007.1 coordinate 51,564, forward strand.
GTCTCGACAATGCCGATGGAGTCAACCCCGGTGGGCTGAGCAATGCCGGCCAGCGTCTCCAAGACCACGGCATGGGCGCCGGGCAGAAAGAGGCTGTCCACCATCGTCTCGCCGGCCGTGCGCACCCCTTCCTGGTAGGCTTCCTCAACTTCCGCAACCTCGCCCCAGAACAGTGTAATGTATTTGCCCGGTGCGATGGGACGGGAAGAAAGCAGCGTGACCACTGCCTTTTTGACGCAGGCGTCGGTTACAACCATCCCTCGCGCGATGCTGGAAACTTCTATAAGCGCCAGGGCTGGGTACGCGGTCATGTCCTAGACGATCCTGAAGTAGTCCTTGAGAGTACACCTGCGCTCTCGGCTGAAGTGCTTGGCACAAGTCAACCCTTCGCCGGTAGGGCTGGCGATGGTGAAGGATGCATAACCTTCCCCACCGAATCCCATACCCGCATAGCTCGGTGCGTTCTTCACAAAGATGGAGCAATCCATCTCTCTGGCCATGAGGTGCATATTGTCAATGTTCGTGGAATGGATAACCGCGGTGTGCCTGAAGCCGTGCTCTACCCGCTTGGACATTGCGATCCCCTCTTCGGGGGAATCCACTCTTACAAAGGGGATAACCGGCATCAACAGTTCCAACTGGACAAAGGCGTGTTTTTCGTCCACCTCGGCCACGATGATGCGAGGGTCGCCGGACACATCTATTCCGGCGGCCTTCAGAATGTAGCTGGCGTCTTTGCCCACAAACTCAGTATTGGGGCCCTTGGGGCCACACACCACCTTCTGCACCCTGGGAATCATGGAATCCCGCAGCAGAAACGCGCCGTTCTGGCCCAGGTACTGCTTGAGCTTGTCGGCAATGGTCCGGCACGCGATGATCTCTTTTTCCACGACGCAAACGATGTTGTTGTCCAGGGAAGCCCCCTGCACAATGTAGCGAGCCGCACGCTCAAGATGTGCGGTTGAGTCCACCAGCGCGGGCGGGTTGCCGGGCCCGGCCGCAATGACCTTCTTCTTCTTGCTCATAGCCACATCGACCACACCCGGCCCGCCGGTTACGACCAGCAGCCGAATTCCCGGATGCTCCATGAGTTGGTTGGCAGATTCGATCGTCGGCTGAGCAACCACCGTGAGCAGGTTCTCCGGACCTCCTACCGACATCATCGCCTGATTCAACATCCGGATGAGGAAGTTGGAGATTTCGGCGGCGCGGGGGTGGGTATTAAAGACCACCGCGTTGCCGGCTGCGATCATGCCGATGGCGTTGCAAATGATCGTCTCAGTGGCGTTGGTGCAGGGGGTAATGGAGCCGATAATCCCATACGGCGCCCGCTCGGTGAGAGTAAGGCCATCGTCTCCCGACCAGGCCACCGGCTGAAGTGCCTCAATTCCCGGCGTCTTGTTGGCCGCCAGCAGGTTCTTGTTGATCTTGTCCTCGACCCGTCCCATGCGGGTCTCTTCTACCGTACGCTGCGAAAGCTCTGCAGTGTTCCTGCGCACCACCTCCCGCACAGCCTCGATCATCTTGCCCCGTAATTCAAGGGGCTGAACCTGAAGCTGTTCGAAAGCAAGCTGCGCCGCGCTGGCTGCGGAATCAACGTCCGGAAAGACACCGTAACGACCGGTGCTGGGCACCACTACCGCCGGTCCCGTACGGGTCGCGGCCGCGGCCTTGACAGGGGAGGCGGCCGTCTCAGGTTGCTGGAGGCGCTCAACCACCTTTTCAACAATTTCCTGGAGTTTAGGCTCGTCCAGCTTCATCGGTCACCTCCTAGTCGAGGACCGGGTCGTATTTGCCCGACAGGTCCTCCTCATGCTTGCTGTACGCCAATCTGCCCATAATGTCGTAGGAGTCGACTATGGCCATGATGGTGGCGTCCACGGGGCGCTCATTGGTCATTACGGTCTGTCGCGCCGAACTGCCGCTGGCGTACAGCACTACTTCACCCATGCCGGCGCCAACCGCATCGGCTGCGACTACGAACTTGTCCAACTCGTTCAAGTCTACATCGACCTGCTTCACCAGCAGGAATTTTAGCCCGACAAGGCTGTCTTCCTTGCGACTGGAGACGACGGATCCAACAACTCTACCCATCAGCATAGCTTCCCCCCGGGCAAACAAATGGTAGGACAAGAGGCCAGGCCTGAGATTTTGGGCTTTTCAGCCCGGCCGGAGTTAGCCCGAACTGGTCTTGGCGAGGTCTTCAGGCCTTCTGCCCAACGGGAGTACGGCATCGATATTCGCATGGGGCCTCGGAATCACGTGTACTGACACGAGTTCGCCCACACGTTCAGCCTGACGAGCGCCGGCCTCCACCGCGGCCTTGACGGCAGCGACGTCTCCTCTAACGACGGCAGTCGTGTAGCCGCCCCCGATCTTCTCATAATGTACGAGTTCGACTTTCGCAGCCTTTACCATCGCATCGGACGCTTCCACCATGCTTACGAAGCCTCTAGTCTCGATCATTCCCAGGGCGTCAGCCATACTGTTACCTCCTAGCTAGTCAAAAACACTCATTTAACACCGCGCAATGCAGTAGCGGCAATCTAGCACGCGCTACTGGTCAATGCAAGAACAATTGGGGTCAAAGGATGCCCTTGCCGGAGGTCGCTTTTACCAGCTTGCCGAAAAGCACTCCCCGGGTGGCAATAAGCGACTCTCCCAGACCGGACACGTCCCTCGCCGGCCCCCGCAAAAGAATAACTTCGAGGCAGTTGTGGTGGTCCATGTGCAGGTGTAGAGAGGTGACCACCACGCCCACCTTTTCGTGCTGGACGTGGGTGAGTTTCTGCGACAGCTCGGAACGCTCATGGTCGTAGACGATAACCACCACCGCGACGCGCTCCTCGTCGTCGTCACCTTCCGGCGCGGCCCACTCCTCCTCCACCAACCACTGACGGACCATGTCCCGCACCGCCTCGGAGCGATTGCCATAGCCCCGCTTCGTGCTCAGCCGGTCGAAATCCCGCAACAGTTCCGAGGGCATCGAAACGCCGAATCTGGAGATACTCATTCTTCCTGTCCTGCCAGGGCGCCGTACAACTGCCTGAGGCCCTTGTCGGTTTTGTCTTCGAATCCGCCGCTGCTGATCATGCGGGACACCCACCCCTTGAACTCAGGATTGCCAACTCCGACGTCGGCCAGCACGTTAAGAAGAAGCCAGCGTAGCTGCTCCTCCTGCACCAGGGCCACAGGCGGGCCGAAAGGGGGGCGAATCTCCACCCGGGGGCAAACGAGTTCCCCACGGGGGGATTCAAACAGATCGGTGAGCGCGGTGGTCACCCCCGCGTGCTGGTATGTCCACACTGCGTGGACGGCCGCGCACAAGGCCGCGTCATCCAGATGTGGGAACTGCTCCACCACCTTTTCCAGCAGCTTCAGAATGCGCTCTCCCTGCTCCTGGTCGGCGGGATCCGGTTGCAACGACTGCCCGATGCGGCGAAGCGCCCAGAAGAGGGTCAGCCGACTCACTCCCTGCCGCGCGCCCACGGCCGCAGCCAACGACTCGGCGCCCTCGAGAGTGGCCAGATTACCCAGTCCCACTACCGCCTCAGTGAATTCGGCGTCTACAGTTGCCCGCGAACTGACCAGGGAACTGAAGAATGGTGCACAGTCGGGAGCCTGGATCCAGGCCATGGCCCGGACGATGCCGGGGCGGGGAGTCACACCGGAATCATATAGCTGCTTCAGGCGCGGTCCTACCGACCCCCGCAGCCAATCCACAATGTCGGGCTCCCAGCGCTGATCCAGCAATTCGCCGCCCTGAACCAGCAACCGAACGCTGAAGTTCATCCGCTGGGCCATCACCGCGGTGGCCTGGAAAGCCCCCTCTCGCACGGCTTCTTCGGAATGGTCGTAGAACTGGGGTAACTTCCGAACGAAACGGTCAACTTCGTCCGGCTTTTTCATCTCGCCAATTTCTTCGAACAGGCTCAACAACTCATCGGGGTTGGACGAGCGCGACATCGCCTCCTGCTGAACCATCTTGAAACTGAACAGCGCCGCGTCAGACAACTGCTGAGCGAGGAACATGGCGGCCACAGACAGCGCTACCATGAAGACCGAATAGTACACCATCACCGGCTGAAAAAGAGAGGTCGAACCCTTCAACTCCAGAAACTCGTCGACCTCCTGGTCGAGGTTCCGCCGGCCCGACGCAGACGTCCGGGAGAAGGAGGCTGGGAACAAGAGGCGAACCACCAGCGCAGCGACCCCGGCGCCACTGCCGAGAATCAGCGCCATCCAGGCAAGATAGACAAAGAATGCCACGGTGCGGCTGTCGACGGTATTCCACAGATAATCACCGAGGAACCATGATGAACCGGCCAGTAATGTTACGGAAAGTCCGGCTACGACCGACCATTTCACCATGCTAACGTACCAGGATCTCCAACTCCGCAGCCTGTCCGATCCAGTCCTGAATCGTCTCCACCTGGGGCAAGATTTCGGAAATGGTGTGAACCTTGTTGGCTTCCTTCATGCCTGCCAACAGTTGAGCTGCCTGCTGCTTTCTCAGAACCTTGATGCCGGGGACACCGGCCAGCATGATGAGCTTTGCCATCTTGGGGCCCACGCCCCTGATGCGGAGCAGGTCGCACAACTGCACGTAGCCGGTAAGCACTTCTTTGTCGATGCCGGTCTTGCGGGCCATCTTCTTGCGCACTTTGGAAGTCAACAACGAATTGAGCAACTGCTTGGTATCGAGGATCTTCTGCTGCTTCAACAGCTTCTTATCGCTGTCCGCGATGAACGGTACCGCCTCCAAGGGATAGTGGCTGGCCAAAACACTACCTGCATACAGCAACACCAGCCCGACAACAGCTAGGAGGCCAAGCGTCCGCTTATTCATGGCTGTTAGTCCCCGAAGGTCGTTTCGTAAGGCATCATGATGCCGAAACTGAGCATCGCCGTGACGTTGTGAGTCCACTCGGCCGGCCCCACCTGGTAGCAATCCAGGGGGCGCACCTGGCACTCGGAAAGCGGCTGGGCCTCGTCTCTCACCGCAGCCATATTGGTCTCCGCCAGATAGTCGATGATATCGATGCTCACCGCGACGCCGCGATCGACGAACAACCTGATGCCACCGCCCAACGCCGGGCCGAAAGCCATGGTGTCCTCAGCATCGAAGCTGGTGGGCAATTCGGAGTTCCAGCGCACCTGAAGAACACCAGCGCCGAAATTGAAGTGCACATCGTAGGCCAGCGCGGTGTTGCCGAACAGCAGGAATTTCCCGAACAACGGAGTCACCCCGACGTGGGCGTCCGCCACCAGTCCGAGATGAGTAGCGGGCATGGCGAAGCTTTTGCCGGCCTCGCTCTTTTCATCTTCCACGTTCTGCGCCAGACCGGTCTTTATGGGAAAGGCCCAGCCCACGTTGGCGCCGAAACTCAGCCAGTTGGTAGCGTGGTAATTGTACCCCAGGGAGATGATGAAGTTGCGAAAATAGGCGTCGTTCAGCGTGACTCCCATGCGAGGCATGAGCTCCGAACGCAGGCTGCGCCAGTTGATCTGGCTGCGCACCACCGGCGCCTTGTCCATGGTCGACTTCTCTGCCAGAGCGGGGAAGGAAACCAGCAGTACCAGCATGAATGCCAGGGCCTTGATTCTCATTTGTCACCTCCGTACTCGAAGGTGAAGGGCACGTATACTGCCAGACCGGCCCTGAACATGTAGTTTTGCATCACTACCGTTTCGTCCTTGAGTGGGAAGGTTTCAACGTAGATCATGTCCGACAGTTCGAACGTGAGCGCAAATGTCTTGCCCAGGAAGATCCGGGTACCCAGGCCCACTTCACCGGCGCCGGCGAAGTCGGTCAACCTGGTGCGGACGAACCCTCCCCCACCGAACAGGAAAGCATCCCAGTGGGACAGCCACATGCCCAGCACCGCGCTTTTCGCAAACAGCGGCGTCCAGGCAAACCGGGCGGTGGCGGAATAGCCCATCTCGCTGCGCTCAGGAAACAGGCCGTAGTCACCCTCGAGGTTGTCCTTGACTTCGGTAGAGCGGGTGTGGAACTGCGTGAACTGAAGGCCCGCCCAGATGGCCTCGTTGAAATGGTATCCGGCCACAGCCCCGTAGCCCACATGGCTGATCATCTTGGGGTTTAGCTGAATCGCACCGAAAGGAGCCAGGTCGGCTCGGTTCTTCTTCAGAAAAGGCTTGGGCTGGAAGACCTTGATGTTCTTGTGGTACTCCTCCTCCAGCACCCCTTGCGCCAGCGCGGTGGAGGGAATGACCACGAAAAGGACTGCCGCCAATAATCGTTTCATGTTCATGTGTCCCATACCAGTTGTCTAGCCGAGTTTAGACGAACGCCGACACGCGCGCAAGGAATTTCCACGACAGGTCAATTGACCCCGAACAGGCCGCTGACAAACTCGTCTGCGGAAAACGGTTGGAGGTCCTCAACCTGCTCCCCCACGCCAACATACTTCACCGGGATTCCCAGGGTATCGCAGATGCCGATGATAACGCCTCCTTTGGCGGTGCCGTCCAGCTTGGTGAGCACGATTCCGCTCACCCCTACTTCATCACGAAAGATGTCGGCCTGCTGGATCGCGTTCTGCCCGGTGGTAGCATCGAGCACCAGCAGGGTTTCGTGGGGCGCCCCCGGCTGGGCCTTGCCGCAAACCCGGATGATCTTCTTCAGTTCGTCCAGCAGGTGCTTCTTGGTGTGCAGCCTTCCTGCGGTGTCCACCATGATTATTTCTGCGCCTTCCTCCCCCGCCTTGCGAATGCCGTCGAAAGCTACCGACGCCGGGTCCTGATTCTCCCCGCCTCGATGAAACGTGGCCCCCACCCGGGTTGACCATACCTCGAGTTGTTCGCCCGCCGCGGCTCTAAACGTGTCACCTGCCACCATCGCTACCTTCTTGCCCTCGTTCATATAGCGGGCCGACAGTTTGCCGATGGTAGTTGTCTTGCCGGTACCGTTGACGCCTACCACCGCGATAACATGGGGACCATCGGCCGCAGTTTCACCCCCCGGCCCTGAGCTGCCGACGCCGGTGAGGATGTCGCCCACCTCTTTCTTCAGGTAGCTCCAAACCACCGATGGGTCCTTCATTTCGGCCCGGGAAAGCTCCGCTTTTATGCCGGACATAAGTCGGTCCGCGGTCTTCACCCCGATGTCGGAGGTAAGCAGCACCTCTTCAATGCGGTCCTCGAGACCTTCGTCCAGTTCCTTCTTGAAGACCCCGGCCAACCGGGAGACAAAACCCTGCTTCCTCGTCTTTTCCAGCCCATCGCCGATGGTGCGGCCAACCTGCAATAACGGTTTGGCCGGCTCCTCCGGCTCCGGCTCAACGACAGGTTCCGGTTCGGGCACGGCCTCATCCGGCACCTCAAGAGGGGCCTCTCTCCGGCCGCGCTTTCGAGACCACAAGACCAGCAAAACGCCGGCAACGACGAGGAACGCAACGATCCCGAGGAAGATCCCCTGGGTGCCGCCCGCCTCGGCCAGCAGTATCATTTGGTGCAGACTCATAGGTACTTCCTCCGCAAGAAACAGCGGAGAGGAAATATCACAATTGAGGGCGGATGTCTACGTGAAATGGGTGAAGCTGAACGCTGTTACTGCGCGCAGTCGCCGCCGTCCCAGCCGAACGCCGCACAGTTGAAGTGACCAAGGCCGCTGCTCTCGTTGTTGACGTCGTCGTCGCAAACGCCGTCCCCGATCCAGGCACTGGGGAAGCAGTCACCGTTACAGTCCGGCTCGTACCCGTCGTCGCACGCCCCGCCCCCGCATGCGGGGCACAGGTCCTCGGCGTCGGCAGCGCACAATCCGTCCCATTCTACCTCGCAGCAGAACGAGTCCCCGGCGCAAACCGCAGCCTGGCAGGCCGGGTCGTTGCAGCCGACAGAGCCGTTGGACGCACAGCAGTCGCCCTGGCAGCCACCGCAGTCGCCGGCGCAGTTCACGCAGTTTTCATTGGCGTCGCAGTTGCCGTCGCCGCAGAACGGCTCCGGCGCACAAGCGGGGCACAAGTCCGCAGCGCCGGCGGCGCAAGCGTTGTCCCAGTTCACGTTGCAGCACCACGGGTCCGCCGCGCAAACCGCAGCCTGGCACATCGGATCGTTGCAGCCGATGGAGCCGTTGGAAGCGCAGCAGTCGCCCTGGCAACCGCCACAGTCACCGGGACAGCTCACGCAATCTTCGTCCGCGTCGCAGTTGCCGTCACCGCAGAACGGGTCCACCGCACACACAGCGCAGGTGGCCAGCGCATCCTCGGCGCAGATGCCGTCCCAATTTGTTTCGCAGCAGAACGGGTCAGCCGCACAGATGGCCGCCTGGCAAGCCAGGTCATTACAGCCGATGGAGCCGTTGGACTCGCAGCAGTCACCCTGGCAGCCGCCGCAGTCACCCGGACAGGTCACGCAGTCTTCGTCCGCGTCACAGTTGCCGTCACCGCAGAACGGCTCCGGCGCACAAGCGGGGCACAAGTCCGCAGCGCCGGCGGCGCAAGCGTTGTCCCAGTTCACGTTGCAGCACCACGGGTCCGCCGCGCAAACCGCAGCCTGGCACATCGGATCGTTGCAGCCGATGGAGCCGTTGGAAGCGCAGCAGTCGCCCTGGCAACCGCCACAGTCCCCTGCACAGCCCACGCAGTCTTCGTCCGCGTCGCAGTTGCCGTCACCGCAGAACGGGTCCACCGCGCACCCGGCGCACATGTCCAGGGCCTGACCAGCACAAATGCTATCCCACTTCGTGTCGCAGCAGTACGGATCGGCTGCGCACACCGTGGCTTCGCAAGTCTCGTCGTCGCAACCGGGGGTGTCGTTGGCCGCACAGCAGTCGCCGCCGCATGAACCACAGTCGTCGGCTGCCGCCGCACAGAGGCTATCCCAGGTGTTGGTGCAGCAGAACGGGTCCGCGTCGCACACACAGTCCTGGACCGCCTTGTTGTCGCAGCCCGGCGTGCCGTTGGCGATGCAGCATGAGCCCTCGCCCTCGCACCACCCGCAATCTTCGGGGCAGTCGGCACAGGTCTCGGCGCCGTTGCAGGAGCCGTCACCACATTCCGGGCCCACCGCACAAGCCTCGCACGTGTCCTCGGCCGCGCCGGCACAGATGCTGTCCCACTTGGTGTCGCAGCAGTAGGGGTCGGCCGCACATATGGTCGCTTCGCAGGTCTCGTCGTCGCAGCCAGGGGTCTCGTTGGCCGCACAGCAGTCACCGTCGCAGGTGCCGCATTCGTCGGCCTGTGAGGCGCACAGGGCGTCCCACTGGCTGGTGCAGCAGAATGCGTCCATGTCGCACACACATGCGGTTACCGCCGGATCGTCGCAGCCGGGAGTGCCGTTGGCGATGCAGCAGCCGCCCTCACCCGGGCACCAGCCGCAATCCTCCGGGCAATCTTCGCAGCCCTCGTCGCCAGTGCACGCACCGTCGCCGCACACCGGGCCCGCGATGCAGATTTCGCACATATCCTCGGCCTCGCCGGCGCAGATGTCATCCCACTTGGTGTCACAGCAGTAGGGGTCCACCTCGCACACGGCAGCTTCGCAGGTCTCATCGTCACAACCGGGAGTGTCGTTGCCCGCACAGCAGTCGCCGTTGCAGGTGCCGCACTCGTCGGCCTGTGAAGCGCACAGGCTGTCCCACTGGTTGGTGCAGCAGTAGGCGTCCATGTCGCACACACACTGGGTCACGTCGGGATCGTCGCAGCCGGGGGTGCCGTTGGCGATGCAGCAGCCGCCCTCACCCGGGCACCAGCCGCAATCTTCCGGACAGTCTTCGCAGCCCTCGTCGCCAGTGCACGCACCGTCGCCGCACACCGGGCCCGCGATGCAGATTTCGCACATATCCTCGGCCTCGCCGGCGCAGATGTCATCCCACTTGGTGTCACAGCAGTAGGGGTCCACCTCGCACACGGCAGCTTCGCAGGTCTCATCGTCACAACCGGGAGTGTCGTTGCCCGCACAGCAGTCGCCGTTGCAGGTGCCGCACTCGTCGGCCTGTGAAGCGCACAGGCTGTCCCACTGGTTGGTGCAGCAGTAGGCGTCCATGTCGCACACACACTGGGTCACGTCGGGATCGTCGCAGCCGGGGGTGCCGTTGGCGATGCAGCAGCCGCCCTCACCCGGGCACCAGCCGCAATCTTCCGGACAGTCTTCGCAGCCCTCGTCGCCAGTGCACGCACCGTCGCCGCACACCGGGCCCGCGATGCAGATTTCGCACATATCCTCGGCTGCGCCGGCGCAGATGCCGTCCCACTTGGTGTCGCAGCAGTACGGATCGGCCTCACACACCGAGGCCTCGCAGGTCTCGTCATCGCAACCCGGAGTGTCGTTGCCCACACAGCAGTCGCCGTTGCAGGTGCCGCATTCGTCAGCTTCGGAAGCGCACAGGCTGTCCCACTGGCTCTCGCAGCAATACGGGTCCATGTCGCACACACACTCGGTCACTGCAGGATCGTCACAACCGGGGGTGCCGTTAGCGATGCAGCAGCCGCCCTCACCCGGGCACCAGCCGCAATCTTCAGGGCAGTCTTCGCAGCCCTCGTCGCCGGTGCACGCACCGTCGCCGCACACCGGGCCGGCAATGCAGATTTCGCACATATCCTCGGCCGCACCGGCGCAGATGCCGTCCCACTTGGTGTCGCAGCAGTACGGATCGGCCTCACACACCGAGGCTTCGCAGGTCTCGTCGTCGCAACCCGGAGTATCGTTGCCCACGCAGCAGTCGCCGTTGCAGGTGCCGCACTCGTCGGCCTCCGACGCGCAAAGCTGGTCCCATGCGGTTTCGCAGCAGTACGGGTCCATATCGCACACGCATGCGGTCACTTCGGGATCGTCGCAGCCGGGGGTCCCGTTCGCGATGCAGCAGCCGCCTTCACCCTCACACCAGCCGCAATCTTCGGGGCAATCCTGACAGGTCTCGTCACCGTTACAGGAACCGTCCCCACACTCAGGACCCACCATGCAGATGTCGCACATTTCCAGCGCTTCGTTGGCGCAGATGTTGTCCCAGTTCACGTCGCAGCAGTAAGCATCAGCTTCGCACACCGTGGCTTCGCAGCCTTCATCGTCACAACCGGCGTTGCCGTTGGCTTCGCAGCAATTTCCGTTGCAGGAGCCGCACTCGTCGGCTTCAGAGGCGCAAAGGCCGTCCCACGCAGTCTGGCAGCAGTACGGGTCCATCTCGCACACACAAGCCTGGACGTCCGGGTCATCACAACCTACGGAGCCGTTGGCGATGCAGCAGGAACCTTCGCCGGCGCAGAAGCCACAATCTTCGGGGCAGTCTTCGCAGGTCTCAGCTCCGTTGCACGAGCCATCGCCACACTCGGGGCCGACGAGGCAGATTTCGCACGTGTCAGCGGCCGCCGCAGCACACAGGTCGTCCCAAGTGACATTACAGCAGAAAGGATCTGCTTCACAAACCGCAGCCTCGCAATCTTCGTCGTCGCAGCCCGGAGTGTCATTGGCTTCGCAGCAGTCGCCGTTGCAGCTACCGCACTCATCAGCTTCCGAAGCGCACAGGCTGTCCCACTGGCTCTCGCAGCAATACGGGTCCATGTCGCAGACGCATGCCGTCACATCGGCGTCATCGCAACCGGGAGTACCGTTGGCCAGGCAGCAGTTGCCCTCGCACGGCCCGCAGTCTTCCGAGCAGTTGCCACAGTTCTCGGCTTCGCCGCAGTCGCCGTCGCCGCAGAACGGCCCGGCGCCGCAGACAGCACACATCTGCAACGCCTCGTCGCCGCAAATGCCATCCCACTGGGTCTCGCAGCAGTAGGGATCAACGGCGCAGACGGTGGCCTCGCACTCGGCATCTTCACAGCCGGGGGTGCCGTTAGCCTCGCAGCAGTCACCCTTGACTTCGCCGCAGATAGCGCCGCAGTCGTTCTCAGCCTCAGTGGCGCAAGCACCATCCCAGGTCACGTCGCAGCAGTAAGCGTCCAGTTCACAAACACACGCTTCGATATCCTCATCGTCACAGCCAGGGGTACCGTTGGACGCACAGCAGTCGCCGCCGCAGGAGCCGCAATCGTCAGCCCCGGCTGCGCACAGTCCGTCCCACGTGGTGTTGCAGCAGAACGGGTCTGCAGCACACACACACTCCTGGACCTCCAGGTCGTCGCAACCGGGAGTGCCGTTGGAGATGCAGCAAGAGCCCTCGCCGGCGCAGAAGCCGCAATCCTGCGGGCAGTCTTCGCAAGTCTCGGCCCCGTTGCATTCGCCGTCGCCGCAAATGGGGTCTATGCCGCCGCAGTCGGCGCCGCAATCGGCCTCCGCCTCACCGGCGCAAATGCCGTCCCAGTTCACTTCGCAGCAATACGGATCCAACTCGCAAACACAATCCTGGATGTCAATATCGTCGCAACCCGGCGTGCCGTTGCTCTCGCAGCAGTCACCGGCGCAATCGCCGCAGTCCTCGGCGCAAGTGGCGCAGGTCTCTTCCGCGTTGCATTCGCCGTCGCCGCACCACGGTTCGCCCGCACACAGCGGGCACATCTCGGCAGCCTCATCCGCGCAGAGCTGGTCCCAGGCAGTGTCACAACAGAACGGGTCTGCATCACACACTGTGGCCTGGCAGTCCGCATCGTCGCAGCCGGGAGTGCCGTTGGCTGCGCAGCAGTCGCCCGCGGCTACACTGCAATCGGCGTCGCAGTGAGCTTCCGCCTCGTCGGCGCAAATGGCGTCCCAGGTGACCTCGCAGCAGAACGGGTCCAGTTCGCAAAGGCACTCTTCGACGTCCTGGTCCTCGCAACCTGGCGTTCCATTTTCAGCGCAGCAGTCGCCGCCGCAGGAACCGCAGGCATCGGCGCCCGCAGCACAAAGGCCGTCCCACTCCACATCGCAGCAGAACGGGTCGTTGGCGCATACGCAATCCTGAACTTCGGGGTTGTCGCAACCGGGGGAGCCGTTGGCAATGCAGCAGGAGCCTTCACCCGGGCAAGCGCCGCAGTCCACTTCGCAAGTTTCACAGTCTTCGCCGAATGCACCTTCGCACTCGCCGTTACCGCAACACTCGCCGCAGTCCATGGGGCAGTTTTCACAATCCTCGGTGCCGGTGCAGGCGTCATCCCCGCACTCCTCACCACCGCAGGTTCCGCAGCCCAGGCCCTCGACTTCGTCCACGCAGAGGCCGTCCCAGTTCACGTTACAACAGAAAGGATCGTCCGCGCACACGCAAGCCTCGACGGCAGCGTCGTCGCAACCCGGCGTTCCGTTGGCCTCGCAGCAGTCGCCGTCGCAGGAGCCGCATTCGTCGGCTTCCTCAGCACAAAGACCATCCCACTCTACGTCACAGCAGAACGGGTCCATTTCGCACACGCAGGCCTGCACGTCCGGGTCGTCACAACCGGGAGTGCCGTTGGCCACGCAGCACGAACCTTCGCACGCGCCGCAATCCTCGGGGCAGGTGATGCAGTTCTCGTCGTCACCGCAGTTGCCGTCGCCGCAAGTCGGCTCGACGCACTCGCACTCGACGGTCAAGGTGTAGTCACCCGACGCGCCGCTGTAGCCGTCGACTACGATGAAGTACTCCTGGCCCTCTTCAACGGCCAGGGGCAGGAAGGCCTCGTCGCCGGACATCCAGTCGTAGTCAATGCACGCTTCGCCGTGGCAGCCGATGGCCGGGTCCAGGGCAATAATGTCCAGGAACCCTTCCACGTCCGGCCCCTTCGTCAGGGTGAACAGCGCGGTCGTGGTGCAGGGAGCGACAAACTGGTACACATACTCCTTGGCAGCATAGTCGCCGCCTACGCAGTTGTACGCGTCTACCACAGCTTCGCCCAACTCGGTGGTCCACTCATCGGTCTCACCGCAGTCGATGCTCCACATCGGTTCGCACTCATCCATGCACTCACCGCAGTCTTCCATGCAGGTGTCGCAGTCTTCGTCATATTCCGGTTCACACACACCGTTGCCGCAGCAGTCGCCGCAGTCATCGGGGCAGATGTGGCAATCCTCGGAACCGGTGCAATCGCCGTCGCCGCACTCTTCGCCGCCGCAGCTACCGCAACCGAGATCTTCAACTTCCGAGGCGCAAATGCCGTCCCACGCCACGTCGCAGCAGAACGGGTCGACGTCGCACACGCAGGCCTCAATGCCTTCGTCATCGCACCCGGGGGTGTCGCCCGCCTCGCAGCAGTCGCCGGTGCAAGAGCCGCACTCATCGGCCTCGGTGGCGCAGATGCCGTCCCAGGTCACATCGCAGCAGAACGGGTCCATGGCGCAAACACAAGCTTCCACGGAGGCGTCGGCGCAGCCGGCGCTGCCGTTGGCGATGCAGCAAGAACCTTCGCCGGGGCAAGCACCGCAGTCCGCTTCGCAGGTAACACAGTCCTCGCCGAATTCGGCTTCGCACATGCCGTTGCCGCAGCAGTCGCCGCAGTCTTCCGGGCACCAGGTGCAATCTTCGTCGCCGTTACACTCGCCATCGCCGCACTCGACGCCGCCGCAGTCACCGCAACCAAGGTCTTCCACTTCAGCGGCGCACAGGTCGTCCCACGCAATGTTACAGCAGTAGGGATCCTGTTCGCACACGCACGCTTCAATAAATTCATCGTCGCAGCCGGGAGTATCGCCGGCCTCACAGCAGTCGCCGGTGCAGGAGCCGCATTCGTCGGCTTCGGCAGCGCAGATGCTGTCCCATTCCGTTTCGCAGCAGTACGGGTCCATGGCGCAGACGCAATCCTGTACTTCAGGATCGTCGCAGCCGATGGAGCCGTTGGCCACGCAACAGGAGCCCTCGCCGGCGCAAGCGCCGCAGTCCTCGGGACACCAGTCGCAGTCTTCACCCAACTCCGGCTGGCACAGGCCGTTGCCGCAGCAGTCGCCGCAGTCTTCCGGACAGGTGAGGCAGTCTTCATCACCGGCGCAGAGGCCGTCGCCGCACTTCTCGATGCCGCCACAGTCCAACCCGCATTCGGAGATAGCTTCGTCCACGCAGATGGAGTCCCAGGCCACGTCGCAGCAGAAGGGATCGAATTCACATACGCACCCTTCGACACCGGCCTGCTCGCATCCCGGCTCGCCCTTGGGCAGGCAGCAGTCGCCGACACCGCAGGAGCACTCGACCTGGAGGTCGAAGTCGCCTTCCCAGCCGGCCGCGCCGTCAACCACGAAGTAGTACAACTCGCCGGCCATGGCGTCCAACGTTACGGTGGATACGCCCATGTCCACGCAGGCCCACGGGGCGCACTCTTCGTCTTCACCACCCAACACCAACAGGTCGGTGGCTCCCGTCTCGTTGAGCAGGTTTACCGTCACCGGACCGTCGCACGGAGCGATGAATACGTAGGCGTATTCGCCGGCATCGTAGATTTTGCCGCTGCAGGAATAGTCTTCAACATCATTATCCATGCCCGCGTTGGAGGCGGCGGAAACCATGCCGCACTCAACGGCTTCGTCGATGTCGCACACATCCAAGGGGCACTCGCCGCAATCCTCGGGACAGGAGAAGCAGTCCTCACCACCCGCGCTCTGGCAGATGCCGTTGCCACACTCGGCCTCGCAAACAAGTCCGCACTCTTCCTGTGCCTCGGCCACGCACAGCATGTCCCAGAACACTTCGCAGCAGAAGTCATCAAAGTCGCACACGCACGCTTCCACGTCTGCGTCGTCGCAACCAGTGGAGTCGTGGGGGGCGCAGCAATCGCCGGTGCACTCACCGCAATCTTCAGGGCACACCACGCAGTCCTCGCCCTCTTCGCACATGTCGTTGCCGCACTCGGGGCCGCACTCACAGTTGAGGTGGATGCTGTAGTCGCCATCAGCGCCCTGGTAGCCGTCAACCACGATGAAGTAGTTGCCGCCGGCAACCACGTCGAAAATGGCGGTGGTGAAGCCGTAGGCGATGCACTGGGACGGGTCGCAATCCGCCCCGCCTTCCAGCACCATCACGTCGGTAGCGGAAGTTTCGTCGCCCAGGGACACCGTGGCCAGGCCGTCGCAGGTGGCCTTGAACTCGTAGGTATACTCCGGACCGTCGTAGTTGAACTGGTTGCAGGAGTATGAGGAGACCGCGTCGGTGGTACCTTCTTCGGTAAGTCCCCACTCGTCGCTGGTTCCGCAAGCCAGGGACCAGGCCGCCTCGCAGCTACCGCCGCATTCGCCGCAGTCTTCCGGGCAGTTGTTGCAATCTTCCACACCGACGCATTCGTCGTCGCCGCAGAAGCCGCACTCGCCGCAGTCGTCCGGGCAGTTGTTGCAAGTCTCGGGAGGCTGGCAGAGGCCGTCGCCGCACTCGGCGCATTCGCCGCAATCCTCAGGGCAATCTTCGCAGGTCTCCAGAAGGTCGCAGACACCGTCACCGCATTCAACCGGGCAAGGACCGCAGTCCTTGACGCAGGTCACGCAGTCTTCGCCCGCGTCGGCATCACAGAAGGCGTCGCCGCAGAACGCTCCGCAGTCGCCTTCGCAGTACTGGGCGTAGGAGCCCACGCACCACTGGTCCCATGCCACTTCGCAGCAGTAGGGGTCGAGGGTACAGACGCACTCTTCCGCCTCGCAGCCGCCGCAGCCGGGCTGCTCGCTGGCCACGCAGGGATCCCCACCACACGGGCAATCCTCGGGGCACAGTTCGCAGGTCTCCGGACCGTCGCAAATGCCATCGCCGCACTCACCGCCGCAGGGGCAGTCCTCGGGGCACACTTCGCAGCTCTCGTTATCGTCGCAAATGCCGTCGCCGCAAGGCGGGCATTCGCCGCAGTCTTCTTCGCAATTGAGGCAATCTTCCGGACCGTCGCAAGTCTCGTCGCCGCAGAAGCCGCACTGCAGGTCGCAGTCGGTCTTGGCCTGATCCACGCACAACTGGTCCCATTCCGTATCGCAGCAGTACGCGTCTACGTCGCACATGCAGTCGGTAATGTCCCCATCTTCACAACCGGGAGTTTCGTTGGGCTCGCAGCAGTCGCCTTCGCAGGGGCCGCAGTCTTCGGAGCAGTTCTGGCAGGTCTCCGGGCCGTCGCAAACGCTGTCGCCGCATTCGCCGCAGATGTCCTCGTGGACACAGCCGTCGTCCGGGTCACAAGAGTCGTCGGTGCAGTCGTCGAAGTCATCGCACGGGTTATCCAGACCGGAGCACTCGCCGTTGGCGCAAGTGTCCAGCACGGTGCAGATGTCGCCGTCGTCGCAAATCGAACCGTTGGCCGCGGAAGTGGTTCCACACGCGCCGGTGGCCGCATCGCAGACGTTCACTTCGCACTGGCCCATGCCATCCTGGGAGCAGGTTACCACCGTGGCAGGGTCTACCGCACACAGGTTGGCCTGGCACACCAGGGTGCCGTTGCACAGGTCTCCGTCTTCCAGATCCGCACAGTCGGCGTCGGCTTCGCACGGGCACTTGTTGTCCCCGGCCTCGCACACGCCACCGGCGCACTGGTCGCCCACCGTACAGGTGGAGCCATCACTGCAAGCCGAGCCGTCGGCCGCCGCAACCATGGCGCACTCGCCGGTGTCCGAATCGCAGGTGTTGGCCAGGCACTCGGTGTCCAGGGAGTCGTCGCACAGAATCTGCACATGCTCCTCGACAACGCAGAAACCTTCGTCGCCGCAGAGCATCGCGTCGAAGCTGCACCAATCGTCGGGCTCTTCCCAGCAGTCCGAGTCAATATCGCAAGGACACTCGCCGTCGGTGCCCGTACAGATGCCACCCTCGCAGTGGTCTTCGCTGGTACAGTCATTGCCGTCGTCGCACACGGAGTTATTGTCCGTGAACGCACAGCCCAGCGCCGGGTCACAACTATCGTCGGTGCACTCGTTGAAGTCGTCGCACGAGAGCGTCAGCCCGTTGCCACAGGCACCGGCCATACAGTAGGTCTCAAGGGTACACTCATCGTCGTCATTACAGGGAGTGTAGTCCTTGGCATTCCCGAGGATACATTCGTGCGCTACCGAGTCACACAGGGCGACCTGGCACACATCCTTGTCGGGGAACTGGCCCACACAGTCGAGGTTGGTTTCGCAACCTTCTCCCATGTCATCGATAGTGAGTTCGGTCTCGCCTTCGACCTGGTCGACCACTTCGTCGCCCCCAGTAGTTTCCGAAGGTGATACGCTTCCATTGCTGCAGCCGAATGCGACGGCCGCAAGTGTGGAAACCACTACCAGTTTGAACAGAGTCCGCATGTCATGCCTCCTTGCATTATGTAAAAAACTCTCAGTTTGATCACTCGATATGATTGACGTGTAGAATTTATCCTTCGAATACTGCATATGACCTTAGCTGCGTTGGTGTTCAAGTTTGTTCTTTTTCAACAGAGTACAACCAGGAGCATACGCAGGTGTGCGTACGGTGTCAATAGGGAAAAACACGCAAAAGCAACGCTCGCCGGTCAGTACAATCAGCCCGCTCTCAGTCGACGAGACGACGGCGTCTAAGCCTCACCGTGGCCAGCAATCCGGCGCCGGTCAGGAAGGCTGCCATGAGCAGAATCGGCAGGAACGGGGACACGTCCGGATCAAAAACCAGGGGTGCACTGAACGCGGTGTGGGCAACGGAAGAGAGGAACCACCAGCCCCAAAAAGTCCGCCGGGTCACCTCCCGGGTCCGGCTGCCCGCCAGTCCCACCGCCGCGAACATGGTAAACGAAACGTGCGCGGGCATGGAGATAAGAACTCTCAGCGGCAGAATCTCGGCCCCCCTCTCCATGACGAAAAGCAGGGTTTCGGCGGCCGCAAATCCCAACGATGCGGAGATGGCCAGCGCGATAAAACTACGCCGATGGGGCGCCAGATTCAGGAGGCGCGCGGTGAGCAGCGCGGCCAGCAGCTTGGCCCACTCCTCTACCGGGCACGCCCATAGGGGCAGTTCCAGTACATTGGTAATGCGGCTCTCCGGCACATAGACGTTCCACACAGACTCGATGAGAAAGGCGGGGACAACGCTGACGCAACCGAAGAAGTAGGAGAGGGCGGCGGCCCTCACAGGCCAGCGGGCTGTGTAGGCAAAACGGAAAACCAGAGCGATGGCTGGAATCCAGAAAAGGTGAACAACGAGATACCAGGCAGGCACAGCCTATTCCATGTCCCGGACCGCGTGCCGCATGAGCACGACCACCGGACCCCGGGAAGTCTCCAGGCGCACTTCATACCTTCCGTGCCAGATGATGCGACCCCGAAGAACATCCCCTTCAACTGTTTCCCAGGCCACCGTGCGCCCGGCTTCAAGGGCAGCCAGCAAATAGCGGGCCCTAATTTTGCGACGATTGGCAAAAACCTCCAGGTGGCCGGACTCGACGACACGGTCCGCCCCACCACTGCGCACCGCCTTGAGCACATGCTTCTTCTTGCGCGCATCGAAAAAGAACTTTATGTCGTGCTTGTGGAAGGACTCCTCGGTACCATCCCGGCCGGTGAGAACTACCTCGAACCTGGTGTGTTTTGAGATGTGGCCCGTAAGCATCCGGCCGCTCACCAGGGAAAGCACCACCGGTTCACCGCTGTCTGCGTATTCCTCCAGGTGAGTCTTCATGTAGTCGGACTTGCGTTTGCGCACCGCCAGCCGGGTCAGCAGCATCCCATCGTCCAACGAGAGGTTGCCCTTGAGCACCTCGCCGGAGTACTTGCTCGACAACGTCCCCCGAGTCAGGGCACCATCAACCTCGTCCCGCAAGCGGAGAGACTCCAACACATCCACCAGGGTGCTCTCGCCCTGAGCCACCTTGACCGCCCACTTGAAGGGAATGCCGGATTGCACCTCCAATTCCTTGGCTTTGCGGAAAACATCCGGAGGGAGCTTGAATTTGCGCCTGGGGCGAGTCTGAGCACTACCGCTTTCCGTCATTTCACTACTCCGCCGGGTTCCTCTAGTACAACACCTAGCATAGCGCGACTATTTCCAAAAGCAAGATGCTGCCGGCTGCATCACACACGGCCGCGGTAGAGCCCGATGTTCATGAGCAGCCCGATGCCGACCATCACCGATAGCAAGGAGGACCCGCCGTATGACATGAAGGGCAAGGTAATCCCCACCACGGGCAGCATGCCGGTTACCATGCCGATGTTCATTATCGATTGCCACGCCAGGTAGGCCGTCACTCCGACGGCCACCAGCACCCCGAACCGATCCCTCGCAGTCCTGGCCACATAGGCGCCCCAAAGGAAAAGAATGGTGTACAACGCGCCCAGGACCATGCACCCCAGGAAGCCGTGCTCCTCAGCATAGGTCGCCAGAATAAAGTCGGTCTGCATCTCGGGCAGATACTTGAGGCGGGTCTTGGACCCCTGAAAACTCCCCTTACCCAGGAAACCGCCGGCGCCGATAGCCCAGAGCGCCTGCTCCGGCTGGAGAGTTTTGTCCAGTAGTTTCTTCGCGTTGGGGTCCCATTTGAACTGGTCCGGGTCCAGCCACAAACGGACCCTGTTCTTCTGGTACTCCCTGATGAGGTCGAACTTCCATGCAAGAGGGAAGATCAGCAGAAACACTCCCACCAGGATCGCGAGGGAACGCCACTTGACCCCCTCGTAGAGAATAATGGTGGTGGCAGTGAAGATCACGAGCAGCGTGGTGCCGAGGTCCGGCTCCATGACCACCAGGAGCGACGGGCCCAGCACGATGAGAAACACCTTCCACAAGCTGCGGATGGTGTGGTACTCGGGCCGGTGGGTTTCTCTCAGCACCTTGGCGAGCACCAGGATCATGGCCAGCTTGATGTACTCCGACGGCTGAAACGTGAAGCCGGCGATTTCCACCCAGCGCCGTGCATTGTTGACGGTCTTCCCCGATACAAGGGTAAACACCAGCAGAAGAACCGTAACGACATAAGAGGGCCAGGCCAGCCGCTCAAATATCTTCAAGTCCAAGGCCGCGACAACCACACCCACGATAATTGCAAGCAGGTACCAGATAACCTGCTTTTGATGGTAGATGTCGCCCGAATAGTAGTCTGCATTGCGCAGGTTTATCAACGAGATGACCGACAAGAGCAGAATGATCGGTATGACCACCAGGTTCCAGTTGAACTTGCGCTCTTTTAGCCTGTTGATCACTTTCAGTTCTCCTCTATTTTGGGTACCAGCCCCTTGGCGAAAAACTTGAAAATGACTTTCGAAACAATGGGCGAGGCCACGTTGCCGCCGTAGCCGCCGTGCTCAACGATGCAGGCCACCACGATGGCCGGATTTGTCGCCGGAGCGTAGCCCACATACCAGGCGTGGTCCTCCGCCAGCCAGCGGGCTACGAAAGGATCCACTCCCTTCATAACCTGCAAAGCTTCAGCAGTACCGGTTTTGCCTCCGGTTTTGATGCTCTCCAGCCGCGCCTTGTGTGCGGTGCCCTCATCGGCCTCCACGGCATCGACCATCGCGCTCTTCAAGAACTCCAGGTACTCCGGGGGCACTCCAAGGGGAGCGCCCGGTTCACGCCTCAGACTGCGCACGATGTTGCCGTCATCGTCCTCCACATGGTCGGCCAGAAAAGGATGCAACAACCTTCCACCATTCACAATTTCCGCGACTACCATGGCCATTTGGAGAGGCGTGGCGCGAATGTCCTTCTGGCCCACTGCAGTCGACAGGGTGAACCCCGGCTGGAAACCACCTTTGGAGTGCCGCTCGTGCCATTCCCGGGAAGGCACCAGCCCCATATCCTCGCCGATTTCCACCCCGGTGCGTCGGCCCAGGCCCAGCGCGATGGAATACTGCTCGATCCGATCCATGCCGAGCCACTCACCAAGACGATAGAAGTACACGTCGCACGAGACCACCAGGGCCCGGCGCAGGTCCAGGTCACCGTGCCCGTAGCGGTTGTAGCAACCGAATCGGTGGCCCGCATAATTATAGTACCCGGGGCAGTTGACCTTGGTGTCTTCAGTGATGATCCCTTCGTTGAGCGCAGCCAGGGCGGTTACCACTTTGAAGGTGGACGCGGGAGGAAAAGCCGTGGCTGCTTTGTTGAGCATGGGATTGAACGGGTTTTCGTCGTACCCTTTCTTCGTCTCCCGGGTGAGCCGGCCCGCCCACTCATTAGGATTGAACGACGGACTTGAGTACATGCCCAGGACCGCACCGGTGCGCGCGTCCAGGACGACTATGCCGGTGGAGTGTTCGCCGGCCACCGCGTCTCGCAAAATCTGCTGGGCCTCCACGTCCAGGGTAAGCACCACATTATTACCGGGCACCGCGGGCTCGTATTTCAGGTTGGCCAGGGTCTTGCCGCGGTCCGCCAACTGCATGGACCTCCCTTTGCTGTCGCGGAATGTGACTTCCTCTCCCGCCTTACCCCGCAACACCTCTTCCATCTTCTTTTCGAGGCCGCGGCGCCCCACGTAGTCGCCGGGAACGTAGACTCCGGGGTGCCGTTTCAATTCGTCGGAATTGACCTCGTTGACGTACCCCACCACGTGGGCGAACAGTTCACTGTACGGATAGGCGCGCACCGTCTGCTCCCGAAGGTAGACACCGGGAAACTCGTGAATCCGGGCCTGGAGCACCGCGGCCGCGTCATGAAAATCATGCTGGCAGCGCTGACAGCGCAAGTGATGTTCCACCGAGGTCAACAGACGGTCGTCGTGAGGGCACTCGCCGGAGTAAACGTACGCTCGTCCGCAGGCCGGGCAGGACGCCTGCCGTTCGTCCGTAGTCACCTTGAGCTTGGCCTGATCGTAGGGGCATCGCTCCTGCCCCACGGGAAGCTCCAGAAACTGGGCGCCGCAGGTTTCGCACCAGAGATGGTTGACCGGCCCCACCTCGTCGAGATGAGTGCCGTCCTCCGGGCAGTGTCGTCCATTAACGAAACGTTTTACTTCGATGTCCCGGAAGCGCTTACGCTTGTGCTGTACATACTCGAAGTATCTTCCGCGCACTTGGGCCACCCGCTCATCGGTGAGTTGCAGGAACGGTTTCAGCCTGCCAAGTACATCGTCAATATCTTCGACATAATGGGGAACCACAGTGACGCGGTGGAGGTCAATGTTGGTTGCCACCTTTCGCCCCTGCTTGTCAAAGACAAGGCCGCGTCGGGAGGGGATTCGGGTGCGTCTGACCTGGTTGATCTCGGCCAGCTTCTCGTATTTTTTGCCCCCCAGCACTTGAAGCTGGAAGAAGCGCCCCATCACAATGGACATGAAGACCAGCACCAGCACCACGAGCCAGCGGTTCTGGGCGCGGTACTCAAGCAAATCGCCGATCAGCATCGGGGAATCGGCCCTCATCGAAACCCGCCTTCCCTCTCCACCAGGCCAAACTTGTCGTCTATGAAGGACAGCAGGCCGGAAACGATGGGGCCCATGGGAGCAGTGAGCAACGCCTGGGGAATGGCCAGCCGGAAGATGAGGTCGAACTGCTCAAAGTCCCGGTCGAAGATCGCGGACAGCACGAAGAATAGAACCGAGGACAACAGGCTGCCCAGCATCACGACCACGGTTATCAGCACCACGTTGCGGTAGTCCAGCCGACGGGTCAGGGCTACACAGGCGAGGTACAGCAGCACATAAATTTCCACATGCATGCCAATAGGCACTCCGCCGGCAAACCCGTCTCTGAGTATCCCCAACAACACCGCCAGCACCAACCCGGGGAAGAACTCTATGGCCGTCGCCGAGAAGACGACAATGGCGAGCGCCGGGTCCGGCGCGTACATGCGCACGTGGAACGCGGTGAGCAGGGGCGACTCTATGCTCAACATGAGATAGCCGATGAACAACCACAACGTTATGCGCACCGCGGTTCTCACTTCTGCCCACCTCCCGGAATGGAGCCGGGGGCCAGAATGGCTTCCGATTCGTTGGTGACCACAAAAACTTCCTGCAACGCGGCAAAACGAACTGCGGGCTCTACCCGGCTCTCCAGGTGCTGGCCGACCTGCTTCACTTCTCCCGTCGTGAGATACCCGACCACCAACCCTTTCGGGAACATCCTGTCATGGCCCGTCGTAATCAGGGGATCTCCTTTCTCCAAGGCAGTCTTCTGGTACGGTATCCGAAACACCGGCAGCGAGTCGCCCATGCCGATAAGAGTCCCCGATACCGCCTTCCCCGGCACCTGTACATCGATACGGCATCTGGTGTCCGTAAGCAGCATGACGTCGCAATACTCTCCGGCAACCTTCTCTATCCGGCCCACCACGCCGGTGGAGGTGACCACCGGCATGTTTACTTTCACCAGGTCCACCCCACCGCGATCCAGCCGAATTCGGGAGACACTGAAGAATGGAGAGACCTCCCGCGCGATAACACCGGCACTGGCCAATTCGAGGCCCGTCTGTTCGGTCTTGAAGTCCAGCATCGCACGCAAGCGACGATTCTCTTCCTCCTGCCCCTGGGCCCGGGAAGCCGACAGCTTCAACTCGCCGATCGCCTTGCGCAGCTCTTCGTTCTGTTTCTCCACTTCCACCAGGTAGAAGTAGCGCTTCCACAACGCGACCGTATTGGAGAAGAAAGAACTCATGACGCGCTGGCCCGGTGCGGTGACTTCGACGAGAACCGTCTCGATCAAGGTCTGGCTGCGGTCCTGCCGCCCATGAAAGTACATGGAGAATAGGGGAGCCACCAGGAGCACCAGGCAGGCCACGGCCACCTTCAGTCTAGTGTGCCTCTCCCTCATTATTCCACTGGGCTCCGATCTTGCTTATCCGGGAAAAGCCCGCACGTCATGCGGGAATGGCGACGTCCTTCAGGAGGTCGAGTTCGTCGAGCGCCTTACCCGCTCCCAGAACCACCGCCGAGATCGGGTCGTCGCTGACTGCCACAGGCAGTCCGGTCTCCTCCCGGATGAGTTTGTCCAGGTTCTGAAGCATCGCCCCACCACCGGTGAGTACGATACCTTTGTCAACTATGTCCGCAGACAGTTCAGGAGGAGTGCCTTCCAGGGCGCTGCGTATGGCCTCGATGATAGCCGATATCGGATCTGCAAAAGCATCCCTGATCTCGTCTGAGTTGACTACCACCGGCTTCGGGACCCCCTGCAGCAGGTCCCGACCCTTCACTTCCATGGTGATCACGTCGTCCGTCGGATACGCGGTCCCGGCTTCACACTTAATCCGCTCTGCGGTTCGCTCGCCAACCAGCAGGTTGTACTTGCGCTTCATGTGCTGGATGATCGCTTCGTCCATCTTGTCGCCACCGACCTTCACCGACCGGGAGAAAACAATGCCGGACAGGGAGATCACTGCCACCTCAGTGGTGCCGCCGCCGATGTCCACCACCATGTTCCCGGTAGGCTCAGTGATGGGCAGCCCCGCACCGATGGCCGCGGCCATCGGTTCCTCGATGAGGTAGACTTCCCGCGCACCGGCCGACTCGGCCGATTCTTTCACCGCACGTTTCTCCACTTCGGTAATGCCGAAAGGAACACAGATGATGATCCGGGGCCGGACCAGCGTGCGCCGGTTGTGGGCCCGGTTGATGAAGTACCTCAGCATCGCCTCGGTAACCGCAAAATCGGCAATGACACCATCCTTCATCGGGCGAATGGCAACAATGTTGCCGGGGGTCTTGCCGAGCATCTCTTTGGCATCCCGCCCTACCGCGAGAACGCGCATGCCGCGGTTGTCCTTCTGCACCGCCACTACCGAAGGTTCGCAAGAGACGATCCCCTTGCCCTTGACATATACCTTGGTGTTGGCCGTGCCCAGATCGATGGCCAGGTCGTTGGCAAACAAACTGTAGAACCAGTTCAGCACCTGAGCCGAATCCTCCCAATCTGCAGGTTACCCGTCAATTCTGCGGGTTGACTTATAACAGAAGTGAACATGCAAGGCAACTACCAAAGGACTACCAGGTTGACTGGTCCTCTCCGGGCACGACGAAACGGCTCGACTCTGCGTCCCAGCGGCAGTCCACCTCCGCCCTGCCGATCTCCTCCCCGGAGACGTGTAGACGATACTCGCGCCAGCTATCTGTGGCATCGAAGGTGGCTTCGCCCAGCTTTCGCACCAGGCGTTGACCGCGCCCGGTCAGATGGACGCGCACCACACACTCGGCCCGGCCCGGATAGGACGAACCGACCCGCAACACAAGTTCCTTGCCGTACGCGGTCTTGTGCACCGCGCGGTACAGCACCATCCGCCGGCAGGAATAGTCGCGGTCAAGATGCTCCAGCGTGGGCCTTGCCCGCGCACACACCGACGCGTCGCCCGACACCGCGGCGCGGCAGCCCGCAGCTTCCGGCCTGGAAGGGATCCGGTCGCACAGCGATTGCTCACCGTTGATCATCGGCACGAGCCAGTACACTGCGGTCAGGGCAAAGTCATCCAGTCCGGCCGGCGCCTCCCGGTCGGCCAAGAGGGCCTCAATCGCGCCGCAGACCGGTTCCAGATCGGGCGACCCCAGGGCCGCACAATCAAAACGCCGCGTGGCCAGAAAACCGCACAGCTTCCGCACGGTCTCATCAGCTAGTTCGGCACACGGCCGGCTCTTCTGAGTACGGCCGGCGCGGGCCAGAGTAAGCAGCGAAAAACAGGTCTCCCGATCCTGCTCCGCGACCAACTCCCCGCACAGGTCGGCATTTCCCGCGGCCATGACAGTGCAGAGAATCGAGGGCCGGCGTTGTTCTTTCAGACACTGAGCAAACTGCTGCCGCATGCTCTCCCGACGCGCAACTAATTCCTGCCGGCTGGCCGCCTCAAGTGTCTGGCCGGTGCGGTTGAAAAACTCCCTGACCTCCTTTTCGGCCTGCTCCCGGGCACGGTTGTTCTTGTCCTTCTCAAACAAACGCCGGTTGTAGGGACCATGACAGGGGTCGTCTCGAGACGAGGTGGGAGGCCTCGTCGAACGCTTACCTTCGTCGCCGGCCGCGGCGACAAGAGCAACTAAAAGTATCCAGCGAAACATTGCTTACCCCTACCAGTCGCTCGTCGCACCTTCCAGCCAGAACATGGCGGAAGCACGGTCCCACTCACACGACACGTCCAAACCCTTGATTTCGCCTTCTTCGACAACGTGGCGGACCGTCTGCCAGGCGGCCTTGTCGCTTACTGCCAGCCGATCTACAAGCCTGAGCTCGGTTTCCCCATCGCTAACGACTGAGAGTTTCAGCTCGCACTGAGCCTTGCCCGGATAGGCCCCCCCGATGGTAGCCACCAATTCGCTGCCGCTTTCCAGCTTCCGGATCGCCTGGTACATCACCACGTCCCGGCATGAATAATCGAGGTCGAAATGCTCAACCGTGGGCCGCACCGGAGGGCAGTGGGCCGATGACCCCAACACCAGCGCTTTGCACCCGTCGATGTAGCCGGAAAACGGATTGCGTTCGCACCACGAGGGGTCCTTGTTGATCATGGCCATAGCCCAAGCAGCCGTGGCGCGCTCCTCTTCCGACACACGTCCGAGGTTCAGCTCCTGGCCGGAGCGAACCGCCTGCACCGCACGGCATGCCGCCGCGTAGCGGGGAGACGCCATCTCGCGGCAGGAGTACGAGCCGGAAACGACGAAGGTGCACAACTGCCGGGCGTCGCTGTTCTCGAGGCGCGTGCACTGCCCCGCATCCGCCGCGGCAAGAACCGTGGCCGGCGGAACTACCTGCCGGCAGGTCTCCTGTTGAGCCTCCAGGAGCAGGTCGTCGCACCACTCCTCTTTTCCCGCGGCCATGAGTGTGCACAGGAGGGAAGGCCGCTTGGTTTCCTGCAGGCATTCGACGAAGCGTTTCGCTTTCGCCTCTTTCACGCTGGTCCACTCCGCCCGGCGAGCCTTCTCCAACTGCTGCCCCGTACGATTAAAGAACTTCTCCACCAACACCCGGGCCGCCTCTGCTGCATGCTGCTTCTTCTCGTTATCTTTCAGGGTGAAATAGAGGGGACCGTGACAGGATTCGGGGTCTTCTTCGGCAAAGAGGGCGTCGCATGGCGCGGCCAGAATCCAGGCTGCCGTCATCATTGCAGCCGTCAGTCTAAAGCTCCCTCTTGCCATATCTTCTCCAAAACCGCGGGATTCGCCACAACCTGCAGCATAACAGGACTACACCATCCTCTTCAAGAGCTCGTAAACAACCTTCTCCGGCAGAAACGAGTACAGACGCCTGGATAGACGGGTGGTAGCCACCGGCCGGTAAAGGCGGTAGAGCAGAGACACAAAGCTCCTGGCGCCGTAGTCCTCGTTCTTCCGATCGATGAACTTGGATAGAAAAGCGATGGCCTCCAACTTGCGAGTGCGGCCGGCATCGGCTCCAAACAGCGTGTACCGGTCCCAATCCACATTCTCCCAGTCATCGATGCTCTGCGGGAAGCAAAAACCCTGTTCCTCGAGCGCAACCGCCAGGGGAGTTCCCTGGACCGGGGTGAAATTGTAGAACTGGGGCAGTCGATAGTTGTCGCCGCGGCGCTGCAACTCCATGGCAAACGTTATGGTCTGCTCGATTTCATCCCAACTCTCGAAGGGGAAACCGACGATGAAGCTGGTCAACACAATGAAGCGCCGTCCGGCCAGGCGAAGGAGCGCCTTGCGCATGGTCTCCACATCGCCCCATTTGCCGATGCGGCTGCGCACACGGTCGGTGGCCGACTCGATACCGATGGTCAGCTTGATCAGTCCCGTGTCCTCCAGGTGCGCCAGTTCTTCGTCGGACATGGCAGCCATGCTTTGGATATCCACGCCCTGGATTTCATACTCAAGCCCAAGACTCTTCATGGTCGCAGCAATCTCGAACGCGCGCTTCCGGTCGATGAAGAAATTGTCATCAAGGAAGTAGACCACGTCAAAGTCATAGCGCTGTTGGAGCGCCTTCAGCTCATCGGCCACAACCCGGGCCGGTTTTGCCGACCATTTGCGTCCGTAGAACACGTTGTTGTAGCAATAGGTACAGGCGTGAGGACACCCCCGGCTCGACAGGTAGTCCAGGGCCCGGCGCCCCCGTGAAGTGTAGGTGTAGCGCTCCATGTCCACCAGATCGTAGGGAGCGAGCGGCAGACCGGCATAGTCGAGGACCGGGCTGCGGGGATTGCTCATAACCGTTCCGCCCTCCTTGGCCCACACGCCGGGCAGGCCGGTGGCGGTTCGGCCGGAGGCCAGCGAGTCCACCAGGTCCTTGAAAACAAACTCCCCTTCTCCCAGGACCAGATAGTCCACCAGGTCGCTGCCGATGGCCTGTTTAGGCAGCATGGTCATGTGCGTCCCGCCCCAGACCAGAGGTGCGGAGGAACGCTCCCGGACAAACCGGGCCATTTCCAGCGCGTTGCGAATCATCGGCCCGGTAAGAGTGGTGACCCCGACCGCGACAGGAGAAGCAGCCAGCGCGTCCCCCAGCGTCGCCCGCCAGTCCTCCTCCACCCGTTGGTCCACCAGGACGACGTCATAATCTTCCTTCAAAAACGTCGCGGCGTGGATGAGTGACATTGGTGGCGTGGGGCGATCGCGGAAATCATCCATATCCCCGATCTTCGGCTGCAGCAAAACCAGTGTGCGTCTCGACATGCTCTCCCCGAACCCGTTGGAACGGGTCGAGAGGAGTGTAGAGTCGGGGACCCGCCGGTGTCAAGCCACCGCGGCAAATGGCTGGCCAATTCAAAGGGTCGTGGGTATCTTTGAGAAGCGTGGTTTACTACACGTTGGACTCGAACGAAGCGGAGGGCCTATGAAAGGGGTTGTTCTGGGATGGAACCTGATACTTGTGACGCTGGCGCTCGCGCTGTCCGGCTGCTCAACCAGGAGCGACAGCGCCGTGGATGGCGGACTTCCGGAGACCGCCGCAGCCGATGTGAGCATCTCGGACCTGACCGCTACGGACGTCGCAGACTCGGCTGCGAAAGTGGACGGCAGCGAAAAGGACCTGCGCGAACCCGGAGATTCACTGAAAGATGAAGACTCTCCGGCTGGACTGGACATCATCGAGAAAGAAGAGGTGATGGAAGAGGTAGTCGAAGAAGTGCTGGAAGAAGTGCTGGAAGAGGTAGTGGAAGAGGTAGTGGAAGAGGTGCTGGAAGAGGTAGTCGAAGAAGTAGTGGAAGAAGTAGTGGAAGAAGTGGTGGAAGAGGTTACGGAAGATGTCTGGGAAGATGTCGCGGAAGAGGTAGTAGAAGAGGTGGTGGAGGAGGTGCTGGAAGATGTAGTGGAAGAGATAGTGGAAGAGATAGTGGAAGAAGTGCTGGAAGAGGTCTGCGAGGCCGAGTGCGAAGGCAAACAGTGCGGCGACGACGGCTGTGGAGGTTCTTGCGGAGAGTGTCCGGCCTGGCTCGTTTGCGACGAGCAGGAGCTATGCGCACCTGCGACCGCCCAGTGCCCGCCCCTGGGGCCGTTCGGACAGGAAGTGGGCGACCAGCTCGCCGACGCGGTGCTCCTTGACTGCGACGGTAACGAATACACCATCCACGACCTTTGCCCCTACAAGATATCGTGGATCTTCGTGTTCGCCGGATGGTGACAGTTCTGCAAGGAGACCATCAGTTCGGTGGTCGAGCAGCGCTACCAGGCCTACAAGGACCAGGGATTTCAGACCTACCTCCTCATTACCGAAAACGGCATGGGCTTGCCGGCTGACGCCAACTACTGTACGGCAATCAGAGACATGTACAGCCTCACCATGCCGGTTCTCTACGACCCGGGAGACAATTTCTCCACCATCGTCGACTACCAGGGACATCTCAACGACTGGGACTTCCTCATCGGTCAGGGAGGCGAGCTTGTCTTCCAGCAGAAGTGGGTAGACCAGCCGGATATCGAGGAAATCATCCAACAGACTCTATCGGAGTAACCGGCCACCCTCTTTCCTTTGACAACCGGCCCTTCCGGTCCGTAACATCACCTGACGGAGGGGCGCACAGGGTTGAAGATTCTCCTCATAAAGGCTCGCAGCGTAGTATCCAAAGTCAGCGGTGTGACTCCGCCTTTGGGACTCATGTACCTGGCATCATACCTGCGTGACCGGGCGGACGCCGATGTCCGTATCCTGGATCTGGCCTTTGCCCGCAACCCACAGCTCGCGGTGAAAGACGAGCTTTCGTCCCGCCGGCCGGACATGGTTGGGATCTCCGCGCTTACCGCCGAGGCTCAGGCCGCCGAACTCTGCGCCCGGACCGTGAAGCTGTCGGCCCCGGGCACTCCAGTGGTTGCCGGCGGCCCTCATGCTTCCCATTTTCCCGACGAGATGCTGGCTTCGGGCAATGTCGACGCCGCGGTCGTTGGCGAAGGCGAGGAGACGACCCTCGAACTGGCCCGACTGATCCTCGACGAGGGGCCGCACTGGCGCGAGCCGGACAACCTGGCCACGGTGCAGGGAGTGGCATTCCCCGGCGGTAGGTTCGAGCCCCGCCCGCCCACCGTCGACCTGGATGCCCTGCCCTTCCCAGCCTGGGACCTGGTTGACCTGAAGCGCTACTGGCGCCTCCCCAGCATGTCCACCATCGGTATTCGCCCCTATATGCCGATGTTCACCTCCCGCGGCTGCCCGTACCGATGCGTCTACTGCCACAACATGTTCGGCAAGAAATTCAGGGCGCGTTCGCCAGAGAGCGTCATCGCGGAAGTCACGGAGATCAAGAACCGCTTCGGCGTCGAGGACCTTGAAGTACTGGACGACATAGCTAACCTCGACCGGGAGCGGCTCCACGCCATCCTGGGCGGCCTGCTGGAGCGCGATCTTCACCCCACCTTGAGTTTCCCCAACGGGGTGCGCACCGACCTCATCGATGAGGAAACCGTAGACTTGTTGCAGCAGGTGGGCGCCGGCGAGGTCTCCGTCGCGGTGGAAACCGCATCGCCAAGGCTGCAAAAGCTCATTCGCAAGAACCTCGACCTCGACAAAGTGGCCCGGAACATCGAACTGCTGGCCCGCCGCCGGGTGCTGACCCGGGGCTTCTTCATGCTCGGTTTTCCTACGGAAACGGCTGCGGAAATGCGAGCGACAATCGACTACGCGTGCAAATCGCCGCTGCACCTGGCTCTCTTCTTCACCGTCACACCTTTCAAAGGCACCGAACTGCACCATCTGTATGAGGATGCGGGCCGCATGCCGCCTGACCTGCGGCCTATCGATTACGAATACTACGGCTCCCCGTTCAACGGCAGCGATGTGCCCGATTGGAAGTTCCGCATGCTGTACCGATACGCGTACGCAAGGTTCTATTCCCATCCTTTGCGAACCTGGCGTATGATGCGGGACAGGCCTTACCGCGCTGACCTCCCCCAGCGAGTTGTCAAATTGCTGTGGAAGGTTTCGTCGTTCAGCCGATTGAGGGAATGATGAAGCTGCTGCTGATCCGCCCGGTTGCGGACGCCACCATGATCGACATCGTCGGCCCCGACCTGGGCCTCGGCCTTCTATTGGCCAAGGCGAAGCGTGAAGGGTGGGATGCAAAGCTCCTCGATTGCCACGGCTTCGGGGTCAGCCAGGATGACGTTGAGGAGGAGTGCAAGGCGTTCAGACCCGACGTCGTCGGCTTCAAGGCGTATACCCACGACGTCCCTTCCATCAACGAGAGCATTGAGAGGGTGCGCCGCGCCGCGCCCGGCGCGCTTGTCATGGTTGGCGGCCCCCTCCCGTCGGCCCTGGGTAGTGCGGCCGCAGAGTGGTTCATGGACGCGGACTTCCTGATGAAAGGGGAGGCGGATCGCTCCTTTCCCATGTTGTTGAGGATTCTGGAATCGACCAGGCAGGGCGGGAAATGGGGGTATACGACCCGAGATCTTGCCGACGTCATGGGCCTGATCTGGCGAAACGACGACAATGCCTGGGTGCAGAATCCCCAGGACTTCCCTCCCGACCTGGACGTCGCGGGCCTGCCCGACTGGAGCTCCTACGATTTCAAGACCCTTCCCAACTGGTCGATCAGGTGTCCCGCCCCTTACGTGCCGGTGCAAACGGGAAGGGGATGCCCGTACAACTGTGCGTTCTGCTCCGCCGGCAACATCAACGCAAAGAAGACGCGGCGCAAGAGTGTCGACTTCGTGATCAACGAGA
This sequence comes from uncultured Myxococcales bacterium, assembly GCA_964626565.1. Taxonomy (GTDB): domain Bacteria; phylum Myxococcota_A; class UBA9042; order CAIXZC01; family CAIXZC01; genus CAZVFX01. The sequence continues at coordinate 84,342 of CAZVFX010000007.1, forward strand.
TCAGGCACTATCGCGACCGTTACGGGGTCCGCCATTTCTGCATCATGGACGACAACTTCCTGGGAAACAAAACTTACGTCAAGGCGTTGCTGAGCAGACTGAAGGGTGAAGAAGACCTGACGTTTGACTGCAGCTCAAACGCGATCCGCCTCAATCAGCTTGACCCCGAGATCATCGTCGCGCTGGAGGAGGCCGGATGTACCAACCTGGCGCTGGGCATTGAATCAGGGTCGGACCGAATGCTGAAGCAGTTGAACAAGTCGCTCACTGTAGACGAAATCCGCCACTACGTGCAGATGATGACGGAGCACTCCGGCATGGAGATGCACGGCTTCTTCATCATCGGATTGCCCGGCGAGACCAAAAAGGAAATAGAAGAGACGATCCGGCTCGCTCGACAGTTGCCCATTCACACTGCCAACTTCTTTCTCTACACACCCCACCCGGGCACGCCGCTGTGGGACCGGTTGGTGAGCGAAGGGAAACTGGACGCCGAAGTCGACCCTTCCAAGTTCCTGTACGAAAGCGCGGCCGGTGCGGGCAGGGAGGTGGACGACGTGCTGCTCCAGCGTCTGGGCAGATACGCCTATTTGAGCTTCTTCATGACGCCCTGGAGGCTGAAACGAACCATCAAAATGGTGAAATCCCGCCAGAGTCTGTCCCTGGCGCTCCGGGCGGCAAAAGCTATCGCAGGACTTTGACCATCTTCCACGGATGGGCAATCTTGGACGGGGAGACAGTCAGTACTGAGCGCGTCATGTTCCCGTACAGGAACCGGTAGAAATTGCGCTGCACCGGGGTGCCGAAAGTGAGTTTTCTGAGCTGTCCCGGGTGCCTTAGATACCGGGAGAAGAACTTCCGATAGCGTTTGAGCAGATGGCGCTGACTGGGGATGAAGTCCACGGTGTTGTGGTAGAACATGTCGTCGGAAGGCATATCCCCCGCCTCGGCGCACCTTTCGTACGCCTCCGACCCTCTCCGTGGCTCGAAAATCGAGATTATGGGATAGTCGGACAAACCTCGGGCAGCCCTGAACACCGCCTCGGTCTCGTCCGCGGTTTCTCCCGGATATCCAACCACAAAGAAGCCGATGATGAAGATCCCGTTACGCCGGAGAATGGCCGCGGTCTCAGCGTGGGCTTCCGGATCGACCTCCTTCCTGAATTCCCCCATGATTCTCGGTACGGGAGACTCAAAGCCCACAAACGCCATCTTGAAACCTGCCCGGGCCGCGGTGGCGATGGTATCCGGGTTGTTGCGGATGGAATCAGCGCGGATCATAGTGGCCCAATTGAACCGCATCTTCTCCCGCAACATACCCTCATAAATGGCCATGTCCCGCGCGGGCCCGACACCAAAGTTGTCATCGGAAATCCACAGTTTCCCTACCCCTTTTCGCTGTAAGGCCCTCAGCTCCTCCAATACTCTCTCAGCGCTCTTGAACCGGTGACTTCCCCTCCACATATGGGAGGTGGTGCAGAAGCTGCACCTTTGCGTGCATCCCCGTGAAGTTTCGAGGGACGCCGCGTAGCCGTCCACGGGAAAAGGCAACCGATAGTGGGAAAGGTCGACCACGCTCCAGTCCGGAAAGGGGAGGCTGTCCAGGTCCGCGGTCAATAATCGATCGGGATTGTGGACCGGAGTCCCTTCCCCGTTACGCCAGGAAAGCCCTTCGATAGCCTCTACCGAGCCACCCTTTCCTAAGGCCTCCACTAACTCCCGGATGGTGGTCTCTCCCTCATTGCGCACCACGAAGTGAGCGCCCTTTTCCAGCCATTCCTGCACGTATATGGTCGCGTGGTGGCCGCCAAGGATTATCGGCTTGTCGGGAAACCGTTTGTTCAGGAATTCGATATTCGCTTCCACGTTGCGCGACCCGATACTGGAGTGCGCATTTATGAGGATCGCGTCCGCACGGGCTGCGCGCGACCCCAGTTCCCGCAACGACCAGTTCCGCACCAGCCCGTCAAGGTGATCAAACTCGTGGCCGGGAAGGGCGCCCGCCAGTTGAGGAAAAGCCAGGGTGGGCACGCTCCCCACCAGGCCGGTAAAATCCTCGGGCATGGGCCAACGCTTGTATATGCGCAACGGTTGCAGGAACAGGAGCCGCAAAGGTGGAATCCTCCCTCAATAAGCGAAGAAAAGCATACCTCCTTTCCCTTGTTTTTGCCACCTCCCCATGTCATAACATCAACCGTTATGGCGAAGGTTCTTCTAACCACGACTCCCTGGCAGCCTTTTCATACGCTTCGGTCTCTATTTCCCAACATCCCGCCCCTGGGCCTGCAGATCTTGAGCGCGGTACTCAAAGCGGCGGGACATGAGCCGCTTATCGCAGATGTGCAACATCTACCGCCCATGCACCCGAAGTTCGTGAAGATGGTTGAGGATTTCGGTCCGGACGTTGTTGTTTTCACCAACAACTGCATGGCCAATACCCCCGTCATCTTACGCGTGGCCGGGGAACTGCGCAGGTTGTTTGGAGGGGTAAAAACCGCGGTGGGGGGGCAAGTGCCGTCGTTCCGGCCCGAGTACTTCCTCGCGGGTGAGTCGCCTGCCTTCGATGCCGCGGGCCTGTTTGAGGGGGAACAGGTGATCGCGCCGCTGGTGGACGCGCTCATGGGGGACAGACCTCTGGCAGAGGTGAAAGGTGCGGCCTACCTCGGCCCGGGCGGAGAGGTTGTGAAGAACCCGTTGCCCGAACCTCTCGCAAACGCGGACGACTACCCCTTCCCCGACTGGGAAGCCAGCTTGAAGCAGGCCGCCTTTTCCAATGGACTTGCCGCCGCGCTGGAGACTTCCCGGGGTTGCCCCCACGGCTGCACGTTCTGCTCCATCGGAGGATACTTCGGCGCCCGGCCCCGCCACAAGTCGGTGGACCGGGTAATGGAGGAACTTTCACGCCTCACCGTATTGGGCGTTACCGAGGTGTATTTCGTCGATGATTCCTTCGGCACCGACATCGAGATAGCCAAGGGGATCTTCGAGGGGATCGCATCCCGGTTTCCCGAGCTGAAGTGCGGCATCCAGATCCGGGCGGACATCGTGGCCCGGCATCCGGAACTGATCGAATTGGGAGAGAGGGCCGGCCTGTTTGCCGCGGTGGTAGGATTCGAAGGATACTCGTCCGGTTCTCTGGAGACCGCGGCCAAGGGCACCACGGCCGAGATCAATCGGGCCGCGTCGGACATCTTGCGCAGCCACGGCGTCATGGTCTACGGCACCCACATTTTCGGCGGGCCGGGGACCACCTTCAAGGACTACCTGGCCACGTTCAGGCAGGGGCGGCGCAACAGCGATGTTTTCCGCATGACCATCTACACCCCCCTTCTCGGCTCGCCCTTGTTCGACAGCCTTGAGGAAGGTGGGAAGATCAGAACTCACGACCCGAGGGAGTACTACTACGGAACCTACGTGATCTCAGACGAACATAGCCCGGCCGCGATCAAGGCGGGATATTTCGGTTTGCAGCTTCTCCACTACTTCCTTCCCGGCACCATGCTAAAGGCGCTGGCGTCCTCCAACCGGGTCACCCGCAAGTTCAACCGCCGCGCCTACCGGGGAGCATTCGACTTTGTAATGGGTCAGGTAAAGGCGGCCTTCACAGGGCGCAAGCCGCGGGCTTGAATCCCGAGCGCTTTCCTCAGGGAGCCCAGGCCCAGTCAAGGCCCCAGAACGAACGATACAGCAACGCCTGAGCGCTTTTACCCACCACACTCAGCGAGTAGGGATAATTCGTAAACGGTTCGAATACACCGCCTTCAGAGCTGAAGAAGTCGTGGAACTGTGGAGCAAACGCGCCGGGGGCCGCTGGGTTGTACGGATCTTCAGGGTCCGATGGGTCGAGGGTCTCGGGTAGCCCATGGAGCGGCGCATAACTGCAATCGGGTGTGGAAGGAACAAACTGCTCAAAGTATGCCTCTGAATCTCCGGGCAGGACCAGGGGCGGGAATGAGTTGTAGTTGCTGACGTTTCCCCAGGTTTCCACGAACACTCCCTCAATCCCGGGACCGCCGCTGTCAACCGAGCACCCATCGATCGCTTCCAGTATCACACCGATCGCTTTTGCCTGGTCCTCGAAGTTGCCTGGAACTTCCGCCTCCGCACCACAGTGGGAACCGGGATCGACGCCGACGACGTTCCCGTCCGGGTCCTTCTTCGGGCAACAGCCGTTCTGCACCGACGCAGCCCCGAACTGGGAAATCAGCAACGGCTTGCCCTGCTCGAGCACGGCAAATTCAGCCGCGGCTTTCACCCCGTCCTTGAGCGTCGCTTCAGGGAAGACCAGGCAGTAGCCCATATTGAGAGATACGGCATCCAGAAGATGCCAGAAATCCACTTCCTGGATGCTCTGTGCGATATCACAACCGGGGCATGGGCCCTCGCCGGGCGGCATGGAGAACAGGTCGTTGGCATAGGTGATCCACCGGGCTTCCGAGCCCTGTTTGAAGGCCATCTCAGCCTTGGGTATGAGCACATCGGCCCATCCGTTCTTCCACGTCGACTCGTCGTCCAGATCCTCGTAGTATCCCTGCTTGACCGTGCTCCACATGGCAGTGCCCAGGAGCAGCCATTCCACCTCTTCCTCCGCGGCCAGCTCGCCGTAGTAATCGATGAGCACTTCGTAGCGCGCGAACCACTGCTTCCACCAGTCGTTTACATATTGTTCGTAGGTGGTTCCATCCCCCGGATCGCTCCAGGCAGCCTCAGACAGAGGGCTGTAGCACCCGGCGGCCATAGTGACTTCGGAGCCTCCGGGCATATCGGTCTCCTCGCCCAGGGGCAGCACGTACAGCTTGAGCATCACCGTCAGCCCCAACTGCTTGGCAAGCCGGATGGTGGACCTCAACTGACAGTCGGTGGCGGTAGCCCCGTCGGCTTTTTTGCTGATGAGCTCATCTTCCCACGGGTCTCCCGGGAAAGAAATGTCGGCTGTATGCAGCCCGCTGGTGGACGCGGTAATCCCCACTGCGATGGCGTTCATGCCATTCAGTTTCATAAGGCGAAGGCCGGCCGCTTCCCGTTGCGCCACCGCCATGATCGCGGCCTCTGTTTCATCGCAGGCGAAGTCATCCGGGATCTCATCCATCATGCACTTCTCGTAGGCCCAGCCGTAGGGGTTCTCCGCCAGGTAGTTGGCGCCTCTAAGGTTGATGTGGGACAGGTCCGGCGGCGTCGGTAGTGAGGCGACCTGCTGGGCCTCGGCCAATTCGCAAGCCGACATACTGTCTACTTCCCACCGAGGCGCTCCCGAGCCTTCGTACAGCATCCCGAGAACGTTGCGGCCCAGGCTCCGCCAACTCACTTCCTCAAAAATGCCGATGATGGTCGGAACGCCGTTGTCCCCCACCCGCGCCAGGCAGACAAAAGGCTTGTCCGCACCGTCATGAACCTCCCATTCATCCACGGACCCCGAATCGGTAACCACCGGCTTGGGGAACATGCCTGCGACAAAGGCTCTAACACCGGCAGCAAAACCCGGAAATACACTGGCCACCCGAACGTTGTCTTCGGGAAGGCCCATGGTCTCGGAGAAATAGTGCACTACGGCCGGCTCGCAGTTGTCCACCACGTCCTGGTGAACGGTACGCCCGGCGAAAGATGGTGACTCGAAAGCCGCGACGACGAAGGTGCTTTCCAGCAGAGCCGGCAAGTTGGAACTGGCCCGGACCTCCTTCAAATCTGCGAGGACGCGCCCGGCAAAGGTATCTTCCTCGAACCCATCAGGCAACTGCCCCGGAGGAGCTGCAAACTGCTCCAGGCTCTCCAGGGGCTGGTACAGCAGGATCAGGTACTCGTAAGGTTTGTCCGGCAATTGAGCGGCAGCGCTGATGTCGGTCAATTCCGGCGCATACAACCGGTAGCGGGGCAAGATGTCCCCGGGGGAAAGCATGGGAGCTTCGAGCCTGGACGATGAAACCGGCGCCAACGGCTGCACACCCTGCCCCGTTGGCGGTTCCAATGACGGCGCGACAACCGGGCCGGCGGACACCGGTCCGTGGTCAACTCCGGCCACCAGCCTGGACACGTTCGCTTCGGTGAGAGACAGGTGAGACGGGGCCTCCTCATCAACCGCGGCCTCAACCTTTGTCTCGCTTGCAGAACGAGTTGACGGCAGCACCGGCGGCAAAGGGTTCTCCACAGTGCCGCTGTTTCCCTCACAGCCTGAAGCCATGAACAGGATAGCAAATACCGCGATGCGGAGCAGTGCCTGCATTGCACTCTCGCCAACGCACTAGTTTCGCAGGGCACTTCCGTCACTTCGCTAACTTCCTGTAGGTTAAACCTTGCCTTCATCGTAAGAATACAAGAAGAAGCGGGCTCAGGCAAGGACTTTGTCGAGGACAGGAGTAACCCGAGGGGGCCTGTAGGTATTACCTGACAGGGGTGAAGTTGTGAAAACTCAGGCGCTCAGTCGGTGAGCCCCTGTTTCATCCCGTATCGAACCAGCTCGGCGTTGTTCTGCATTCCCATCTTCTTGAGAATGCGGGCTCGATAGCTACTGACGGTTTTGGGGCTGACTTGCAGTTCTTCAGCGATATCTTTGCCCCGCATTCCGCGGGCGATAAGACACATCACCTCATGCTCCCGCTCGGAGAGACTTTCGTGAGGACACGCGTCGGAAGGGTCCTCCACCTCGAATGCGAGAGCTTCGGCTAGCGACGGCGTGACGTACTTCCCACCGCGCCAGACTTTGCGAATTGCGGTGAACAGTTGTTCGGGAGGACCGTGCTTCATCAGGTACCCCGCGGCACCACCTCGAATGCAACGTACCGCGTACTCTTCTTCCGGATGGAAGCTGAGAATCAGCACCGGCAGGGAAGGATGTCGGCTTCTCAATTGTGCCAACACCTCGAGCCCGTTCATTCCGTCCATGGACAGGTCCAGGAGAACCACGTCGAATTCGTTGCGGTCCACCGCGTCAAGCGCTTCCTTACCGCAGCCGGCCTCGCCGGCCACCACCATGTCGGAGGCGTCCGACAAAGTCTCCCTCAGACCTCGGCGAAAAATGGGATGATCATCGATGATAAGAACCCGTGTTTCCATAAGACCGCTCCGTTAACTCACTTCCAGTGGCTGCTTTGGGGGTTTTCTTCACACGGAATATGCACGACCGCAGTGGTCCCCTTGCCGGGCTCCCCCAGGATCACAAATCGGCCGTTGAGAATCTGAACTCTTTCGCGTATGCCCAGCAGTCCGGCGGTCTCGAGGCCCCGCCGCTGCTCCTCTTTAATGCCACGTCCGTCGTCCGACACCGTCAACACCACTTCGCCCGCCAGAATCCTCAGGTCCACCACCAACTTCGTCGCTTCGGCGTGGCGAATCACATTGGTCTGCAACTCCTGAAAAATCCGAAACAGCACGGTGGAACCCTCCCGGCCAACCGGGATCGGATCGTCGGCGATGGACACTTCATAATCGATTCCAGCGCGCTCCGCAAACTTCCGAACGGCCCAACTGATCGCGGCAGCGATTCCCAGGTCATCCAACAGTTTCGGTCTTAGCGACAAGCTGAGTTCCCGCACCTTCTCAACAAGGTCATCGATCTCAGCCGACATCCCTTGGACCAACTCGGAGACCGGTTTCTGGTCGTCGTGCAAACGGCTGTCAATTCGACTCAAGCCCATCTTGAGGGCGGACAGTGTCTGCCCGAATTCATCATGGACTTCCCTCGCAATGCGTGCTCTCTCCGCCTCCAGAACCGCCTGTTCGTGTCTGGCCAACCGCCGCAATTGCGCCTGAGACGTCTTCAACTCTTCCTCTATCTTCTTGCGCTCAGTGATGTCTCGAGACAGACCCACCACCGCTGTGACCTCACCGCTACGGTCGCAAATGGGTGCAAGCAACGTCAGGCAGTGCCGGGCGGACCCGTGCCGCACAAAGCACTCCTCTCGCTGCACCGGCTGGTTCTCCGTGAAAACACGTTCCAGCCCTTCAAACATGCCCTGCGTTTCTTCCGGCGGGAAGAAATCCGTGATCTTCTTACCGACGACAGCATAGCGTTCTTCATCAAGGAATCTGGCGCACGCGGAAGTGACATAGACGTACCGGCCGTCGCGCCTGACCACAAACACCGGGTCCGGACTCAGTTCTACCAGCCCACCCCAATTCGACTCGATTTCTCTCAGAATTCTATCTGTGTCGCTCCGCCTGCCCAATGCTCCCCCCCCCCGTTGCGGTCACTTCAGCATAGAAAGAGCAGCTTGGGAAGTCAAGGAGGCAGTTGGCCAACGCGCACGACGCGAGCGCGTGTGCTAGCGCGTACCTGCGCCCGAGGTAGTGGCGTAGCTGCTTAACTTGATTGAACAGGGAGTGAGCTAATAGTATAGTTATGGCGTAATGAATTGGGAGCCTTGCCCGCTCCTGGTGGCCCGGAGGCGTGTATGCGCCAGTTTTGCGCATCCTGCGAAAGAATAACGGAAGCAGAGGGGCACTCGTGCCCGAAATGCGGAATGCGTCTGGCGCATCTGGGAGACGAGACGCTGGTGGGGCAGACGCTGGACGGCCGCTACGAAGTAACCGAGGAGTTGGGCCGGGGCGGAATGGGCGTCGTCTACCGCGCACGCCAGAAATACCTTGACCGGGACCTTGCCCTGAAAGTCCTTCGCCGCTCCCTGCTGGATGACCCGAACAACGCCCAGCGGTTCCTGCAGGAAGCCAGGGCTGTTTCGCGCCTTTCGAATCCTCACACCGTTACAGTGTACGATTTCGGCGTTTCCGAAGACGGCCGCCTCTATTTCACCATGGAGTTGCTGGAAGGGGAGACCGTGGGCGCCCTCATCGGGCGGGAAGGGCCCCTCGACTACAAGACTGCAGTGGCCCTGACTTCGCAGGCTTGCGACTCACTCGCGGAGGCGCACGCACAGGGAATCTGGCATCGGGACCTGAAGCCGGACAACATGTTCCTCACTCTCGACCCCGAGGGAGAGGTGCGGCTGAAGATACTCGACTTCGGCCTGGCTCGATTGGAAGGTGCTCCCCAAGTGGCGACCACCGCCGGCGTCGTGCGGGGAACGGCTCAATACCTCAGCCCCGAGCAGGCACTCTCAGGCAGAATCGACGGCCGAAGCGACATCTACTCCCTGGCGGTCACCCTATACGAGATGCTCACCGGAGAGCCGCCCTTCATGGGTGAGACCCCGCTGGCCATCTGCAACAGCCATCTGACGCGCTCTCCGCCGGCAATTGCGGAGAAACGACCTGAGTTGACTCTTCCCGATGCACTCTGCCGCACCGTGATGCTGGCGCTGGAAAAAGATCCGGAAGGCCGTCCCCAGACCGTACGAGAATTCGCCGGGGCGCTCTCCGCATCCATCGGCTGTACGCTGCCGGACACCGGACCGATAGCGACGGTTTCGCTGCCTCCGCCGCCTGCACGCGAGGAGACTCCGGCACAGACATGGCAGCCGGTTTTTCGCCGGTCCCTGCGGCTATGCATGGAATCGCTGGAGAACATCACCGGGTCGGGCAAGCGCAGGCCCGTGCTGCGAGCCCTGTGCTGGGGAGCCCTGGGCCTGGCCATTGTGATCGGGGCAATGCTCTCCCTCGAAGTCGACACTCCGGTCACGAAGAAAGACCCGGGACGGAAGGCAGCCGCTATCACCCATGCTGAGCCGCAGCAAGACGCGGCCCGACCGAAACCTCCGGCGAAGAAGAGGAACCGGGGGAGGCCAAAGGTTGTAGCCAGCCAGTCGAAAGAGACCGACTCGTCGGCTGTTCCGCCCGCTACGCAACACCCACGGGCGACTGTGAAAACTACCGCCATCAATGCTTCCGCGAGGCAGAAACCGGTGCAACAGGAAGCGGTTGCCGTGTGGGCGGGGTGGAGAACGCTGATGCCGCCGGAACAGTCGGTCGGCGTCGCCACCGACGTACCCGCGGCCACTGCCGACGAAGATGCGCCAACTCCCACAGAGAAAGCGGTGGACAGACGGACCACGAGCCCTGAGACGCCGTTGGAAATTGCTCTCCCTACGCCCGTTGATGAGGTGCCGGTGCCGACGGCTGAAAGCACCTCCGAATATACGCTCATCCCCCATACACCCCCAACCAAACTGAAAGGCGGTGCCAGCGACATGACCGTTCTGGCAACCGATGCTGAAACCGAGCAGGTCGGCGACTATACAAAGCTCCCGATTGCGCCGCAATCTGCCTCCAAAAACCGCTGGACCGCGCCCGCACATGACGGTATAGTGCAATAGACTAGGTAGCGCACTAGTATCGTACGTGTGTCCCCGGAGCAGCATCATGGTTCG
>CAZVFX010000008.1:0-92756 GCA_964626565.1 uncultured Myxococcales bacterium
TCTTCTCCGGAGCAGGCGCAGGGGCCGGCTCTTCCTTCTTCTCCGGCTCGGCTTTCTTCTCCGGCTCTGCCTTCTTCTCCGGCTCTGCCTTCTTCTCCGGCTCTTCCTTCTTCTCCGGCTCCGCCTTCTTCTCCGGCTCGGCCTTCTTCTCCGGCGCCTTGCCTTCAGGAGCTTCCTTCTTTTTGCCGGCTTCGTCGACGGCTTGTACAGCTTTGATCAGGAGAACCTCTTTGGCCTTGATTTCGTCTTCGAGGAACTTCTTCTCCACCGCTTCGAAGATGGCCTGGGCCTCGCCCACCATGAGCATGTCGGGGTGGAGGTATTCTCGTGCTTCCTTGAAAGCGGGGTCCACCTTCAGCAGTTCGGGGGCCAGTTTCTGGGCTGCCTTGACCCTGCGCCGAGTAGCTTTGTCGAGCTTCTTCTTGGCCTTGCTCTCTTTGATGAAATCCTGCAGCTTCTTTTCGTAGTCGTGGGCCTTGGATTCCACCTTCTTCATCTTCTTGTTGAGAGCTTCGGCCTGCTTCTTCATCTCAGCTTCCATCTTGGCCGCCTGCTCCTCAGCGATCTTCATCTCCTCTTCCATCCGCTTCATCTGCTCGGCCATCTTCTTGGCTTGCTCGAGCCCCTTCTTCCCTTCGGTAACATCGATTCCGAGTGGGGTCGCGGTGTTGATGTAGCTGCCGTACGCTTCGATCGCCAGGTCGAAGTCAACCAGTTTGGTCTGATAGAGCTTGGCGATACGGTGGAGGAGTTCCACCTTGCTCGGGTCCATGGCCACCGCCTTGCGGTAGTACTCGAACCCGTCGTCCACTTCCTGCAGACCCACCAACGCACTCCCGAGACCGATGGTAGCCTCCACATGCTCAGGCCGTGTGGCGAGGACGTACTCGTATTGCTCCTTGGCTGCGAAGTAGTTGAGGTAGTTAAGGAAGATGGCGGCAAGGTTCAGCCTCGCCTCGAGGTTTTCCGGGTTCACCTGGATCGCTTTGTGGAAGTTGACCACTGCCCGGGGAGTCTCCCCCAGCTTGTAGTAGGTAAGGCCCAGGTTGTTGTATGCCTCGGTGGAGTACTTATCCAGCTTCAGAACTTTGTTCTCGAATATCCACTTGGCGATCTTGAGCTCATTTTTCAGCACATAGATGAGGCCGCGGGTGTTGAGTGCGATGACGTTGGCAGGCTGGAACGTCAACACGTTCTGGACGAAGTCCTCAGCAGTCTGAATCGCGTCGATGCGGCGAGCCTTATCCGGCTCGCGCATGGCCCTCATGACCCAGTAGAGGCCCAGGGAGTTATTCACCTCGACGTTGTCGGGGTCACTGACGATAACCTCGTCAAACAGCTGCTTGGCCTTGGCCTCGAACTGTCCGCCCTTGGCCACGTCGCCATTGTCGTAGGCCTGCCGCGCGGTGGCGAGGTAGACTTTGCCGATGTAGGCTTTCGCCGACCCACTCTCCGGGTTGGCGTCGAGGGCTTTCTGATAGACGGCAAGGGCCGCGTCGCCCTCACCCTTGCGCTCGTAGACCATTCCCAGATTGAAGTAGGCCTCCATGAAGTTCTTGTCTCTGTCGATGGAGGCTTCGAACTTGGAGGTTGCAGAGTCGTAGTCGGGAGGCATCTGGTAGACGGAGATGACACCATCCCTGAATTCCTTCTGGGCTTCCACTTCTACTCCGGGGACGAACTCCGCCTTGGGCGGAACCACCACCTTTCTTACCTGGAGGCTCTTGGCCAGTTCGGCTTTACGCTTGGCTTCGTCATCCTTCGCTTTCTGGGCGGCACGCTCTTCTTCAGTGAGCTCGTCTACCGGGCCATCATCAACCACCTGAGTGGTAGTGGCAGGCCCGCAGCACAACGAAAAAAGAAAAATAACGGCGAGGCCGAAAACGGCCGCGGTTTCGAAACGGTTGTTCAGCTTGAATTCCATTGCTTTTCTCATTTCGCACCCCCTTTGCCGCCCTCTTCAGGGGTCTTCTTCGGCGCTTCCTCTTCCTTCTTCTTTTTCTCCCCCTCAAACATGACGAAATCGATTTCGATGTCGCCTCTCCTCAACGACCTGATGAAGCTCGTCGAGGTCAAGGTGTCCTTGGTGCGCACGGTAGACACAAGGTCTTCGTGCTCCACGAGGAAGTCCTGGGGGGTAAGCTTGGCGGCCATAGCCCCCGACTTCTTCGACCACTCGCTGTATACGCCCAGCTTGTGGGCCATCAGGATGGCCTGCTTGAAGTTGGCCCGGGCCTTTTCCTCCAGCGGTGCGGCGTAGCGCTCTTCCAGCTCCGCCTTGTACATCTCCTCTTCGTCCTCGGACAATCCCTTCGGCAGCGGTAGCGCATAGAGGGTTTCGGCAAACTCATGATAAAGCAAACCGATCTGGTAGTAGGCCGCAGCCGCCCAGAACCGGTCCTTGATCGCGATAACCTTGTGATACAGCAACTCTGAGCCCTGGTGGACCTTCGCTTTCTTCTCGAGTGAACTGCCCAGGCGGAAGAAGTTCCGAGTGTCGATTTCGAAGTTGGCGAAATCATAGTACGAGTACTGGGCCACGTGGAACGCGCTCAAGGCCGCATACTTGCGGGACTTCTTCTTCTTCTTCTTGTCGCTGATCTTGCCCCATAATTTCAGGGCAGTTTCGAAGTGCCGCACCGCTTTCTTTCGGTTGCGGAGCTTGTTCTCCTCGTACAGCACTTCCCCGGCCTTGGCTTGAGCTTCCACAGCCATGGTTTTTTGCTTCTTGTACTTCCTGGCAAAACCGGTGTACCGCTTGTACGCCCCCTTGGTGTCCCCCTTCTCTCTCAGCAGGTCGCCGATCTTCAGGTAGGCCCGGGGAGATGCGTCGTGCTTGGGGAACAGCTTCAGGAACTGCTTCAACGAAGCGATTGTACCGTCAATGTCTCCCAGGGACTGGTAGATGGTGGCCGCGTTGATGATCGCGACGGAAGTCTGGGGGTTCTTCTTGAAGCGTTTCATCGCCATGAACGCCACGGCAGCCTTGTCAAACTGAGTCTGGGCTTCGTAAATCTCGGCAATGACGAACTGCGCCTCGGCAGCCTTGGGGCTCTTGGGCCACTTGCGAATAAGTTCCTCGTACTTCTCGATGGCTTCTCGCAGCTTCTTTGACCGGGCGTACAGATAGGCCAGAGTGTACGTGGTATACGCCATAATCTCTTTGTTGTTGCGGAATTCCTTGGTCAACCGCTTCAACTCGCCGATGGAAGCCGACGTCTTGCCTTCGGTCTCCAGGTCCTTGGCGTGCCGGGTGATCGCGGTGGCAATAATCAGTTCGAGGTCCTTCTTCTTCTTGAAGAGGAAGTTGCGCTCCTTGATGAGCTTCCTCGCCCAATCTTCCACCTTTTCCCAGTTTCGGGCCCGGTAGTAGCAGTCCATGATCATGGTCGCTGCGATGGCCGCGAACTTGTGCTTCGGGTCGTACTTGAAGATGTTCTCGAAGCGCAACACCGCCATGCCGAACATACCGTGGCGATAGAAGGTCTCCGCCGCGATGTACATGATGTTGGGGATCATCTCGCCACGCTTGGGGTACTTCTTGACGAATGCGGGGTCTTTTCTGGCGGTTAGCAGCAGTTCCGTGTACTTGTCCGCGGCCTTGATGAAGCCATCCTCCAGCGGGTGGAGTTCGGTTTCCTTGATCGCCTTGGCCTCGTCGCGCATCTGCTCGGCGCTGACCTTCTTGAACTGCACCTGGCCCCTCGAGGCCCGCTTGCGCAGACCTTCTTGAACCATCAACTCTTCGTAGCAGTAGATGACGCCCAAGGCCGCATCCTCAACGAACTTGCCCTTGGTGTCTTTCTCGATAACGAAGCTGTACTGGGTAGCAGCGTTCTTGTAGTCGTGAAGGTTGAAGTAGAGAATTTCCGCGTACCAGAAGTTGATCTCGTAGGAGCGCGGGGAGTTGGGGAACCGCTTCAGGTACTCTGCATAGTACTCCGCGGCCTTCATGAACATCTCTTCCGACTCGGCCTTTCGCTTCTTCTTGTCCAGTTTGTCCGCGGATACGTGGAAGTTGTTGGCGATGTAGAAGATAAGCTCTTCCACCATCTTCTGGGAGGTCTCAGTAGCCTCCGGGTTGTCCTTGTTCGCGATGCGCCAGACCGACTCGTTCTTGAAGTAGGACATGATGTCCCGGACAGTCTTTTCGATAAACACCCAGTCGGCCTTCTTGTTGGCGATATCCATGACCGTCTGGTAGTACTCGGTCACCCGGGGAGAAACCGGCCACTTGTCGATGAAATGGTAGTAGAGGGCAAGCGCGTCATCGTCCTTGCCCTGGGCGACGTAGAGTTCGCCGATCACGTGCAGCTTCTTGTACGCACCCCCTTCGTCGATCTCCTTGGTGTAGTACTCCAGCGCTTCCTTCCAGCCGTCATCGATTTCCACATAGGAGAGCACCAGGTCGTTGAGCGCCTGTTCCCTGAACTCCACCTTGCCGGTGTCCGCCTCATGCTTGATCGCGTCCACCACCGCGTGGAAGGTCTCGATGCCCTTCCTGAACTCGGTGAGGTTGTAGTAAACCCACGCCAGCTTGTAGAGCGCATAGTTGTACATCCCGGCATCGGGATAGTTGTTGATGATCTTTTCGTAGTTGACCTTGGCGTAGTAGAGGGAGTGGGTCTCGAAGTAGTACTCGCCCAGATGCAGCAACGCCTGGGGGATGTGCTCACTGTCGGGGTAATTCTGGACCAGGTTGGTGAAGTGCTTGACGCCTTCCCGCTGGAGTTGAACGTCCTTGGACGATCTACCCGCCTCCAGCGCACCTCGACCCAGATAGTAGAGCACCTCGTCGATACGCACGTAGTCGGGGAATTCCCGCAACACCCGGCGGTAATACTCAAGGGAGACGGAATAGTCTTCCGAGGGTTCCACCGGCTTTTCCTTCACCACCCCTTCGTCAAATGCGTCCAGCGCCTTCATCCAGTTCTTGCGAGCGACGAGGTACTGATAGTGGTTCTCCTGCCAGTAGGCCTCGGCCAGGCGGAAGTATATCTCCGCCTTGTTCTCGTAGTAGGGCTGCGTGGCGAGCAACTCTTCCATCTTGCGGATGGTGTCCTGACGAATGGAGGACATGCGCTCCTGCGCCTGGATCACCTGCTCATTGAGCTTTGCCGTCTCCAACTCGATGAGAGACATCGCTTTCTTTACGCAGAACCGTTTCACCGGGTCGCAAATCTGCCCCTCCTCGCAGTCAGCATCGTACTCGCAAGGGGTTTCGGTAAGCGCCCGTTTCTTCGCGGTGATTTTGATAAGCTCGCGCTTCTTCTTGATGCCTCTTTTCAGTTCCTGCGCCTGGACCGGCAGGATGAACAACGCGGCCAGAAGGAAGACAAAGACTCTTCTCATTTCAAGCACTCCTCTGTGATGAAGCTTCTGTAACCCCACAACTCGTCGGACCAGTAGTCGCCTTCGAACGGCCACTCAAGGGAATCGGATCCGACGATGGCGACGTTGCCGCCCCCAACCTTGCCCGAGCCCACCAGGTCCTGCAGAACCGTGATGATTCTCTCATCCACGCCGGCTTCCTGCAGTTCTGCGATGTGGCCCTTCTTGAACTGCCTGTAGATAGCGCCTTTCTTGATTCTCTCGATAATCTTCTCCACCGGCACCTTGCGTTTGGACATGGCGATGATGCTCTGCTTGGCGCGGTCGAGCTGCTCCTTCATGAGGAGGAGCCGGGTCTGGGCCTCGATCTTCTCCATTTCCACCTGGTTCAAGTCCAACTCAATCTCAGTGACCTTGACCTCATACTCTTTTAAAGACGCTTCAACGCCGCGAAGGATCTGTTGAATCTTAATTCCGATCTCATTCATGCGCGCGACTTTGTCCGATTCCAGCACGGCCAGCTTCTCTTCCGCCCAGGCGCCGAGCTCTCGGCGGCTCGCCTCAAGCTTCTTCTTTTCGCCCTCGATCTGGTGGATGGTCCGGTAAAGGCCGAAAAACTCCACGTTCCCCAAAACCGGGTAGAGCAGCGGCCGGGGCAGGCTGTAGGAGCGGTCCCCTTCCATGATGCGGAGCATGGCCATGTAGTACTCGGCCGGCGTCCTCATGGACTGCATGAACTGACGCAAGGGAACTGCGAGCACCGAGATGTTGTTGCGGAACATCTCGATAGACTGCTTCGCAAATTCATACCGGCACATGTTCAGATAGATGGTGGCCTCGAGAATCCACAGCTCCGGGTAGAAGTAGTGGCCGAAGTACGGGGAGTGCAGTGCGTGGAACGTTCCCAGCGCCCGGGAGTAATCCCCCTTGACGAAGAAGCACCACGCCGACTCGTAGAATGCAATGGGGAGCTGCAGCGACTCCCGGGGTACCTTGCGGTAGTAGTAGATGGACGCGTCGTAGTCGCCGGTCTCGTAGGCAATACGGGCCAGCGCCATGTAGGCCAACTGGGCCACCCGGGCGTCCGAGTCGTTCCGCTCCTGGGCAAGAATCGACTGCTGGAAGCTCTGCACTGCCGACTTGTACATCTGGTTGGCGACCTGGATGAGGCCCCGCAGATACGCGGCGCGGGCGTAATCCGGGGAATTCTCCGATACCTGCTCGAAGTACTTCAAGGCCAGGGAGAAGTTGGCCCCTTCGTAAAAGAACTCGCCGAGGAAATAGTTGTACGAGTCCTGGAACGGCTTGGAAAAATTGCCCACGAAGAAGTGGGTGAGTTGCTCGAGGTTCGGCGGAGAGAACTCGATCTTCTTGCGCATCTTGCGCAGGTTCTTGAACGCAGGCTGGAAGAACGGTTTCTCCGGCCCCTGAAGCACGATTTCCAGCAACATGTCCGCCGCGGTGCGATAGAGCTTACCTTTCACCAGGGCCAGGGCGATGCCGTATTGGGCGTTGTAATACTCATCGGAATCGGGCGCGTAGTTGCCGTCGGCCACGAACTTACGGAAGTGGGTAATGGCCTCAACGAACTTCCCTTCATCGGCAAGGAGCATTCCCGTCTTGAGCTGGCCCTGGGCGTAGATAGCCACCTGAGCCTTGCGGGCCTTATCCTCCTCCTGTTTCATGCGCAACGCTTCGAGACGCGCCCGTTCAGCCTCAGCCCGGATCTCTTCGGGAGTCTTCTCCTCGATGGGCTTCTTAACGTCCGGCTTGGGATCGTCCGGCTTCGGGGTTGCGTCAGCGGCGCCGAACCGCTGCGGCGTCGCCAGCATGAACCTGATAACTTCTTCAGGCACCCCGGCGTTCTTCAGCTCGAGAATATCGTTGATCTCCAGCTTGAAGACGGTGCGGTCCTTCTCGATCGCCTTCTTTATCTCGTCGGCAGAAATCCCAAGCTGCGCCAGCGTGATGATCTCTTCCTTACTGATGGCCAGGGCATCCCGGCCGGCGAAGAAGCCGACACAAAGGAGCGCCACCAAACCAACCACTAATCTTTTCATCATCGAAAAACCCCCGGTCCGTATTTTCTTCGGTCCCAAGTGACTACTCACGCTCCCTACTTAGTAAAGAGGGATGCACCCAAACTTATTTCCACCGGATAGGACACGCCGCCCTGCTCCGCCGCATAGAAGAAGTGGCGATACTCGAGGCGCAGCGCGAACCAGTCGTTGAGATACATCCTGATTCCCGAGCCGAAGTTGGCCGCCACATCCGTCTTGCTCTTGGCTTGCCCACCTTCCTCTCTGGTCGCAACCTCGGTTCCGATCGCGCCGGCCCCGAGAGCCAGGTGCCAGTCGAAGTGTACCAACGACTTCGACAACACCCCCACCTTGCCGTGAATCGGGCTCCACAATCCCTCCAGGCCCCCGGTCCATTTGAGCTTCTGGGGAAGGTGGGTGTGGATCTTGATGCCGAACCCCTGCTCGCGGTCACCCAGGAAGTCCCCCAGACCCGTCTCCATGCCGAACAAGTACGTACCGAACAGCTCGATGGCGAGGTCCTCGGAGATGAAGTAGTCGTACCTCAGGCCCGCGGGGAAATAGACGAGGAATTCGTCGTTGGGCAGCACCCCCGAGTAGAAAGAAAACTCGTGGCGCCCGTCCTTCATGAACAGTCGCTTCTGGATCACCTTGATATCGCGTTTCTGGCCCCAGTACTTGTCAACGTACCGGTCCAGCATCGGTTTTTCCTGGGCCATGACGGCCGGAGCCACAAGCAGCCCCAGGAAAACCACCACGAAAAGCTGACTGACAATCTTAATCCGTTTCATAACTACCTCTCAAGCTACCTGGTGAAGAACGCGGCGCCAAAAGTGAGCTCGGCAGGATAAGCCATCTTCCCGTCGTCCCGGGAATAGATGAAATTGCGATAGTTCAGGTTCAAAGCCACCTGCTCTGCCACATAGATGCGAAGCCCGGTGCCGATGAGCCCCCCGAACGCGGTGCGCGAAGTGCGCTCCCCTTCGGTCTGGGCCGGGCGTACAGACGTGCCCAGCGCCGCAAACCCGGCGGCAAGGTGCCAGTCGAAGTGGAACAGCTTCTCCGTGAAGATGCCGATCTTGCCGTGCAGCGGACTCCATGCCCCGGCGAGGCCCGCGTTCCACTCGACAATCTCCGGAATGCCGGAGTCGACGTCGATGCCGAACCCGGTCTCATCGTCGCTGAGGAACCCGGCGAGGTCCGACTTGTTGCTCAGCACATAAGTGCCAAACAGCTCCACCGCGAAACTGTCCACGATGAAGAAATCGTAACGGACGCCCAACGGGTAGTAGAGCAGGAATTCGTCGTTGGGAATCATCCCGAAGAAGAGGCCGAATTCGTGCCGGCCCGCTTTCTCGTAGAGACGTTTCTCAACGACCTCGACGTCCCGCGTCTTGCCCCAATACTTGTCCAGGTAACGGTCCAGAATCGGCTTGTCCGCCGCCAAGGCCGCAGGGGCCAGCACCGCGGCAACAACCGCTGCCAGCACCATCCGGGAAATCAATCGCTTCGCTTTCATATCAACCTCTCAAAAACGAATTCTTCGAGTCAATCGCATCAATTTTCACGAGCCTTAGGTATCGTCCTCAGGAGTCTCTTCCTCTTCCGGCGGCTGCTCAGGTTCGTCACCTTCGCCCTCCGGCGGGAAACAGTTCTCGCCCGCACCGTCCTCGAGGCAGTACTCCCAGCCCAACGGGAAGCCGGCCGGGTCGGGGAACTCAAACTCATTTTTGAAGAAGTCTTCGAATGGCTGCCAGGTGCACTGGTCGCTGGTTTTCAAATCGGCAAAGGCAACCCACGTGCTGTCCGGATTTTCCGCGTCCTCGAGCCTCCAGGTATCGGCGGTGTAGAAGAAGCACGCGCTCGCCATCCCTTCGGGCTGCTTGAGCTCGTCCGGAACCGGCGGCATCACCGAAGGCATGCACCGGCCCTGGCAGCACACGGTGGGTACAGCCCCCAGGGTTAGGATCTCATAGTCGATGTGGGTGTTCCCGTCCTTCACATTCACCGTGATCTTGACCTCCCGGGGTTTGCAGGAACTGGGAGTGCCGTTGTCCTCCCACGATTCGGCGCTCCGGCAGGTCAACGTCTCCTCATCACACCACCACTTGATCGATGCGCACTCGTTGAAGGGCTCCTCCGCACCACAGTCGGTCACTCCCGGCTCGCACTCCTTTCGCACCGATACCCGGCGGTCAAAGAAGCTGGACACCTGCTGCTCGCCGTACTTGAAGCCGTACACTTCCTCGCTGTGAGTGAACAGCTTCTCCTCGCCGGAAACAACCTTGCCGGTGCCTTCCAACGCGTACAGCCAGCCCCTGTCAGGCTCATTGGTCTTCTTCATCACCGCCAGTTCCACCGCGAACCGCCAGTAACCCCGGAAGGTGTAGCGCACCCGGCGGAAGGTGGTTTCCAGCACGTTCAACAGCGAATCCTTGGGAATCTCGTCCGCGTTGACGAACACGAAGTGCCCGCCGGTAAGGCACGCCACTTCCTGCTGCCGCGGGTCCCTTTCGGTGTATCCCCGGGCGCCGAGCTGAATGAAGTGGATCGGAAGACGGTCGGCAAAATCGATGCCTTCGATCTTGTCTCGCACCGTTTCATATTCGGTGTTGTACTGCATGCACAAGCCGCTACAGAGATTCAGATCGCTGGACGGCGAACAGGTATCAGGCCCATCGGTAATCACCAGGAGGTGCTTGATGCGGTCGGTGTCGTGCGCGTCCACATAGGTGTATACCTGGTCAACGGCATCCCACAGCGGGGTGCGCCCCCGCTCATCGCCCTTGATGGAACTCAGAGCGCTGAAGCCCGAGGGGTCATCCACTGTCAGGGAGCGGTTGGTGCCGAAGCACTCCGCCTTCTTCTTCTCGAAGTCGGCATCAGGGTCATCCTTCAAGTCGCAAACCACGTCCACCTTGTTCTCGTTGAAGGTGAAAATGATCAACTGGTCATCCTTGTTCAGCGTCTTGGCCAGCGTCTCCACTGCCGATATCCGGCTCCCTCCGGAGTCGGTGGCATTGTCAGAGAAGCTGAAGCCGTCCGGCATATCCTTGGTCACGTTCTCGAAAGTGTCTTCCCGGTACGGAGGGAACGGGTCCACCAGCCCCTTCATGGAGCCGCTCATGTCGATGAGCACGGCCAGGGCCACATCTTCGCTGGTGTCGCCGCCCAGGTAGCGGTAGAAATCCACCTTCTGGATGTTCAGCTTGTCCGCGGAGATGTTGGTGTTGCACAGGTGGGCATCCGGGTCGGGGAGCGTGTCCATGCACTGCACGCTCAACTCGAACAGTTCCGGGGTGACGTGGCTTTCCAGTACCTGTTGGGAGGAGACGTAGTCCCCAGGCTTGATGGACAGGTCCTGGTCGGCTTCGTCTTCCTTCTTCTGGGTCCCCTGGAACAGCACGTTGAACATGATACCGTCCGGACTCCCCGTTGCGTTCCTGCACATCGGTTCATATACCGAGTTGCCGGCATCATCGACAACCTTCTTAATGGGAACCGTGCTCAGCACGTGCAGTTCGTCCCATTTCACCTCGCTGACAAACAACGTCGCCGTTGAGTCGCACGAGTAGGAAATGACCTGCACACCAACGAGCAGTAGACAGACCAGAATAGCTTTGCAGCTTTTGAGCGGTGCCACTTTCATGAAGCTCCTCACCACAGAAATCTAAAATTCAATTCCCTTCCACGTTTCCTCGAACCCGAGGGGGCTCATGGGCGCAGTTTACTCGGGAGATTCTCTAACTCCACGTAGACAAAGTCAACCATTTTTTAAGATTAAGGTGATGCATTGACACTTCTTTGAAATCGATGTAGCCTACGTACTCGTTGTGGTGCGGAAAGAAGGGAGCTATTCGGTGAAAGTCACGGTAAAGAACGGGCAGTTCGCCGGCGTCACGGTAGATGTGGTGGACAACTTCACCCTTGGCAGGGCCCAGGATGCAAGCCTGTTTCTGCCCGATCCCCAGGTCTCCAGGCATCACTCGCTGATCACCAAGGACGGAGATCGCTATCAGGTCGAGGATGCCGGCAGTCACAACGGCACCTTCGTCAACGACATCAAGACTGAGCGCCGGCGTGTGTTACGCAACGGCGACATCATCCGCATCGGCAACACCATGGTGGAGGTACACGGCCTGGCCGGAGAGACAGGGCGCCACGCCATCGAACTCCAGGAGGAAGGCACCGAGGTGACCATGACGGTGGAGCGAAGCGCCAGGGATCTGGCCCCGCCCACCATCGACGTTATTGCCACGGAGCAGATCGTCGAGGGTTTCACATTCCCCAGTATCGATGAACTGCGCAACGCCAGCGATCGCAGCCTGTCGATGATCCTGTCCAACGCCAAGCGCTTCGCCATCCTGTTCCACGTTGCCCGGGGCCTGCAGCAGAGCACCGGAATCGAAGGCCTGCTGGCCACCATGATGGACCACGTCTTCCGCGTGCTGAAGGCGGACCGGGGAGACATTGTTCTGGTAGACCCGGAAACCGAAGAACTCGTCCCGATGCTGTCGGTTGACCGCCAGGGCAAGATGCTCGACAAGGTCCGCATCAGCAAGACGGTCATCCAGCGCGTGATCAACAGCAAGATGGCGATCATCTCAACCGACGCCGCCTCGGACCCCCGGCTCGCCACTGCGGAGAGCGTCATCATGTACGGGATGCGCTCCATCATGTGCGTGCCGATGATGACCAAGGAGGGAGTGAGCGGCATCGTCCAGGTGGTCAACGAGCAGAACCTGGCGGCCTTCGGCGAAGAAGACCTCTACCTGCTTACCGTGATCGGCAGTCTGGCCGCGGTCTCCATCGAAAACGCCCGGCTGTACGAGAAACAGGCCCAGGTCCTGGATGACCTCAAAGTAGCCCACGAAGAGTTGGTGCGAGCCCAGGACGAGCTTATCCACAAGGAGAAGCTGGCCACCGTCGGGCAGCTTGCTTCAGGTATCGCCCACGAGATCAGGAATACCCTGGGCCCCATCGCGCTGGTGCACCTTCTAAAAGAGCGTCACCCTGACGATGAGGTTCTCCAAGAATATGCCGGGCTCATCCTCGAGTCTCACAACCGCATACTCTCCATTATTGGGGAAGTCCGCAATTTCACCAAGGGCAAGTCGGAGAAATTCGAAGCGACCCGACAGTCGCTGAAACTGCTCCTCGAATCGGTGATCAACTTCCTCAAGTTCGACAAGGACGTCAAGGTGGCGGACATGACCTTGACGGCTCCGGAGCACGTCGAGGCGGAAGTGAGCCTTGACCGTATGAAGCAGGTGATAATCAACCTGGTGCGTAACTCGGCACAGTCCCTGCCAGACCAGGGCGGAAGAGTCGAGGTTGAGTTGTCCCACGAGGACGGCGAAGCGGTGATCCGGATCATGGACAACGGTTGCGGCATTCCGGAAGAACACCTGGAGAAGATCTGGACGCCGTTCTTCACCACCAAAAAGGAAACCGGCATGGGCCTCGGCCTCGATATCTGCCGCATGATCGTCGAGCAGCATAGCGGCCGCCTGACCTGCGAAAGCGAAGTGGGCAAGGGCACCACCATGTCGATCTTTTTGGAGGCCTTGTAGCTCCTTCAAGCAGCAATCTTCATTGAAGATTCATGATTGATAATTGAGAATTGCCTCTACCAAACTTCACGTTTCACGATCTCACGAACCAGGACGGTGGCGTACGCGCCTTTGGGTAGGAAGAACGACATGGCAACTCCTTCTCCGTCGCCTTCCACGTTGACGTGGGAAGGATAGACGAACAGGGGGCGGCGGGTGCCGGCGCCGAGGGTGTGGAACGGTTCGAAACTGTACATGTTGAGCCCTGCTGCGGTGAGCACCTCGGTTTCCAGTTCCAACGCCTTTGCCTCCGGGCGTTTCATCTTCTTGCCGAACATGGGGCCGGTGATCACCAGTTCGCCCCGGTCCAACCGCCCCTGCTCCCGGCGAGGAGCGTCCACAACAAACATGCCGCCCGTGTCCCTTTTTTTCAGTACATCCCCCGGCAGCACTTTGTGCAACCAGCCTCGTTCGGCCCGTCGCAGGGCATAGCTGTTGAACAGATACGATTGGAGCGCGCTGATGACGAACCGCCTCTTCATACGCGACATTCCTGAAATGCGCATCTTGCCCATCAGCACATCCCTTCCAACGCGCACCGATTCGTGGTCCTTGCCGAACCGCTGCTTGCCGTAGATATTGACGACACCTTCCACCGCCATGCGTTCGAGCATTGTCCTGACCGGCTCGGCCTTGGACTCACGAGCTCCCCTCAGGAGGATGCGAAAGTGGTTGCCTTTCAAATGACCGATTTTCAGCCGGTTGGTGTGAATTGCAGTGTCGAGCACTTTGACGTGCTCGGACTCAAGCTGCTCAAGCTGCTCTGCAACCCGGCGCGGAAAGGAAAGCCACTGGCTGGAAACCGACAGCCTGTCCTTCATGCCGGCATAGCCGATCTCCGACTGGGCCAGGCCCAGTTTGCTTCTGACATGGGTAAGCAACGCCTCCATGCTCAAGCCGGTCTTCCTGACGCGCACAAACAGATGCTCCCCCTTTCCGCACGCCGGATAGGCCAGCTCCTCGTCCACCCTGAAATCCTCGGGCCGGGACTTGAACCGGCCTTCCATGGCCGGGAACTCCGGCATCATAAAGGGAAACTCGATGGGCTTCACCCGCCACCGTGACATATCCATCAGCGCTCCTCGTCCTCGGTCCCGGTGCGAAGCCGGGACACATCCACTGCAGCCTCTCTCACCAGGGGATGCAGCGTACCGTCGCCCTGGATGCGCCGCAGCAGATGCCCGGTAAACAGAGGCATGAATGCAGCCGCCACGTGGGTGGGAGTGTAAGGGTTCCTCGCCAGCGCCTCAAGAACCCGGTTACTCACCGACCATTTGCGATGAATGGAAATAGCCATGAGCATGTCGGGCAGCGCGGGACGCCGGGCCGCAAACCGCACAACGTCATCTTCAGTCAGCATAGGGTTGTCCAGCAGCACCCGGAATACCGTCGGGTCGCGATCCCGGCTGAGCCGCAACAGAAAATCCCTGCTGCGGCCCCGCGCCTTCCACTTGCGCATGCCCAGGGTCATCTCGTCAAGCACCGGGTCCCGGGGCATGTCGATGTCCGCGGCCTGGCGCTGCGGCGGCAACGGCAGCAGGTAGCGCACCAGCGCCCCCTCCCCCCGGGCAGCCAGGGCAGAGTAGATCTCCTCCCGCACCTGCCGGGGGATATCCTCCTCGCCGGAGAGGGAAAGCCTGACCACACTCGAATAGATTATGCGCGCGTCCCGCTCCAACGCCAGGCGGCCAAGACTGGATACAAGTTCGGCCAGCAACTCCACGGGCCGCTCCGTCAGCAACTCCCGCGCCAGACCCTCAACCATGCCGGGGTCAGGCACTACCGACAGCTTCTTCATGAGTTGCCGGATCCGTATTTCGTAGCCGCTGGTCATCAACTGCTCCTGCGGGTCACCCTTCCGGTTGGTGGAATTCAAGCACCGGGTAGACGTTCACCCGGTTGGCAAACTCGACAGCCTCTTCGACCGTCGCATCTTCCAGGTAAAAATAGCTCCAGCGGAACTCCTTGTCCACCGGCGATGTTTCGTCGAGGAAAACCACCACCTGTTCCTTCGCGGGCAACAACGCAGCCAGGTGAATTAGCACATTCACTTTCACCAGCCACCGGTCGCCGCCCAGGCCGATAAGCCCGTTGGCCAACGCCAGGGCAAGGTCCGGAGCACCTTCCTGGCCCACCACCGTCGAAACGTCAACGGTGGCGACATAAGCCTCCTCTTCCATCAGAGCGGGCACATAGCTGAGGGTGTCCCCAAAGCGGGGAAACTCGACGCGCACGATACTGTCGGGAGTTCCGCCGACTGCAAAATCGATGTGCAGAAGATGTTGCCCGCCCCCTAGGACGCACCAGGTCTGACTGACCTCTCTTCCTTCGGCTGTGACGACAGGCTCCACGGGTGCCGCCGCTTCCTCGCATTCCGCCACCAGAGCGATCACTCCGCCCGGCTCCACCCTGTAGCTCACCGGCGGAGAATCATCAGATCCGGTGTCCACACGTCGCGGAAAGGCGGCACCCTCCAGCAAGTCAACTGCCACCTCGTAGCCGCGCACCAGCGCCTCGTCGGCATGCCCCAGCGAGTATTCCACCTCCCCCTTCCAGGGGTTCCAGCCCGTGGAATCGCTTACTTCGGCCAAGAGCTGATGCTGCCATCCCGCCGCCAGGTCGCCGGCGATATCATCACCGATGGCCCCCGAAACGGCCGCCTCGGCAGCCAGTGCATCCGCGGCCTGCAGCATAAACCGGCTCCGGGTCACCGCGGTGAGTACGCCGTTGTCGTTCTCATCCTCCGCAAAATTGCCGGCCAGGCCCATCCATCGCTGCACGTTCACCGTGTCCGCGGGCTGCCAGGCTCCGTCGGGGACCGACGGAAGCTCGGGTGCGTCGAAGCCGTACGATTCAACGTGGTCCACGTAGTCCGCGACCGTCGCGATGCGCCAGCCTGCCGCCTCCATGTCCTCCAACTCTTCCACCCAGGCCGCGGTGTAGGAAGCATCATAGGCAAACGCCTTGCCAAAGTACGGGTTGGCGCCGCCGGTGGTGGCCAGTTCGCCGTCATCGAAGAAGTGCCAGGTGACCTGTATCTCCTTTCCCCCGGCGCTCCCGGTGGCATCACGCCCAACCACCAGCACCCTGGTGCCGTCGGAGTCGTACATCAACTCCACTGCACCCGGCGGGTCGTGGAAATACTTGAAGAGGTTGATCGCCACCAGCCCTACCCTGCCCGAATCCTTGATCTGATGGGCCAGCCCCAGCCCGTACTGGCCTTCCTGAGTGAACACCGCGCGGCCCATCGGCAGGCAGAGCGAGTCGAACACCTCGTCGTTCATTTCGAACGATTTCAGCATGCTGGGCAGCGGATGCGCGGTCCAAAGCTGATCCGAGTAGTGGAAGCTGTCGATATGGATCTGACCTGCCTTCACCAACCCGATCATCTTAGTCAGAATCTCGGGATGGCGCACCGAAATCACCTCCAGCATGTACCCCTGCATCTCGAGGTCGAAGCCCCAGGCCGGATGGTCCAGCAACACATCAAGAATCGGCTCAAAACTCTCTACAATAATACGATCCTCTATCTCTTCCTCGTTGAATTCCATGTCAGGATTATCGATGATCCCCGTGAGTCCGCCCGCGACGTATTGAAGGTTGAAGTGATACATGCTGAGCGCGAATTTGTCCGGCGCTTCCGGCCCGGGCGGCAAGGTGCCCTGGAGGATGGGCTCGCACCCGTTGGGATTCGCCGCGGTTTCAGACGCGACCAGATCCTGCTGCACCTCTACAAAGGCCTCGGCGACCGCGTCGGCCGGGGCCGTGCCCCCGCTTCCCGAGCAGGCGCCCGCAACCAGTGCGGCAACCAGCAATAACCCTTGGAACCTGAAGATCATATTTCGCTACCCGCCCTATGCTAGTTGAAGGTCAACTTTCTGAGAACATGCTTGTCGTTGATGCGCACCCAGTACAGGAAGCCGCCGTCAATGAAGACCGGCCCGGAGACGGTCTCCTCCACCGGGAGTGATTCCACACCGTCCACAACCCAGACCTCCCCGTTCTTCGCTCGCGCCCAGAAGATGGAGTGGTCTTCGCTGAAGAACGGGTCTGCCAATCGCACGTACCGCTTCGACGAAAAGCCCGGTGCGAGCCAACGTGTGCCTTCAGTGTCAGCCACTTTGAACCAGGGACCATCCGGCGCGGGCAGCACAAACTGGGGACGAGCGGTAATAGTGTGCTCCTCGCCTCCGCCCACGAGGTACCA
This sequence comes from uncultured Myxococcales bacterium, assembly GCA_964626565.1. Lineage (GTDB taxonomy): Bacteria > Myxococcota_A > UBA9042 > CAIXZC01 > CAIXZC01 > CAZVFX01. The sequence continues at coordinate 17,190 of CAZVFX010000008.1, forward strand.
TGCGTCGTGCCGCCGCGCCACTGCGGTGGCCTGGCCGGTGCGAACATCGATGAACGAAAGGTGGAGCGGCAGTTCGTGGAAGGGCTCACCCAGGGGCTTCCCGTTGACGATGTACCTGAATGCTCCCTCGGTCATGCACAGGGTGTGCAGATCTTCGTCCCCGGTCCCGCACTCCACGGCCACAATATTGGGACAACATCGTTTTTCCTGCCCCAGCCTGGCGGCACATTGAACTCCCTTTTCGGCAAACCTGACAATCGGTTTGCCCCGGTCACACCAGGTCACCCCTTCGATCTGGCCGGCGACTTTGAGCTCGGCCGCCCCGTTGATCAGCAGTTCCTGTCCGTCGGGATTCTTTCCCACCGCAGCCATGGATTTACCGTCGGGGGAGGGCGAAAGCAGCGACACCCCGTAGTACGAAGGGGAAACGGTGTCCCCGAAGACGAAGACCTCCTGCCCCTTCTTCATCCTGGCGCGGGCAAAAAAACTCCCGCCGGGGAGAAACCCTTCGCTCCACAACTGGTCGACGACGATGTCCGCACCCTCAGGGACCAGGTGCCTGCTGCCGTCGGCTTTGCCTGCAAACGCGGTGACTTTCCCGGTAGGGCCTGCGTATAGAGCGGTAATGAAGCGAGCCTCTGCGACTACCTTTTCGCCAAGCAGAAAAAGCGAGCGGTCTTCAGTATGGGCGAGGAATGCGACCTGGTTATCCGGAGTCCAGGCCAACGCCTCGATGCGAGGGTGCGATGCGACTTGTACATCATCTACCACCAGCACATGGTTATCGCCTTTCCGGTATACAAACGCCAGGTGCCTTCCGTCCTTGGAAAAGGCCACCCAGTCGAGATTTACGGTAGGTCCGTACCGTTTGTGCCCGGAGTGAAAGGTCATCGATTTGCCCCGGCGCGCGGCGACTGCCAGCCGGCCCGACGCTTTCGAATATGCCAGCAGCGAGACCTCTGTTCCGCACATGACCTTGTCGCCACCCACCACCAGACATTCCTGTTTCCCGTCGACCGTTATGTACGCGGGCACCTTGCCTCTCAGCAAGAGGTAGCGCCCTGTTTCACGTTCGCCGGAGGAGGGATTTGGGCCCGGTGACACCTTCAGCGTGGTAGCCAGGGGAACACTTTCCTGGGAATCGGGGGAGGCCGGATAGCGGCTGAGCGCCACCCACTCACCGGAACGATCCCGGCCGGCAAACACGACCCGGGAGCCGCCTCGGTACGCCCAGGCTTCACCCGCAGGATGGGAGAGGTCCGAGAGGTCTTGAAGCGCGGGCATGAAGACGCGGTCGTAAGGACCCAGGTTGCCTTCGGGAGTGGCCAGCCACTCCTTTCCGTCCCTGGCGAACCAGAAGTGGAAACCACCCGAGTCGGTCAGCGTCACGTGCCCGAAATCTTCCGCGACTCCAAGATCGGTTCCGTCAATGACCAGATTGCGGCCCTCAGCGGTTTCTCTGACCACCGCCCAATGATTGCCCGAGGGGCTGGCATAGGTCGCGACGATGGCGCCGGCGTCGGCAGCAGTCTCAAAAACAACCGTCGGGCCGCCGGCGTACGCAGAGGGAGCCGGGGCGACGGACACTATCAGCAGAATCATGGCAAAGTATCTCATGGACGCCATTGTACAGTTTGTCCCCGCGGATGGAAAGCCATCCGACATTTGCTTGTCTCCCCGACTTTTCGTGTGCTATCTTTTGTCCGATGGCCAATCCCGCATAAGGAGGTTGATGTGCTAAGATTGTTGCTGGTTTGCTTGCTGACCGCGGTGTGGGCGTCGCCCGCGCTGGCGGGTGGATTCGAATACCCGGCCAACGGCACCGCTGCCCTGGGCCGCGGGGGGGCGTTCACCGCTCGAGCCGACGACCTGACCGCCATGGAATACAACCCGGCCGGGTTGCTTTCGATCCCCGGAAGCATGATCTACATCGGGGACAATATATCCCTGCACCACTCCACGTTCACCGCGTACGGCCCCGACGGCGCCGAACTGCCTGCGGTAGAGAACGAGGGCGGACCGTTCTGGACCGCCCCAGTGATAGGAGCATCCTCGGATTTCGGGCTCAAGAACTGGCGCTTTGCGGTGGGAGCCTTCGGCCCTAGTGCGTACGGCAAATCCTCTTTCGGAAGAGACGCGCTTGATCGCTGCTTCGACATGACCGGCATAGACAACGAATCGTCGGCCAAGCGGGACGAGTGCTTCTCCGACCCGGGCCTGACCCACCGCCACATGATGGTGAGCACCGACTTCCTCCTCGCCTACTACACCGTGTCCGCGGCGTACGGGCAGAATGACAAATGGGGAGTCGGGGTCAGCCTCCACTGGGTAGACCTCATCCGCTCGCAGTACACCCTCTTCGTCAACGCGGCGTCGCCGGATCTCATCTTTGGCGCTGACCGTCTTGACATCGAAGCGACCCTGGATGTGGCCGATCACGTCAACTTCGCAGCCACCATTGGCGGCTGGTGGAAGCCCATCGAATCGCTGGTGGTCGCGTTTTCCGCGCGGGTACCGCCTGTCAACTTCGAGGCAACCGGCTCCACTCAACTGCAATTTCAGGACTCCCTTTTCGCCCAGGTGTATGCCAAAGGGGCGGACAAGGACGGCCTGCTCTCTTTCGACGACGCAGGCGAACCTACGGTAGGAGCAATCCCTACAACTTTGAAGTTCTCATACCCGATGACCGCGAGGCTCGGCATCCGGTACTCCCACATGGAAGGAGAAGGAGAGAACAAGCGGGAGTTGTTCGATGTGGAGTTCGACACCGTCTGGGAAGGTTGGTCGGTTCTGGACAGCTTCGAAGTCGGCCTCGAGGGATACATGCAGATGCACGGTTCCGGCGTCGCGAATGCGGACAAGCTCCCGTTCAAGCCGATGAGCATCGCGAAAGAGTACGAGGATACCTGGTCATTCAGGTTGGGCGGCCAGTATTCCCCCATGGACTGGCTGGTACTCCGGGGCGGCGGCTACTACGAAACCGGCGCGGTTCCCAACAAATACACCCACCTCGACTTCGCCAGCTTCGACCGTGTCGGTGCGTCCACCGGGGCGTCCTTCAAGGTGAGCGATCTCACCCTGTCGCTGGCCTACTCCCACATCTTCCAGCAGGACCGGGACATCTCGGCGGAGGAGACCGGCGTTTATAAGCAGTACCCGTTGGTCGACGACCAGCCCGAAACCCCTGAGAACGCGGCCGGGGCCGGCAAGTTCGAGACTGGCTACGACATCTTTTCCGCCGCGATCGCGTACGCCTTCTAGAATAGAACTACAGATCGATGAAGGGCAGCACCGGGGTTGAGTCCTGGACGGCTCCCTGCACGTCCAGCGACAACAGCATTCGGGGCTTTCCGTTCCCGTCGTACAGCACAACATATCGCTTCACCCCCTGGGGATAGAGGGGATTGGTGCGCACCACAGAGTGCAGTCGATTGCGCGCCGTAAATTCGAGGATGACCTCCTCACCTGAAGGCAGGCGCACCGACAGGCGGTAGGGGGGCAACACCGGGGGCACCAGCGACCTCTCACCGGCCAAAGGCACCTTCAATTCCCGCAATCGCGCTTTCAACTCCAGAGGGATATTCTCCATCAGGGAGCGCACGGTAGGATGAAAACGGTTGGTCTGGCTATCCCTCACCATCTCGTGATGGGTCAGCCCATCGCTGTCTTCCGGCAGCACTCCCTCGTGGGTCCGCGTCTCCAGCCCCGTCCCTGAGAAAAGGTAGGGAGCAGAGACAATTCCCGCCAGGCCGATGAGCGCAACAAGAATCCAGACGGTTACCTTGCGGTTCGAGTCGCCCCCCGAGACCCCACCTTTTCCCGCTCCGGCGCGCTGCTTCGACCGAAGCTGGTCAAGCTGCCCAAGCAACGCCTCTCGGTCCGCTTCGGCAAGAGCACGTTCCTCCACCGATTCCTCGAAGTCTCCTGCCCCTCCGGAACCTCCGTCGTGCACCTCAAGTATCTGTGTGAACCGCTCCGAGTACCGACGACTCGGCTCTTTCATGAGCAACTCGGCAACGCTGCCCTTGTCCTCCGCCACGACCCCCGCCACCTTCTTGCGCATGGCCACCGCGTCGGAGGGACGCATCTCGGGATCAGGGTGGAGACACTCGGCGATCACATTGGACAAGAACCGCGGTACTCCCGGAACGTCCTGAACCAGGTGCCGGGCCTGCCCGCTCATCATGCGATTGTAGATTTCCAGCGACATGCCCTCCCCGAACGGACTGACCCCGGCCGCCAGCCGATAGAACAGGACGGCAGCCTGGTACACGTCCGCGGCCGGTCCGGCCTGCCCTTCTTTCAGCAACTCGGGCGGCACATACTCCGGATCCACGAACAGCCGTTTAAAAAGGGAGCCGGCATAGGTCAATTCCTTTGGGGCGAGCAGAGAAAGAGCAGGCATAACTCCGGGTTCAGGCAGCACCAGCCGCCCGTTCCGCCCCAGCACCAGCTTGCTGGGATGATTGAGTCCGTAAGCGACTCCTGCTTTGTGCAACGTTGCCAGGGCAGCCAGGTGCAGATCCAGCAAGCCCAGCGCCTGGGGCAACTCGAGTCGCTCTCCCTCCTCGACCATCTCAGCCAGCGAGACCCCCTCCGCGTCTTCCACTCCGTAGGCGAGGACCCCGTCCAGCATCTCCCATGAAATAACAGCCGGGACGTGAGGCGAGGAAAGTGAGCCGAGGGCCACATTCAGCCGCTCCAGGCCCTGCTCCACATCCTTGTCCAGGCGACCGGAAGGCGCAGCCAGATGGTACACCAGGGCGCGCACACCGCCAGGCGCCACTCCGCAGAACAGGCGCTCTCCCTTCTCCCTGCGGATCAGCTTGTCCAGGCTGATTTGTCCCATCTTCCCCGACATACCGTTCATCCCTCCTCACTATTGATCATACAGTTGCCGGCCCGGGACTGGAAATTAATAGTCAACGGACTCCGAGGACCGGGTGTGTAAACGGAGGTCACCAGCCCTTCGACTTGCGGCCAAAGCCGCGGCGCTCAGGGTGAAACTCAGTTCCACCCCGACAAATTATATTGTATCCTCTTCATTGGCAAAACCGGAGGTAAGCCAAAATGCAATCCAAGTTTGCCTTGTGTTTGAGCGTACTGCTTCTCACCACCTGCGGCCCTCCGGCCGCAACGGTTCCAGTTGCCGACCTGCACTGCGATCATCTCTACCAACTGTCCATGAAGCCGGATCGCACGGTCGCTGATATGGACCTGAACATGAATCTCGATTGGCTGGAGGAGGGCGGTTATGCGGTCCAGGTGTTCGCTATCTTCAGCCAGCTCACCGACAAGCGGGCAACCGTGACGGCCCGGGAGCAACTGGCCGCCTTCTACGGGCGTGTGCTGGCTCCCGCCCGGGGGCGCCTGTAGCAAGCCCGCAGTTTTCGCGACCTCCTGGAGCATCGCGAGGAAGGAGTTATCTCGGCTGTACTGGCGCTGGAAGGGGCCGATCCCCTCGGGGACGACGCTGACAACCTGGCCTGGTGGGCCGCTAAGGGCTTGCGCATCGCGTCTCTCACCTGGAACAACTCCAACGCCTTCGCCGATGGACTGAACGAGCCGGACCCCGCACCCCGGGGCGGACTCACCGCCGAAGGGGTACGACTGCTGGCCCAGATGGAAATGCACGGCATCGGCGTGGACTTGAGCCACGCCCATCCGGACACCTTCTGGGACATAATCACGTCTGTGAGAGGGCCGGCCCTATGCACCCATTGCAACGCCCGGGGAGTTCACTACGTCCGTCGCAACCTGGACGACGAACAGATCGTCGCCATCGCGGAGAAGAAGGGGATCATCGGACTCTCCTACCACTCCGGCCACATCTCCCCCCAGGAACACGCTAAGCCCGAAGAGCTGCTGCAGCATCTGCTCTACATCGAGCACCTCGCCGGGCCCTCCGTCCCCGCCCTCGGCTCCGACTTCGACGGCATGATCAAGGAAGTGGAAGGAGTAAAAAACGCAGCTTACGTTCCCTACCTTCTCAAGCGGTGGAAAAAGGCGGGCCTGCCGTTATCCACCGTACATGCAGTAGCCGCCGGGAATTTTTACACCTACTTGAAAAGACTGGACCACGAATACCTGGAAATCCCCCCCCTGAATTGGCGGCCCATGGACATCACACCGACGGTGGCCGACCCGGACCACATGTCCCTCTTTGATCGCCTGAGTTCCACCGGCCTCGAAGTGTGCGGCGAGGCTCCCCAGTTCGAGTTCGCCGCCCACGGGGCCAGGCTCTTCGCAGTAGCCGTCAGAATCAGCGCCTCGGAAGAGTCGGCAGAGCCGGTGCGCGTAGACATCGAAGCCAGCGCCGCCGACAAACCGGCCCAGGGTGCAGCCGACTGCCCCACCGACGGCTCCCGCTGCCTGGTCACCTTCTTCCACGCCTCAGCACTCCCCGACAAAAACCCCCGGGTAAAGATCACACTACATCTGCCGCCGGGACCACCCCCCACCTGCCTGCAACTCCTCGACCTGATCCCCCTGCAGCGAGCTCGGTAGACTTCTCGCCGGCTTCCCCACCATTGTTTTCCCGCCGCTTTCTGGACTATGATCGTAGTACGGGGTTTACAGTTCGACCGCTCCGGGTGTCATTGTATAGGTGGAGGCAAACCTGTGAGACCCGATGATGGGTCCGGCCGCAAGGGCTGGAAAGACACGGTAGAGGACTTGTACGGGCAGTACGGTGGCCTGGTTTACCGCCGCTGCCTGCGCATTTTGGGTTCCAGTGAGGAAGCCGAATCGGCAGTACAGGAGGTGTTCTTGAGGGTGATGAAGAAGTTGCGCAAACAAGAGGCAGTCGGGAACGCTCGCAACTACCTGTTCCGAGTGTCCACCAACTATTGCCTCAACCGGCTGCGCAACCGCCGCCGGCTACCACCCTTCGTGGGGCTTGAAGCCGTTCCGATCTCCGGTGGGCAGGATCCCGAGACGCACACCGTGCACGCCCTTCTTCTGGAGCAAATCCTGCGGACGATGCGCCGCAAGCAACGCCTCGCCGTCTATCTCCACTTCTGCGAGGGTTTCACTCAGTCCGAGGTAGCTTCTACCCTGGAGGTCAGCCGGCAAAGCGTCAACAAGATGATCTCGCGCGCCCGACGGAAGCTGGATACTGCGGCGGAAGTGGGAGGACCGAAATCATGAACGCCCGCACCGGTGAGTGCCTCTCTGCGAGAGGGGTGGAGATGATGCTGTCATCGACCGGGTGGCCCGACGCACTGCCCCCCGCGACGCTTCGGCACGCCGAGAAGTGCGACCACTGCCAGGGCCTCCTGCAGAAAGCGAGAGACGAAGAACAGCTGTTCCTCTCCGAGGTCTTCCCCAAGACCACGGACGGCCTGTCCCGGAACAACCAGGGTTGGGCCATGCCAGCGTGGGCGTACGGTGTGGCTGTGACGGCTGCGGCGCTGGCCCTCGTCCTACATGTAGGCCCTGAGTTGTTGGATGATTCCGCTCACAGGCCCGCCCAGGTGGACGGGCCAGCACCCGGCGAGGTCGGACACCCGCCCAAGCGGGCCGGATACGTGGGCATCAAGGCCTCACCCAACCTGCTCCTGTACGTACGTCGCGGCACCAGCCAGTTCCGGTTCGATTCCGGCACAACGTTGCAGGAAGGGGACCGGGTGCGCCTGAGACCCATCGCTGCGGGTTCAGAGCTACTGTTGGTCCTCCATCGAGACTCTGAGGGCACATACCAGGTTGTCTACCCCTGGGACGGCGCGGCCAGTGCGGAGGCACCGGCCGCCGGCGACGCGCTGGCAGGCTCAGTGCAGCTGGACTCGTCGCTAGGGAGTGAGTGCTTTGCCGCCCTTTTCAGCTCTGCGCCGCTGGCCGCCACCGCGGCTGAAAGATGGTTCTCCCACCATCAGGAGGACGACTCCGGCTCCGCGTTGCTGGGCGACATTCCCGTCCGCTACGTGATTACCTGCTATGCAAAGGAAACGAAATGAGCCGATCACCGCAAGCTCTGGCGTGGCGATCGATACTTGCTCTGCTGCTGGCCGGTGCAGGCGTCTTCCCCGCCCTGGCCGGGCAGGGAGAAGTTACCCGCATTGCGATCCTGGTGGGCAACAACGTGGGGCAGCCGGGACACGCACCTCTCAAGTACGCACAGGCAGACGCCCAGCGGTTCGGGAAGGTTCTCACAGAAGTAGGCGGTTTTCGGCCTGCTGACGTCCACTTGCTGGTTGGCGAAGATGAGGGAGCCCTCCAGCGAACACTCGCCGGCGTCTCCCGGCACGTTCTGTCGCTCGAGGAGGGGACCAAGGTTCTCCTCCTGTTCTACTTCTCCGGCCATTCGGGCGGCAAGTACCTGGAAATGGGGGCGGACGAAGTACCTTTCAAGAAGGTGCGCCGATGGATGGAGGAGTCGGGCGCTCAGGTGCGCATGGTGGTAGTTGACACCTGCCTCAGCGCCGAACTGGTTGGGATCAAGGGCATCCACCGTGCTCCTTCCTTCGATATCGACGTGCAAGGCGATCTGCAGACCGAAGGAACGGTGGTCCTCACGTCGACCGGCGCCGGTGAGGTTGCCCAGGAGACGGGTGACCTGGAAGGCTCCTATTTTACCCACCACATGGTGTCGGGGCTGTACGGCGCTGCCGATGAAGATAATGACCTCAGCGTCACGCTGAAGGAGCTGTACCGGTACACCTACCGCAAGACTCTGGGCGACACCGTGGGCACCCTGGCAGGCACCCAACATCCCAGCTACGATGTGCGACTGGAAGGCAGAGGAGAGCTGGTCCTATCCACGGTGAATCGCAACGCTGCTGTGGTCTCCCTGCCCCGTGCCCTCAAAGGAGAGTTGTTTCTGGTCTCACTGCCTCAGAAGGTGGTCATTGCCGAGGTCGGCCACAAGGGAGACCGGGTGCGGCGCCTCTACGTAGCTGCGGGAGACTACGAGTTGTTTCTTCGGGCCGGCAAAGAGGTTCGCTCCGGCCGCCTGCGCCTTGAGGCAGGCGCTGAGCACCTGGTCTCACCCACCGACCTGACGGAAACCGAGGTCAGCATAGCAGCTCTCAGGGGCCCCCGACGCAGGCCAAAGTCAACGCTGTGGGCTGCCTACGGCCTGTCCGGCTGGTTCCTTCCCGAAATGGGGGCCCTGCACTCCGCCTCGCTGCTCTATGCACGGCGCTACCAGACCATCGACCTCCACCTGCGGCTGTCGTGGGGGATGTCCGCGGCCAACGGAAACCTCCTCGTCTACGATGTGAGCGCGCTGGAAGCCGGGGTCGCCGCACTATTCAGGTTTCCCTTCCCCGGCTTCGATCTGCTCGCCGGCCCCATCGCTGGCCTGTCCCGGTTGGTGCAGACCTCGGATGAGCTCAACGACCGCACTGCTTTCAGCCCCCTTGCCGGACTGCAGGCCGGCCTCGCAGCCCACCCCACCGAGTCCCTCTCGGTGCTGATGACCTGGGAATTTGACCTCTACCTGTTCGAACTCGACGGTAGCCTCCAAACCAACTTCGGCCCCAGGGGCACCCTGGGCGCCGGCTACCGATTTTAGGAGGAGACTATGCGATCCATCGGCGCACCGATTCCGACGCTTGCCACAGCGGCGCTGCTGTTTGCCACCGCCTGCGGCGGCCTCTTTAGCGAAAGCGAAGTATCCACGACCACCACGGTTGGACCCGACGGAGCAGTGATCACCTTTAGAGACATGGAAATAGAGATCCCCGCTGGAGCGCTGGACCATGAAATTGACCTGAAAATACTCCTGTACGAGAAGGGGCCTGAAGGCAACCTTGGCGAGGCCTACCTGTTCAAGCCTGAAGGAATCGGCTTCGACGCGCCGGTGACCATTTCGATCCAGGTCGACGAGGCGATCGTCCCGGAAGGGGCAGCTTCCGATGATCTGGCCCTCGCGTGGGAGGCGGGCGGGGCATGGGTCCCGGTTACAGGCAGCTTGTTCATTTCAAGCGGCAGCACGGTGACGGGCCAGACCACCCACCTGAGCGCATGGGCCGCCCTGCCCACGAACTCGGTGGAGAAAACTCCCTGGCTGACTCTCAAACTCTTCGGGCCGCCCCCCACCGCCGACGGCCCACTCCCCGGTTTTGCCGAATGCAAGTATACGAAGATCTGCTACGAAACCCGGGAGAGCACTGCGCTGAAAGGATGCCTGACATCGCCTTTCGAGGGAACGGTGCTGGACGCCCCCGCCCTCCCCATCGGAGGAGAGGTGCGAGTGGTGGTAGAGTGTCATGCGGAGCCCGGCATCAGCAAAAACACTGCACCGGTGTCGAAAGGCAGGACCCCGTTCCTGCAGTACGACCCGGACGAACCCTCCCAGGAAGCGTGGGTGTGCATGGCCCCGCCCGGGACCTTCGCATCAACCTGCAGCAATCCGGTAGACCCGGGGGAGCCTTGCCCGGCCTCACAGCCTGCAGCCCCGCGGTACGGCGCTACCCTCACCAGCCTTGGTGACGGAACTGTGCTGATCGCCGGGGGGACAGACCTCGGGGAAGGATGCGGCGACTGGACCGGCCTGGGTGGGGGGGGCTGCCTCGCCGGCGTCAACTCGAGCGCAGAGATCTACGACCCCGCACTTGGCACCTTCTCGATGCTCGCAGAAGACTCCTCAGGAGCGCTGGCGAGTCCGCGCACCTTCGCCGCGGGCGTCACTCTGCCCGACGGACGGAGCGCAATCTTCGGCGGAATGACCGACGCTGCCCCCCTGAACAGCGTGGAGATCTACGACCCGGTCACCGGCACCTTCTCCGTCGGTCCGCCCATGAGTGAAACCAGAGTCTACCACACTGCCACCCTCTTTTCGGGCGCTCAAGGTGGACTGGTGCTGCTCGCAGGCGGCTTCGGCAGCGGGCCCGCGACATGGGAGATATGGTCCCCCTCAGACGGCGTTTCGGTCACCGGGTATCTCAACGAAGCCAGATACCACCATACGGCCACGCCGGTGTTGAACAAAGTCGACCTAAACGCGCGAGAAGTTGTGCTGATTGCGGGCGGAGAAAACGACGACTCCGGAGGGACGGTGCTGACCGACTTGGAGATCTTCGACCTGAATGCCCAGGCAATCCAGTCTGAGCAACCTTCCCTGTGCAGCAACCAGAGCATCGAAAGCCCCGCTCCCGCACCCAAAACGATGCATGCAGCCGCATTCGTGCCCCAGCGACACTTCGTCTACATCGCAGGCGGGTTCAGCGACAAGGGTCATTCAAACCCAACCAGGGACATATGCGTCTGGCATACGACCCAGGAGAAGTGGCAAGGAGAGGCGGGGAAGTTCATGTTCTCCCAAGGGCGCGCGGCGCTGACCGCCACCGCCCTGCCCGGCAACGTGGTACTCTTTGCAGGCGGACTCACAGGGACCAATGGAAATCTGACGCCACCGCCACACATTGATTTTTTGTTCGAATACCTCAACGAAAACGGCGAAACAGTGGTGGACATCGGCCCGGATAACCAGTTTGCCATACTCATGCACACACCCCGGTGGGCGCACCGAGCCATCCTCACCGACGACGGCAGAGTGCTCTTCGTCGGCGGACTCACCGGGTCCGCCTCCATCCCTCAGGTCGTCATAGACTCAGAGGTCTTCTACCCCTAGGGCACAGCAGAAGACCGCCTGCTGTGCAACTCAAGCCACGTCCTGAGCAAGGCAACCCCACGTCCTGAGCGAAGCCCGCCCGTCGACGCCAGCTCCTCTGGCGGGCGCGCCGTGAGCAGAGTTGTGCGTCGTACCTCCCGCTATGTCAAAGTGCCTACGGCACCCTGCAGCCCGATCCCGGGACCTGACTACAAAGCAACCGGCACTAAGCCTGCATTTGTCACCGGACGACGTGACGAGGACGACAGTCTGTTTGCAGATTTGGTCAGCACGGACCGAAGATTCGGCAGGCGTGGCAGTAGTCACGTCGAGGAGGCAGCAGGGAGTACGGGCCGAAGATGCGGGCAGAATGACGGTCGCAGTAGGCGGCTGGTGAGAAATGCAGGCTAGTACTTATCGGGAGTTGGGTTGCCGGGTGTCCAAAAAAAGTGCACTTGGGCGCCATTTTTCTGCGGTTCCGGCCTGTTGGTGGTCATTTTGCCTCTATTGGCGGGGTGCGTTGTTGCTCCGGCGGGTTCGGAAGGTTACAATGGTCGGGTAGCAGTAAACCGATGGGCGGAAGAAATGCGGGAAGGTACCGGCCCGGAGTGGTCGATGAGATGCGGTGTGGCCGTGGCTTCGTTGGTGCTGGTGGTATGTGGCGGCGTGGCCGCGGCGCACGGCGAAGAGGGATACGATATCCGCGCCAAACTGCAGGTGACCAGCCCTGGCCACGTGCATCTCCTGACTCTAAAGGATGGTTCCCTGGTAGCGGGGCGAATCTGGGAGTTGAAGGACCACGTGGTGCTTGTGGAGTCAGGCGAGGGCGTCGAGGAGATCTCCTTGGAGGAGGTCGAAAGCGTGGACATCGTAACCAGGGAAGAGTTGGCGGAACGCAGGCAAGGAGCGCATTCGCAGCGAGCGCCCAGGGAGCCGGCAGCAGTCGACAATCCCCACCGTTCTCACATGCTCTTCACTCAGACGGGTCGAATGATGAAGCAGGGAGAGGGCTACCTGTATGCCAGCGCTCCTGTCATTCTTCCGCTTGTGGTTGGGCTCGACTACGGGGTCACCGATTTCCTGAGTGTGAGCGCGGGCCTGATACCGCCTTACTGGATGCATCATACGCCCGCATACTCCCGGGTGAAACTCGGCACACATCTGGCGAAGTATCTGGACGTGGCCGGAAGTATCTACCTCTGGTTTTCGCAATCCGAGGCCGCGCTGTTCGCCCAGGAAACTCTGTCCATCGGTCCACCAAGCGGACACCTGACCTTGGGGGTGCTGCAAAGACTGGCACCGTACGGCCGCGTCATCTCGGCCCTGACCGTCGGCTTTGAACTGCCGATCGTGAGAGGGGCGTCTCTATTGGGTGAGGCGTTGCTGTCTCCGGCTGATGAAGAAATCCCCTTTGTAATCGGATTCCGAGCAGCAGGTCAGGGGCTGTGCTTCGAGTTCAGCGTCACGACCTTCGAGAATGACTCAAAGATCCCCGTTCTGCCCATTACCTCCTTGTACCTGGATTTCTGAGCACAGGGCGTCGGACCAGCCACACGCCTTCTACTGCCAGAAGATCAACCACGAGCTCATGTGGATCTGGGCTCCGAAGCCCTGAGGCTGGGGCGCGGGCTGCGGGTCGTAGTCGTTGCCTTTGTAGAGCGCCTTGTATTCGATGAGGTTCTCCCCCGAGACTAGTGAGTTGGTGATGTCCGCGTAGAACGGCTTCACTTCCAGGCCGGGGCACCAGCCGCCCCGGCCGATGGGCCAGGTGCCGAACTGGTTGGGGATCGTCCCGTCCTCGATCTGAAGCTGGCACCCTCCCGACGTACCTGCCATGGGGTGGGACTTTTTGTATTCGTCGGCGCCGTTGAGCGTGAAGTGATGGGTGTGGTTGCAAAACTCCGCGCAGTTGGCCACGTCCGACCCCCACCCGTGGCCGCTGATAATTGCATACACGTCCACCCGTTTCACGCCGTCAGGCGTTTCAAAGGTGATGGGCGCTTTGGAAGGGTTGTAGCCGAGGTTGAACGGTCCACCGCCCCACAGCCACTGTGCCTCGGTGGGCCGGATACCCTTGTCCCGGTTGGACAGCTTGATGTGGAAATCGATGAGATAGCTCTGGCCGCTGGCGTCGAACTCCAGGGTGCGGGTGCCTCCTTCCTGCAGGAACGCCAGCCCCTGCGTCACATCATGCACCCACCGCCCCTCCCGGTGATAGGTAGTTATCCAGCGGGCCAGCTCCACGCTGCAATCACCCGGGTCATCCGGCAGGCAGAGGAACACGTGGGACTTGTAATCCCACTCTCCGCAGTTGTCGTCCTTGTGATCCTTGCATCCCATGGTCAGGTCGAATTCCAAGTGGTCGAAGCCGGCCATGGTATCCGCATCAGGAAACTCGACCTCTATCTTCTGCTTGCCTCCGAACTGCACCTGATCGATAACGGTGACCACCGTGGGCGGGTACAGCTCGTCCGCGGCCGCGATCTCGTGCTCCCGTTTCCACTCGAAGTTGAACGCACGGGCCTGATAAGTCAGATGAAACAGTTGGGCCGTAGCATTCTGCAGAAGCACCGGCATGAGCAGCCCAACCTCCCTTAACCGCTGGAAGCGGTCGATGCCGAAGGCGAAGAAACCGTAGTTCTTGACCACGTCCGATACCCAGTTATCCAGGTCGTAAGCGTTGACCGGTACGTAGTGCAGGCGGTCCTGCCAGTACGCTTCCTTGGCAGCACCCAACTCAGCCAGCTCGCCATCGATCCTCTCCTTCAACTGGGTGACATCCTGCTCCGCGGTGTTGTTGTATGACAGGTAGAAATAATGGACGTTCTGAGGGCCATTGCCCAACATCTGCTTGACGGGAGACTCCCACAACTCAGCAGAGTAGGCTTTACCCTGCGCCTTGAACACGAAGAAATAGCTGTCCTGGCCCAGCGACCACTCCTGCTGAAAGTCCCAATCGCCGGCAAGGGTGGGCAGCACGAAGGGGGCGGCTGTTTCCCACGAATTCACTCCATACGGCCCCTCGGAAAAAGGCAACGCGTCAGGGGGCGGCGGCTCAACTGTGTCCTCCACGACCTCCGCGACCAACTCCGGCTGCACGTCTTCGAGGGTCAATTCGGCCACGGTCTCCGGAAGTGGTCCGGGATCCGGGACCCCGATCTTGTCGGCCACCGTATCTTCCAACACACGATTGTCCGGAATCACTTCGGCCACACCCCGCGCCTCGGCGAGGTCCTGAGGCGCGGCCTCAGGTTTGGCGTCATCACCCCCACCACTTCCGCCACATCCTGCCAGCAGACCCGCGATACAGACAGTCAACCAGATCTTCGACATTGTCCAACCTCCTGTTGCGACAACAACCAGAGTAGTCTTTCGGGCGGCCAAAAACAAGTCGCCACGGCCCGCCCGCGTTGCCTCAACTTCGAAGGGCCGCGGCCCCTACTCGATGCACCCGTTGTTACCGGGGCCGCGGGATGTTGGCCAGGTGGTGGAGGGGGAGGTGTAGTCGGGGGCGACCAGGCCCAGGCTCCTTCCGTCGCAGGCGACGGCGATGACGCCGTTGGGCAAGGGGGTGGAGAAGCCGAAGGTGGAGCAGGCCATGGTCCAGGAGCGGTGGACGTAAGCGCCGGGTGATTCGTTGAGGGCTGGAATACTGTCCGCGGAGACGGCGAAAGTGAGCTTGTGGACACCGTCCCCGGTGATGGCCGCCACCGCCCCTCTGTCTTCCCGCAGCAGCGAAGCTCGGGCGGGACCATCGACGAACTTGGCCACAACCACGGGCTTCGGGTGTATGAACGATACGTAGAAGACAGTTCCATCCCGGCCCGCCAGGTACACCCGTGATTCGGTCCCTACTTTGCTGACCATGGGCGGCAGCTCGATGGGGAGCATGGCGCCGTCCGCGGGAGCCGTGCTTTGCCAGTGGAGAACCGCGAGGTCGTTCTCCGCATCCGCGAAAAGGGCGTGGACTACCCCACTGCGGGTGGCCACGTACACCTTAGGCTTCGCGTCCGCGGCCAGGCCCGCGATGGGCTCGGGGAAGGGAGAATCGGGGTAAACCCAGCGCTCCGACAGGTGTCCTTTTTCATCCACAACATCGTAAGCCATATCCGCACCAGCCAACCGGCTGCCACCTTCCACCGGCAGGACGGCCAGCCCGAGGCTCTTGAAGATCACGGGCCCTATCTCAGGCGCCAGGTTGCCAAAGGCAGGGAGTTCGCCGACGCTGAAAGGAATTCCGGACTTCCCCGCGGGGATCGCATACAAAAAGTCGTCGGACTGGCCCGACACCTGCGCGTAGGCGGACCCGCCGGCGCAGAGCGTGACAGCTCCCTTGACGGCTGCGCCGCTTTCGGCCAGGTCTACTAGTTCGCCGGACTCGGTGGCAGACTTGCCGTCAGCATGAAACAGCGCGACCCCCTGCGCGGTGGCCAACGCGGACATTCCGTCGGTGGAAACCGCGGGAACCGGCAGCATCCCCGCGTCCAATGCCGACGCGTCGGCCATCACTTCGGAGCGCCACTGCAACTCCCCTTGTGCGGACACCTTTACCAGGTCCAGGCCTCCGGCGTCGGTGCGCACCGAGTACAGAAAGCTCTCTCCCGGTGCGACGGTAGGGGAAGACACTTCGTCGCCTTCCTTATCCCGGGTCCACACCAGGCATCCCTTCTGAGGCGGTGCGGAATCGCTCATGTCGCAGCAGGTTCCACCCTCCCCGTTGCACAACGGCAGGAGGTATGCGAGAGAGTGATGGAAGCAAAGGCCATCGACGCAAGCCGACAGTTCCACCGGGCACTCCTTTGCTATACCGCAGGTCGGCAGATCGGCCTCCCGGTAGCACGAAGCGAGACAGCCCGCAAAGAGGGCAACGAGTATGAAGCTTGCTGACATCCGAACCATGATTTCAAAATAGACCGGTCGCAGGGCGCAGTCAAAAGAAATGGTCGAAAATGGGCGATGGTTGCTGGACGATGCTCGACGATGCGGTGCGACGGCTACTTCAAGATTGATCACAGGTGGCGGATCGGTTATTCTTGCCGCCCTTGTAAAGGAGACGGCAATGAAGCCTTTGAAGACATTTTTCGTCGAGCCGAATCTGCCCGGTGAGTTGGGCATCTTAAAGGATCTCGCATACAACGTCCGCTGGACTTGGGACGCCCACGCCCGGGAGCTGTTTCGCAGGATTGACGCCGACCTGTGGGAGGCCACCGGCCACAACCCGGTGCAGATGCTGGGGCACCTGGACGCGGCCGCGTGCGACGCGCTGCTGGCCGATGAATCATTCATGTATCATCTGCGGACCGCAGCCGCCGAATTCAAGACCTACCTCGAGGGCGAAGGGACCTGGTATTCCCGCCTGCATCGTGAGACGGACGGGCGTGCGGTGGCCTATTTCTCCGCCGAATTCGGCATAGCCGACTCCGTGCCCATCTTTTCCGGCGGCCTGGGAGTACTGGCCGGTGATCACCTGAAGTCGGCCAGCGATATGGGAGTTCCCATCATCGGCGTAGGCTTGCTCTACCAGCACGGCTACTTCCAGCAATACCTCAATGCGGACGGGTGGCAGCAGGAGACCTATCCGCTCAATGACTTTCACACCATGCCGGTGGTCCCGGTTACTGATGACGCCGGGGCGCAGGTGGTAGTCGACGTGGACTTCCCGAAACGTACGGTCAGGGCCAATGTGTGGAAGACCCTGGTAGGCCGGATCGACCTCTTTCTTCTGGATACCAATCATCCTGACAACAGTGCGTCCGACCGCCGGATCACGTCTGAACTTTACGGGGGGGACCAGGAGAGGAGAATCCAGCAGGAGATCGTTCTGGGGATGGGCGGCGTCAAGATGTTGGCCCGACTGGGCATCGAGCCGCCGGTGCTCCACACCAACGAGGGCCATGCTGCATTCCTCACCCTGGAGCGCATGCGCCGGTTGATGAAGGAGCGGGGGCTATCGCTGGCCGCGGCCCGAGAGGCAACCATGGGCAGCGTCGTGTTCACCACGCACACCCCGGTTCCTGCGGGCATTGATGTCTTTCCCCGCAAGCTCATCGAAACCTATTTCTCCGCCTTCGTAGCCGAAGTGGGGATGACGATTGACGACCTCATTCGCCTCGGGCGCCCCGACCCGGAGGACGAAGCCGACCAGAGCCTGAACATGGCGGTGCTGGCGGTGCGCATGAGTTACGCCACCAACACGGTAAGCAAGCTTCACAGGGTTACCAGCCGCCGCATGTGGCAGGGGTTGTGGCCTGACGTCCCGGAAGCCGACGTGCCCATCGGCTCGGTAACCAACGGCATCCACATCCCTTCCTGGATTTCCAACGACATGGGAGCGCTGTTCGACCGCTATCTGGGACCCCGTTGGCGTGAGGAGCCTCGCGACCTGGAGTTGTGGGAACGAATCGACGAGATCCCCATGGGTGAACTGTGGCGCACCCACGAGCGCCGGCGGGAGCGCCTGGTGGCCACGGCCCGCAGCCGAGTGATGCAGCAGGTAAAGAGGCAGGGCAAAGGGGGCTTTGAGTTGGAAGCGGCTGCGGAGATACTCGACCCGGACGTTTTGACCATCGGGTTCGCCCGACGATTTGCACCATACAAGCGTGCGACCCTGCTGTTCAGCGACATGGAGCGACTGGCCCGGATCCTGAACCACTCGGAGCGTCCCATACAGATCCTGTTCGCGGGGAAGGCCCATCCCCGGGATGAGGCTGGGAAAGAGTTGATCCAGAAGATCGTCACTGCGGCGCGTTCCCCTGAACTGTCCCGCCGCCTCGTCTTCCTGGAGGGATACGACCTGGCCACCGCTCGCTACATGGTGCAGGGAGTCGATGTGTGGCTGAACACCCCCCGGCGCCCCAAGGAGGCCAGCGGCACCAGCGGCATGAAGGCGGTGGCCAACGGAGCGCTGCACCTGAGCACCAAGGACGGCTGGTGGGCCGAGGTGGAAACCGAGGGTCTCGGGTGGACCATCGGGTCGGGGGAGGAGTTCTCGCAAGCGGAGTACGAGTACCAGGACGGAGTGGAAGCGGGGGCATTGTATGACCTCCTGGAGAACGAGGTCGCACCGCTGTTCTACCGTCGCACCGACGACGGCATACCCCGCGGCTGGATCCGGTTGATGAAGCGCTCCCTGTCCAACCTCTGCCCGGTGTTCAACTCCAATCGCATGGTGCGGGAGTACACGGAACGATACTATCTGCCGGCCCTGGCCCACTCCGCGTCACTGAACGGCGACGACCTTTCCGGCGCAGCCGAACTGGCCGATTGGAAGGGAAAGATGGCTGCGGCCTGGGAGCAAATCGAGCTGGTGAAACTGGAGAGCGACCTTAGCGAGCGGGTGCAGGTGGGTTCCGTGGCCAAGGTTCGGGCGTGGTTCAAGGTCGCGCCGCTGACCCCGGCTGACCTGTCCATTGAAGTCGTGCACGGGCCCATCGGTATGGATCACCGTATCAGCGAGGCGGGCTCAGTGCAGCTCGTTCACGATTCCACCGATGAATCGGGCCTCTCTTTCTTTGAAGGCGAGGTTCCTTGCGAGGCCGGCGGTAAGTTCGGATTCGCGATCAGAATTCTGCCCCGGCACGAACACCTGCCCAATCCCTACCAGGCCGGTCTCATTCGCATCATCGATTCTGAATAGCTGTTAGAACTGTTTCTGGTCCAGTTCCGCGAAAATCACCGTCTTGAACCCTTCGATCTGGGTGCAGTTGGGGCACGTGACATGCCAAAGATAGACGTTCTTCACCCGCTTACCCTGGGCTTGCAGCTTGGCCCTGAAATCTTTGACTCCCGGGCCGATCTTGGCATCGTTGCGTTCGAAAACTGTAGAGCAGACGGTGCTCTCGCCAAAGGTGACCACCTGGGGGTCTTTGGCGTCGGGCGGAAGGATCGCGACGAGAACCGCGCCGGAGAAGGTCCCTTCCTGCATGAGAATCATCAGCGGCTCTTCGAGCATGTAACCACGCTTTTCAATGGCTTCCGCGGCCACCTGGACCTTGCCCTCTACGTTTAGAGGCGCCTTGAACAGGTAATTTACCTTCTCCTGAAAAAACGTCTTGTCCTTCCAGTTGAATTGTTGTCCTTCCCACTGTTCAGCGGTCACTACCGGACAGCCGCAAGGTTTCTGGCTCATGGCGTGGCCCTCTTCATTGGTTCGTTCCGTCAGTGGTCTACCCCAACGCCGATTGTCACCGAAGTGGATGGTAAAAGCAAGGAATGAAAAGTTACTTCAGGGAGATGGAATCCACCAGCACCGAGGTTGGGAACCCCAGGCCACCATCGGAATTTACCTCGAGAATCAAGCGCAGCGGCCGCTCCAATCCGGCCAGGGCGGACACATTGACCGGGAGCAATTGGCGCCAGGTGGAGTGGTAGGCGAAGCCATCGGAGTCCTCAGCCATGAAGCTACATTCCAGGGGCCACGGCTCCAGGGTCTCTTCGTAGAGTGCGCCGCAGTCACAATCGAGCGGGTTTCCCCCCTCGGGGCAGTTCCCGCACACTCCGGAATCGGGAGGGCAATGATGATTCACTGTTACTGCATCGGAGGCCCCCACTTTGCTCACTGCGATCTTGTCGCCCGTGGTGAGGTCCTCGAGGAACATCTGGAAGTCGTCGTTGTAGCCGTCGCCTCCGCACTGGTCGATGAACTCGTGGGAGATGAAATCGTAGGATGCCTCGAGTTGGACCTTGTCCTCAGGGAGGCAGAAGGTCTGGCTGATAAAACCGGTTTGCACGGTGTACCCGATGCCGGTGGAAATGAGGAGCATGTATTTTTCGCTGGGGTATTGGCCACACCACTCAGCCATAATCCGGGCATCCCCGGTGTGGGTCCAGCCTCTAAGGTCCCCGTTGGCAAAGTCGGAGTTGATCAGCCCGGAATGGCTGAGTTGCACACTTCCCGCCCCCACGTATCTCCAATCGTGGCCGGAATACCCGTCTCCCAACCGCGGCAGCAGAACACTCGGGCTGAAGTCGTCTTCAATCAACTGGGTCACCAGCTCTACACCGCTCTTTTCTGCGTTCTCCGCATCCATGGAGGACTTGGTCCCAACCACTGTATTGGCTCCTGCCGCGACGATTTCCGATGCCAGCGCCCCCGCCTTGAAACTGCCAGGATAGCCGAGGAACGCGAACTGATTTCCGACGTCGAAGTTGGCATAGCGGTTGACGAACGCGGGCAACGCACCCAGCCCCTCGCGCCCGAGCACGAGCCTGCCGGCCATGAGGTCGGCCTGGCTGCGGTCGTAGAGAAAACCGATGGGCGCGCCGTTTTCCGCCGCGTGCACCACCACGCAATCGAGGTGGTCGGGGCACCACTGTCCGTCCGGGTTGTCTTCGCTGGGGCAGCTACCGACGCAGCACTTTCCATCCATGCGGAAGTGGCAGCTTTCCGGTCCCTTGAACATGTCTTCACAACTGAACTCATCGGTGAGCCAGACCACATCCTGCGCCCCATCGCTCTCCCATCCGGTCCAGATGGGAGCCGGCTGAGTCGGGTCTCCAGTGGCATATCCCTTAGAAGATCGATACTCCTTCGACAGGCCGCCAAAAGCAAAGCCTCCTCGAGCGCCCAGGAACAACAACCCGGCCTCCGACATGCGGCGAAGGGTTGTGACCCGCCCGGCGTGGCCCAATTGTTCGATGGGCGGACATTGGGTCTCGGAGACGAACTCGTCCCATTTTGTGCCACACTCGTCGTGGAAGGAGGCGACAGCCAACCGGGAGTCCGGGAGTGCGGGAGAAGCGGGTGTCTCCCCGATCTCCTCGTATAGTGCAGTCGCGATGCCCGGGGCACATTCCGTAGGCTGAACCGCGCCGAGGACACCGGACTCGAACGCGACCCAGATCAGGTCGTTTTCCTCCGACGCCCCTGCTTCGGCGACGCCCGCTCTGCCTTTGAGGAAGGACACAGTGGACTTCCTGGCTTCTTCGGTGCTGTCGCCACACGCCAGCAGCGCGTCGTACACCGCACCAGCCTCCTGCAGATCCGTCTGGGCGGCGAGGCAATCGGCGGGCGAAAGACTCTCCACAATACGAACGGCCACACAGGGCGTATAAGCCACCAGCAACTCCCCCTGCACTTCCGACGTGACCGCGGCCCGGAACAGGCGGACCTGTCCGGCTTCGCAAGCATCGTCGTCACCGCACAGCTTGAGGCTGCGGGTGTAGACCCGGTCCTCAGCTACCTCGTCGCCACTATCGGCGGGATCGCCGTCGTCATGCATGAATTCGCCCAAACCTACTTTGACGTTGCAGGTCTCGTCGGTTTCCATGAGGTAGACCTGCTCGGAGTCGAAATTCTCTACCCGGTTGAGGTCCAAGGTAAATGAAAGCGCAGTGGGTTCGGCCACGAAAATGACGTCGGGAGCAGCGCGCAGGCGGCCGGGGAACTCGAAGCCCGGATTTGCCATCACCAGGGCAGCATCATAGGCGACGCGGTCACCCTTCTGCGCATAGACCCGCACTATAGTCGCCTGGGCCTCGTACTTGTCGCCGGTTTTGACCGTGCCCCTGAACGGAATGGGCTGGGTCTGAAAATAGGAAAAGGGCCGGTCAGCATCCACCGGGACTTCCACGTCAATCTGAAAGCCGTCGTCGGTCTCCACCCACATCTTGTCGTACCTGCCGAACACAAAACCACTGAGCGGCTTGGTAGGGGCGATGTTTCCTACCACGTTTCCGGTCTGCACCGAGAAGGAGGGCGCGGGCGAGGGGGAGACTATCTTCACGATCAGTGGCTCGACATCGTCCAGAGCCACCGGACCGCGATCGGGAATTGGCGGGATGTTGCAATCGGGAGCCCAAACGTCGTCGTCGGAGACGAGGTCGGCCACTTCCGGCTGCTTCGAGACATCGGACGGACTGTAGGTGCCCGTGTCGTTGCCACAGAATTGACAACAGGCTGCCACCGTCAGGCACGTCAGAATGCTAAGGAGTTCAGAGTTAGTCGATTTCAAGATTCTCCTCGGGGTAAGGAGGTGATACGGGACCTGCCTGCAAGCTCACTAGTCAAACTTGATGGTGTCCAGCAGAATTACGGTGTCGTAGATGGAGTCTCCCATGTCGGTGGAGAAGAACCGGAGCGTTACCGCCCCGGCTCCAGCCAGGGCCTGCACATTATTGGAAGCCTTGCGCCAGTGGGTATTCCACACGCCGCCCTGGTCGAAAATCACGTCCGATTGAATGAGCCCGTCGTACTGGCCCCCACAACCGAAGCACTCTTCGGGCGGGCAGAGCGCATCGACATTGGCGTCAACAAAGGTGATCATGCCCTCGTCGCCTTCGAGGGTGCCCTGGAATGTATCCTGGTAGCTTGAGCCGCACCATTCCTTGAACTCCTCGGAATAGAACTTCCAGTAGAAGCTCATTTCGAACTTGTCCTCGGGGACGCAGAAGGTCTGGTAAAGCTCACCCACCTGGGGTGTGAAGCCCATGCCGGTGGAGATGAGCCCCATGAACTTGCCTTCCACCGGGACGGTGATGCCGAGCCTCGACACGACGCGACCGTCGCCGGTTTTCTGCCAGCCGGTGATATCGCCGGACTCCCAACTGGGGTTGATAAGGTCCGCGTTGGTGGCGTTGAGGTTGGGCGCGCCCAGGAGCCTCAGGTTGGTGCCCGGGTTGGCAGGATCCTCCACCGAAGTATCGGGCAGCGCCGCGCCGGTAAGCTTCATCTCTTCGATAAGTGCAGAGAGGAACTCGGTACCCTGCTGGAAAGCGAACGAGGAGGAGACGTAGCCGGAGTAACCGACAACCGCCTTGGCCCCGGCCCCGAACAGCTCCATGCCCATGGTGCCGTTCCAGAGCGATCTGCAGGTGCCCAGATAGACCAGGCTCTCGGGATAGCCCGTGCCACGATAACGACCGATGAAGGAAGGCAATATGCCGTACCGGTCGGGGCCCATGGCGATGCGTCCCCGCCTCAGGTCCACCTGCTTGAAGTCGATGCAAATACCGGACACCGAGGTGGACGTGACGCTGGCCTGCGTCAGCACGCACTCACTACCCGTGGGGCAGTTGCTGCCCGAACAGGTGGGAGTTGACTGAACCAGTTGGTCGCAGTCAACCTCCTCGCCGGTCCAGACCAGTTCCTGGCTCTTGCGATGGGTCCAGTCGAACTCGTCCTTAGCTTCGTCGCTCAACTGCTTGAAGTAGGAGTCACCATGACCGGTCAGGGCGATGATGCCGTATTCGTACATGCTGCGAAGCAGCTTCAGTTTCACCTGCGTGTTGTAGAACGGGCCGTCCAGCACAAAGGCGGGGCACTCCGACTTATCCAGCAGGTTGAAGGCAAAAGTCCCCTCATCCTGTTCTGCAATCTCGTCGTGGAACGGGCTTAGTACAGTGGAACGCTTGGACGCAATGCGGATCTCCTGCATGCCCAGCGGCGCCGCGCCCTGGTCGTAGTCGTCCTCCTCATCATTCTCGCCGCCTCGCATACCTTCCGCATTGAAGTTGAAGGCCCCGAGGAGTCCGTTGTCGTACCGTGCCCACACGCCGTAGCCCTGATAGCTGGGTCCGGCCTCTTCCACGCTCGGCTGCTCGAGCAGATAGGCTATTACCGCCTGCCTGGCGGTGCCCGGGTCGGAACCTGCGGCGATAGTGTCATAATAAAGCTGGTCGGCATCCTGTTGCACCGCCTGGACATCCTGGCATTCCTCCTTGGTAACATGCTCGACCACTTCCAAGCAGGCGACGGGCGTAAACGCGGTGTACTGCTGGTACCCGGCCTTGACCACAACGTGGGCCCGGAAGCACTTCTTGCCGGGCTCAGTGAACGTGTAGCTGTCCTTGCCGGAATAGATTGAGTCTTCGCCCACTTCGTCGCAGGAAGAGTTCACCTGTCCGTCATCCACCAGGGTCATCATGTCGGAAACACAAACACCGTCTTCGGTGCACTCGCACAACTTCAGGGTGTTGGGCTCGAAGTTGGCATACAGCCCCATGTTCAAGTTGAAGCACATGGACGTCTGGCTGCCTACGAATGCCGCGGACGGCCTGAGCAACAACTCCCCGCCGAAGAGGAACGCGGGGTTGTGCGTAATGACGATCCTGTCGGTGGCCTCTTCGTCGCCCTGCATGGCAGTCACAATGATGACATTGTCACCCTGGTCAAGATCGACCTTGCCGGACAGGAAGAAAGGCATGCCGTCGGCGTAACCGGACTGCCCCGTGGTTTCACTTTCCCAGATGATTGCGTCGGGCTTACCCACAACGAGGCCCGCCACCTGAATGAAGCTACCCAGCGCCTGAGCCTCACCGGTTGCCGAGGGGCCTAGGATCTTGATGCCCAGTTCCGCCGACTTGAAGTAGGTTTCCGTAGGCGGAGGCGGCTCGGTGTCGTCGTCAACATCCGGGTCGGATGAGCCGTCACCGGCATCGGGATCGATTGAAATGTCGGTGTCGTCAGCCGGCGGCACATCTCCGATGGCGTCGACATCTTCACCGGGACCCGGCTGGTCCAACGGGATAACATCGTCGGGCTCCCCTCCGCCGGTGTCGGTTTCCTCCACGACGTCCGGCGTGCCGGTATCTTTGTTCACCGGGACATCGGTGCCCTGCCTGATGTCGTTGGTCGGCTGAGCATCATCATCGCCGGACTCGCTGTCTCCCGCACCTGCGCACGACCAGACAAGAAGGGCCATGGCCGCTAGGATAAGAACTCTCTTCATGCTGTCACTCCTGGATTACCCGAAACTCAAACCGTCTTAAATACAAAAGTCAGCTAGATTGTACTTTGAGAGGTATGAGAGTCAAGGAACAAAGATCCAAACAAACCGCGACGCCGCTGTCTTGCTACTTGAACTTAATCGTATCGAGCAGCACCACAGAGTCATATATCGAGTCGCCGATGTCGGTGTTGAAATACCTCAGCGTCACCGCACCGCCACCGGCAAGGGCCGAGACATCGGTTTCGGACTTGCGCCAGTGGGTCATCCAGCACCCGCCCTGGTCCAGTACAAAGTCGCATTGGATAAGCCCGTCGTACATATCGCCGCAGGTCTCACACTCCTCGGGCGGACAGAGGGTGTCGACGGTGGCGTCCACCAGTGTAATCGCCCCCTCGGACCCTTCTATGGTGGCTTCGAAAGTGTCCTGGAACATGGTGCCGCACCATTCCTTGAACTCCTCCGACGCAAACTTCCAGTAGAAGCTCATCTGAGTGTTGTCAGCGGGGATGCAGAACGTCTGGTAGATCTCGCCGGTCTGGGGCGTATAGCCCATGCCGGTTGAGATCACACCCATGAACTTCCCTTCCACCGGCATGGACACGCCAAGGCGGGTAATGACCCGGCCGTCGCCCGTGCTCTGCCAACCGGTGAGATTGCCGGTTTCCCAGCTTGGATTGATGAGTGAGGAATCGGTCACCGTCAGATTGGGCGCCCCCATCAGGTGAAGAGACGTGCCGGGATAGACGGGGTCCTCCACCGGGTCCTCGGGCATGGTCTCCCCGGTCACGAGGCCCTGCTCAACCACGCCGACGAAGAAGTCGGTGCCCCGCTCATGCGCAAACTCGCTGGTGACGTAGCCGGAGTACCCGGCAATGGTCTTGACACCGGCGCCGAACAACTCCATCCCCAGGGTGCCGTTCCAGAGCGAGCGGCAAGTGCCCAGGTAAACCAGGCTGTCGGGAAATCCATTGCCGCGGTAGTGCTTGAAGAAGGAAGGCACGATACCGTAGCGATCATGCCCCATCACCGCCCGGCCGGTGCGCAGGTCAAGCTGCTTGTAGTCGATGCAAATGCCGGTAAGCGAGGTGCCCACGGTCTGCGCCCCGGTAACCACGCACTGGCTGCCTTCCGGACAGCTTCCGGGGCCGGTGCAAGAGGGGCTGGACTGAACCAGCTTGCTGCAGTCCATCGGTTCGCCGGTCCAGATCAACTCGTGGCTGTAGCGGTGGGACCAATTGTATCCCGCCTTGGCTCCCAGACTCAACGAACGGAAGTAGCTGTCACCGTGGCCGGCAATCGCGATTACGCCGTATTCATGGAGACTGCGGAAGCGAGCCAGAGTCGCCTGGGTGTTCTTGTACGGACCATCCAAAACAAAGGTGGGGCACACCGACTTCTTCAGCAGCCCGTCCGCGAATACACTCTCGTCCAGAGCGCCCAGCTCATCATGATGTGGGCTGAGTACGATGGAGCGCTTGGAGGCAATGGGAATTTCGTTGGCTCCGATAGCGCCGAAAGCCTGCTCAGTTTCGCCCTCGCCACCGCCACCCCGGGCATCGCCGGGGTTGAAGTTGAACGCACCCAGGATGCCGTTGGCGTACCGCAACCAGACCCCCATGCCGGCATATGATGAACCGAGTTCAGCGACCTCCGGCTGCTCGGCCAGGGACGCGATCACCGCCTGACGGGCCGTGTTGACGTCACCGCTGGAAGCAAAAGTGTCGTTGTACAGTTGGACCGCATTCTGCTGGAGGGCCACCATGTTCTGGCACTCCTCCTGGGAGAGGTAGTCCACCACGTCCACGCAGGTCACCGGACTGAACGCGGTGTACTGCATATAGCCGGATTTCACCAGCACGTGGGCCCTGAAGCACAGCTTGCCCGGCTGGCCGATGGTGTAAGTCTTGCGCCAGGAGAAGATGGAGTCTTCGGGCACCTCGTCTCCGGTAATGTCGGGCTGGCCGTCATCCATCATGGCGTGGATATCGCTGAGGCAGATCCCTTCCGCAGTAGACTCGCACAGCATCAGCGTGCCCGGCTCGAAGTTGGCATACATGCCCATGTCGATGTTGAAGACGAGGTCGGTTTCGGTGTTGGTGAACATGCCGCGGGGCCGGGAGTTGAGGTCGCTTCCGAACATGAAGGCAGGGTTGTAGGTCACGACTATGGTGTCGGTGGCCACGTACTGGCCCTGCACCGCAGTTACCTCAATGCGATTGTCTCCCACTTCGAGATCGATTTTTCCGGTGAGCCAGAACGGGTCGCCCTGGGCGTAGCCGGTCTCCCCGGTGGTCTTGCTTTCCCAAGTGATGCCATCCGGGCTTCCGGCCACGATGCCTGCGACCTGGATGAACGCGCCCAGCGACTGTCCCTTACCGGTGGCTGAGGGGCCGAGTATCTTGATGCCGGGTTCCGCGTATTCGAGGACCAGTGGCGGGTCACCGATGTCGGGCTCCTGTACGTCCAGGGGCTCAATGGTGTTGTCATCACCCGTCACATCCGGCTTGGGCGGCAACTCTCCAATGTCGATGAGCGGATCAGGCCCCTTGTCCTCGTCGACGGGCACGTCAGGATCTTCCGTGGTGTCAGGAAAAATCGGAGTCGGCCCGTCCGGGTCCCCTCCCTGGTTATCAGGCCATGTGGGGGACCGCTTATCGTCATCGCCGCCGATGGAGATACTGTCGTCCCCACTCGCGTCGCCCGAACCCGAACCGCCCCCGGAACAGGCGACCAGCGACATCGCCATGAGGGAAACAAGAAGCCGTTTATACATGTGTCTACCCCGTATAAAACTATGTAAGGCACTGTCTATTGTACGGAAGAGGAAGAGGTCTAGCAAGGCAAACAGCGACTCATCTCTTAACGATGAGCACTCCCTGGTCTCCGTCGACGGTAACTATGTCGCCATCTTTGAGGATGGTGGTAGCGTTCTTCACGTTCACCACTGCGGGCACCCCGTATTCCCGGGCCACCACGCACGAGTGGGACAGCGGACCGCCCAATTCAGTGACCACCGCACTTGCAACCAGGAAGAGGGGCGTCCACCCCACATCGGTAAACGGCGCGACCAGCACGTCCCCATGCCTGACTTTCTCCTGCTCACCCGGATGCTTCACCACCGCAACCCGGCCGGTGACCACTCCTGAACTGCCCGGCAGACCGGTGAGCCTCATGCCGCTGGAGACCTCGTGTTGGGAGAGGAGAAGCCTGTCCCCTTCCATCACAAAGGTGCCCGGCAGATCAGGAAGAGACTCCAGGGCTTCATGCTCCAGTTTCCGCATGGCCGCAACCACACCCAACCCGGAGGGTTTCTCTTCCAGAAATGCGATCTGCTCCAGCCGGGTGAGGTAGAAGGCGTCTTCCGCGGCCTGGAGCGTCCCCTCGGCCACCAGGCGGCGCCCCACCTCCAGGGCCAGGTTGCGATAAAAACCGATGGTGTGCACCACCGAGTTGCGCATCTCCTCCCTGGTGCGAGCAGCCTCCTGTGAGGTTCTCAACAGCCGTGAGAAGAACCGGCGGAAAGGCCGGGGCAACGATTTAACAACCCGGTTGGTGACCTCCTCCCGCCGCATGATGCGATCGCTGATCATTCGCTCCGGGTCGGGCAGATGAGGGTCCTGAAGGTACTTTTGAAGCACCGACAGGGGAAACGACGGGTCCTCCCGCCACCGGGGCTCGGAGATCTCGGCCTCACGCGCAGCCCGGTGGCCGTGGCTTTCGAGGAATGCCTCAATGGCCAGCAGCAGGGAGTGCTCCTCTTTGCCCCCGCCGGCCAGCTCCTGCAGCAGGTGCTCCGGCCTGGCCTTCAAAACCTGTGCAGCCAGCGCGGGCGAACGGGCGACGCTCCTCGCCATGCGCAGCAGATCAAGCCCCGGTTCCGCGCTGCGGATACCGGCAAGGCCGGAAAAAAGCGCCCGCTCCAGGCGCGCAGCCCGATCTCCCAGCAGCCGCTTCAACGCCACCGAGGTGGACAGATAGTTCATGAGAAAATGGGACGAGACCTCCAGCATCAGCGTGCCGGTCTGCTCGAACACTTCGTCAGTGCGCCGGTATAAGGCGGCGAGTTCCTCCGTGGGCAACTCCCCGATGGTGTCAAACGGGAACTCCGACTCGAAGCGTTTGAACTTCTGGGCCGACAGCGCAATGCGGGTGGGGGACACCATGCGAGACCAAAGGAGACGCGAAAGTGTCGTTGGGGACCTGGCCAGGAATCCAACTCTCGGCAGTTTCTTGTAGGTCCCTTCCAACTCATCCACTCCCCCGCCCCCGGCCACCTGCAGCAGCATCTTTGGTGAGATGAAGGGAATCTGGGAGGTGACGGACATGAACTCAGAGAGATTCAGGTAGACGCGGCCTCGCACACTGCCCACAATTTCGTAGCCGTCAGGCACCCGGCATCCGAGTCCCCGGAAGGCGTGGAGGAAGCCTTTGCGTGAGAAGGAGTGGATAATCGACCACGTGAAGGGAGTACCGACGCCCGGCAGCGCCTCACCGACGTTGGCGTTGGACCAGACTGTGCGCCGTTCCTTGCGGCCCACCGCGGTGACCGGGCGGGTCTGCAGCAGATACACCCTCCCTTCCCACTCCGCCCACTCCAGGTCCTGGGGCGCACCGAATACCTCTTCCACCCGGGTCGCGACTTCCACCAGAGTGCGAGCAAAGGTCTCATCAATAACCGGCACTTTCGTCAGCCCGGGCGGAACCGGCTGCCGGGTGACGCCGCCGCCGGTTGCCGGGACGAGCCGCTCCTGCTTGTCGGCCAGCTCCTCATCCACCACCGAACCATCCCGCCGGTCGAGGACCACGGTGTCTGCAGCCCGGCCGGCCACCACCGTCTCTCCCAGGCCCCAGGAAGCGCTGGCGAGAAACTGTGAGGTATCTCCGGTGACCGGATTCAGAGTGAACAGCACACCGGCCCGATATGCGGGGACCAATTGCTGCACCACTACGGCCATCTCCGGGAAAGTGCCGGCAGGTGATTTCGACGAGTGATAAGTGATGGTCTCGCGGGTAAACAGGGATGCCCAGCAACCTGTAATCGCCTTCAGCAGAGAGTCGTCGGTGACGACGTTCACAAAGCTGGCGGCCTGCCCCGCCATGGAGCTGTTTTCAAGGTCTTCAGTGGTTGCGGAGGAGCGCACTACGAGGGCCGGTCCGGTTATGGTGCGAAGGGAGGACGCTGCCGAGAGAATCTCATCGACCATGAGCTGAGGCAGGCGGGCGTCACGCACCAGTTCAAACATGCGATCGATGCCGTCCCAGCCGCCGCCATCAGCGACGATGCCTGCGATCACTTTGCGAAAGGCGCCGGCCGTCACCACAAAGCCGCCCGGGACGTGGAAGTTCGCTTCCATGAGGAGTTGGAGGTTGTGCGCTTTACCGCCCAACTCGGCCCTTCCCTGCGACACCGCACCTGTCAGGGGCACAATGTACTTGTACTCGGCACTCACCGTACGGCCACCTCGAGTGTAAATGGCGTGCGCCATCGTAACACACTCGGGGTCAGAGCTAAAGCCCGGGTGCGACGGGCTGGATCGGGCCGGTAATAGTGTGCTACCAATGACCAAAGGAGGCTGAAGGCTATGGTTATAGTTCGACACGTTATGGTTGCCGCGCTGCTGCTGGTTGCGGCTGCGCCGGCCCGGGCCGATGCCCCGGTCTTTCCCTTACGGCCCGCTGAGGTGCTCAAACGCGCTGGGACCGTGGCCCAAAAAGACTACCCGGGGGCCAACGCGGTGGTGCTCTATCGCGGCCTGGATGTTGCCGTGGACGAGGACGGCGTTTCCGACCGCCGTGAGCAGGTTGCGGTAAAACTCATGACCCTCGCCGGGGCTGCGGCCAGGCAGACGCTGAGATTCGACTACGACCCCACCACCAGCGACGTGGAGATCTCCGCGGTTCATGTGGTGCGAGGGGATGGCGCGATTGAAAAAGTCCCCACCGACACCGCGGCCGATCTGCCTGCGCCCAAGCATTGGATCTATTGGCCGTTCCGCATGAAACTGGTTTCCCTTCCCCCGTTGCTCCCCGGAGACTCCGTGGTCTGGTCCACCCGTTTCACCGGGTTCCAGATCGCCTACCTGGAGTCGAGCGAAGAGCGCTTCGTTCCACCCCAAAGGGGTGAATTCTACGACATCGTGACCTTCGGCGGCGAGGAACCGGTGCTGGAGCAGGTCTACCGGGTCAGCCTTCCAGCGGACAAGAATGTACGCTTCGGAGTGTACAACGGTGAGCTCGCATCATCCATGGAACGTAAGGACCGGATCCAGCTTGCCTTCTGGCGGCGCAACCTGCCCGCGCACCCTGCTGAAAAACGCGCCCTGGCTTTTTCCGACTCGGTGCCCAAGGTGGTGCTGGCAACCATTGACTGGAGGGAGAAATCCCGTTGGTTCTTTCTCACCAACGAACCGAGCTTCGAATACACCGAGGAGATCGAGCAGAAGGCCCGCCAGATAATCGCGGGCAAGAAGACGGATCGCGAGCGCATGACCGCGCTCAACCGGTGGGTCGCTCACAACATCCGCTACAGCGGGTTGAGCATGGGCGAGGGCGAGGGCTACACTCTGCATTCCGGAACCATGACGTTCGAAGACCGGTGCGGCGTTTGCAAGGACAAGGCCGGGATGCTGGTGACCATGATGCGGGCCGTGGGACTCAAGGACACATTCGCGGCCATGACCATGGCCGGCGCCCGGGTCGAAGACGTGGCCGCGGACCAGTTCAACCACTGCGTCGTAGTGTGGCGGGATCAGAAAGGAGGATTTGTGCTTCTGGACCCCACCTGGGCCCCGCTGTCCAGCTACGACTGGTCGTACGCGGAAGCTGAGCAACACTGGGTGGCTGGAACGGCTACGGGCGAATTGCTGCAAATCACGCCGCCCCTGGCGCCAACCGACAATAAGGTGCAAGTAACCATCAACGCCACCGTGGATGAAGACGGGAACCTGGAAGGCGAGTTGGCCGCAACAGGGACAGGGTACATGGACACCTGCCTCAGGCGCTGGTTCGGTTTTGCCCCGGGCGGCGAGTGGGCAGACACGTTCGCGGGAATGGCGCGGGCGGTGCACCCTTCCGCACGCGTTACCGGAGTCAAGCTGAAGCCGGACGACATTGACAACCTTGATAAACCGTTGACCACCGGGTTCGCATATCGCGCCGATCAGGCGGTGCCGACGGTTGGCTCACCCAAATTCTCGGTGAGGCCTGCCTCTTTCTCCTTTCCCCTGAACAATGAGCGGATCAGTGAGAATCTTATCGTGGGCAAGGCAGAGGGACGAAAGCGGGGCCTCAGTTTCCGCTGTGCCAAGGAGTTGCACTACAAGGAGAAGCTGAAACTCCCGGCCAAGGCAGCCCTGACAGGTTGGAAGGACATCGACGTCGCCAACGACTACGGCTCGGTCAAGGCTTTAGTGCGGCAGCGGGGGAAGGTGCTGAATGTGGAAGTTCATGCTGCCTTCGCAACCCGCTCCGTCCCCGTCTCAGGGCTTGACCAGTACCAGGCCCTGCTGAACGCTCTGGACACCGTTCGCACCAGTTGGGTAGTGGTAAGGAGGGCAAAATGAGAATCTTCCCCTGGCTGTTGATCGCCCTGACCCTCCTCCCTGCAGCCGCTGCGGTCGCGGGCGAGACGTCCGGCCGCACTGCAGACGCCACCTTCTTGCTCAAGGAAGTGGATATCACCGTTCATGATGACGGGAGGGTTGACCGGCGGGTCCACACTGTTATGCGGCTGCACTCGCTTTACGCGGTGAATCGGTTAGGAGACCCGCGCATCGAGTACGACCTCGCCCACCAGGAACTGTCGGTCCTGGCCGCGCGCACCGTCACCGCGGACGGGCGCACTCTTGATGCCCCCGCTTACGCTATGAACCGGTCGACGCCCGACGCGGTCGCCAAGTGCCCCGACTTCGCGGACATCGGGGAGCTGGTGGTTACCTTTGTGGGGCTGGAGAAAGAGTCGGTGACAGAGCTGGAATACGTGGTGCGGGACAAGACGCCCTGGCAGTCTCACGGCGAAATTGAGTTCTATTTCGGAGACCGGTTTCCGGTTGATGAGAGCAGGCTCAAGGTGCGGGTCCCGGCGCGCAGCAGCCTGCACAAATGGGCCCGGGCGCTGGGTTCGGTCATATCCGAGGCCGGCCCCGTACACATGCAGTCGACCACAACCTACGAGTGGACCACCGCGAAGCTGCCCGGCTTCCCCCACCGCGGCTGGGACAAACCTCTCCGGGTGCCGGGGATAGTAGTCTCGACCGCTCCCCACTGGGCCGGTTTACTGGAGCCTCTGGTCACCTCCGTTACGTCGCTGAAGCGCGTCCCCCACTGGGACGCGCTCATGGAGCACCTCCAGCCGGCCGACAAGCCGGCAGCATCTCACACCGCGTTGCTCGCCCAGTTAGTAAAGGGGTTCAAGGCCTCGTTCCGGATTGTGCGGTTGGGACCAGGGGCGCAGCCGCTTTCTGCTCGCCCCCTACCCCGCGTCGCCGAATCTCGTTGCGCCACGCCCTTAGAGGCCGCGCTGCTGCTGGCGGCCGCGTTGCGAGATGCCGGCCTCAAGCCCACGGTCCTGCTGGCCACTTCTGCGCTGCCGCAGGCTGAATCGGCGCCACCCCCGGCCGGGGTTCTCGTGCGCGACGCGTATGTGGCCGTAGATGTCGACGGAGTCCAGGTGTTCATCGATGCGGCCACCTTCGCCCTGTCCGGAGAGATCCACAACGGCCATCGCAAATGGCTGGCCGGCTTCTCGCCCGGCGCCCGGCACTTCGTGACCTCCGGCGAGAAACTTCTCAAGAGGACCGGAAGGTCGGTCAAGGTCCACGCAAAAGCGGTGCTGGAAGCAGAGGGTCTGAAGATCTCCGGAACCCTCGACACCACCGGCGGAGCGTGCCTTTGGTACGAATTCCCTTCCGGCCTGGAGAATGAGGCGGGAGCCGCACTGGTGAAAGCCGCGTTCGGACCCGGTCTGACTGTCGACAAGGTGGTAGTCTCCTCGGCATTTCCGGGTCGTTTCTCAGCACAATTCGAAGCCCATCTGCCTATTGCCCGGTTCCCTGCTGAACAGTTGGTGAGCCTGAAGGCAGGGCCGTTGGCCGACCGCGTGGAGAAGACCCTTGCTGATTGGTTGACGCTGACAGCCGACGAGCCCGGCAGCGCCGGCCCGATAGAGTACGCATGGACCCTTTCCTACGAAGGGGAAGAAGAGAGCTTTGTGCCCGGTGTGGCCGAAGGGGATTTTGCCGGCGGCGGAGCCTCCTATCGGGTTGCGGTGGTGCGCAACAAGGCTGGAGTAACGGTGACGCGCCGCTTCCTTCTGGCCGAGCGCACAGGTCCGCTCGGCGATGATGCGTGGGCGGTGGCCATGAGGTTCGTGGCGGACAACGGCCGCGACAACATCTTCGTTGTCAAGCCGGTCGGAGACTAGATATGGACGTTGTAACCATCGTGGCCAACAGCGTGGTTCCCGTTTTCGCGGTGATCGGGCTCGGGTACTTTTTCGGACGCCGCTCCGCGTTCGACGTCAAGCCACTGGTGGACTTTGTCATCTACGCCGCGATTCCCGCGCTGGTGATCAAATCGCTGGGTGGTCGGCACATCCCGCTAAACCTCCTGCTCACCACCGGCTCCGCCGCTCTTTTCGTTGTGATGTCGGTTGGTTTTATAGCACTTATTTACGCAAAGGTTTCAGGGAATTGGGAAAAAGACGTCTTTGTTTGCGCCATGTTCGCAAACGCGGCGAACCTCCCCTTTCCGTTAGCCCTGCTGGCGTTTGGCGAGGAGGCCCTTTCCTACCAGGTCGTCTATATGGCGGTCCACGTAACGCTGATGTACACGGTGGGCGTGAGCATTGCGGTGGGGAGCGGACGAGGCGTTTTTCATTTTCTGAAACTACCGTTGGTCTACGCCTCCGCGCTGGGCATCTTCCTCTCCGTGGCGCAGGTAGAGGTCCCTCAGCTCGTTATGCGGCCGGTGGCGATGCTGGGCGACACCGCGATCCCGATATTGCTGTTTACCTTAGGTTACAAGATGGCGGGAAACAGTGTAAGGGCTGCGTTTTCGGCCACTCCCATTGTACTGCTCCGGCTACTCGGCGGCGCGGCCGCGGGGCTGACGTTTGTCCTGGTTGTCGACCCGCCACTGGAGGTCAAACGAGCGGTACTGCTGGCCTGTGCGATGCCCAGTGCAGTGCAGTCGTTCATGTTGTGCGCCAAGTTCACCAAATCGGGGGAGCGGGCCGCGGCTGCCGTGTTCTTGTCGACGGCTGTGGCGCTGATCTACATTCCATTCCTGATGGGCTGGCTGACTACTCTATAGGGGCGTTTCGAGGGTCGTCAAATGCTCTTCGGGATAAGCACTTCGAATCGTGCGCCTTTGCCCGGCTCGGAGCGCACGGTCACTGAGCCTCCGTGCTCCTCAGCAATCTTCTTCACGATTGCCAGGCCCAGGCCGCTGCCCTTGATCTCTTCCTTGAACGGAATTCGGCGGCACGCCTGGAAGATGTATTCGTGGTACTCTTCTTCAATTCCGATTCCGTTGTCCTCAACATAGATCAGATTGGAGTCTCCCGATTCCACAGCTCCGATCTCGATGGTCGGTTTCTCACCATCGTTGTACTTGATCGCGTTGGAGATGAGGTTGTGGAACAGCTCCTTCATCTTGATGGGGTCGCAACGCGCCTCGGGGAGCTCATTGACCGTGACCTGAACGCTGGCGTCGGACAGGGAATCACCGAACCGCTCCAGAACCTCCTCAACGAGGTCCAGCAATTTCACCTGGCGGTGAGGATTCCTCATCCTCGTTATCCGGGACAGGGTGCGCAGGTCGGAGAGGATCCGCTTGGCGATTTCCACATTCTTGCTGATCTGGCCCAACAGGTAGTCAGTCTCCCCGGGCATCTCCCCCACCGACGCAAGGTCACGCTCCAGAAACTGGACGAAGATCTCGATGTGCCGGAACGGCTCTTGCAGGTCATGAGACGCGATATATGCGAAGGAATCCAACTCCTTGTTGGCGGCTTCCAGGCGAGTGTTACGTTCCACGAGCTCATCGTTGAGCTCCTGAAGGCGGCGGTTCAACGCCTCGATCCTGCTTCGCTCCCGCCGCAAATGCGTAACGTCCCGGAAAAGGATCATACGATACGCCACCTTGGTGGGCGTGTAGAAAGTGTAAGCTTGAACATCGAAGAAGAGCTGCACACCGTCCAGCGACACCGAGACCTGCTTTTGCAGGGCAGCGAGGAAGCTGCGGGGGGTCCGGGCAGCCACCAGCGACTTGTCCATGTTGCCCAGAGCTTCCAACGCGGTCTGTGCGGGAGCATCGGGCCGAAGTCCTAGGATCTTGCGAGCCTGTGGATTGACGTATCGCACACTGAAATCCCGGTCGACAACCACTACGCCGTCCCTGAGGTGGTGAAGCAGGTCGACGATCATCTGGTGCTCGTGACTGGCGCCCATGAAGTGGCGCTGCACGATAATGCTCACGTTGCGCGCGAATGCGAGCGCGGTTTCCACTGCGTATTTGCTGAACGCTTCGGGGAGCCGGTGAGCGATTACATACTGCGCCTCAATGCCGTCTACTCCGATAACCGACAGGGGGAGAAGGGTCTCGAACTTGTCGATGACCGGCGCGGTGACCTCTGCGGACGGCCGGTCGAACGAGAGTTCAAGGGTCTGCAGCCCTTCCGTGACGGAGAGGCGTTCCCGGGCCAGATTCTGCAGTTGCTCCGTCGCGCTGGGTGCGAGGTGAAAGCGGGTCTGCACGTGGCAGCGCAAGCGCTGCGGGTTCTTGTACATGGAGGCCGCGGTGGTCGCGTCGAGAACCCTGGTGAAGAGTGCACCCACGAGTGCGAAGAACTCGTCCCGGGTCTCTCCCACGCAGGAGATCTCTCCCAATTTCAGCAGGGTGCCGGTGACGGTGGCCTGCATTCTGGAAGCGGCCTCCAGAGCCTGCTTCTCCACCGCATTCCGCACCACCAGCTTCACGGTGTCGGCCGAGGAAAACGGTTTGGTGAGGTAGTCGTGAACACCGCCGCGCATCGCTTCAATCAAAGAGTCGAAGGTTGTGTGTGCGGTGATAACCACGTACACGGCATCGGGACACGCCTCGCCGCCCTTGGCGATCAATTCCAGGCCGTGCATGTCGGGCATTTGCAAATCCACCAGAACGACCTGGGGCCGGTCCTTGATTACGGCTCTCAGCGCGTCCCGCCCGCTTGAGAAGGCGCGGACGTCGTAGTCTTCATCTTCGAGATATTCGCTGAGCAGGTCGAGAACCGCGGGTTCGTCGTCCACAAGCATGACTATGGGTCGGCGAAAGCTGACCCCGAGGCCATCGACCTCAGTTTTGCCCGGAACCGGGATGGTGGATGAGTCGAAAATCTTGCGGCTAGTCAACCATCTCCTCGTAGACGACGAATTGGAGGCCAGGGGAGGCGGAGACTATGTCCAGGAGATTCTCCGGCCGGACCGTTTTGGTGATAAAGGATACGGCACCGTAATCGTAGGAGCGGATGATGTCCTCTTCTTCCTGGGAAATGGTCAGCATGACCACAGGAATCAGCGACAACCGGTCATCAGCTTTCACGCTCTTGAGCACTTCGAATCCCGAGACCATGGGCATGTTGATGTCCAGGAAGATGATCCCGGGCAAACGGTCCCTGTTCTTCTCATCGGTAAGAAATTCCAGCGCTTCCTTGCCGTCCTTGAAGACGATGACGTCGTTGAGGACTTTTGCGTCCTTGATGGCGCGCTTGAAAATGTATACGTCACCCTCGGAATCCTCAACTAGCATGATCGAGGCTGGTCTTAGCTTCGAGATATCCATTTGCTTGGTCCTCCTCCGCATGAAAACGTAGCACTGCCGATACTCTTTGACAAGGGAATTTCGCGTCCCTTCCAGCCGTACCTTGTCACCGGCGGGTCCGCCGCCTATTTCAGCAGTTCCGGAATGACTCCGGTGAGCAGGTCAATGAACTTCCCTTCCACCTTGTTAGCCGCCTCTTTCACCTCCGCATGGGACAGCGGCGTCCCTGAGACACCGGAGCCCAGATTGGTGATGATACTGATTCCCAGCACCCGGACGCCGCACTGCCGCGCAGTGATGGCTTCCTGAACAGTTGACATACCTACTGCGTCGCCGCCCAGAGTGCGGGCCATCCGCACTTCGGCCTTGGTCTCGTAGGATGACCCGAGGAACGCAAAGTAGACCCCTTCTCGCAGGTGGATATCGCGGGCCCTGGCGAAGCTCTTGACCACGCCCCTGAACGCCGCGTCGTAGACATCAGTCATATCGATAAACGGTTCCCCCAGGCGGGGGTCGGACAACCCGATGAGCGCGTTGGTGGCCTGGAAGTTGATATGATCCTTCATGATCATGATGTCGCCTGCATTCCAGTGGGGCCAGACCGAGCCCGCGGCGTTGGTGAGAATGACCACCTCAGCTCCCAGCGCGGCCGCGACACGTACGGGGAATGATACTTCCACCGCCGAGTACCCCTCATACAGGTGAACCCTTCCGCAGAAGAACATCACCGGCACCGCCCCGAGCTTTCCCACCACCAGCTTGCCCGCATGGCCGGGCACTGCGGAGACCTTGAAATGGGGAATATCATCAAAGGGCACTTCGGTCACCTCGGTGAGCCGCTTGGCCACAAATCCCAGCCCACTGCCCAGCACCGCTGCCACCCGGGGTTTCAGGGTGAGCTTCGACTGCAGATAAGACTTCGTTTCCATTAATTGATCGTAAAGGTCCATACTACCTCCGTGACAACTTTGAGTGCAGCCTGAAGCTACACGAATACCGCGGCTACACACGCGGAAAGACAACTGGCAAGAAAGCCTGCGGCCATGGCCGTGACTCCCAATTTTACAAGGTTCTGCTTCTGGTTCGGAGCAATCCCCCCAATACCGCCCACCTGAATCGCGATGGACGAGACATTGGCGAAGCCGCACAGTGCGTACAAGGCGATGATTGCATCCCTCTCCGGGAGGGGATTTCCCGTCTTGAACATTTTGGACATGTCGGAGTATGCCATGAACTCATTAAGAACGAGTTTCTGCGCCAGCAGAGTGCCCACGTCGCCGGCATACTCAGCGCTCACACCGCACAGCCATGCCAGGGGGAAGAAGACCCTTCCCATGGCCCATTGCAAGGCGTTGGCCTTGCCGTCCGCGGCGTATAATTCGACCCCAACCCACGACAACACCCCCGACAGCAAGGCGTTGAGCAACGCCACCAGCGCGATGAACGCCAGTAGCATGGCCGCCACATTAATAAAGAGGCTCGCACCTTCGGCCGCACCCCGGGCTGCGGCGCCGACGACGTTGTCATCGGGCCGGCTCCAGTCGATGCGGGCTCCGCCCGCGGTTTCAGGGACTTCCGATTCAGGGACCAGGATCTTAGCCAG
The DNA here is from genome assembly GCA_964626565.1 of uncultured Myxococcales bacterium. Taxonomy (GTDB): domain Bacteria; phylum Myxococcota_A; class UBA9042; order CAIXZC01; family CAIXZC01; genus CAZVFX01. The sequence continues at coordinate 56,812 of CAZVFX010000008.1, forward strand.
CAGAAGGGCGGCGGGAGCGTTCATCAGACTGGCTGTCAGCAGGTGGCCTGCAACATCGCTCACCTGCCCTTTCAGCATGGCTGCGTAGGCCACGATCACGCCGCCGGCCATGGTTGCAAAACCCGCGACCATGACCGACATCACCTCCGACTTTGTCAGACCCTTTACGTAAGGCCTCACCACCAGCGGCGCCTCAGTGTGTCCCACGAAAACATTGGCCGCCGCGGTCATCGCTTCCGCGGCCGAAATGCGCAGGGTCTTGCGCAGAACCCAGGCCATACCCGATATCACCGCCTGCATGATGCGCAAATGGTAGAGAACCGCCATCAAAGAAGAGAAGAAGATAATTGTCGGGAGCACCAGAAAGAGGAAACAGTGCAGCGGCGTTGCGATCTCACCGTCTTCGAACCGGCCCAGAAGAAATCCGGTGCCTTCGTTGGTAAACTCGAGAAGCTGCTGCACCCCGTTGTTCACCGCGCTGAAGAAGGGCTCTCCGACCGGGGTGAGGAACATGAGAGCGGCCAGGCCGAATTGCAGCCCTGCCGCCCACAGCACCGGGCGCAGTCGAACCGCCTTGCGATGCCGGGAGAGCAGGTACACCGCTCCCAGGATGAGAACATAGCCCAGCACCGGGATGATTCGCTGCAGAAGCACTTCTACTCTACCACGTCTCTTATGAGCGGTGCAGCCTCGACAGGAGCCTCTCCCACTTCATATGCCTGCTCCAACAGCGCCATCGCCTCTTGCAGGCGAGCCTCGTTGGAATAGTGAATGATGGCCAGTGGGCCGCCGGCGTCCACGCTGTCTCCGACCCGGGCGTGAACCTCCAGCCCCACCGCCGGGTCAACATCATCTTCGAGCTTCTTGCGGCCGCCACCCAGGGCAACCACGGCGTGGCCCACCTTCTCGCAATCGATGGAGTGCACATAACCGGCATACGGGGCGCCGAACACCCTGGTGCCCACAGCTCGGGGAAGGAGCGACGGGTCGTCGACAATGCGAGGATCCCCGCCCTGGGCTTCAACCATCCGAGCAAAGATCTCCAGCGCCCGGCCCGACCCGAGGGCCTCTTCTGCCCGCCGCCTGGCTTTGACCGGGTCCAGCATGTGTCCCCCGAGTTGCACCATGGCCGCGGCAAACTCCACCACCAATTCGGTTGTATCCGCGGGGCCCTGCCCCTTCAGAATATCGATACTTTCCTGCACCTCCAGCGCGTTTCCGGCCATGATTCCCAGAGGTTGGTCCATATTTGTAAGGTAGGCTTTTACGTTCATTCCCAGCGCACCGCCCAGGGATACCAGGGTCTGCGCCATCTCCAGCGCCGACTCCTCCGTGCGCATGAACGCACCGGAACCGACTTTCACATCCATGACCAGCCCGGCGATTCCGGATGCCTTCTTCTTGGAGAGGATGCTGGACCCGATCAACGGCACAGAGTCAACCGTCGCAGTTACATCTCGCAGCGCGTACAGCATCTTGTCCGCAGGCACCAACCTGGCCGTCTGACCGCTGATACAGCAACCAACACCTTCCACCACATCCTTGAACTCATCGACGCTCAGGTCGGTGCGAAAGCCCGGAATCGATTCCAGCTTGTCCAGCGTGCCGCCGGTGTGTCCCAGGCCGCGCCCGGAAATCATCGGATCCTTGAGCCCGAGGCTTGCAGCCAGAGGCGCCAGGGGGATGGATACCTTGTCCCCCACTCCACCGGTGGAATGTTTGTCAACATAGGGGCCGGCGCCGGAGAAGCTGATGCGGTCGCCGGAGTCGATCATGGCGTCGGTCCAACTGGCCAACTCCGCAGTCTCCATACCACGAAAGTAGATGGCCATGAGGAGCGCCGACATCTGGTAGTTGGGTATGCCGCCCCCGACAAATTCGCCGATGATGTAGTCGATCTCCTCTCCGGAGAGGGCTTGGCTGTCCCTTTTCTTCTTGATCAACTCGTAAACCAGCATTCTCGCTACCTCCGGGTTTCAGCAGGTTCGGTTTTATACCACGAGACGCCTCCTTTGTCCATTGACGCAAGCGCCGCTTTGTGCTTGAATAGCCCGACGTTTGTGCAGCCAGCCCGGGAAGAGATATGGCCGAAGGCAACAAAGGACCGTCAACCACCGTCAGGAACATCGGCATCATGGCCCACATCGATGCGGGCAAGACGACCCTGACGGAGCGGCTCCTGTTCATGACGGGAAGAATCCACCGCATGGGCGAGGTCCACGAAGGGCAGGCGACCATGGATTGGATGCCCCAGGAGCAGGAGCGGGGCATCACCATCACATCGGCCGTTACCACCCTGGTGTGGCGAAAGACCGACATCCACCTCATCGATACTCCCGGCCACGTTGACTTCACCATCGAAGTGGAACGCAGCTTGAGAGTGCTCGACGGCGTAATCGCAGTGCTCGACGGCGTGGCCGGAGTGGAGCCGCAGACGGAAACGGTGTGGCGCCAGGCCGACAAGTTCGATGTACCCCGGTTCGTTTTCGTGAACAAGCTGGACCGGCCGGGGGCTTCATTCGAGCGCTCGGTGCAGTCGCTACAGGACCATTTCGGTGGTGAGCGGATTATCCTGCCCGTGCAGATTCCCATCGGCGAGGAAGGGGAGCACCAGGGCGTGGTGGACCTCATCACGCGGAAGGGACTGGTTTGGGACGGGGAGGACCCCGCGGAGACAACCGAGGTTGACGTGCCCGCCGAACTGGTGAAGGACGTTGAGGCCAGACGGGCAGAGCTGCTTGAGAGCCTCGCAGACCTCGACGACGACATAGCCGAGGCGTACCTCGACGGCGCGCCCATATCCGAAGAGAAGATCCGCACCGTGATTCGGGCGGGGACGGTGTCCGGCCGCCTGGTGCCGGTGTTGTGCGGTTCCGCGTTGAAAAACCGGGGCATCCCGCCCGTGCTGGAAGGCATCGTGGACTACCTGCCCTCCCCCGCGGACCTCTCCACGTTGACCGGCGAAGACCCCGAAGGGGACGAACCGGTGGTTCGCCAACTCAATATCAACGCTCCTCTTGCCGCGCTGGCTTTCAAAGTGATGATCATGGAGGACGGCCGCCGCATGAGCTTCCTGCGCGTGTACTCCGGACGATTGCGGGTGGGCGCCGCGGTTTGGAATGCCACAAGGGAGTTCGAGGAGAAAATCTCCCGCATCTTCGTGATGCACGCCAACCAGCGCAAGCGCGTCAGTGCCATCGACTGCGGCAACATTGTGGGAGTGCTCGGTCTCAAGAAATCGATGACGGGAGATACCCTGACCGATAAGGACGCTCCCATGGTGCTCGAGAGCATCGCGGGGCAGAAACCTGTGATCTACCAGGCCGTGGAACCGATGACCTCGGCCGAAAAAGAGAAGCTGGACCAGACCCTCGATAAGCTGGCCGAAGAGGACCCGACCTTCCATACCTATGAAGACAAGGGCACCGGCGAGCGGGTCATCAGCGGAATGGGTGAGTTGCACCTGGAGGTAGTGGCGGACCGCCTGCACCGTCAGTTCGGTTTGGAGACACGGGTGGGCAAGCCTCAGGTGGTGTTCCGGGAAACTATCTCAGCCGCGGCCACAGAAGTCGCTGAATTTGACCGCGTCTTCGAAGAGAAGCGTATGTACGGCAAGGTATCGGTCCGCGTGGAGCCGCTGGAGCGCGGCACCGGCGTTCAGTTCGAGAACCGGTGCGACAAGGAGTTCCTGGAAGGAGAGTTCCTGGCGGCCGCGCGCGAGGGTGCCATGGCCACCGCGTCCAGCGGACCGCTGGAGGGCCATCAGTTGGATGATGCCAGGTTCATCATCATGGATGCCGAGATGATCGAAGGCGTCTCCGCTCCCATCGCATTTCGGATTGCGGCGAGTGAGGCTGCCACCCAGGCGTGCCTGGCCGCTTCACCGGTCAAGATGGAGCCGATCATGGAGGTTGAAATTACCGTGCCGGAGGAGCACCTCGGCGCGGCTATGTCGTCAATCAACGAGAGAAAGGGAAAGGTCGAGAGTATGTCCGAGCAGGGACACTACCGCCTGGTTCACGCGCGGGTGCCGCTGCAAGCCATGTTCGGTTATTCCAAGGATATTCGCACGCGAACCCAGGGCAAAGGGACATTCTCCATGACCTTCTCTCACTACGACGTGATGCTGTAGGAACTGTCATGAAGCTGAAGGATTACGTAACTTTAGGCAATCTGTTGTGCGGTATGGCCGTCTTCGTTTGCCTCATGCACCACCGATTCGACCTGGGTTGCTACCTCATCATCCTGGGCTGGATATTCGACGCGTTGGACGGCCTGGTTGCGCGTCTCACCAAGCAGTTCAACAAGTTTGGCGGCGAATTGGACAACCTGTGCGACCTGGTCACCTATTCGGTGGCCCCCGGGTTCCTGATTTTCTACGCCTTCTACTACATCGCGGACTATCACATCCTGTTCTCCTCGGCCATCGCGTTCCTGCCGGTGGCGGTTGGCACCATCAGGGCGGCACGCTACAACGTTCGGCGGGCTGAATTTCCGGGCTTCTTTATCGGCCTGCCCCGCACCGCGTTCGCGCTGGTGATGGTCGCGCTGCTGCAATCATCCCTGTTCCAATTCCTGGGGCCCTACTTCTCCGGATACCTCTACCTGATTCCCGCGGCCATCATCGTGCTCATCTCGTTCATGCTCATGTCCACAAAGCCGTTCGTCGGTCATCACGACCGCAAGTGGGGCGGACTGGTGAAGTTCGGCATGTGGTGGTTCATCATTTCCGTACCGGTGGGCTTCTTCGGAGGCTGGCTGATATTCGGCTACCCGGAACTCGTTTTTGATGTGCTGCTGTTCGACCTGCTGGTCTACATGCTCATCGGCGACCTGGCGGTGCCGCGGGAACTGCGGGCCGAAGTAAGGGCGTATATCAAGGAGTGGGAGGCGATGGGGGAGTAGCCCTACTCTTCTTCGTCTTCGTCATTCTCGTCGTATCCGAGAACCTCTTCAGGCGGAGTCAGTGAATCGTCCGGGCCGCTTACCGCCGCATCGGCTTCTTTGTCTTCGGCTTCCAGCTTGTCCTCTTCTTCCGCTTCGAGGTCTTCCTCTTCGAGGACCTCTTCTTCCTCTGCCGCCTCGTCCGCCTGGTCTGCCCCGCACTTGGGGCACACGGCTTTGGGCTTGTTCAGATCATAGAACTTGCATAGGCAGTTGAAGCACGTGAATTTGACACCCCACTTGCTCGGCTCGGCCATCGTCGTCCTCCGTGACAGTTCCCCAGCACAAGTCGGCAGATTGATAGCCATGTTCAAAAGGTTTGTCAAGCAGAAACAGAATGCGCTGTTGCCTGCTCTTCGACCCTTCTGTATAATCGGCTTGAAATGTGCGTGTTCGGAGAGCCGGAATGAAAAGGTGGATGCAGGTCTCAACGCTCATCATATTGCTCACACCGGCGGTCGCGGCGGGCTTTACGGTAGTCAACGAGACCTTTGAATCGGATTGGGCCAACTTCACAGAGAACACTGCCTGGGACAGCGGGTATTGCCTCGACGCCTGGAGGAGTGACAAGAGTAACGGCGTTATGGCCGGGCGGGACGACGGCTGCGAGCAGTGCGGATGCAATTTCGAGGTTTGGACTCAGGGCAGCGATGTGTGCGTCTATTCAGACCCTTTCGACAACCACATCACCGTGGGGGACAAGTACTGGCAGAATTACGTCTACACCGTCAGCTTCCGCAACGCGGACGACGACACCCTGGGCGTCGTGTTCCGCTACTCCAACACCGCCAACTACTACCTGTTCGCGCTGAGCCGCGGCGACATGCCCGGTCTCAACTCCTGCGACGAGAATTTCGGCGGTGCGCGCCTCTACCGCATATCCCAGGGAGAAGCGACGCTGCTGAAAGAAGACCCCTTCTGGATCTACTCGTTGAACAAGACGCACAACATCAGGGTGACCGTCATGGGCACCCACATAAAGGTCGAGTTCGATGAAAACGCGGACGGCGCATTCGAACAGGGAGAGGTCTTTTTTGAGCAGCACGACAAGAGCCAGGATGCGCACCTCACCGGCCGAATCGGGCTGTACGCATTCCAAAACGGAATTCAGGGGGTGCCGGGAGAAACGGCTCCTTGTGCCAATAAGCAGTGCTGGTTCGATAACGCCGCAGTGGATCTTCTGCCTCCGGAAAACGAAGCGTGCGGCGACGTGAGCTTCCAGGGCAAGTGTGCGGGCAACACGCTGGTCTGGTGCGACCTTGCCGGCGAATCGGTGGCTTTCCCATGCGGTGAAGGCTCCTGCTGTAAATGGGTTTCCTCGGAGAACCTCTACACCTGTGCACCGGACAACCAGTGTATGGGCTGCGTCGACGACTGCCAGCCCGACGACACCGGCTGTTCATCCAACCTGACCCACTCTCTCTCCTGTGGGCAGGGGGACGATGATGCCTGCCTGGAGCCGGTGTTCACGCTGTGCGACCCGGGGTACATTTGTGACCCCGCCGCGGGGCAATGCATTTCAAGCTGCGTCGGGAACTGTGCAGGTAAGGAGTGTGGCCCCGACGGCTGCGGTGGAGAGTGCGGAGCTTGCGAGTTCCCCGAAGAATGCGTGGACACCGATTGCGAGGTGGTCAACCCCGGCGGTGTGGGCGACCCATGCTCCGTGGGCGCACAGTGTGCATCGAGCCTCTGCCTGGTCACTGAGGCCGGCAAGATTTGCACCATCTCTTGTGTGGGCCAGGTAGTGTGCCCGCCCGGGTATCAGTGCGAAGACATTCCCATCGAGACGGGCTCCCTGGAGGCTTGCATGCCTTCCGGTGAGTGTGCGTCGGCCTGCTCGAGCAAGCAGTGCGGTGATGACGGTTGTGGAGGTAGCTGCGGCACGTGCCCGGCAGACCTGGAGTGCAGCGCAGGGTTGTGCAAACACAAGTCCGGCCAGGACTGCGATGCCTCAGTGGAGTGCGCCAGCGGTTTGTGCATTCATTTTCAAACCGGAACCATGTGCTCGACCCCCTGCAGCACCGACGAAGGTTGCCTGCCGGGTTGGGCCTGCACCCCATGGCTGTCACCACAAACCCCCCACGTCTGCGCCCCCAAGAGCACGATGCAAGCCTACTCCGAATGCCAGGAATTGGGAGCTTGCCTGACGTCGTGCCCTAACGATAATGAAGGCTGCCTTGCCGCTTGCTTCTTTCTCGGTAGCCCCGAGGCCCAGAAGACTTACGCAGCCATCCATAACTGCCTGCAGTTGTACTGCAGCTATTGCGGAGATGACATGGAGTGCGGGAACAGCTGTACCATGGAAAGCTGCTTCCAGTCGTACGCGGACTGCTATCCCGGGACCACCTCCTGCCAGGAGACTCTCGAGTGTACGAAGAACTGCGAGCCCGACGCCGACCTGTGCCCTCAGGCTTGCTTCGACAGCGCCATGGCCGGCGCCAAGCTGCAGTTTTTGGACTTGTTCGCCTGCATCGAACAGTTTTGCGGGGAGGACACGGGCGACGCCTGCTTCTCCAGCGCCGCGGCCGGGCCGTGCGGTGAAGAGTTCAATAGCTGCGTCACCAAGTGCGAGCCGGTTTGTGACGACAAATTGTGCGGCAACGACGGCTGCGGCGACGTTTGTGGCGAGTGCCTGTCAGGGGAGCAGTGCTACGACGGTATCTGCCAGCAATTCTGTACTACCAAGTGCAATGGCAAGGACTGCGGGCCCGACGGCTGCGGCGGCGTGTGCGGCGAATGCCTGGACGACCTGGTGTGCGTTGCCGGCAAGTGCGAAATCAAGGCCGTATGCCTGCCCAAGACCCACAGCAAGTGCGTCGGGGACTCTCTGTACTGGTTCGACTCCTGCGGCAACCAGGAAGAGTTGCAGGAAGCGTGCGGCGCCTCCGGCTGCGACGACGACCATTGCACCGGAACCGAAGCCGACGGAGCGGAGGGCAAAGACGCGGGGGGGCCGGGAGATTCGGACACCACCGGCTTTGACGCCAAGAAACCGGGCAAGGAAGGTTGCTCCGGTACTCCTTCTGCTCCCGCATCCGGCGCTTCCGCGCTCCTCCTCATGGGGCTTCTGGCCGCTGGGCTGCTCGCCCGCCGGTTGCGAAGCGCCTTGACCTCCGGCACCACTGCAATCCTGCTCATCGGCCTGCTGGCCTCTTGCTCAGGAGCGGACAAGGCCGGCGAAGGCGGGTCCTGCTCTGAGAGTTCCGATTGTAAAAGCGGACTGGCATGCGTGGCAGGCACCTGCGCCCCTTCTTCCGGTGCCGGGTCCTGCATGGTGGACGCCCAGTGTGCGCCCGGCTACGTGTGCCTGGGCGGCAAGTGCTCGCCGGCTGATATCCAGTGCCTCGATGATGGCGGCTGCGATGACGGGTTTGCCTGCCAGGACTACAAGTGCGTGCCCGTCAGCAGCTCAGACTGCGAAAAGGACGACGACTGCGAGGGTGACCTCGTGTGCCAGGACGGTGCGTGCATCGAAGGCGGGGGGACGACGTGCGAGAAGGACGACGAGTGTGACGAAGGCGAAGTATGCGTCGACGGAAAATGCAAGACTGACGACCCTGCCCCCGAGTGCGCCAGCGATGAGGAGTGCGAGTCCGGGCTGTGCGACACCGGCCTTGGGGAGTGCATAGAAAACCCGCAGGACTGCGGCGAGGACGCCGACTGCGACGATGGCGCCCAATGCACCACCGACCAGTGCGTCAACGGCAAGTGCAAAAACGAGCATGTCACTACAGATGATTGCTGCGTGCTCGACACCGACTGCGCCGCGGCGGAGACCTGCCAGAAGCCTACTTGCATCGACTTCTCATGCACCTACGAACAGATCGAAGATTGCTGTCTGGATGACTTTGAATGCGAAGATGGCAACCCACTAACCGAGGACACCTGCGTCGATTTCCAGTGCCAGCACAACCTCTCACAGTGCGTCAACGACGCCAGTTGCAACGATGGCAACCCGAACACCATCGATTCCTGCGTCGAAGGGCAGTGTATTAATACCGAACTGGGCAATTGCGTCACCGACCAGGAGTGCATCGATGCCAACCCGTGCACGAACGAAAAATGTGTGCTCACAACTTGCGAATACGAACCGGTGACCATCGCGGAATGCGAATGCGTCACCGACCAGGACTGTGCGGGCAACAAAGGAGGTGCGTGCTCCGCCTTCCAACTGGACCCCCTCACCATTGTAACATATTGCACCAACTCCTCGGGCCCCAAGAAGGGGGGAGAGTTGTGTACCGAAGACATGCAGTGCAAGTCGGCCTACTGCGTCCCCCTGGACCCGCCGCTTTGTTTCGGGGGCTGCAAGTCAGACCTCGACTGCTTCGGCGGTTCGGTGTGCGGAGAAATCAGTTTCGGGCTGTCCGACGAAGTAACGCTGAATATCCCCGCCTGTGTGCTGCCGTCGTCTGAATGCAAGGGTGACAAAGATTGCCCACCCGATGAGGTTTGCCACCTGGCGCTCAGTGCGGAACAGCCCGGACAGTTGGCCACGGTATGCATCCCCGACGCCGGCTCCGGCGGCAAAAAGGGCGGTCAGACCTGCGGCGGCGATGATGAATGCAAGAGCGACACCTGCTTCGAACTGTTCGAAAAGAACACCGACATCTGTTGGGCGACTTGCGAAACCGACCAGGATTGCGAACCGAATTTCTTCTGCTATCCAAACCTGGTCTATTTCGTGTTCAATCAAGACACTCCGCAGCCCGCGGACGACGAATATTTCGGGGTCAGCAGTTGCACCCCCTACTTGGGCACCTTCACAACGTGCCAATCCGATGCCGATTGCCCCGGTTCCGAGTTCTGCAACCCTTATCAGAACTCCTCGCTGACTGCTCTGGACCCCCGCTGTGTGGTGCCTTTCAGCGGTGGCGCACAACCCGCGGGAGCAGCGTGCACAGCCAACGCCCAGTGCAAGAGTGACTACTGCGTCAACCCCAACCCCAACGGCTTCTGTTTCGGATTCTGCAAGGGGAACGTAGACTGCTCGTCACCTACCACCTGCCAGGCCTACGAGAACTGGCTGGTGAACGATTTCGGCGACGGCGACCCGGGCAACGACATCGTTGTTACTGTTGATATCTGCCTGCCCTGACGGCGGGCCGTGGAAACGAACGACAAGGAGCGACTGGACTCATGCCAGCCACCGACCTGATTAAGCGATCGGCACACCTGACCCTGCTGCCTCTGGCGGTGCTGGCCATCTGCGCCTGCAGTTCTCCCGACTCCGGCCAGGTGGTGGCCCGCTTTGCCCTGCCGGGGGCGGGTGCAAGTGGAGAAGGTGCGTTGCAGAACGAGCAAGGCCTCTTCGTTCTGGAAACCGCCGGCGCCTACGTTGCGCTGACAGCTTCGGCCGCAGACATGGACACCGTGAAAGAGAGTTGGCCCGTTGAACCGGGGGACTACTTACCCGGCACCGACTATGTCGACTTGACCCTCAAAGTACCGGCCGGTGCGGCACGCAGAGTGGAGGCGATCGCTTTTCTGTTCGCCGACGGCCGGCCGTACGCATTTCTCGAGGAACAGAAGCTGTTGGTCGACCTGGAAGAGGGAGAGACCCGGGACATCACCATTGAGTTGCTGGAGGCTGAAGTTGGAGAGGTGTCCGGCTCCACGGCAGACGAGGTGGCTGAGGTCTGGCTCGTGGACGTCGGCGAAATGATCCTCCTGACGTCCCTCTCCTCCGTCGGCGGAGTTTACGAATTCCCTTTCGCCCCCCTCAACCGGGAGCTGGCGGTCTACTGGTTCGATGTAAACGGCGAATACCACACCGATTCACAATCCACCTTCGTTCTGACTCCCGACGTTTCCAAGCACACTCTGGACCTCTAACCGCGCAACCACCATCCAGCTCTCTTGAGGCGGTCAGCAGAGAACGCCGGGCCCCACTGACGAAAGGTCCGGACAGCCGGTCATGACCATGGCCCTTTTCAGCGTCTTGTGCAACAACTCCATCTGCAGTTGCACACCTTCCGCCCCGCCGCCGATGGACGCCCGGATCAGGTCTCTTCCGAGCAGCACCGCATCCGCACCGAGGGCGAGCATCTTCATGACGTCAAAGCCGGTGCGTACGCCGCCATCCGCGGTGATCATCACTTTGCCCCCCACCCGGTCCGCAATCGCGGGCAGCACCTCGGCCACGCCGGGCGTGGTGTCCAGCACCCTGCCGCCGTGATTCGAAACCGACACCACGGCAACACCTGCGTCGACCGCGGCGGCAGCGTCATCGGGATCCATGATTCCCTTCGCAACAAACGGCAGGGAAGTGCCGCGTACGAGCTCAGCGATCTCCGCGGGCGACTTCCGAAAGACAGGACAACCTGCCCGCTCCATGTTCGTGGACCCACAGCCATCGAGGTCCACACCCACCGCCGCACAACCAGCCTGTTCCGCCTCCTCGATGAGCCGCTTCAGCACGTCCTGGGCCCGAGGCTTGAAGATAGGCACCCCCTTGCCGCCGGCATCTCTGATGGCCGCCAGACCATAATGCCCCGAGGTCGGATACAGGTGGGTGTCGCCCCGAAAGGTGATGGTTCCGGCCGCAATACATCCGCTCACCGTCTGAGCACAGAAGCCCGCCTCATCAATGTCTTCGTTGTACGAACTCACCCCGCTGGTGGACGCGCCCATGATTGGCATTGCCAGCTTCACTCCGAAAAAATCCAACGAAGTGTCAGGCCTGAAATGAGGCCCCACCAGCCGGGTCTTCAGCCGCACCTTGCGGAGCGCCTCGGAGTTGTTGGCGAACGAGTACCCCAGGCCGACGCCCCCCATCCCGATCGGGGAACCGTAAGCCTCGCGCTGGCAGATGTTGTTCCCCGCACCGTTGCAGTTGGGGTACGCAGCGCAGATCTTCTTCATCTTCATTCGAGCTTGCTGCCTGACCTCATCCAATGTCGTCATTCCCTCTCCTCCCGGCGCGTTGATACTGCTCCTGGCTCCACGCACTTGCGCCGGCGATTTATGAGTAACAACTCTTGAGGAAGAAGGGTACTTTTTTTTAAGAAGATGGTTGACTTTGGCACAGCTTGATCATAGAAAACCTGCAAGCATTTCTCGCGTAGCGGAATCAGGCAAGTAGAGACAGAAAGTGGAAGGTACCGGTCGAAAGTTCAGACAAAGGGGCGATTGTACCAGCAAAGCTGTGCAGTTGTGTCCGTCATCGCCTCCCACCGACTACATGTTGTGGCTCGCGCCCAAAAACCCCGAGGTCCCAACAGACACCAGGAGCGGCAAATGGCGAGGATAGTACATACGGATCCATCCCGAACACTGAAGGAGTTCAGGCTTCTGCCCGGCCTCACCACTCAGGAGAGCACCATCGAGGAGGTCAGCCTGGCCACCCCGCTGGTCTATACGCCCGAGGGCTCACCGCAGGTCAGGCTCGATGTGCCGGTGGTGGCCGCTGCCATGCAATCGGTGTCCGGGCCGGCCATGGGAATAGAAATGGCCCGGTTGGGCGGGGCAGCCTTCATCTTCTGCTCCCAGGCGCCCCAAGACCAGGCCGAAATGGTGCGCGAGGTGAAAACCCACAAGGCAGGGTTCGTGGAGCCCCGCACAGTGAATCCGGAGCTTCCTATCTCCCGGCTGAACGATCTGAGGCGTGACACCGGCTACTCGACGTTCCCAGTAGTTGGGGAAGATGGAGTGTTGCTGGGCATAATCACTCGTCGCGATTTCGACCGCAAGAAGCACGCCCACCTCACCGTAGGAGAACGTATGGTGCCGCGGGAGCGGCTGGACGTGGGCATCGACGTTACAGACCTGAAGGAGGCCAACGCACTCCTGATCGACGGCCACCAGTCGGTGCTGCCGGTAGTTGACCGCGAAGGCCGGCTGCGCCACCTGGTGTTCCGCAAGGATATCCACGATCACCTGGACAACCCCCATCAACTCGTTGACGCGCAAAAACGGCTCTTTTCCGTAGCTACCGTCAATACCCACGACTACCGCTTGAGGGCGCCGTTGCTGGCCGAAGCCGGGGTGGACGTGCTGGCCATCGACTCATCTGACGGCTACTCCCACTACCAGGCCGAGGCGCTGGAGTGGTTGACCAGCGAGTTCCCCGAGCTGCCGGTCATTGGGGGCAACATCATCACCGCAGCCGGCTTCACCTATCTCGCCGAGCGGGGTGCTGCAGCGCTCAAGGTGGGCATGGGCAGCGGCTCCATCTGCATCACCCAGGAACAGAAGGGGACCGGGCGAGGGCTCGCCTCGGCCATCATGGATGTGTGCCGGGCCCGGGACCGATACCGGGATGAGACCGGCCGCTACATCCCCATCCTGGCAGACGGCGGAATCACCAACTCCAAGGATGTGGTCATTGCGCTGGCTCTGGGCGCGGACTACGTGATGATGGGTCGATTCTTCGCCCGCATGAAAGAGTCTCCCACTGAAACCGTCCAGATCAACAACCGGCTCATGAAGCCCTACTGGGGCGAAGGTTCCGCCCGGGCGCGGGAGTGGAAATCTGCCCGCTACCACCAGTCTTCCTTCGTAGAAGGGGTGGAAGGATTCGTCGAATACGCAGGCAAGCTCGAGGACAACCTTCGGCAAGTGGTGCAGAAAATCAAAGCCTCCATGTCATCCTGCGGTTGCGCCACGATCTCTCAACTCCACGACCGCGCCGAGTTGGAGTTGGTCTCCGCACTGTCCATTAGAGAAGGTAAGGTACACGGCATCGAACAACTGACCCTGGGAGACGAACGGTGATACCCGAAAAAGAGAGGAGAAAGCCGACTTCGGCCATCGTACTGGGAGCCCAATGGGGCGACGAGGGGAAAGGACGCGTGGTGGACATCCTCGCAAAAGACTCGGAAATGGTGGTCCGATACCAGGGCGGGGCCAACGCGGGTCACACCATATTTGCGCAGGGTAACAAGTACGTCTTTCACCTGCTGCCGTCCGGCGTCCTGCAGCCCCAGGCGCTCAACGTCATCGCGCACGGATGCGTTGTGGACCCGGTGGCGCTGGCCCGGGAAATCAGGGAGGCGAGCGACGCAGGGATTCTTATCTCTCCCAAGAACCTCATCGTTTCCGCGGCCGCCCACATGGTAACTCCCGCCCACCGCTTCATGGACTCACTGCTGGGAGGCCACATCGGCACCACCGGGCGGGGCATCGGGCCAGCCTATGCTGACCGCGCCCAGCGCACCGGCATCCGGCTCGGAAGCATCCTCGACGGCTCGCTCAGGAGGGTCTGGGGAGCCCAGGCCCTCCATTACAGGCGGGTGGCTGAGCGTCTGCACGAAAAGGAGTTCTTCGACCTGGAGCGGGAAACCCAGCGTCTGCTGGCCGCGGCCGAAATGCTGAAGCCCTACATTGGCGACACCGCAGCCGCTATCCGGTCAGCAATGTGGAACGGTAAGAGCATCCTCTATGAAGGCGCCCAGGGCGCGCTGCTGGACCTGGATCAGGGCAGCTACCCGTACGTAACATCTTCCAACACCACCATCGGATCGGCCTACTCCGGGGGCGGAGTCTTCCTCGATTTCGACCGCCGCATCGGAGTCATGAAGGCCTACGCCACCCGCGTTGGCAACGGCCCCTTCCCGACTGAGCAGGACAACAAAATCGGCGAGTTCCTGCGGGAGCGAGGCAAAGAATTCGGAGCAACTACGGGCCGCCCCCGACGATGCGGCTGGTTGGACCTCCACATGATGAAACCGGTCTTTGCGGCAAACGGATTTACCGAGATCGTCTTGACCAAGATCGACTGTCTGGCCGGACTCGACAAGATTCTGGTGGCGGTAGGCAGGGACAGCGAGGGCAAGCCCGCATATCAGTCCTTCGCCGGATGGGGCGACGTTGCAGGCACGCGTCTATACGGCAAACTCCCCGATTCCTGCCGGAAGTTCGTGGAGTTCATCAAGCAATACATGCGGGTGGATGTGACCATGATCTCCACTGGCCCGAAGCGAGAACAGATCATCCTTTGACGGCTGTGGAAGGGAGGTGCCGAGATGAGCGAAGAACGTGAGGGCGTGGACCTGAAGCTGGGGGATCGATGCTCCCGTGTGGCCTACGAGTGGGCGAAGCGGACGTTCGGCAACCGCCCCGAGGGCCCTGGCAACCCGGTGCTCGAGGCTGAAGGCTCCTTTTCCAATCTGACCGACTACGGCGAGGTCAAGCTTGCCATCGCTTCCGACGGCATCGGTACCAAGGCCGAGTTGGCAGAACGGCTGGGCAGATACGACACCCTGGGTTTTGACCTTGTAGCCATGGTTGCCGACGACCTCGTGGCCAACGGTTTCGAGCCGGTAAACATCTCCAACATACTCGACGCCAGCACCCTGGACGAGCAGGTCGTCGACGGACTCATGAAGGGACTGCACGACGCAGCAGGGGAGTGCCGACTTATCGTCACCGGCGGCGAAATTGCCGAATTGGGAAGCAGGGTCGGAGGCTGGGGCGAAGGCATGCATTTCAACTGGTGCGCCACGGCAACCGGAATCTTGCCCAAAGGACGGTCGGCCATCGACGGTTCCCGCATTGGCGAGGGAGATGTCGTGATCGCGCTGGCGAGCAGTGGTTTCCGCTGCAACGGGTTCACCCTTGTCCGTTCCATTATGAGACGAGTGTTCGGCAAGGACTGGCACTCCAGGCCCTACGACCGGCACCACAATTGGGCCGAGGTACTGCTGACACCTTCGAGAATCTACACCCCGGCCGTATTGGACCTGCTTGCCGCAGGAATGGATGTGCGCGGCATCGCACACGTCACCGGAGGCGGCGTCCCCGGCAACTTGGGGAGAGTGCTGTCCGGCTCCGGGCTCGGCGCAAACCTCGACTCCCTGTTCGAACCGCAGCCCTTCATGCGAGAACTCTATTACAACGGCGGAATGTCCCGCCGGGAAGCGTACGCCCAATGGAACATGGGTAACGGAATGCTCCTCATAGTGCCCGAGGACGCGGCCGACAGTTGTGTAGCCGCACTGGCCGGAACCGGCCACGAAGCGAGAATTGCAGGCAACATCATCCCCGAGCAGGCGGTCTTTGTCGGAGGCCGCGACCGGGAGGAATGGCAGGAGAGGTTCGAACTTGGGTAACCAGACGCCACAAGAACCCGCGGCAAACGTTTCCTTCATCCACCTCAGCCTGCGCCCGGGCGTGCGGGATGTCGTGGGGGAGAGAGTCGCCGCCGATTGCAGCCGGTACCTGCAACTGGATACGGGAGCGGTGAGCCATGTCAAGGTGTTCGCGGTGCTCACCCCCCTGGCTTCGGAAGAGTTGCAGTTGCTTGCCGACCGCGGGCTCAGAGATGAAGTGATCCACGAAGTGCAGGTGGTCCGGGATTCCAGCCTCGCACTGGACTCGCTCGAGAATCACTCTACCTACGTACTGGTAGCCAGACTTCCCGGCGTCACCGATGACGAAGGAGCCTCGGCCGAAAAGACCCTGGCCGACCTGCTCAGCAGGCCGCAGCAGGTGGGAGAGCAACAGATTTTTGTCAGCGACCTGTACCTGCTGGAGAAACCGCTGGGGGACGAAGAACTCGGGCGGATCGCGAGAGAAGTGCTGGGGAACGAGTTAATTCATCACTTTCAGTATGGCGACGTAACCGGCTTCGAGCACTACGTCCCGTTCGTGGCCGTCGAAGCTGACGCCACCATCGAAACCGTGGACATATTTGTGCCCGATGAGCAGTTGGCTCAGCTATCCAAGCGCATGGTGCTTTCACTGAGCATCGAAGAGATGCGCGCGATTCAAGCCTACTACCGCGACCCCGCGGTGGCCCGACGCCGGGCCGCTTCGGGCCTGCCGCCCCACCCCACCGACTGTGAACTGGAGGTGCTGGCCCAAACCTGGTCCGAGCACTGCTGCCACAAAGAGTTCAACGCGCTCATTCACTATCGTGATGCAGACACCGGCGAAGAGCGCACCGTCGACTCGTTGTTCAAAAGCTACATCAGGGGCTCCACCGAGGAAGTGCAAAGGCAGCTCGAAGCAAATGGCGAGAGCTGGTTGGTGAAGGTGTTCTCCGACAATGCCGGAGTGGTGAGAATCGACGATGACAGGCTCTTCGTTTGGAAGGTGGAGACCCACAACACACCTTCCGCCCTCGACCCTTACGGCGGCGCCATAACCGGTATCGTGGGCAACAACCGCGACCCAATGGGGACCGGCATCGGGGGAGCCCGGCTGCTGTTCAACACCAACGTCTTGTGCTTCGGCCCGCCTGACTACGACAAGCCTTTACTCACCGGCCAGCTTCATCCACGCCGGGTGTTCGCCGGGGTAGTGCACGGCATTGAGGACGGAGGCAATAAGTCCGGGATCCCCACCGTCAACGGCGCCATAGTCTTCGACGACCGTTATGCGGGCAAGCCGCTGGTCTATTGCGGCACCGGCGGAGTAATGCCGGCAGCCTATGGCGACAGAAACTCCTGGGAAAAGAAGATCGATCCGGGAGATTGCATCGTGATGGCCGGGGGGCGTGTGGGCAAAGACGGCATCCACGGGGCAACCTTTTCTTCCGCGGAAATAGACAAACACTCACCACGCACTGCGGTCCAGATCGGCAGCCCCATCACCCAGAAGCTCATGTCCGACTTCATGGAGGAGGCGTGCCGCCAGGGGTTGGTGAAATGCTCTACCGACAACGGCGCCGGCGGCCTTTCTTCGTCGGTCGGCGAGTTGGCAACCATCAGCGGCGGCGCCCTCGTGAACCTGGAGAAAGCTCCACTCAAGTATTCGGGGCTCAAGCCCTGGGAGATCTTCGTCTCCGAGTCACAGGAACGCATGACTCTGGTGATCGAAGAACAGTGCATCAATGATCTCTTCGCACTCGCGGCCAGGTACGAGGTGGAACTGAGCCACCTGGGCTGGTTTGACGATTCCGGCTACCTTGAGGTCCGGTACGAGGGCCGAACCGCGGCCCGGTTGGACCTGGAGTTTCTCCACAACGGCGTTCCCCGCAAGGAGTTGTGGGCAGAGTGGCGCAGCCCGGAGCTATCCGAGCCGGAACTGCCTTGCGACCTCGACTACGGTCAACTGCTGGAACGCCTCCTTGCCAGCCTCAACATCTGCTCCCGGGAAAGCGTCATTCGCCGATACGACCACGAGGTCAAGGGAAGAACGGTTGTGAAGCCGCTCATGGGCGGCACGGGAAAGGGGCCTCAGGACGCAGCGGTGATGCGGCTGGGTTTCGACGATTTCAAGGGGATTGCGGTGTCCAACGGCATTATCCCGCGCTACGGAGACCTGGACGCTTACCACATGTCGGCAGGTGCGTTCGACGAGGCGGTCCGCCAGATCATCGCGGTCGGCGGCAGCCTGCCTTCCGCGGAGCAGCCCGGCGTCTTCTGGTCCGTAAACGACAACTTCTGTGTCCCCGACTCGGTCTTTGACGAAGAGACCAACCCCGACGGTAAATACAAGCTGGCCCAACTGGTACGGATGTGCGAGGCGCTGTACGACATGGCCGTGGCCTACGGCATCCCCATGACGTCCGGCAAGGACAGCATGAAGAACGACTTCCGGGCTGATGGACAGAAGATCTCGGTGCCGCCGACAATTCTCTATTCCATGGTCGCAGCGCTCGAAGACGTGCGAAGCGCGGTTACCAGCGACTTCAAGGCCGCGGGGGATCTGCTCTACCTGCTGGGGGAAACCGCCGACGAACTGGGAGGCTCTGAGCTGTATGGACTGTTGGGCGAAACGGGCGCCAACGTCCCTCGCGTCCGAGTTGCCGAAGCCCTCGACCTCTACCGCCGCGTAGCTGCGGCCACCGGCTTTGGCCTGCTCGAATCGTGTCACGACCTGTCCGACGGAGGCCTCGCGGTTGCGCTGGCTGAGTGTACTTTCGGGGGGACGTTGGGAGCGAACATCGACCTACCCGATTTCGGCGTTGGCCCGGTGGCTGAACTGTTCTCCGAGTCTCACTCCCGCTTCCTCGCCACGGTACAGCCCGACGCGACCGCCCGTTTCGAGGCTCTCATGGGCCCCCGGGCCAGACTTCTGGGAGAGGTGAATGCGGATTCAGCAGTCAGGATCAAACACGAAGATCATTTGATCATAGACACGCCGGTTCGACGCCTGCTGCAGGCGTGGACCGCCGGGCTGGAGTACTGATATGAGCAAGGTGCGAGCACTGGTCGTCACCGGTTTCGGCATCAACTGTGAGGAGGAGATGGCTGCCGGGATGCGCCTGGCAGGCGCTGACGCGGACATCGTACACCTCAACTCCGTTCTGCTCGGTGACTGCGCGGTCCGCGCATATGACGTCCTGTGCTTCCCCGGCGGCTTCTCCTTCGGGGACGACCTCGGCGCCGGAAAGGCGCTGGCCAACAAGATGAAATACCGTCGATCTTCCGGAGGAAACCGCCTGTTCGACCAACTGATCGCGTTTCTGGATGACGGCGGATATATCATTGGGATTTGCAACGGTTTCCAGGCGCTGGTGAAAATGGGGCTGCTGCCCAATGTTGGAGGCCGTTTCGAGCAGGAGGTGACCCTCACCGCCAACGATTCGGGACGGTTTGAAGACCGTTGGGTCCATTGCGCGGTTACCGACGGGCCCGCCGCGCCGTTCCTGCGCGGCCTGGGCACCATGCCTCTGCCGGTAAGGCACGGCGAGGGGAAGTTGCTCATCGCCAATGACCGGGTACGCGACGCGGTAGTGTCGGGGGGCTTGAACTGCCTCACCTACTGCGACGAAGACGGCCGCACGGTCTCCGATTACCCGGCCAACCCCAACGGTTCCGAGTTAAGTTGCGCCGGAATGGTGGACCCGTCCGGCAGGGTGTTCGGCATGATGCCTCATCCGGAGGCATTCCTATCACTGTACAACCACCCCGATTGGGGGCGGCTGAAAAGGACCGCAAAATCGCGGTCTCAGGAGGGAGTTGGCTTAGAAATCTTCAAAAACATCGTCGCATGGGTGGAATCCCGCAAATCCACGAAAGACGGGGGTGAATCATGAGGAAGATCCGCAGGGCGTTACTGAGCGTGTCGGACAAAACCGGAGTGGTCGACCTGGCCAGGGTGTTGGCCGGTTTTCAATGTGAGTTGATTTCCACGGGCGGCACAAAAGCGGCCCTCGAGGAGGCCGGGCTGAACGTAACCGAGGTCAGCGCCGTAACCGGCGACCCGGAGTCCTTCGGCGGCCGCATGAAGACCATCTCCTTCGAAATTGAGTCGGCGCTGCTCTTCCACCGCGAGAAAGACGCGGCAGAGGCAGACCGGCTGGGGATTCAACCCATCGACATGGTGGTTTGCAATCTTTACCCCTTCGGCCAGGCGGCGCGGGGAGGCGCTCATTTGGATGATCTGGTGGAGAATATCGACATCGGTGGCCCCACCATGATCCGTGCCGCTGCCAAGAACTTCCCCTTCGTCGCCACAATCACAGATGTCGCGGACTATTCCGGCCTTATCGCCGAACTGCAAGCCAACGACGGGGCGCTGAGCGCGGACACGAAGA
The DNA here is from genome assembly GCA_964626565.1 of uncultured Myxococcales bacterium. GTDB lineage: Bacteria > Myxococcota_A > UBA9042 > CAIXZC01 > CAIXZC01 > CAZVFX01. The sequence continues at coordinate 77,183 of CAZVFX010000008.1, forward strand.
AGCGCCTCATGCTGGCCGCATTCAACCACACCGCAGACTACGACGCTCTTATCGCAGAGACCATGGACCAACGCCTGGGCGCACCATCCCGCCGCTTTGCCGCCCACGCAGGCACGGAACTTCGCTACGGCGAAAACCGCCACCAGCGAGCCTGGGCCTTCCGGCAAGCCGGCATCCCCGACTCGTTGTGTGACATGGAAGTGCTCAACGGCAAGGAGCTGTCCTACAACAACCTGGTAGACATACTGGCCGCGGCCGAAGCTGTCGCAGGATTGAAACGCAGCGGCTGCGCCATCATCAAGCACACCAACCCGTGTGGACTCGCCGAAGCGGACAGCCCGCTCCGGGCAATCAGTCGTGCGTGGGAAGGCGACCCGATCTCCGCGTTCGGCTCCGTTATCGCGTTCAATACGCCGGTGGACGACAGCGCAGCCCGATTTCTCGATCTCGACCATGAAAAGAAATCGCGTCGCAAATTTGTAGAAGTTATCGTCGCTCCACACTTTTCCGACTGTGCCCTGGATTACCTTCGCCTTCACAAGAACTTGAGGGTGGTGAAATTCGACCCCGCCGCAGTGGCAGCCGCACCCGCGGCCCGCTTCCTCGGCGGCGCGTGCCTGATTCAGGAATCGGACGACGTGCTCTTCGAAAAGCTGGACAGAGTGACGCTGGTGAAACCCCCGCTCGACGACAGAGACCTCATCGAATTCGGGCTGACCGCGGTGAAACACGTCAAGAGCAACGCCATCGTCGTGGTTCGTAAGCTCGACGACGGGGCACATCAGCTCCTCGGCATGGGAGCCGGGCAACCCAACCGGCTGGTGTCGATCCGGCTGGCGCTGGAGAAGTGCCGCGAAAACCTGGGTCGCGAATACGACGGCCCGGAAGAGGGGCTCGACTCCTTCGTCGCGGACCATCTGAAAAACGCGCTGCTGTTTTCCGACGCATTCTTCCCCTTTCCGGACAACGTGGAGGCGTGCGCTAAAGGCGGCATAAGGACGGTCTTCCAACCCGGGGGATCGTTGCGTGACAAGAGAGTGATAAAGAGGGCCAACGAGTTAGGCGTGGCCATGGTTATGACTGGAACGAGACATTTCAAGCACTAGCAACCAGAGGAAGGAGACATGAAAGAGACTGACAAATGGGAACAGACCGGGGATTCGGACCTGGCCTACGTGCCGGGAGCCATGTCCACATTCTCCACGCCGCAACTGGAGAAGATCCACAGTGGCAAAGTTCGAGAGAGCTTCAGGCTTGACGACGACCACAGACTGATCGTGGTCACCGACCGTGTATCGGCTTTCGACAGCGTGTTGGAGACTCCCGTGCCCAACAAGGGCGCGGTGCTGAACAGCCTCTCCAACTACTGGTTTTCACAGACCGAGCACATCGTCCCCAACCACGTAGTTGCCCCCATCGGGACCAACGCAACCGTGGTGAAGGAGGCCAAGCCGATCCTGGTGGAGATGGTAGTACGGGGTTACGTCACCGGGTCCATGTGGCGAAGGTACAAGAAGGGCAAGCGCAACTTCTGCGGGCTCAAGATTCCCAACGGGCTGCAAAAGAACGAACGCCTTCCGCTGCCAATCATCACACCCACCACCAAGGAAGAATCGGACCGGGAGATGACTCCCACCGAGCTCATCGACGGCGGCTGGGTGGAAAAGGCGGCCTGGGAGGAGATGGAGAAGGTGTCCCTCCACATGTTTCAGGCAGGTACCGAAATCCTGTCCAAACAGGGGCTGATCCTGGCCGACACCAAATACGAATTCGGATTGGTGAACGGGCAACTGACAGCCATCGACGAGGTCCACACACCCGACTCGTCGCGCATGTGGCTGCAGGAGCAGTACGACGAAGACCCGACCACCGTCGAACAGCTTGACAAAGAGTACGTCCGGCAGTGGCTGCTGGGCGCCCAGGACGGCGGCCGGATCCCTTCCCGGCTACCGGAAGAGATTCTGGTTGAAACCAGCCGGCGCTACCTGAACCTGTTCGAAATGGTGACCGGCGAGCCGCTGCCGGGACTGGAGACCCATGTCAAAGCCAGGGTCTATCGGGACCTCCTGGAAGCGGGCTACATCAAGGACGGTTACGTGGCCATCGTCATGGGCTCCACCCGAGACATGGACCATGCACGCCGCATCGCAGACATCCTCGATGCCTACGATGTCGTGGTGGATCTGAGAGTAGCGTCGGCGCACAAGAACGGCGAAGACGTGGTGCGCATTGCGGACGAATACAATGCGTGCGTCGAACCGGGCGCAGTAATCGCGGTGGCGGGGCTTTCCAACGGACTGGGCGGCGCGCTGGCTGCGAACCTGACCGTCCCGGTGATAAACTGCCCGCCCTTTGCAGACGGCGGCGACATGGCGTTGAACGTCAATTCGTCCCTGCTCATGCCTTCCGGAACGCCGGCGTCCACGGTGCTTCGGCCCGAGAACGCAGCAGCCGCCGCGTTACGCGCCTTGAACCTTCACCGGCTCCGGGACAACTTCGCAGTTGAACGGGCAGCAACCAAAGCGGAGCTCCGGCGCCAGGACCGCGATGCGAGGGGCCGGTAGCATGAGCTTGGAAATTTCACCGCTGGACGGAAGGTACGCGGGCAGGCTGGCGCACCTTGGACAGTTCTTCTCCGAATTCGCGCTCATGCGCTACCGGTGCAAGGTAGAGCTTCTGTACCTCAAAGCGTTGCAGGGCGGGCCGTTCCCCGAACTGAATCACGAGGAGATACGGCGCATCGATGACGCACTGGCCGATTTTTCCGAACAGGATTATCGGGCAATCAAGCAAGAGGAGAAGATCACCAACCACGACGTCAAGGCGTGCGAGCTGTTCCTCGCAGGAAAACTCCACCTGGCCCACCCGGAGATGATCCATTTCGGCCTCACCTCCGAAGACGTCAACAACCTGGCCTATTCGCTGCTTCTGAAGGATTTCGTGGCAAGCGAACAGCTAGTGGCCATCGAGCAACTGGCCCGGGAACTGTTAGGGCTGGCGCTGAACTGGAAGGGGATTCCTTTCCCCGCCCACACTCACGGCCAACCCGCCTCGCCCACAACTGCCGGAAAAGAGGTGGCAGTCTTCCTCACCCGGCTGGTGCGGCAATTGAGCAAGCTCAAAAGTTTCAGATTCACCGGCAAGCTCAACGGCGCCACGGGCAACCTGTCAGCCATGGTTGCAGCCGCTCCCAACATCGACTGGCTGAACTTCTCCATCGATTTCGTCGAATCGCTGGGACTCGATGCCAACCCGGTAACCACACAGATCGAAGACCACGACCGCTGGTGCGAATACTTTGACATCATCAGGCGCATCAACAACATAGTCCTCGACCTGAATACCGACGTCTGGGAGTACATCTCCAGGGGCTACCTGGTGCAGAAGCCCAAGGTAGGGGAGGTGGGGTCCTCGACGATGCCTCACAAGGTGAATCCCATCAACTTCGAAAACAGCGAAGGCAACCTGGCGCTGTCCAATTCCCTCCTCCACACCCTGTCGGACCGGCTGTCGGGCTCCCGCATGCAGCGGGACCTCTCCGACAGCACCGTCGAACGAAACATCGGTGTGGCGCTGGCCCACTCCATGCTCGCCATCGGCGAGACTGTGGCGGGGCTTGGAAAGGTCAGCCTGAACCGGGAAGCCTGCTTGTCCGCGATCCACTCCAACCCGGGACTCCTGGCCGAGCCGTTTCAATCGGTTCTGCGCACCGCCGGAATGCCGGACGCCTACGACCGATTGAAAGAGCTCACCCGGGGCCGGCAGCCGTCGATGGCCGATTTTCACACCCTGGCCGACGCGCTGGATCTGCAACCCGATGTCAGGAAGAGGTTGAAGGAACTGGACGCCGGCACCTACCTGGGCGACGCGGAGCGGCTGACGGAACTTGGCGTCGCCGCGGCGCTCACGGTGTTGGATTCGACGGAGGATGCGTGACCATGAAGATCGCAGTGATCGGATCGGGCGGCAGAGAACACGCCCTGGCGTGGAAGCTGGAATTCGACGTGGGTCCTCCCAACGTCTACATCCTGCCCGGCAACGGCGGCACCGTGAACAATGTCCCGCTGGATGGCTGCACCGACTTCCGGGGAGTAAGGGAATTCTGCGAGAAGGAAGGGATCGAGCTGATTATCGTTGGGCCGGAAGCGCCTCTGGCCGACGGCATCGTGGACTTCTTTGCCGACTCGGAGATTAAGGTGTTCGGACCTTCAAAGACGGCGTCCCAACTGGAAAGCTCCAAAGTGTGGGCCAAGGAGTTTATGCGCCGCCACGGGGTCGCTACCGCCGAGTTCGAAGCGTTCGGAAATCGCACCGCAGCACAGCAGATGGTGGCCGAGCTTGACGGCGACCTTGTAATCAAGTTCGATGGCCTGGCCGGCGGCAAAGGCGTCTATGTTTGCCGCAATCCCGAAGAAGCGCACACCGCGCTGGACGAGTTGGCCGAAACCTACGGCGAAGACGCCAGGTTCATCATCGAGCAACGGCTGGAAGGACAGGAGATTTCTCTACTCGGCTTTACTGACGGCAAACATGTGCAACTCCTGACTCCATCTCAGGACCACAAACAACTCCTCGATGGTGATAAAGGGCCCAACACCGGCGGCATGGGAGCGTTTTGCCCGGTGCCGGGGTGCGACGACGCGCTCCTCGCCGAAATTAACGACGCAATAGTCAAGCCAACACTAAGGGGATTGGTCGCGGACAACCTGGACTACAGGGGTGTCATCTACTTCGGAGTTATGGTCACGTCCGACGGACCGCGCCTGCTGGAATACAATGTGCGCCTCGGAGACCCTGAAACCGAAGTGGTGCTTCCAAAGCTGAAAAGCAGCCTGGCAGACCTGGTGCTCGCCTGCTTTGACGGCAGCCTTGACACGCTGGAATTGGAATTCACCCCGGGATACTACGTTGACGTGGTCCTGGCTTCAGGCGGATATCCGGGCGCGTATGAGACAGGTGTCGTAATCGAAGGGCTCGACTCGTGTCACGACGCCATGACCTTTCATGCCGGCACAAAACGGGAATCGGAGCAGGTGCTCACCGCGGGCGGAAGGGTGCTCAACGTGGTGGCCCGGGGGGACGACCTCTCCGAAGCTATCGCCAGATGCTACGCCGCAATAGAGGGAATCAAGTTCGATAACATGTACTTTCGGACCGACATAGGGAGCCGGGTGTGGGACGTGTGAAGATCGCCATAATGATCTCCGGTCGCGGCAGCAACATGGAGGTCATCTTGCGTCAGGCGAAGGAAGGGATTCTTCGTGACTGCTGCGAGGTGGCGCTGGTCTTTGCCAATCGGGCGGACGCGGCGGGATTGGAAACCGCCCGGGCCGCCGGGGTGCCCACGGCTTCAATTGAGTCCAGAGGCAGGAAACGGCGGCGGTTCGATAGGGAAGTGCTGGAACTGCTGGAAGGGTATCGACCGGACTACCTCGTGTTGGCCGGCTATATGCGAATCCTATCCGACCTTTTCGTGGAGGCCTATCGCGGGCGAATCATCAATATTCACCCCGCTGACACCGCCCGGTTTCAGGGTGTCGGCGGCTACGACTGGGCCTTCGACAACAAGCTGAATGAAACGAAGATATCGGTGCACTATGTGGACGAAGGGGTGGATACCGGCCCCGTCATCGCTCAGGAGGTCGTCGACCTCACCGGAGCCGATTCCCTGAGCGAGGTTGAACGACGCGGACTGGCCGTAGAACACCGGTTCTACAGCGAAGTTCTGCGCCAACTGTTTTCCCACCAGAGGCAGTAACATGTGTGGAATCTTGGGAGTCTGCGGACAGGACGACATTTCTCGTGAGTTGATGCACGGCCTGACCGCGATCCAGCACCGCGGACAAGATGCGGCAGGTGTGGTCACGTTCGACGGTTGCTTCGGCATCAAGAAGGGATTGGGGCTCGTGAGCCAGGTATTTGAGGACACGGATTGCAGTCGCTTGAGCGCCAACTGCGGGCTCGGCCATGTGCGCTACGCAACCATCGGCTCCAACGATGTTCTGGACGCTCAGCCCATCGCGGTGAACTACCCCTTCGGGCTGGCCATGGTGCACAACGGCAACGTGGTGAATTTCATGGAGTTGCGCCGTTCCCTCTACGAGGAACACCATCGCCTCCTCGATACTTCCAACGACGTAGCTTTGATTCTCTACACCTTCGCATCACAGCTTGAGACCAAGAACCTGAAGCACCTTTCAGTGGATGACATATTCGACACGGTGGAAGCGACCCAGATGAAGGTCCAGGGCGCGTACTCGGCCATCACCATCATCGCCAATCGAGGATTTCTGGCGTTCACCGATCCGCACGGTATCAGGCCCATCGTCATGGGCCGCCGGTACACCGATCACGGCATCGTTTACGCCCTGGCCTCGGAGACAGCCTGTTTTGACTACCTGGGCTACGAAACAGTGCACAATCTCGCCCCCGGGGAAGCGGTGTTCATCGACAAGAACCAGCAGGTTCACCGACGTATATGCCGCCAGGAGTCCCAGGCATTCTGCGTTTTCGAATACATCTATTTCGCCCGGGAAGACTCAGTGATCCATGATCGGCTGGTCGCGTCCGAGAGGGTACGCATCGGTCGGCGCCTGGCTCGCACCTTCCAGAAATCGGGACTCGAACCCGACATCGTCATCGACGTCCCCTCCTCCGCCTACTTCTTTGCCTCTGGACTGGCCGAGGAACTGGACGTCCCGTATCGCCGGGGGCTGGCCAAAAACAACCACGTCGGGCGCAGCTTCATAACTCCAACCCAGGTCCAACGGGAACTGCTGGTGAGGCAGAAGCTGAACCCCATCAGAGGCGTCATCGAAGGTAAGAAGGTGGCGGTAGTAGATGACTCCATCGTGCGGGGAACAACATCGAAACACCTGGTCCGGTTACTTCGAGAAGCCGGTGCCGACAAAGTCTACTTCGTTTCCGCGGCTCCGCCCATCAAATCCCCCTGCGTGTACGGCATCGACATGTCTGTAAAAAGGGAGATCATCGCCGCGCACTACACCGAAGCTGAGATCGCCCGCTACATTGAAGCCGACGCGGTGATCTACCAGAATCTGGACGACTTGCGGGACCTCTACAAGGAGTTACCCTGCTGCTTCGCCTGCTTCTCCGGGGAGTACCCCACCGGCGTATCCCGGGAAATGCTCGAGCAGATTGAACAGGAGAAGGAATGCTCGAACAGGATGTAAAAACCATCGCGGTCCTCGATTTCGGCGGCCAGTATACCCACCTCATCGCCCGGCGGGTGCGCAACCTGAACCTGTTCAGTCGCATCTACCAGCCCGAGCAGTTCCATCCGGGCCGCGACCCCGACGTCGTCGGCGTCATTCTCTCCGGAGGGCCAAGCTCAGTCACCTCCCGGGAAGCCTACTCAGTGAACTTCGCCCCCTCCCAACTCGATGTGCCCGTCCTGGGCATCTGCTACGGTCATCAACTCATCGCGTCCATGGAAGGAGGTGCGGTACACAGCGGTGGCGCCCGAGAGTACGGCATTGCCAGCGTCCGGTGCGACCGGGAATCTTTGCTCTTTCATGACCTGGAACCGGAGCAAACCGTGTGGATGAGCCATGGGGACCACGTGGAAGAAGTGCCGCCCGGCTACCGCGTTACCGCCTCGTCCAAGGACTTGCGGGTCGCAGCTTACGAGTCGAACGATGGAAGAGTGTTCGGGCTTCAGTTCCATCCGGAGGTGACTCACACCGCCAACGGCTTGACCGTGCTGGATAATTTCTTGAGTGCGTGCGTAGACCACCGGCCGTGGAACGCAGAGAGCATGACTGACCAGATCACCCGGCGCATCCGCGACGAGGCGGGGAACAGCCGCATCTTCCTTCTGGTCTCGGGCGGAGTAGATTCACTGGTCGCGCTGAAGCTGTGCATCGACGCCCTGGGCGAGGACCGGGTGATCTCCCTCCATGTTGACAACGGTCTCATGCGCCTGGGTGAATCCGCACAGATCATGGATTACCTGACGAACCTGGGATTCCGCAACCTGCATATCGCAAACGCCGAAGACGCGTTTCTAGACCAACTGGCCGGCGTGGCCGAGCCTGAAGCCAAACGGAAGATAATCGGGCGCCTGTTCGTTGAAGTGCTCAACAGCCGGCTGGCAGACCTGGAACTTGGCGAAGACTGGAAGCTGGTGCAGGGAACCATCTATCCGGACACCATCGAAAGCGGCGGCACCGACAAGGCCGCGGTGATAAAAACCCACCACAACCGGGTCGCTGAAATAGAAAAGATGATCGAGGAAGGAAGGGTTATCGAGCCCTTGAAGGACCTGTACAAGGACGAGGTCCGTATTCTGGGTGAACACCTGGGCCTCCCCGAACATCTCTTGAATCGCCACCCCTTCCCCGGCCCCGGCCTGGGAATCCGGGTGCTGTGCTCCGACGGTTTCGGCGACGAACCCCACGAAGAGGCGCTGAGTTCCCTCCTGGCCGAATACGGACTGGAAGGGCGAACCCTGCCCGTGCGCAGCGTCGGCGTGCAAGGGGATGCCCGAACCTACCATCACCCCGCTGCAGTGTGGTTTGCACCCGGCGTCACCCCCGATTGGAACACGCTCAACATGTGTTCAGCTCGCGTCATAAACCGGCTGCAGACAGTAAATCGAGCCGTGTACTGTCGGCACCCCGTTGGGCCCGGAGACCTGACCCTGGGCCGGCAATATGCCACCCGGGAGACCCTCGACCTGTTGCGGCAGGTGGACGCGGTGGTCAGGCGTCACACCGACACCATCCCTGCAATCTGGCAGGCGCCGGTAGTGATTCTGCCACTCTACGACCAGGCCGGGAACAGGGCGTTCGTGATTCGCCCTATCTGCTCCAGGGACGCCATGACCGCAGATGTCTACAACATGGATTTCCCCTCCCTGGATACCCTCATCGCCGAACTGCAGCAGATCCCTGGCACAGGACCGATTTTCTACGATCTAACCACCAAACCTCCGGGGACAATAGAATGGGAATAGTCACCACCTCCCGTACCCCGAGGGCGAGCGAGGGGCCTGCACCAAAACACCTCTCACCGGCAACGAGGCCACCATGTTGATCATCAACGCCACCTGGCCCGACCGCATGGGCCGCATGCAAACCGGCTCCATGGAATTGCTCGAGCGCCGCATCCGCTTCCCCCGTGACGTACACTACTCCCGGCCCGACCTCCCAATCTTCGACGCTAAAGACAAGATCGTGCTGCCCGGCTTTATTGACTGCCACACTCACTTGCGCGAACCGGGGCAGGATTACAAGGAAGGAATCGACAACGGCTCCCGGGCCGCGGTGAAAGGCGGCGTAACCACTCTGCTGGATATGCCTAACAATTCCCCCCCTTGCACCACGGGGCGAAGGTTGGAAGCCAAACGGCGCCTCTTCAAAGAACACTGCCGTACTAACTGGGGTCTGCATTTCCAGGCCACGTCCCGTGGCCCCCTGCCTCAGCCCGACAAAATCGCATCGGCCAAGGTGTATATGGCGAAATCCTCGGAGGCAGACCCCGTTACCACTTTGCGGCGCCTCGCCGCCATCTTCGAAGCCTACCGGGTGGTGACGGTTCATGCAGAGGATGAGACCGCGTTTCGCAAAGCCCCGGCGCGTCCTGCCGGCCGCAAGGGCAAAGAAGGCAAGGCAGCGCTCAGACATCACAAGGATCGACCGGTGGCCTCCATCAAGAGCGCGTTGGAAAAAGTAGAAGCAGCCTACCGGTCGTTGCCCGCGACGGACAGACCGCGCCTCGTCCTCGCCCACATCTCCACCGGAGTGGAAGTAGACTGGCTGTCGAAGATGAAGGACGAAGGCTTCGATGTCTGGGGGGAAACCTGCCCTCACTACTGCCTGCTTACGAGGGACGACTATCAGAAACGGGGGAACGTCCTCAAGGTAAACCCGCCCCTGCGCGCGGAATCCGATCGCACCCGGGTTATGCGCGCGCTTCGGCGGGGACCTATCGATTTCCTGGCCACGGATCATGCGCCCCACAGCCCCGCAGAAAAAGCAGACCTCGATTCGCCGCCCTCCGGCATCGCAGCGATAGAGTGGCTGGCACCCATCGCCGTGTCGCTGGTCCATCGAAAGATCCTCACCTGGGACCGCCTCCTCGAACTGGTCTGCGTCAACCCGTCCCGCTGTTTCTCCATTTCCGGACGGGACGGCATCGAGGACGGCAACTTCGCCGACATGGTAGTCATAAGACCGGAACCGTTGGACCCCGCGTCCGACGGGATTGTAACCAGGGCGGCCGCCGCACCTTACTCGGGATTCGACTTCACCTGCAGCGTCTCCGCCACCATCGTAAACGGGACGGTAATGTATGCGGACGGGCTGTTCGCAGACCAGACGCCGGGAAGGGAGGTTTGTCAGTGACCAAGTTTGAGTTCATTCAGTTTCTAGAGGAGAGCGGCTGCCTGAAGTTCGGGGACTTCACTCTCAAATCCGGGGACCGGTCGCCCTTTTTCATCAACCTCGGCGATGTCTCGACTTCAGCCGAATTGGCTACCCTCGGCAGTATGCTGGCGGCTGAATTGGGAACCGCGTTCGCAGGGACAACGGTGCTGTTCGGACCGGCTTACAAAGGAATCCCCATGGTGACGGCCGCAGCCCTTGCCATGGCTGACAGCAGCCGGTCGGTAGCCATCTTTTACGACCGCAAGGAAGGCAAGGGACACGGCGAAAGAGGCACCTACATCGGCACCTCCCCTACCCCGGCCGACAAGGTGGTTATCGTGGATGACGTGCTCAGCTCCGGCGGCACCAAAGTGGCTGCGATAGCAAAATTGGAACGGGATTTCGCGGTTAGCCCCGCAGGTGTGCTGGTGACAGTGGACCGTCGGCGCAAGGCAGACACAGCCGAGCCCCTGCCTTTTTGCCTGCACGCGATAGTAGACATCGTTGACCTGGCTGACTACCTGGGCCAACGGTCAGACCCCCGCGAAGCGGATGTGCGAGCCTTTTACGAAGGAGAAACTTATGGCTGAAAGAGATGTCCGGCTGATCCCGGCACTGGACTGCAACGAGCTTGAAGACGCGGTGCGCATCGCCCGAGCGGTTGGCCACCTGGACTTTGTATACGGATTCAAGGTCGGGTTCTCCCTGGGCCTCGCCCATGGCTTGCCCCGGGTTGTGAACCAGCTCCGGGCACACACCAACAAGCCGATCATCTACGACCACCAGAAGGCGGCCACCGACATCCCGGCGACGGGCGCCCTGTTTGCGCACACGGTTGCCGCGGCAGGAGTGGACGAGGCGATCCTGTTTCCCCAGGCGGGGCCCGAGACCCTCAAGGCGTGGATCGACGCCCTGGCCACGGCCGGAGCGGAGATCATCGTCGGAGGCGTAATGACTCATCCCGCCTACCTGGTCTCGGAAGGTGGATTCATCGCAGATGAAGCGGTGACCCGCATGTACCGCATCGCGATCGAAAACGGGGTGAGCAGGTTCGTCGTCCCGCTCACCAAGCCCGAAGTCACCGAGCAGCTCTATCGCGAAGCCGGAATGACCGATGAGCACCGCTTCTATTCCCCTGGTTTGGGGCGCCAGGGCGGAGACCCGGCTCGATTCGAGTTTCTGAAGACACACTATCTGATCGTCGGAAGGGCGCTGCTGTCCGCCGACGATCCCGAACAATACGTCAACCTAATGGAGAGGCAGGTGAAGTCCAAATGAAGAAGCAGGACCTGATATCAGCGGAAGACTTGAGCCTTGAGCAATTGCGCCACTATCTGGAACTGGCGGCCAAAGTGGAGAAGATGCCCCGTGACGAACGAGCCCGCATGTTGCCGGGCAGGGTGCTCGCAGTCATGTTTTACGAACCCAGCACGCGGACCAGGCTCAGCTTCGAATCCGCCATGTGCCGGCTGGGTGGAAGCGTGGTTGGTTTCTCCGATATTCAGAACACGTCGGTCAGGAAGGGGGAATCCCTCGCCGATACGGTCCACACAGTGGAGCAATACGCGGACGTGCTCGTGATTCGCCATCCCCAGGAAGGAGCAGCCAGGCTCACCGCCGATTTGAGCCGGCTCCCGGTGCTCAATGCCGGAGATGGGGCCAACCAGCACCCGACGCAAACCCTGCTGGACCTCTACACAATCCAGCGGTTCTTCGGCAGAGTGGATAATTTGAAAATCGCGCTGGCCGGCGACCTCAAGTACTCCCGCACCGTGCACTCCCTGTTTCGGGCGCTCATGAAATTCGAAAACATCGAATTCACCCTGGTTTCTCCGGAAACCCTGAGGCTGCCTGAATACCTCACCCACAGCGTGGAGGGGCGGGCCCCTGTTTTCACCGAGACGGTGGATATCACCCAGGCGCTGAAAGAGTGCGACATAGTGTATATGACCCGTATCCAGAAGGAACGTTTTGCAGACGTGGTGGAATACGAAAAGGTCAAGGATGCCTACTGCATCGAGGCCAACATGCTGGCAGACGCCAAAGAACACCTGAAGATCCTCCACCCCCTGCCCAGGGTCAACGAGATCTCCCACGACGTCGACGAAACTCCTTTCGCCGGCTATTTCGAGCAGGTGGGCAACGGCCTCACCATGCGCCAGGCAATCCTGTTGGATGTCCTCGGGGTGGAAATCTAGAGATCAAAGGAGAATACAATGGATGATAAAAGAACCCTGCTCATACCGAAAATCGAAGACGGCATCGTAATCGACCATATTCCCGCGGGCCTCGGAACTCCCCTGCTGGAGCTGCTTCGGAAATACTCCGGTTTGAAGGACGAGATCTTTTCAGTCGGCCTCAACTACAAGAGCGACAAACTTGGTCGCAAAGACATGGTCAAAATTGGGGTCAGCGAATTGCCCAAGCGAGCGCTTCAGGAAATCTCGATCATCGCTCCCGGAGTATCCATCAAGGGCATAACCGACTTTGCCGTTGATAAGCGCTATGTTCTTCACATGCCCGACGAAATCGTGGACCTGGTCAAGTGCAAGAACCCCAACTGCATCACCAATTCCGAGCGCAAACTGGAAAGCCGATTCACCTGCATCCGCCGCGACTTGGCTCTCTATCGCTGCGGCCACTGCGAGCGGGTCTTCGAATTGGACAAACTAGAGAGAACCGTGGCGTAATGCGTCGTCATCCCGAGGCCGATCACAATGTGTAATTCTGAGCAAGACGCAGCGGCGTCGAAGGACCTCGCCGTTGAACTGGCCGGCATCAAGCTGGCATCACCCCTGGTGCTCGCTTCCGGCATCCTCGGCGTCACCGCATCTTCGCTGAAGATGGTGGCCGAAGCAGGCGCGGGCGCCGTGACTCTCAAATCATGCAGTATCGGGCCCCGTCTCGGTCACCCGGGTCCCTGCGTGCTCCCCTTCGAACACGGACTTCTCAATGCGGTTGGCTTGTCCAACCCCGGTGCAGCCCAGACTGCCCACGAGATTCTCGACTACATGGGGAGCTGCTCCACCCCGGTCATCGCATCGGTGTTTGCCCCCACAGTGGAACAGTTCGGCAAAGTAACCCGGGTCGTCGCAGATGCCCGGCCCGACCTTATTGAGGTCAACGTTTCCTGCCCCAACGTGGAGTCCGAATTCGGCACGCCCTTCGGCGCGGACGAAGAGACCCTGGCCGCAGTCACACGTGAGGTAAAACGGGCTGCGGTCGACGTACCCATAAGTGTAAAACTCACTCCCAACTGCCAATCTATCGCGCGGATGGCCGCAATAGCCGAGCAGTTCGGCGCCGATGCGATCACCGCGATCAACTCGGTTGGCCCCGGCATGATCATCGATTTGAACACTCGCATGCCAGTCCTTTCCAACCGGGCCGGCGGCATGTCCGGACCAGCAATTCTGCCCGTCGCCGTGCGCTGCGTCTACGACATCTACGACGCAGTCGATATCCCCATCATCGGCACCGGCGGAGTATCCACCGCGGCAGACGCCCTGCAACTGATCATGGCAGGGGCCACGGCCGTTGGAGTGGGTACCGCAGTCTACACGGAAGGAATAGAGGTATTCGAGCAAATCAACAGTGAAATTGACTCTTTCATGGAAGAGAAGAAGATTCACTCTCTAGACGATTTGAGGGGGTGCGCTCATGGCTGAAAACCAACCCTCCCACACCATGCGAACTTGCGCTTTGACGCGCGTCGTGACCCATCACGACGCCATCAAGAGCTTCTACTTCGAACAACCCTTCGACATTGCACCCGGGCAATTCGTGATGCTCTGGCTGCCCGGCGTGGACGAAAAACCTTTTTCCGTATCCGACATCGACAACGGCATAATGGAGATCACGGTTTGTGCGGTTGGTCCGTTTACGCGCCGATTGATGAAATGTACAGAAGGCGATTATCTGGGGGTCAGGGGACCTTTCGGCAACGGTTTCTCCCCAAAACCCCGCGGCCTGCTGGTAGGTGGGGGGATGGGCATAGGGCCGCTGCGCCACCTGGCTCGCGCCATGGCGCGGCTGGGGCTGGAGCATACGGCGGTCCTGGGGGCCGCATCCCGGCCGGAGATCATCTTTGCTAACAAGTTCGCCACCTCCATGTGCCACTTCGCTACCGAGGACGGGTCCCTGGGCGTCAAGGGGCTGGTTACCGGCCCCGTACGCGCGATCCTGGAGGAAGGTGGCATCGACTGCGTGTACGCCTGCGGCCCCGAAGGAATGCTGGTGGCTTTGCGCAATCTGGGCGAAGAATTCGACGTCGACTACCAGTTCGCAATGGAACGCTACATGAAATGCGGCATCGGCCTGTGCGGCTCCTGCTGCCTCGACGGCCCCGGCTCCCGGGTGTGCGTCGAAGGCCCCGTCTTCAACCGAGCCCAGATCGCCCACATCTCAGAGTTCGGCCTACCCCACCGCGGCCCCACCGGCGCCCGCTAGGGCAAAGGCGGGGTCAGACCCTTTCGGTTTTCGGTTTTCGCTTTCTCGTCCCCTCCAACCGCCTCCGGACCCACCTCTTCCATCCAAGTGTCCGCGCGCAGCATCCACACTTCAAGCGGGTCACCGTGCCGGCCCTTCCTCAGGCGATTCAGTAGAGTTGCGACCTGGTTAGAATTGCCACCGATTTCGACCCCTATCTCCTTGTGGGTGAAGTCGGTTCTCGTTGCAAACAGCCACGCGGCGAAGCGCCGCGCTGGATTGCTCTTTCGGCCCACCCCACGAACGGTCACCACTTCCCATGGTTGATCGGTGATGACCCAGTGCACGTAGCGGACGGTCTGGAGTTGCCTCTCCTTCCAGGCCAGTTTCTGCGCCGGCGTACGCGGGATCTCCGGAGACCAAGCCTGAAAGATACCCCTCTCGAGGTCAAAATTCGACGGCCATTTCAACTCGCCGGTATGGTAGCCCAGGGTCTCGGCAATCAGATTATCGACCCCCTCATACAGAGACAGGACCGTGCCAGTCGTCAGCCAGTCGGGTTTTGGCACCTGGCCGGTGTAGGCCTCGTAGCTCGTCCACAGAGCCTGGTCCGGCGTCATGGCCAGCCTAGCCCGAACCGGATTCAGGTGAATGTACGGCAAGAGCACTCGCAGGTGCTCAGATTCCGAAACTACCTGGTTCCTGAATCGCCCGCGAAAGACTGGCCCGTCCCAGCCGTACCTCATGTTCAGCAACTG
>CAZVFX010000009.1:0-88759 GCA_964626565.1 uncultured Myxococcales bacterium
TTGCAGAATGGAGAATATCCGGTAGCGAGGTATCGAGAATGAGCGTCTGTTATTCTGAACGGGTTGGTGCGTACCGGCTGTGTGTCGCAGCCGTAGTCGCGTTGGCGTTGCTGGCGCCCGGGCGCGGCGCGGCGCAGACCAGCGTACTTGCGCCTGCGGCGATCGATTTCCAAGCGTTGCACGTGGATGTCGAGGCGGGGAGGCGGTCGGCCGATGTCCGGCGGGAGTGGGAAGAGTACAGCACCAGCTTGAGCCGCAACCGGATCTGGCTGTGGACGTCTCTCGGGTTCCTGGCTGCGGCCGGTGCGGGGGCCGGGTACTCGGCTTACGCCTGGAATGCCGAAAGCGAGGGTGCGGCTGCCGACCACAAAAAATATGAGCAGGCGCTGTCGTCTTCCAGTGCGTCGTCCTACCGGCGCAAAGTCAAGAGGCACCAGGATTGGGCCGAGGTCTACGGCTACGCCCTGTACGGTACGGGGGCCGTGGCCGGCGTCGCCGCGTTTTCAGCCCTGCTGGCCCTGGCCGCTGCTCCCGATGCGCCGGGCAGCGACCGAGACGACGACGAGGCGGGCATACAGTTCGTCCCCATGGCTGGAGATGGGGTGTCGGGAATGATGCTCTCCCTCGGGTTTTAGCGGTGCGTTGCGCAACAGGCTGGAGGCGTCTTATGAAGATCGAACGTGATGTTTTGAAATATCTCGGGCTGGTTGCACTCGCCGGAGCGTTGGCGACTGCCGGATGCGAAGTGGAAGAGTACGATTTCGAGAACCCCTTCGATGGTTCCGGCGACCTGTACTCTTTCAGTGCGGTCAGCAAGCCGGGTTTCGTTGAGCTGTCCTGGTCGTCAATGGATGGGGTGGACTTCGACGGGTATGCAATCTACCGCGGCACCGACAAGGAGGCTGCAGCCAGCGGCAAGGAAGCTCATTTGCTGGTCAAGAAGGAGCACACTTACGTCATGGACGACGACTTCTCCACCGACGGGGAAAGACTATACTACTCAGTTTCCGTCTACCGCGGGAGCGTGACGTCCGGTTCCCCGCAGCGCAGCAAGGTTGTCGACGTGACTGTGGTGATCGATTCCGATGGCGATGGGATCGCAGATTCAAAGGACCCAAATCCCAACCAGTGGGACTGCAAGAAGGAGTCGGACTGCCCTTCGGGAATGAGTTGTTCCGCTGCGGTCAAGAACGGGAAGCTGGTTGGCAGTTGCAAGAAAGACAGCGGTTCCAAGCACGGCGTGGGCGGTCAATGCACCAACAACGCGGGCTGCAATAGCAATCTGTGCTACCTGGCCGGGAAGACCTGTCTCGGCCTGTGTACCCATGGCAGCTCCGACTGCCCCTCGGACGCCAACTGCGTGCAGTTCGGCGACGGTGCCGCATGTTTCGAAGAGTGCTACGGCGACAAGGATTGCTCCAACAGTCTTGGGTGTGTTTACTCCGCTGACTTGACCTCCAGTGGCCTTTACGGCTTGTGCAGTCAGTCCCTGGGCTCTAAGTCGTTTCCCGATTCCTGCACCGCGGACATGCAGTGCTCGAGCGGCATGTGCGGTGAAGGGTACTGCCTGCGTCCCTGCAAGGCGAACTATGATTGTCCGTCAGGTTCCTTCTGCGGCGAGTGGCACACGACCCTGAATTCGAAGGAAATCAACTTCATGTCCTGCACCAAGGGCTCTGCCGACCCATGTGGTGGCATTGACTTCGTCGGCCTGTGCGAGGGAGACGTCGTGAAATGGTGTGAAGACGGCGAACTGCACGTGATCGACTGCAAGAATCTCGGCTACGGCTGCTACTGCGGGTACAAGTCGGATGCCGGATTTTACGATTGTAAGGGCTCGTGCAACTAGTCTTCGGAAACTGTTGGCAGCTCCCCTGATGTTGGTGGGGGCGGCACTGGAAGGCCTTGGGGGGATGTGCTTACCTCGGCAGCCAGCGCCTCGGGCAGGTCGGCGGCATTTTGCAGGAACTGATTGTCCCCGTCAGCATAAGCTACTCCTTCCTCGGAGCCGTCGAGGGCCAGGCCGTAAGAGCCGTTGCCGGCAAAGGTGCTCTGGGTGATGGCGCCGGACGATTCGTCATAGTACGCGCCGCAGCGCTGGTTGGACGCGACCACAGAGGAGTCAATCTGCAAGGCGCTGCCTCCGGTGGCCAACAAACCATCCCCGAAAACCTGAAAATCCCCGGGAGTCCCTTCACCTACGCCCAGCCAGGCTCCTCCCGCTCTGGTTTCAGTCACTGCGGAATCTTCCAAGTGAAGCAGAGTACCTGGTCCCCGGGCCACTCCGCCCGCGGTTTCGTTGGCCTGCAAATGGGTGGACTCCAACTTGACCGAGGCGCCGCCTTGAACCGCGACGCCGTACCCGAACTCTCCCTGCGAGGTTGGGAGTGTTGTGCGGACCGCGCTTCCCGACACCAGCAGTTCCGACCCTTGTCCGAAGATCGCAATGCCCGCTTCGCGGTTGCCGTGGACAACGACCCGGTCCAGTGAGGCCAGGCCGCCCTGCTGCAAACCCAGACCCCAGCCGAAATTATCGCCCATGGGCAGGGTGTCGACGATGGCGGTGGTCTCGATGTCCACCTTCGCACCGCCCATGACCGCCACCGCGGCCGCCAGGTTGCGTTGAAACAGGCTGGAGGAAACGTGCAGGGAGGATTCGGTCGTCGCCAGGGCGCCGAGTCCTTCGCCGCTGGGCTCCATGGGCATGCCGTCGCTCACCTCGCTGGCGGTCAGGGTGATCTCGCTGCCCGGATCTGCCGTCAACAGGCCGGCCGCGGCGTTGCGCCGGATGAGTGACTCGGAAATGGTTATCAGCGCGCCGGCGAGCGCGCCTACCCCGGCGCCCACATCGCCTTCGTCTACCAGGTTCTTACCAACCGCGGTATGCTCCACGAGGCTGCCTTGCACCTCAACCAGTGCGCCGGCGCCAACCGCGATTATGCCCCCACCGGAGTTGCGCGCGACCAAGGAGTCGGCCACGATAACTTGGGCTCCATCGATTACTCCGATGCCGATGCTGTCGGTGCCGTTGTTGGCGGCCGTGGTGGCGCCGATGATGCTTCGGTCTACGTGCACAGCGGTTTCCGGCTCATGGAACAGGCATTCGAGCATGCCGTTGCCGCCAATCTGGCTCTCTGTGATGGTCAAATCGCAGCCGAGTCTTGCCCCGGCGCCAAAGGCGATTGCCTCTTCAGGCGGGTCGGGAACGTCCCGGATCTGGCTGCGGTGGACCAGCATGGTCGTCTTCTCGCCGTCGCAGGCGGCCCCTCCGCTGGCGTTGTCGGAGAGGAGACTTCCGCTCACCGTGAGGTTGGCGTCGAGTGTAGCCAGGGCCCCGATTCCGTAAGGGGTCTTGTTGGTGATTCCCGTGTCGCGGACGAGGCTGTTGGTCAGCGCCAGGTCGGTGTCGGCATGCTCTGCCAGCACGCCGGCCAGGTGGTTGGCCTCGACCAGAGAATCGGTCACGTTGACCACCGCGCCTTCAGCCGCGACGACGCCGAAGCCGGCATCCCCCCAGGGGTCGAGGTTGGTGTTGGAAACCACGCTGGAAGTGATTTCCAGAATAGCCCCTGCACCCGAGGCGGTAAGCCCACTACCGGTGTTGCCTGAAACCCGGCTGGAGAGCAGTTGAACAGTGGCGTCATCGTCAACGAAAACTCCGTATCCAAAGTCCCCTGCCGGCACCGGCTTGGTGTCTTTCAGGATGCTGCCGCCAATGTGCACCTGGGAGTTGTTGGCGACGATCGCAGCGGTGAATGAGGAGGTGATGATGCAGCCGGAAAAGGAGCAGGTGGCCTTTTTCTCGCAATAGGTCCCTGCTCCACAGCAGCCCGGGGCGAGCTTGGTGTCGCGTATTACCGTGGCCTCCAGGTGAAGCTCGGTTCCAGTGCCTTCAGCCGAAGCCCCCTCGCCCTTGCAGTTGTCGAACACGCAACGGGAGACGTTGAGTTTCGCCCCTCCCCAAGCCTGCACTCCCGAGCCGTAGCCGTCGTACGGCAGGGTGTCACGCACGAGGGAATCGGTGATGGTTGCTTTCCCCGCCAGGCTGGCGCTGACCCCTGCACCGGAGTTCTTGGCGAGGAGGACACGTTCCAGGGTCAGAGTACCCCCACCGTTAGCACGGGCGCCGGCGCCGGCGAGGTCAAGCTTCCCCGGCTTGGTGGCGCGCACGTTGCTGTCGCTTACCTGCAGAGTAGAGCCGCCGCCCACCACGCCAACACCAGCCACCGCGGTCACGTCCTCCACCAGCAGATTTATCGCGTCCGTCTTGGAACCTCCGCCTACCCAGAGACCGGCACCCATTTCGGTGGGGTCCGGCGGCTGGTCAAGGTCTGTTACCCAGACGTTGCTCAACGCGACGGTAGCGCCCGCTCCAGTGTATATCCCCACACCGGCTCCCCCGGTGATGCGGACTTCGGATAGCTCAACTCCGTCCGCCTCCGCAATCGCAATCCCGGCTCCGGTAGAAGCCACGGTGATTCCCGAGATGGTTATGTCGTCTGTGCCGGTGACCACGAGTCCGGCCGACTGGATCTTCACGGCAGCCTCAGTCTCAACCGGCGCCGAGCCCGTTATGGTGACTTTGGAAGGGCACAGCCCGACCAGGCGCACCGGCCGGGATATTGCCACTCCTTCGGCATAGGTTCCGCCGCCGATGAGCACGACTGCTCCGTCGGGAGCCTCATCGAGGGCAGCCTGGATGGTCGCATGGGGGGAATCCTCGGTCCCGCATCCCATGGTGCAGGATGAATCTGAGGCGACGTAGACCGGTGGTGCGGTGGCGTCTCCCGGTTCCGGGAAAGGGCCGGAAGGGCATTGCTCTTCCGGCGTGACAACCGACACGCAATCGCCTCCCGGCAGGGCCAGTTCACCCTTGCCGCAGTCTGCGTAGTCAGGGGTGCAGTAGCTCCCGTCGTCATCCTCGTTCCAGCCTTCCGGACAGGGCGACACCTCTCCGGGGGAGCAGTCTTGTTCTGCCTCCGGAGCCCACAACTTGGGGCAAGCCCGGGGGCCGATCGCCGCGCATTCTCCGCCCGGGAGCGACACTTCTGCCTGGGCACAACTGTTGAAGAACGGTATGACCAGGCCGTCTTCGCCCCACCTGGGGCCGGCCGGCAGGCAGCCCCCGCCCAACTGAGGCACCTCGTCCGGTGCGCATTCGTCGAAGCGGGGCACACAGTAAGAGCCATCCGACGATTGGTTGAAGCCGTCCGGGCAGGGGAGCAGCTCAGACGGATCGCAATCGAGTTCTGTCTCCATATCCCATGGTAGCGGGCATGCGCGGGGCCCGACATGCAGGCAACCGCCGTCGACCCGGGGCATGGCACCGGGCGGACACAGTTTAGACGGGCTTGAGCACAGGCCGTCAGGTTGAATTGCGGAGCCGTCAGGGCATTCGGTGACATCGGGGCCGATGTCGATGCTGATGGTGTCGGTTGCGGAAGTCGAGGATCCGCACGCGGCAAAACAGCAGACGGTGCTGAGGAGGAGCGAGATTGAGCCCCAGCGCACCGGCCACGCGGGTGTGCGACCGCGGTTCTTGGTGAAACTCAGCATTCACTGGACGGCTGAGGCGATACTCCGCGGTTTTTCCACCATCTAACCAGTTTGTAGAGCAGGAACAGGGAGGCGAGAGCGCCGAGAACAATCCACGTGGTTGTGTTGATGGTGCTCATCCACTCCACGATCTCGTGGAAGTGCGTGCCCACATAATATCCCAGGACGATCCAGGCAGGCACTGTCACCAGTGCGGCAAGGGAATCGTACAGCACAAATCTGCGTATGGGCATGCGCGCCATACCGGCCATGACGAAGGTGACGAAACGTATGCCTGCCACCATCCTGCCGAAGAAGACGGTGGAGTTCCCGAAGCGGGCGAACCAACGGTCCATTCTGGCCATTCGTTTCTGGCTCATGGCCCACTTGAACGGAGGGTACCGGCTGATCGACTTGCCATACTTCTTCCCCAACTGGTAGGCCACCAGGTCTCCGGTGAGGATTGACGAGTAGCACACCAGGGAAATGGTGATGATGCTGGAGGTCATGCCGCCGAAGGTGGATTGTGTAGAGGGGAGTCCCAGGAGAATGCCTGTGAAGGTGAGGGGAATGTCCTCCGGGAGAGGCAGGCCGCAGCCGGCGAGAAAGAGGAGGACGAAGACGCAGAATAGGGCGATCTGGGGGTCCAGATTGCCCAGCGCTCCCCATAGCGCTTCGAGATCCGCGGCAGTTACCAGTGAAGCGAGAATCGGCATGTTGTGCCCTAGTGTCCCGGCTGGCTGCCGGCGGCCTCCAGGTCCGCACGAAGCTCCCGGATCTTCTCGAGGCCGCGGTCGGGCTGGGGGTAGCGGTCGACATATTCCGCGTACTTCCCTTCAAGCCATTTCAGACCTTCGAGGTCACCGACCTTGGAATAGGAGCGGGCAAGGAGGAGAAGGTTGTCGCTGGTGGCGGCGCACAAATGGCTGTCGGGCAGATGCTTGAGGTGTTTTTCGGTTTCTTCCATCTTCAGCGCTGATTCGATGCGTTGGATGACCGCCTTGGGGCGGTCCTTGTCGTCGTAGTAGTGCGCCACATACAAGTGATGCAGGCATTTGCGCTCGAGGCAGACCGTCAGCGCGTGGCGGGCTCGTAGAGCGTGAAATGAATCGGGGTATCGGTCCACGAGGAAGGCGAAGGAATCGTATGCCGCCTGCACATCTTCCATCTGCCGGCTCTCGGCCGGAGGATGGATGAAGGTGTCCGAGGGCATCTTCTCCAGGTAGCACAGTCCTTTCATATAGGCTGCGTGGCCGACATCGGGTGAATTGGAGAACTGGATCAGGAATTCCCGGTACACCTCCGCGGCTTCTGCGTACCTGCCTTGGAAGAAAAGGGAGTCGCCGAGGCGAAGGGTGGCCACCTGTGACAAAACGGGGCTCAACGTGCTGCTGGCGATGGACTCGAATTTGGTGGCGGCTTCGGTGTAGTTGCCGTCGAGGAGGTCCTCCAATGCTTCATCGTACTGGACCCACTGATCTTTGGGCGCTCCTCCGTCGGCACCGGAGCAGGCTGCTACGGCAACGAACACAAGGGCGAGCAGCAGTGCGGCAGTATGTTTCAAGAAAGCCTCCATGACACTCCTGCTGCTATAGCAGTTCCGGCGGACTGTGTCAACGAAGGGACAAGACGAGAGTTGTCGAACAGGGCTGTTTAGTGTAACGATGTAGCGGTTGTCGAGATGAGCGAAAAAGGAGGGGTTCCATAGTGCGAAACGTCCAGAAAATCTCCCAGGTCGCCCGGGGCTTTTGCATGGGGTGTGCCGATATCATTCCCGGAGTGAGCGGTGGGACCGTGGCGCTCATATTGGGAATCTACGAGCGTCTCATCGAGTCGATCAGGCTCATGGACGTCGCGCTCGTAAAAGCTGTGTTCACAGGGCGGTTCTGGGGCCTTTACTTCAAAGGGCTTCTGGGAAGCTCCGCTGCCGGAGAAGACGATGTCGAGAGGAGGGTCGAGGCAGCACTGTTCCTCACTTTTCTGGTGGTCGGCATTCTGGCAGCTATCGTGGCTGCGGCGGGGATAATCAAGCATTGTATGGCAGTCTACCCGGAACAGACCCGGGGGCTGTTTATGGGACTGGTGCTGGCGTCCATGCTCGTGCCTTTCAGGAGAATGGAGAAGAGGGGTGCGGCCCAGTGGGTCGCCTTCCTGGTGTTCGCAGTGGGGCTGTATCTCCTTCTGGGGCTTGGGCGGGCGGATGTCGAACCCGCGTTGTGGTACGTGTTCGTATGTGGAGCCATCGCCATTTGCGCGATGATTCTGCCCGGCATTTCCGGCGCGTTCATCCTGTTGATGTTGGGGCTGTATTTCCACGTGCTCGACCAGGTGCACGCGCTCACCAGGGATCGCGATTTCAGCGCGGTGCTGCCTCTGGTAGTGCTGGTGCTGGGGATAGTGGTAGGGATTGTCGCTTTTTCCCGGTTGCTCAACTACTTGCTGAAGAACCATCACGACGTGACCATGGCGTCCCTGGTGGGGTTGCTGGCCGGCTCACTGCGGGTGTTGTGGCCCTTCAAGGAGGGTGCGGCGGCCGAGGGTGGGCGTGTGGAGTTTATGGCGAACAAGCTGCCCGAACTGGCTCATCCGGGGCTCTGGGGTACCGTCGGCACCTTCATAGTGGGAATCGCACTGGTTGTCGGTTTGGATTTCATCGGCAGGAAATACGGCGAGGTTTGAGATGAAAGTTGGCTACCTGGGATTGGCCTGGCTGTCGGCAGTGGTGCTCCTGGCCGGTTGCTCCGGGGATTCCCGGTGTGACTGCGAGTACAATTGTACCGACGGGGTAATCCTCTGTATCGAAACTCCGGACGGTCTCTACTGCGCCCCTCCGGGAGCCGACGTGAAGTCGCTTCCCGTCCCGAATGATGTAGTGGCAGATGGTCCGGGCCTGGACGGCCTGACCGCTGATTCGGCAAAGCCGGATAATCAGCCCGGGGACACCGAAGACGCGGCCGTCGCACCGCCTGATGCCGGACTTGATGTTGAACTGCCTCCCCAGGGGCCGTTCGAGTTTCGAGCGCTTTGGGTAACCCGGTGGGACTACGATTCGCCGGAAAAGGTCAAGACGATACTTGACCATGCCGAGATGTTTGGTTTCAACGCGGTGCTGTTTCAGGTGAGAGGGATGGCCGATGCGTACTACAACTCCGCCTTCGAGCCCTGGGCCAAAGGGCTCTCCGGCACCCTGGGAGTGGACCCCGGTTGGGACCCCTTGGAGGTGGCGGTTGCCGAAGCCCACGAGAGAGGGCTGGAACTCCATGCGTGGATCAACACTTTTAACGCCTGGGTCGGAACCACTCCCCCTCCCGAGTCGGATCCCCCTCACATCCTGTACGCTCATCCGGAGTGGCGCCAGGCGGATGGCAGTGGCGCTCTGATGGAGTGGAACAACTCCTACACCTGGGTATCCCCCGGCATTCCGGAGGTCAGAGAGCACGTCATCTCGGTTGCCACCGACATCGTGGGCAACTACGACGTAGATGGATTGCACTTCGACTACATCCGCTACGCAGGTCCGAATTACTCCCATGACCAGTGGAGCGAGGAAGCGTTTGCGGCCGCGGCCGCGGCCTCGCCGGGGTTGGCCTGGGAGGACTTCCAGAGAGACACCCTGACGGCATTTGTGCAAGACGCATACGGCGCGATAGTTCAAGTAAAGCCTGAAGTCAAAGTGTCTGCCGCGGTGTGGGGGATCTACCAGGAGGTGTTCGGGTGGGGAGGAACCTCGGAGGGGTACTACGACTACTACCAGGATTCCCATCGCTGGCTGGAACTGGGTGCGTTGGATGCAATCTGCCCCATGGTTTACTGGCCCCTGACTGATCCCAAGGGCGGGTGGACCGATTACGCGACCTTGGCGGACCACCATCTGGCTGCCGCGTCCGGGCGCCATGTGTACATGGGCGTCAAGGCCGACTACGCTGAGTTCGCGGAGATTGAAAAGGAGATCAACTATTTGCGTGAGATGGAAGCCCCCGGGTGGGTGATCTTCGCGTACTCGACGCTCAGTTCAAACGGGTATGGCGAGTCCCTCTCAGATTTCGTCACCGCGGAACCGGCCTATCCTCCTCCCATGCCCTGGAAGAACCAGTAGCCGACCAACTCCGGACAAGGTGCCGGGCGCACTACAAAGCGGTGAATGGCGGAATCGCCTTGGATGGGTGCCTGGAAACGTCAGTAGGAAGCCAGCTCTTCGACCCAGGTCGCTGGGTCATAGAGTGCCGAAGAGGAGGAAGGGCAGAGGGGGGAGTCGAGAAAAACCGATACCCGTTCCCTGCCTTTCATCCGTTCGTCAAGAGCTTTGTAGTGCGCCTCGGCGAGAGCAAACAGGTCGATGTGCTTTCCATGCAACGACCAACCGGTATCCTCCACGACAAAACAGCCGTCGTGGAAGTCGAATCCCCCCTCGTCTGTCGGGAGGGGCATACCGTCGAAGTCAGGCACGTACACAACCGTGCCGCGGGGAATTTCGTCGCTGGGAACTGCCAGGGTTCTAAAGGGGCGCAGCGGATCGTAGCTGCCGTATCCGAACGGGGCTGCGTCCCTGTCAACGTCCAGGAAGCACCAGCCGTGGGTGGCGAAATCGCATTCCTCGTGGAGGTTGACGATGCGGCCGTCCCGCAGTACCCCGGTTCCTTCCATGGTCACCCGTTCTGCGAACCTGTCGGTAACCACCGCGATGACTTTGCCGTCGGTAGTGTACAGCGGCACCGCCGGTCGTCCCGGAAATTCCTGTTCGTACACGATCCAGTAGTAGGTGAGTTTGAAATTGCCGATCCCGCTTCCCAGCAAGCTCTGGCTATCGGCAGTAGCAGGAAGGGAAGGGAGGAGCAGGGCTGCGGTTATGGCTAAAGCGGTCAGGTTGCTTGCAGCCTTCTGAATCATCGAATATCCCTCCTCCAGGACAGGTGATTATACGGCAGGCTTCTACAGCTTCTTGAGCCTTTTTCGCAATGGTCGAAAAGCAACATTTCGAACAACTCGCGGTTGACATATCTTTTCCTCGGAAGTATAGCGTAGGCGAGGAAGTTTGTAGGATTTATTCGGAGCGACAAGCGTATGAGTGCAAGAAGCTACGTTGTAGACCTCACCGACACCGCTCGACTCAGCCAGGCATATTTCGACGGACTCCGGGAAATGGGTTTGCTGCTGAAGACGCCTGACACTCTGGCCACCTGGGAAAAGGTCTTCATCCGCTTCCGGCTTCCCGGGCAGGTGAGGGTGGTGATTTCGGCCATTGTTGTCGGAGACCTGAGCGGTGATACATATGCGGTTCAGCTACCTCAAAACAGCGACAGCAGAAGGTTGCTGGAGATTGCGAGGCGGCACATTGGCGCCCAGTCGCCGGACGGAGCGCTGCTGACGCCGCGCCCGGGGAACACCGCGACAAGCAAGCCGCAATCGCTAAGGGCGAGGCACGAGGAGACCTTTGAGGAGGATACTCTTCCGGAAGATGAGGAACTCGGCGAAGAGCTGACTCCTACCGATGAGGTGCTGGCCCAAAGCTTCGAGCGATTCGATCGTTGGCTCATCGCGAAGGAGGCCACTCCGCCGCTGGATACTGCGGTCATGTCTGTGCGGCGGGCCGCGGCGCGTCCGGCCACCGCGTCCATGGGCAAGCGAATTCAAGTAGGCCTTCCTTCGTCCTCCGCCTCGGGTGACCGAGGGACCCGGGAAGAGGAGTTGTGGGCGTTGGCTCCGAACCAGAAGAAGAAGATGGCTGTGTCGGGCCAGAAGGCGGAGCGAAAGGCGTTCATGTACGACCCCGACCCTTCAGTTCAAGTATGGGTGTTGCGCAATCCCAGCATCTCCACCGCGGAGGTGGAAGAGTACAGTGCGCTCGGCAACCTGGCGTCTGAAGCTTTGACCTTCCTTACCCACAGCCCCAGGTGGGCGGTGAGCCCGCAGGTAGCGAGGAATCTCGCGGGCAATCAGCGCACGCCCGACGACATGGTGCCTCGGCTGCTCGCAGTTCTTGACAGCGGGGCCTTGAGGGAACTCGCGTCAGGCAAAGATGTGCCGGTGCGAGTGGCGGAAAGTGCGGCGTTGGTCCTTGCCGCCAGGGAGTAGGTGCCCGCTCACGGCACGATCAGCATCCGCTCAGTTGAAGCCCTTCCAAACACTTCCGGGGAGTACATCTCTTCCGCCCGCGTCGGTGGCACCACGAATTCGCCGATGGTGGTTGCTCTGACCACGTAAGTGTATTCGTGCACGCCTCCGTACATCCGGTCCGCAAACAGTTGGACCCGGTCGTCGCGTTTTTCCTCGAAGTCCCATGGATTCCAATTCCAGTACCAGTGGCGACGCCCAGTGCGATGCGAGCTGCTCTCCTCCTTGCCGGTGCGGGTGGTAGCGGAGGTGGCGAAGGCCTCGTTCACCGCTTCAAACCCCGCGGGCATCGGGTCAATCACGGCCACGTAATACCTGCGGTCCGGCGCGACGACGCGGATCTTGACTCGCACGTAACTGCCGGCTTTTGCCACCCAGCGCCCCTGGTCGTCTTTCTCCAGCTTGCTGTCCTCGCCCTCGGGAAGATAGGTGCGCTCAACCAGGAAACCGCGGTCTTCCGCGGCCAGCTCAAGGTCGGAAGGGGCGTACTTCAGCCCCAGCCGGTAGTAGAGTCTGCCCGGCCCGGTCTTGGCGACGATAAGGTCTGCTGCGGCGTCATCGAAGAGCGCCTTCATCGGAACGCTGGTTTTGGCGATGGTCATCTCCCGGCCCTGGAACTTCCGGCCGGTGAGATAGGTTGTTCCGTGCCACAGTCTGGCCTCGAAATCGGGCTCATCCTTTTCAAAGATCTCATAATATTTGCTCAGCGCCAGCAGCGCGTATGCGTTGGCCTGAGTTGTGGCCCAGCGTCCCTTGATTCGTGAGCGTACGAGGCCGCGGACCACCTTTTCGATCATGGAATCGTCCGGGCGTACCGCCAGGAGGGCGCCGAGGACAATGGCATCGGTGCGGTCTTCCGAGTGCATCATGAGCTTGAGCGACTCGCGCTTTTCTTCGGAGAAGTGCAAGGCGGCCGCGGTCTCGACTCCGCTGTTGGCCAGTTGCCGATAGAGTTCATCTTCCTGCTCCTTGAGACCGGGAGCAAGGGCCACCGCTTCCAGGAGCCAGGCGCGGGCGTAGAGAGATAGCGGGTTGGCCGCGTCCCGGGCCGTCTGGGAGGTTCTCTCCGTAGCCAGTTTTGAGAGACGCTTCAAGTGACGAATGGGCGGCCGGTCCATACGCGCCAGCACGAGCGCGGCCATAGTCTGTGAGCCGTACGCGAGCGCCTCCCATTCGTAGGGTGAGTCCAGGCGCTCTTCGAGGAAAGAGGCAACCTGCTCCAGCCGGTACTGGTCGACTTTGTAACCTTTCTTCTGCGCGAGTTGGAGCGTCATGGCCGCGTAGGCGCTGACGTACAGCCAGCTCCGCCGGGAGCTGGACCAGTAGCCGAAGCCACCGTCCCCTCTTTGGTTGAGGAGGATTTTGACAATGCCTTCCTCCACCAGCTTCTTTGCCTCTTCGGGGGAGCCGGCCTTGCCGAGATTGAAGTCTCGAATTATGTCTCCCAACGCCATTATGGGCAAAATGCGGCTGCAGGTTTGCTCGGTGCATTCGTACGGGTAGTCGAACAGATAGCCCACCGCATCCTGGAGACCGGTCAAGGCGGTGGAGGAGAAGTCCACGTCCAGGCCGCCGAAACCCGGAAGCGCGTTTTTGGGCGGCTGCAGGGGTTGGCGCACCGCGGTATCCACAACGCCGTAGGTGGCGAAGGCCTCCGAGGTGGCGGGTATGAGGGTTGGGATGGTGACTTCTGCCGCGTCTGTATCACGGGCGTTGGTCAGGGCGACCGCGGCAAACTGGAAGGTGGCCGGACCGGGGTTTCCCGCGGTTGCCTTGAAGCGCACCTCTACCGCTTCGCCGGCTTTGGCGTCTACCGTTGCGGTGTTGTTCTCCAGGGTGGCGTTTGCCGCCAGGCAGCGGACCATGACCTGAGTGTCGAAACCGGTCTCATTGTTCACCACTGCGGCCGCTTCGAACTTGTCGCCAAAGTTGAGGAAACGGGGCAACGCAGGACGAACGATGAGGGGCCGTCGGGTGCGAACCTGGGTATCGGCAGACCCGAATTTTACCCCCTCGTCTGCGGCCACGGCCATGACCCTGAACTCGGTGAGGTTGTCCGGCATCTTCACTTCTATGGATAGTCGGCCGCTCTCATCGGTACGCAGGTTGCCGTTGAAGTAGGCGGTCGATTTGAAGAGCTTTCGCAGCGCGAACGCGGGTGAGTCATCGTCCCCTCCGTTCCTTCCGCCCTTCCGTGCGCGGGATTTCTTCATCTTCGCTTCCGGCTTGGCTCCGCCCAGCATTCCCCGGTCGTCAAAGGCGCCGGGCGGGGCCGCGGACTGCACCATTTCTTTTAAGGCCCCTGAATCCTCCTCGTTTTCGGCCCGGGAGAGCTCTGGCTTTGGCTTGGCCCGTGGAACAACCAGGGGCCGTAGGTCTACGAAACCCGCGTTGCCGGAAACGGCTGTGTAGAGGGCTTTCAAGGGATTGGGAGTGACGTATCCGATGAGGCTCAACACTCCCTCGTCCACGACCATCAGCGCAACATTGGCCTGCACCGGCGCGCCGCGCGTATCTGTCGCGGTCAACTCAAGATTGAAACTGCCGCCCGGTTGTATTGCTGTCGCGGACGGTTTCAGGGCAATTGCGATGGCTCGCTGATTTCGTTCGATGTTGAGAGTTGCGCTGCCGTGCGCATAGGCTGGGCGGCCCCGGTCGTCCGCGGTTTTGCCGGGCTCTTCGGTGCGGCCCCGCACCAGCGCGACGGCCACATGTACCGACGGCATCCAACGTTCCTTGATGGACAACTCGAAAGCCGCAGTTCCGTTGGTGATTCGGACCGGCTCTACCTTCAGGAAACCTTCCCGGCTCACCATGACCATGCCTACCGCGTCTTTGAACGGAGAGCGGAGGAGCAGTCTGGCGGTGTCTCCACCGTCATAATGTTTGCGATCAGCCACTATCTCCACCCGGTTTTCGCCGCCGGAGGTCCAACTGGACTCACCATCTCCATAGGCGTAAAGGCGGACTGCGCTGCGCGCCGGCCTGCCGGCCCTGTCCTTGGATAGAGCGCGTACCAGATAGGTGCCGGGGCCGGGGACGGTGAGCATACACTTGCCCGGAGTGGCCGCGGCCTTGAATTTGCACGCGGCCGCTTCGGTTTCCCGGTAGCGGTGTTCGTAGCTCACGTTACCTTCGGAATCCAACACCTCCTCTTCGTCCCAACTGGTCAGCATCAGGGCGATGTCTACGTCAGCTCCGTTGTACCTGCTGCCGTCGAGACGAGTGACAATGCCGGAGATTTCGGTAGTCTCGCCGGCAGCGACCACTGAGCGGTCCAGGCTTACGCCCACGTAGCGCTCGGCCCGGTGGGCCAGAACGGTGGAGCGGGCTGCGATGGACTGCCGATTTCGGTCGTACACTTCCGCTTCCAGGGTAAAGGAGATGGGGTCGCGGCGGTTGTTGCCCGGGTCGAGGGTTACCGGCACCTGCAACGAGCCGTTGGCATCGAGGTTGCCGCTTCCGGACGCCACGTGGTCGGTGCCCCGGTATCCGTAATCGTCGTAGTAGCCCCAGGGCGACGTCTGATTGGCCGGGTCGATGTCTGAAAAGCTGAATCCGTCGTTGCCGGGAGGGGAGTATTTGCTCGGTTTGCTGACTAGACGCCAGTCTACGTCCGCGGAAGCCATGGGAGCACCGAAGAAGTACTTGCCGGTGATCTTTGCATCGAGTTCGCGGCGGACCAGGATGTTCTCCCCTGCTTTCGCCCACGAAACGCCGGTCTTGTACTCGGGGGTACGGAATTCCTGGACGTCAAAGTTGCCGGAGGCGCTCGCGGAGGGCGAACTCAATTCCACGTAGTAGGTCCCCAGGGGAGCGTTCTTCTCCGTCTTGAGGGAGAACGACCCGGTGCCGAACGGGGAGAGGATGAGGGAACCCGAGGCCACCTCATTGCCGCGGGGGTCGTTTACCGTGTAGGCGAAGTCCCGCCTGCCCGGTTCGATGGGAACCAGGTCGCCCTTGGGGCCGGTGTTGCGCATGCGGGCGATGACGTTTACGTTGACCTCCTCCGACGGTTTGTAGAGTTTCCGGTCGGTAAACACGAAGGTGGCCGGGACTTGCTTCGGGTCGAAAGACGTCTGGTAGGCGTAGGACGAGATGTAGCCTGTTCCGGTGCTGCCGCTTATAGACAGGAACGCGCGGTCTTTGCCCTTTCTGGCCAGCAAAATGTAGGGGCCGAAAGTATCGGTGCGTTTGGGACCGGACAAACGTGCGACCCCGGCTTCGTCCGTGATCGCGTTGGCCACTACCTCGCCCGTCTCCTGGCGGATCAGGGTGAGGGCGACGCCCTCAACAGTAGCGCCCTCGTCGAGGGTGGTCATCAGCACGAGCATCTCTTCGTCGGAAAGGGCCGCGGTAATACCCAGATTCGTTACCTGGATCAGCGCTACAGCACGATACTCGTTCCACCCTTTGAAAAGGCCGCGACTACGCCTGGTCTTGAGATCGAGCATGACGAATCCGCGACCGTTCTTGCCCAGCGAGTCGTCCAGATTAAGATAAGTGCGCGCAATGCGGTTATCTTCTTCCGAGAGCGTGAGGGTGCGCACGATATTCGGTTCGAGCCCCTGGAGGGGGTTATCCTCCCAGTCGTACCAGGAGTTGGCGCGGTCGACGTATCTGGCCACCTGGTCCGGCGGGACTACCGCCATTTTCAATGAGGCGTCCCCGAGGTTCATGGACGTAATGAGGAAGTCGTGGGACTGGTTCGCCTCAACCACCGCGATGCCCTGTCGGATCGGCTGGAGAAAGGGGTTGGCTTCGGCGTAGCGGACCGTCTTCTGAGCGCCGTCGGCGTTGCGTTGGCCATGGACGTCGAGGATGCCCGGTTCGACTTTGACGGCATAAGTCATGGAGGGCATGAACTCAGCATAGGCGGTGACGGTCCTGCCGGAAACCCGGTAGCGAAGTCCGTTGGGTTTGGGCGTCAGTGAAATCAACTCGTCTACTTTTTTCGCTTCCAACCCGTTGTTGAACTCGATATTCACCGCGGAACCGGGATAGCAGTCGTCATCATCCCATGAGCAGGATATCTTGGTGATCTTCAGAGGATAGTAAGTGGCGAACTTGAACGTCTGGCTTTCGCTCGCGGGCAGAGGACCCTCGGCGCAGGTGAGCTTCTTGTCGGTGGTCACCACATAGGGTGTGCCTGTTGGGAGTGGGGCCACAGGCTTGAGAGTTACCGTGCGCGCCCGGTCCCACTCACCCTCGCGGCGCGTGAGGGGATCTTTTTTGGCCTCTTCCTCGGGGTCGGGGGCCGGTGAAGGTACGACCGCCAGTTCGAACAGGTTTCCGCCGCCTTCCAGGCGTACGTTAGCGACCACGGTCTCGGGGTCCACTGCGGCGTTGAAAGTCAACTGTACCGTGGTTTCGGGGAGCACCTCCTCTTGTCCATCGTACGGGCTTATGCTCACGACTCGTGGACGCGGGGTGGTGAAACTCCAGGAAAAATCGGCAGCCATATTGCTGCCGGCGGCAGAGGCAGTGCCTTTGGCTACAGTTGCGGTATAAGTGGTGGCGAAGGGCATGCGGTGGGTCGGTTCGAAAGCGACGGTGTCGGTGCCCAGCCACGAGAAACGTCCTTCAGGTTGGGGAGTGAGTGTCAGCGGGGACGGCTTGTCAGCCAGGTCTTCCAGGGAAGCCAGGGGCACCATGGGTTGGCTGAAGCTAGCTGTGACCGCGGCCACCAGGTCGGCCTCGCCCTCGGGAGAATGGCGCACAACGGTGAGGGGCGGCGGAGTCACCGCAGGAGGGACTTCGCCCGGTGTTTCTGCCGGCGGGAACTGCATGACCGTTTCACCCGGCTCCGGGGGCACTTGAGGACCGAGCCTCAGCGTGTCACTCCGCGGGTCGTCTTCCGGAATATCCTGAACGGTCGGGGCACCCAATGTAGCGAAAGGATCTTGTCCTTCGGAAAAAGCGACGACCTGTCGCTGGGCAGCGGCCTTTGCTGATTCCGGTGCTGCGGGGGCGCTGGCGCTCTCCACAGGATTGGGATCATATTCCTGCTCCGCCGGGGGTTCCCACGGTTCCTTCTTCTCCACCGGTTTCTTTTCGGTGGGAGTCCCTGAGGGTTGAGTTTGTTGGTCAACGTCGGGGGCGCCTCCGGGCTGAGCGTCAGCGAGGGGCGCCGGGGCGGGCGGGGAGTCCGTGGGCTGCGGCTCGGGTGTCGGCGGCGGCGGAAGGCGCTTGTCTGAGGCGGAAGGGGGTGCCGCCAGTGAGTCGGCGCCTTCATCGTCAGCGGACTTGTTGCATCCGGTAAGGGTCAAGGTTGCGGCCAGGGCCACCAGAGTCAGGTGTTTGAACATCGGGTACTCCTTAGGGTCGAACGCTAGTCAAATCTCGCGCATATTTTCACGCGGATTATTGCGTATGGGCGCATTTGATTACAAGGGAATTGCGAAAATCCGCATGTTTCTTTATGATGTGCGCAGTCGAGGGGGGGGAGCCAGGCCTGCCCCTCGCGGCTGCCGCCAGCGGCGAGAATGTTGGTAGCGGCCTGAAACCCGGGACTGGTGAAAGAGGTATCACGTGAGTAACAAGCAGCTATTTCTTACCGACGCCCAACTCGCTTCGGAGCTGAACCGTTGCGAATACTGTGAAGAGAAACCGTGCCAGGCCGCGTGTCCTTCAGATTGCTCCCCGGCCGACTTTATTGCGGCTGCGAAGGGGGGACGGCCTTCCGACTATGCCCGGGCGGCCGCAATGATTATGACTCGCAATCCCCTCGGCGGCATCTGCGGAGGCGTGTGCCCGGATTATCATTGTCAGGCAGCGTGCTCCCGGCAGGGTTTTGACCGGCCGGTTGAGATTCCCGCGGTTCAGGCGGCTATCATCGCCCGCGCGAAGGAACTTGGCGTTATGCCGTCTTTGGAGCCTGTAGCCGGTGATGGAAACAAGATCGCGGTGGTGGGCGGCGGGCCGGCCGGATTGGGTGCGGCACTGCTGTTGGCCCAGGCCGGTTGCCAGGTCACGATTCTGGAGCGGGGCGCTGAACTTGGTGGTGCGGCCGCACTGATACCGGGTCACCGACTCCCCGCCGGAGTGTTGCAGTCCGACATCGACTGGTTGATGAAAGAGGGGGGCCTCAAACTCGATTCGAGCGCGGCCGTCAGCGATCCCGCCGACCTCCTTTCCGGGGGGTACGACGGGGTGGTCGTGGCCGAAGGGTTGTCAGTGCCCATCACGCTGGGGATACCGGGCGAAAGTCTGGGCGTCAGCGGGAACGACTACCTGGCAAATCCCAACGAGTATCTCGCCTCCGGTCCGGTTGCGGTAATCGGAGGTGGTGCGGTCGCGTGTGACTGCGCTGTGGTTGCCAAAGTTGCCGGCGCCCGCAACGTGGAGATGTTCGCACTCGAAGCGCTGAGCGAACTGCCGCTTACCCCAAAGGAGCGCGGGGAGTTGCTGGAGCACGGAATCGAGGTCTCGTTCCGCACCCGTGTTGCAGGCATCTACGGCGACGGGCAAAAGACGTTGGAGACGCTGCGCGTGAGTTTGTCGGGGGGAGACAAGTTTCATCCGTCGAAGATGGCGGGCGTCCCCGGGACCAGCGTGAAGCGACAGGGGTTCCAGCGGGTGATCATCGCGATCGGCGCCCGCCCTGCCCTGCCCCGAATTGAAAATGCAGCCATAGTTTATGCCGGAGACGGTGCCAACGGACCCACCACAGTGGTAGAGGCTGTGGCCTCTGGAAAGAACGCGGCCGCGGCTCTGCTGGCGACGTTGAATGGGCGCGATGCAGTGGAAGCGCCGGGGCCGTTGAAGAGCCTCGAGATCATTTCCGGCTACAACGAACTTCCCGTTTCTCTGGAAACCGATTTCTTCGGCCGTACAATACCCTCTCCCTTCATCCTCTCCGCGGCACCGCCTTCCGACGGGTACGACCAGATGAAGAAGGCGTATGACGCGGGTTGGGCCGGAGGCGTCATGAAGACTGCGTTCGACGGGCTGGATATTCACATTCCCGCGGCCTACATGCACGTCTTCGACCGGCAGACGTTCGGCAACTGCGACAACGTATCCGGGCACTCCCTGGCGCGGGTGTGCCGGGAAGTATCCCAACTGGTGAAGGAATATCCCGACCGCCTTACCGCGGCGTCGACCGGTGGGCCGGTAAGTGGCGATGACGAGGCTGACCGGGCGCAGTGGCAGAGCAACATGAAGATGCTGGAAGATGCGGGCGCCATGGCGGTGGAATTCAGCCTTTCCTGCCCGCAGGGGGGAGACGGCACCGAAGGTGACATCGTGTCCCAGAGCCCGGGTTTGACCGCGAAGATCATCGACTGGATCCTTGAAGCAGGGGACCCTGAGGTGCCCAAGTTGTTCAAGCTCACCGCGGCGGTGACTTCAATCCCAGTGATAATCAAAGCGATCGGTGAGGTGCTTGACCGCCATCCGGGTAAGAAGGCCGGAGTCACTCTGGCCAACACCTTCCCGTGCATGGATTTCCGCACCGGCTCCAAAGAGGGGTGGGAGGAAGGTATCCTCTGGGGTATGAGCGGCTCCGGTGTGGCGCCCATCAGTAACCTCACCCTGGCCAACGTGGCCGGCCTCGGCGTATATGTGTCGGGCAACGGCGGCGCCATGGACTACAAGTCCGCGGCTGACTTCTTGGCCCTGGGTGCGGGTACGGTGCAGTTCTGTACGGTTGCCATGAAGTACGGAGTTGGCGTAATCGACGAACTGCACTCGGGCCTGAGTCACCTCATGGCCGCCCGCGGATTGGGCAGCGTGTCCGACCTCATTGGCGCCGCGCTCCCGGAACCGATCGTCGACTTCATGGCGTTGACCCCGACCAAGGGGATTTCCGCGGGCAATCACGATTTGTGCACCAGTTGCGGGAACTGCACCCGGTGCGGCTATCTTGCCATCGCTCTCAATGACGACAAACATCCTGTGATCGACCCGGAGAAGTGCATCGGCTGCAGCCTGTGCGTGCAGAAGTGCTTCTCAGGTGCCCTGAACATGAGGGAACGTACCGCAGACGAACTGGCGGTGCTCAAGGAAGACTAGACGGGGTTTTGGGATCGCGGATGAGCAGGCCTGGGTTTACCGGAACATGGTTGATTGGAATCGCGGCTATGGGGTTGCTTTGCGGTGCGGGGAGCGGGTGTGTGGTCAGCGAAAGCGGAGACGATGTCGAGGTTCTTTCACCTGACGTGGCGTCGGTGGAACTTCCGCCGGCGGAGCTGCCCGCAGGGCCGTGTACTGCGCTTGGTGACCTTACCGGGACCGCCTATCTTGTGTACGAGCTTTTCGCAACCGAGCCCACCGATGTCGTCAACGAGATCTGGGCTGGATACGTGGCGGATAACGACCTGGCCATTGTCTTTCTGGTCACCGACCACGACTTGGAGACCGGGACGCTTCAGTTCGAAGTTACCTCGGCCTACGTCGATGTGGAGGAGACTGAGGGAGGCGAAGAGGTGGCGACAGGTTACGCATTCGGGCTTACACCGGGTGAGTTTTCCGCCAAGCTCGACGGGTGCGATTTTGCCACGCTGGGGGAGTTTGAACTCGACCTGGTCACCCCTACCCTGAATCATAAGTTCTCCATTGTGCGCTCTACCGGCCAGGGGACGCTGTCCGAAGACGGCTTAGCCATTGAGGAGTTGCGTCTTTCCGGTTATCTGCCCGAGAATGACATCCTTGACCTTTGCCTGGTGGTAGAGGGACTCGGAACGGTGAACCTTCACTGGTTCTTCAACCTCGCCGGCGTCTGCCCCGATGCAGATTGGAACGAGGACGGCCAGCCCGACTCCTACAATTTCAAGGGAATTGTGCGCGCCCAGGATGCCTCACCACTGTTTTCTGCCGGCATCAAGCCGATCCCGACATTGACTGGCGAATGCCTCCCCGACACCGGTCAATGTGAGGCTGCTGACCGCTAGCCGTCGATCTGCCGCGCCCGCTCTAATCCGCTAATAGTGGGCCTCCTACTAGTTAAGAGATCCTAGGTAGTAGGATAGGCTTGACACCACAGTGCGGGGCTGTTTTACTTGACATGGTGCAGGCCTATCGAGGAAACGGTGCGGGGCTCCGGTCCTGTGGGGAGGAATATGCATCCATCCACCTGGAGATTGTTGAAGGAAGAGGGTTTGATCGGTTTCATCAAGCTGCGGACGCTTCATGGATATGTCTACCTGAAGTGGATCAAGCCCTATGTCAAGTTCGCAATCAAGACCCTCATTCCCAGGATTGGGCCGCGTCTGAAGGGGTATGTTGTGAACCGCTATCACTGCAAGGTCCTTACCGGCGAAGAAGCCCGGGCCGTGATTACGGTGGACAAGCCCATCGAATTGCACGGCGCTCCGGAGCAGATGATACCCTTTCCGTACGTCCGCGATATTGTAATCAAGTGGCCCCACGACATTGCCATTATGGAGTGCGCGTGCCGAGCGGCTCAGGGCGGGACGTGCCACCCCTCGAAGGTGTGCATGGTAATCGGGCAGCCGTTCGTGGATTTCGTGGTCGAACACCAGCCCGACGCGGAGCGTATTACTCCGGAAAAGGCGCTGGAGATTCTCGCGCGGGAGCATCGCAACGGCCGCATTCATGCCGCGTGGTTCAAGGACGCTTGCATCGGCCGTTTCTACGCGATTTGCAACTGCTGTCCGTGCTGCTGTTCGGGCAACAAGGCGATGCGTCAATACGACGCTCCCCTTGTCGCACCTTCGGGATATGCCCCTCGTCTGCATTCTGAGAGCTGCCGGGGTTGCGGTTCGTGCGAGAAGGTATGCCACTACGAGGCCATCAAGGTGGTGGACGGCAAGTCGGCGCATGACCTGGAGGCTTGCCTGGGGTGCGGCCTGTGCGTGTCCCGCTGTGACAACTCTGCTTTGACACTGGAGTTGGAACCCAGCAAGGGACTGCCTCTGGACGTGAGAGAGTTGGCCGCGGCGCAGGAACGGAAAGAAGAAACGGGGAAACGGTAACAACCGGGGAGATACGCGGTGGAGGGCAAAAAGCTTGGGCCGTATAGTATTCTGGGCGAGTTGGCGAGGGGGGGCATGGCTGCGGTGTATGTCGCCCGTCACACTCGGCTCGGTCACGTCGTGGCTCTCAAGATTCCCCACCTTGACTACCAGCAGGACGACAGGTTTCTCAAGCGGTTCGTGGACGAGGCGCGCATACAGGCTAATCTGAGGCATCCCAATATTCTGGCTGTGCAGGACATCCTGGAGATGCCGGCCGCCAGCGGCATTGTCATGGAACTGTTATCCGGTTGCTCGCTGAAAGAGTACTACCGGGATGTGTGCAAGCCTTTGCCGCCGGCCCGGGCCACGAAGCTGTTCATAGACCTGGTTGAGGCGTTGAAATATGCGCATGACGGCGGAGTTGTTCACCGCGACCTGAAGCCGGCCAACGTTTTTCTTCACGTTTCGAAGGACTCTGTCACGCCCAAGATCATGGACTTCGGCATTGCCAAGTTCAAGACTGAGCGAATGGGCGCGGGTGTCACCGATACCGGCTCCATGCTCGGCACCCCTGAGTATATGGCGCCGGAGCAGTTCGAGGATTCTGCGAAGGTGGATCACCGGGCGGACATTTTTGCCCTGGGCGTCATGATGTATGAAGGCTTTGCCGGGGCCAAGCCGTTCGAAGGGGACTCAGTGGGCAGCCTTCTTAGGTCCATTTATACCACCAAGCCGGCCCCGCCGAGCACTGTTTTCCCCCGGCTGCCGGTGGCGGTGGACCGGGTGGTGATGACTTGCCTCGAGATCGAGCGCGACAATCGCCTGGAGTCAGCGGGTGCGTTGCTGGAGGAATTGCGGGAGTTGAGCCGGGAGACGGGGGTAGATGAGATAGCAGGCGGCGACATCGAAATTGGCGATCTGTCCAGGTTCGGTATCGAGGCTAAACCCCGGTTCACCCAACCGGTGGAGGAACCTTCACGAGAGAGTCTCCTGGAGGGTGAAAGCGCGGAAATCTCCCTGGCCGAGCTGGCCGGCGATAGCGGCCCGGCTGAAGTTCAGGAGGAACCGGACACCATTGCGGACGATGTGCGGGCTGATTCGGAGGAAGATGATCCTGCGAAAGCCGCTCCGGATGTCTCTCCCGCACCGGCCGGCAAGTCTCTCTCGTCCATTTCCATGACTTCCACGTCTGAAAGTAGAGCTCATCACACCCGCAGCGACCTGGCCGCGTTCCGAATCCTTGAGAAGATCTATGAGGGGCGGGAAACCATCGTCTACAAGGGGGCGAGTCGTGAGGACGGCAAGCCGGTGGTCATCAAGGTTCCGGCTGCAGACTATCCCGGCCCGGGGGAACTGGCGCGTCTGAAGCACGAGTTCCAACTCGCCTCGTCTCTGGATATGGATGGCGTAACCAGGGTGGTGGGGTTGGAGAAGTATCGCAACGGCCTGGCGCTGGTCGCGGAGGATTTCGGTGGAGAGCCGCTCAAAGATGTGATGAAGGGGGAAGAGAAGCCGGCGGTAGCGAGTTTTCTTCGGCGGGCGATCCGGCTTGCGGAAATCCTGGGTCAACTCCATGAACGGGGGGTGGTGCACAAGGACGTCAACCCGAAGAACATCCTGGTTAACTCCGGCACCGGTGAGATTCGGATTATCGACTTCGGGCTTGCGAGCCATCTGCCCAGAG
Organism: uncultured Myxococcales bacterium; assembly: GCA_964626565.1. Taxonomy (GTDB): domain Bacteria; phylum Myxococcota_A; class UBA9042; order CAIXZC01; family CAIXZC01; genus CAZVFX01. Next base: position 24,250 of record CAZVFX010000009.1, read on the forward strand.
CGCACCAGGGGAGCGCGAACCCGCATACCCTGGAAGGCACTATAGCCTACATTTCTCCTGAGCAGACCGGCCGCATGAACCGCGCCGTGGACTACCGAACAGATTTCTATTCGCTGGGGGTGACTTTTTACGAGATGCTCACGGGGCGGCTGCCCTTTCAAACTGAAGACAGGACCGAGATGGTGCACTGCCACATGGCGCGTCAGCCGGTTTCTCCCCGCGACCTCGACCGCAGAGTCCCGGGGCCGGTTTCCGATATCGTCATGAAGCTTCTGGCCAAGACGGCCGAGGAGCGATACCAGAGCGCGCTCGGATTCTTGAAGGATCTGGAGCACTGCCTGGCTGAATTCGACGACCGGGGGGATGTGGCGGAATTCGTGTTGGGTTCCCACGACGTGTCCGAGAAACTCCGTATTCCGGAGAAGCTGTACGGGCGTGAGGAGGAGGTTGGAGCCCTGTTGGCCAACTTCAAGCGCGTGACCCAGGGCTACAAAGAGATGATGATGGTGTCCGGCTATGCCGGCATCGGCAAGACCTCGCTGGTACGGGAAATCTACAAGCCGGTAACAAGGCAGCGAGGGTACTTCATTACCGGTAAGTTCGATCAGTACAAGCGGGACGTGCCGTTCGGTGCGCTGATCGAGGCTTTTCAAGAGCTGGTTCGGGCTCTCCTGACTGAGGGTGATGACCGGCTGGCCTCGTGGCGCAACGAGATCTTGGGGGCTTTGGGGCCTAACGGGCAGGTGATAATCAACGTAATTCCCGACGTCGAGAAAGTGATCGGCCGTCAGCCCGCGGTTCCCGAGTTGCCGGCCGCTGAGTCCCATAACCGGTTGACGCTTGCCTTCCACAGCTTCATGAACGTGTTTACGAGGGAAGAGCACCCCCTGGTCCTGTTTCTTGATGACCTTCAGTGGGCCGACAACGCCTCTCTGGCCTTGCTGCAATCGGTGATGACCGGACCGGAAAACGACTACCTGTTCATCGTAGGGGCTTACCGGGACAACGAAGTGGATGCGGCGCATCCGCTGGTGGCTACCCTCGAGGAATTGGAGAAGATGGGGATACCGGTTGCGGACATCAACCTCGGGGCGCTGCGGTTGGAACATATCAACGAGTTGATATCCGACACTTTCGCCGCGTCTCCCGGGGAGACCATGCCACTGGCTGAGCTTGCCAGGAGCAAGACGCACGGCAACCCGTTCTTCCTCACCGAGTTCTTGAAAGCGGTGCATGCAAAAGAGCTGGTGCGTTTCGACTTCATGGCCAACGGCTGGACCTGGAACCTGGAGGCTATCGGGGACCTGGGCATCGGCGATGACGTGGTTGAGCTGATGGCCGAGAAGATTCAGGCGCTGCCGGCTGCGTGCCAGCAGGCCTTGAAACTGGGGGCGTGCATCGGCGGCGGGTTTGACCTGCAGCTTCTGGCCACGGTGTCGGGAAAATCTCCTTCCGAGATAATGACGGCGCTGGACCCTGCTGTACGGGAAGGGTTTCTGCTGGTGGTCGGTGAAACGCACCGGTTCCTGCAACTGGACGGGAAGGACCTGGCTGACGGGCTTCTCGACGCGGTGCTGTTGCGCACCGTGAGGTATAAGTTCGGGCACGATAAGATCCAGCAGGCCGCCTACTCCCTCATTCCGGAGGAGATCCGGAAGACGGTGCACCGCCAGGTGGGCCAGATCATCTTGCGCGAGACTGCGGGGAGCAAGCGGGAGGCGCGGGTCTTCGACATTGTGAACCAGCTCAACGCCAGCTTGGAATTGTTGCAGACTCCGGAAGAGAAAGAGGAGTTGGCGCATTTGAATCTGCTGGCGGGTAAGAAGGCGCTGAGTTCGTCGGGCTACGAGTCGGCGTACGGCTATCTTGCCAGCGGTATCTCGCTGATGGAGGAGGACGCGTGGGAGACGAAGTACGAGTTGACCCTCGAGTTGCATGTGGAAGCTGCAACCGCCGCGTATCTTTCGACCCGGTTCCAAGAGATGGAGCGGCTGGCCAACATCGTGTTGGAGCGTGGCAAAGAGCTCATTGACAAGGTTCGGGCTTACGAAGTGCTCATTCACGGACACATTGCGCAGGCCCGAAAGTTGGAGGCGGTGGACACCGGTTTGACCCTGCTCAGGTTGCTGGGCGTCAAGGTTCCGCCGCGTCCGTCAATGGCGCAGGTGTTGTTGGCGGTTTTGCGCACCAAGGTCGCCCTCATCGGCAAGTCGCCGGAGAGTCTGTTGGACCTGCCGCCCATGAAGGACGAAAAGGCCCTGGCCGCCATGCGCGTCGCGACCAGCCTGGCTTCCACGGCCTATGTACTCTATCCCAACCTGTTTCCGGTGCTGGTGCTGACGCAGGTTCAGTTGTCAGTCAAGTACGGCAACATGCCCTTCTCCTCCTTTGCATACGCACTCTATGGGGTGGTGCTGTGTGGTGCGTTGGGCGATCTCGACGGTGGCTACCGGTTCGGGCAGGTGGGTATGAAGCTGCAGCGAAAGCTGGAGGCCCACGAACTGAGGGGGAAGGTCCCGTTCACCGCAGCGGGATTCACTGAACACTACAAGAAGCCGTTGCGCAAGTGCAACAAGCGGCTCCTCGACGCGTACAAATCGTCTCTTGAATTGGGCGATTTCGAGTTTGCCGGGACGTCGTCCGGTGTATGCGCTTACAACATGTTCTACCTCGGCCTGAACCTGGTGGAGTTGGAGGGCAGGTTCAGTCATTGGGCCGAGGTGCTGGTCCAGTGCAAGCAGGTAGCCTACGTCAACTACATGAACATCTACCTGCAGGTGGTGAAGAACCTGCTGTCGGAGAGCAGCGACCCGTCGCGCCTGGAAGGGGAGGCGTACAGCGTAAGTGCCAAGATTGACGAACACCACGAGGCCAACGATTTTCACGCGCTGGGCGATGTTTATCTGGCTCGCATGGTGCTGAGCTTCACCTTTGGCGATTTTGCGGCTGCGGTTCAGTATGGTGACGAGGGAGAACAGTACCTGCACGGCCTCATGGCCATGTACGCGTCCCAGGTATGGTATTTCTACGATTCGTTGAGCCGGCTGGCATTGTGCCGTACCGCGTTGGGTAGCGACCGCCGCGGCTTGCTGAAGAAGGTCCGTTCCAACGTGCGCAAGCTGAAGAAATGGGCCCGTCACTGCGAGGAGAACCAACGTCACAAGCTGGACCTGGTGCTGGCGGAGCGTGCTCGGGTCGCGGGGAAATCCGACCTGGCGATGGAACTCTACGACAAGGCCATCGAGGGCGCCAACCGCAACGGTTTCCTGTCGGAGCAGGCCCTCGGCAACGAGCTGGCCGCCGCCTTCTATCTGGCCCTGGGAAAGAACAAAATCGCAAGAGCGTATATGACCGACGCGCACTACCTGTACAAGAAGTGGGGTGCCACCGCGAAGGTGGAACAGATAGAGGATGAGTTTGACGATCTTGTGATCGCTGAAACGCCCGGAGCGGCAGGGATTTTTGAGTCTACTTCCACCATCAGCTCAGAATCGAGCACCACCGTCGGCACCTCCCGTTATGACGTTTCGACGGTACTTAAGGCCGCCCAGGCAATCTCCGGCGAAATCAATCTACCCGAGCTGCTAAAGAAGCTGATGGCCATCGTGGTGGAAAATGCCGGGGCGCAGCGCGGCCTGCTCGTGTTGGAATCCGAGGACCGGCTCCTGGTGGAGGCTGATGTGCCGGGGGACGGCGCTGAGACCACCGTCATGCAACATGAACCGATCAGACGGCGCACCGATGTTGCGCAGACCGTCATCAACTACGTGTTGAGGATGAGGGAACCTGTGGTACTGGACGACGCGGGCAAGGACGGTACCTTCGGCCGGGACGAGTACGTCGGGAGGGTTATGCCCAAGTCGCTGCTGTGCATGCCGCTGATGCACCAGGCGCGGCTCAGCGGTGTGTTGTACCTGGAGAACAATCTGGCCGTTGCCGCGTTCACACCGGGGCGGGTGGAATTGTTGGAGATGCTGTCCGCGGAAATCGTCATTTCGTTGAGGAACGCGGAATTGTACGGGCGGTTGGAAGAGCATGCCCGCCTGTTGGAGCAGAAGGTGTCGGACCGGACCATGGAGTTGACCGCGGCCAATGAGGCGCTGGCGAAGGAGAAGTCCAAGTCGGACGCCCTGCTGTTGAACGTCCTCCCGGCGAAGGTGGCCGACGACCTGCGAAGGGACGGGCGGACCGAGCCGGAGAGTTTCAAGTACGTCAGCGCTCTCTTTACCGACTTCGTGGAGTTTACCCCCATGACCGCGCTGCTTGAGCCTGCGGCGCTCATAGATGAACTCAACGATATTTTCACCGCGTTTGACAGCATTATCGAGCGAAACCGGTGCGAGCGGATAAAGACCATTGGGGATGCTTACCTGGCGGTATGCGGAATGCCGCAGGAGGACCCGCTCCACGCCGGCAACATGGTGAAAGCCGCGCTGGAGATAAAGGAGTACCTGGAGAAGAGGAACGCGGAATCCCGCCTGCAGTGGCGAGCCCGGATCGGAGTGCACTCGGGGAAGGTTGTGGGCGGGGTGGTGGGAGTAAAGAAGTATATCTACGATGTTTTCGGAGACACAATCAACACCGCGTCCCGAGTTCAGGACGCGTCTGAGCCCATGAGAGTGAACATTTCCGAGGCCACCTATCGCATCATCAAGGATGATTTTGTTTTTGAAGAGCGTGGCCCGATAGAGGTGAAGGGGAAGGGACGGGTTCGAATGCACTTCGTGGAAGGGAGCAGGAACTGAGCATCAAGCCCGGGGGAAACATCCGTCCGTGAGAATTCTACTCGTCAAACCGGATTGGCCGGTGGGCTACGGGCAGGTGCGCTATGCCCGCCGGGTACGTTTCCCGGCCCTTGCTTTGGGCATCCTCGCTGCGCTGAGCGAAGGTCACGATGTTACCGCGGTGGACGCTTCCGTTGGCTCGGTGCCCTACGACGACAGTTTTGACCTGATTGGCATAACCACGACGACTTTTGCCGCCCCGGCTGCGTATCGGATTGCGGCCCGGTTCAGGGCCCGGGGAGTGCCGGTGGTTCTAGGGGGGGTTCATCCCAGCCTGCAGCCGGAGCAATGCCTGGAACATGCAGATGCGGTGGTGGTGGGTGAGGCTGAAGGAGTCTGGCCGTCGCTTCTAGAGGATGTGAGCCGGGGGCGGCTGAAGGAGGTCTACCAGGCCGCCCGCATTACCCAACCGATCGACTTCGTGACCCCCCGCCGGCAGTTTCTGGATGAAAGCTCGTGGTTCACCGCGGTGGAAGCGTCCCGGGGTTGCCCGAATCGTTGCCGGTATTGCTACCTGCCCTCGGTGCCGTGGCGGGAACACCGCAGCCGACCCGTTGAGCGGGTTCTGGACGAGGTGGGTGCGTTGGCGCAGGAGATCTTCATCTTCGTCGACGAGAATTTCTTCGCCAACCGGGCGAACGCCCTGGCCTTGTGTCGCGGCTTGAAGCCGCTGAAGAAGAAGTGGATGGTGCAGGCGCCAACCACCATTGCGGATGACCGCGAATTGCTCGACGCAATGGCAGAGGGGGGATGCTTCAACGTTCATGTGGGCTTCCAGAGCTTTAGCCGCGAGGCGTTGGCGCTGGCGGGCGTCGACCATGCCCGGGCCGAAGGCTATCAGAGATTCGTGCAACAACTCCACGACCGGAAGATGATCGTAACGGGGTTCTTTGTTTTTGGAACCGATGCGGACAGATATCCCGACGTTTTCGACGCCACTGTGGACGTCATAAAGCGGTTGAAACTGGACGATGCCGGGCTGTTCCCCCTCACTCCTTTTCCCGGGACTGAGTACTTCGAGCAGTTCCGCAGGGAAGGGAGACTGCTCGCGGAAGCGGACCTGTCCCAATTCGGATTCTGTCGGGCAGTCTTCGAGCCCCGGCACATGACTGCTCAGCAGCTTGAGGATGGGATCGTCAACGCGTATCGGCGGCTATGGCCCCACTTCCTCAGCAGGCTTCCGTCTGTGCTGCTCAGACAGCCGCGCCTGTTCCTCGGTAATCCGCGCTTCACGAAAGCCATGGTTGCGGGCAACCTGACCCGGCCGGGGCTGTCCTACCGAGCTGCCCCGTAGTGGAACTTCCGGGCGGGGGGTGTTATACGATTAAGATAGGCTCCGGGCGCATCAGTAGCATGTTTGGAAGAGGTAAAACTTGGAAGAAGGGAACAAGTTCGGGCCGTACGTCGTGCTGGGGGAGCTGGCGGTTGGAGGTATGGCTACCGTCTACGTGGGACGGCATGAACGGCTGGGTCACATAGTTGCGCTCAAGGTAATCCACCGCCACTATCACAGGGATTCCGAGTTTCGCGACAGATTTGTCGACGAAGCCCGCATCATGGCCAACATCCGCCATCCACACATTCTGTCTGTGCAGGACATTCTGGAGTTGCCCGGCACCAGCGGCATGGTCATGGAGCTCATGGCGGGGTGCTCGCTGAAAGAGTACTACGACGCGGTCGGTCTTCCCCTGCCCTACCCCGTCGTCATCGGGCTGTTCACTACGGTGGCGGAGGCGTTAAGCCATGCCCACGACCACGGCGTAGTGCATCGGGACCTGAAACCTTCGAATATTTTCCTGCACTGCGTCCAGGACCTGGTAATTCCGAAGCTCACCGATTTTGGAGTGGCCAAGCTGCAGAACTACGCGGTTGAGCATCAGTTGACCACCGCGGGCGCCGCACTTGGGACTCCGCAGTATATGGCACCTGAGCAATTTGAGGATTCGAGCTCGGTGGATGCCCGATCGGATATCTTTGCCATGGGGATCATGCTCTTCGAGGCTGCTACGGGCAAGCGTCCGTTCGAGGGGCGCAGCTACGCCGAGATCATGGCTAACGTTCTCTCTCGAGAGCCCTGCCGGCCGGTAGACGTGCGTTCGGACATACCCATGTCCCTTGCCGACGTGATCGAGAAGTGCCTGCGGCGGGACCGGACCCTTCGGTACGAGTCCACCGGGGATTTGGTGGCGGCGCTGCGGGAGTTGGGCAAGGGGATAGGTGTGGCTCAAATCCCGGCTGGGGATGTACCTAAGGTGACCCTGCCCGAGATGGACGTTGCTGAAGAGGGAGGCACGGGGGAAGGGGCCTTGAGTGGGCTTCCGTCCGGCGAGGGTGGGTCAGACGAAGCGTCGACTGTTGCGGTGCCCGAGGCCGCCGAATTGCTGGCCAGGGCTGCTCGGGATGACGTTGACAGCCTGTTGCGCACAACTGTGGCGCAGGCGCAAGTGATCCCCGGCTACGCGACGGTGTCCACCATCCACGAGGGAGAGGAGACGGTTCTGTACCGTGCGGTGGCCGTGGCTTCCCATATGCCGGTGGTTATCAAGACGCCTAAGAATGCTGACGGTCCAAAACTGGCGTTGGCCAGGCTGAAGCACGAGTTCAAGGTGGCGACAGAGCTCGCCGGGGTGGACGGTGCGGTTGGAGTGCACGGCCTTGAAAAAGTGCGGTCCGGTCTGGCGCTGGTGATGGAGGATTTCGGAGGCACGGATCTGGCCGCGCTCATGACCGAGGGAAGGCTGCCGCTTTCTGAGGCGCTTGCGACGAGCAGGCGCCTGGCAGATACCCTTGCCGAACTGCACGAAAGGGACGTTGTTCATGGGGCTGTTTCCCCCGGGAACATATTGGTCAACCGTGCTGCCGACGTGGTGAAGCTGACCGATTTCGGACTTTCTGCATCGGGCGGGGCGGCTGTGGGGCAGAGGATCGGAGGCCAGGGTCCTAGCGCTGAGGTGGCCTACATGTCACCGGAGCAGACAGGTCGGATGGGGCGGCCGGTGGACTTCCGCACCGACCTCTATTCGTTGGGCGCGGTGATGTTCGAAATGCTCACCGGGCATACTGCTTTCGACGTGGAGGACCCTGCCGAATTGGTGAGGGCCCACCTGTGTACGCGACCCCGGTCTCCGCGAGTGGTGGAACCGGGCGTGCCGGACATGGTTTGCCGGATCGTCTTGAAGCTGCTGGAAAAGTATGCGGAGGATCGATACCAGAGTGGTCGGGGGGTGATGTGGGACATCGATGAGTGCCTCCGGCAATACGAGACAGACCGGCATATTGCCACCTTCGAACTCGGTTCCGGCGATGTTCTGGATCGTTTTGAGATCCCGCCGCGCTTATATGGAAGAGACGGTGAGATGGACGAGCTTTTTGCCGCGTTCAAACGGACTGCCGGCGGGTACAAGGAGCTCTTTCTGGTTGCCGGGTATTCCGGGATCGGCAAGACCTCAGTAGTGGCTCAGTTGCATCGTCCCGTGACCGAACGGCGGGGCTTCTTCATCAGCGGAAAATTCGACCAATACAAGAGGGACGTGCCCTACGGAGCGGTGGTGGAGGCGCTTAGTGACCTGGTGGTGGACCTCCTCGGCTTGTCGGCCGAGGCGTTGGACGAATGGCGAGGGAAGCTTGGAAAAGCCCTCGGCGTCAACGCCGCGGTCATGGTCGATGTAATCCCCGACTTGGCGGAGCTCCTCGGGGAGCACCCGCCTCCCCCTGAGTTGCCTCCGGCCGAATCTTTGAACCGCCTGCGACTGGCGTTCCATCATTTCATGTCGGTGTTTTCTGCCGAGGAGCATCCCATGGTGCTCTTCCTTGACGACTTGCAGTGGGCCGACAACGCGTCGCTTGCGTTCATCGATTCCCTCGTTGCCGGCCCCGAGGTACTCCACCTGCTTCTGCTGGGAGCATTTCGTGACAACGAGGTTGGGCCGGCGCATCCGCTCGCGGCCATGTTGGACGAACTCCACAAGGCTGGAGCGCCCGTGCACAAACTTCATCTGGAAGCGCTCCCCGGGGACGCGTTGAACCGGATGGTTGCGGACGTTCTGCGGAGAGATGTGGACGATTGCTGGGACCTTTCGCAATTGCTGCTGGCGCGCACCGGGGGGAATCCGTTCTTTCTCGTGGAGTTCCTCAAGTCCCTCCACTCCCGGGAATTGCTTGAGTTCTCCGACGCTGAGAAGAGGTGGGAGTGGAGCCTGGATAAGATTGGTACCCTGGGCCTGCCGGAGAACGTGGTTGACCTCATGGTCGGCAAGATCCAGCGGTTGGATCGGGCGACGCAGCAGGCGTTGCAGGTGGCGGCCTGCATAGGCAGTCGCTTTGAACTGCAGGTATTGGCCGCAGTGACCGCGCGTGGTTGCGAGGATGTGGTGAAATCTCTCGATGCGGCAATCGGCCAGGGCCTGGTGGTTGCGACATCCGAGAGGCAGACCTCCTTTTCCTTGGAAGGGGAGGCCACTGGGGAGGACGATGCGGACGACGCGTTCCTCAATGGAGCGGTCTATCGCTTTGCCCACGACCGGATACATCAGGCCGCGTATTCCACCCTACCGGAGGATGTTCGAAGAACCGTGCACGGGCAAGTGGGTCGACTGCTGCTGCACAAGCTCCCCCCATCCATGATGGCCTTGCGCATCTTTGACATCGTGAACCAACTGAATGCAGGGCAGGACCTTGCCGGCGACAGCGACGGCAGGACCGAACTTGCCGGCCTGAACTTGCGCGCCGGGAAGAAGGCGAAAGCCTCTGGCGCATACTCGTCAGGTTACGAGTTTCTGCAAGAGGGTATCCGGCTGGTCGGCGAGCGCGGGTGGGTGGACGACCATTCCCTCACCCGGGATCTCCACGTGGAGGCCGCCGAAGCCGCGTATCTTTGTACAAGATTTGACGAGATGGAGGAGCTGGCGACACGGGTCGTTGACCGAGCGGAGAGCCTGTTCGAGAAGGTGGGCGCATACGAGGTTCTAATCGGAGGACGGATCGCACAGGCGAAGAAGCTCGACGCGATTCGGATCGGGCTCACCGTGCTGGGAATGCTCGGCATGCGGTTCCCGGAAGAGCCGGGAATGGGAAGGGTGATGGCCGCGCTTGTGCGTACCAAGGTGGCGCACGCATCCAGGGGAGTTGAGGGGTTGGCCGACCTGCCCGATATGACCGACCAACGTGCTCTGGCCGCCATCCGCATCGCGGCCAACCTGTATTCAACCGCGTACGTCGCCAGGCCGAACTTGTTTGCACAACTGGTGCTCAGGATGGTCGAGTTGTCTGCGCGCAAAGGGAACGCCCCTCAATCCGCGTTCACGTACGCCCTTTACGGCACCATCTGCTGTGGAGTGTTGGGGCACGTGGACACCGGGTACCGCCTGGGCCAGATGGCCCTCAAAGTTCTCCAGCGGTTCGAGGTAGATGAATTCCACCCCCGGACCCTCTTCACCGTGGCAGCCACGTCCCAACACTTCAAAGAACATCTACCCCAAACCTACCGCGTCCAGAGCCAGGCCTACAAATCGGCCCTTGAGCTGGGTGTGTTTGAGTTTGCAGGCACCTCGTCCGGCACTCACATCTATCACCTGTTTTTTGCCGGTGCAAACCTGCGGCAGGTGGAGTGGCAGATTGGCACCTACGTCGAGGTGATGGAGCAGGTGAAGCAAGCTGCGTACCTGAACTACCTTCTCATCTATCAACAGGCCGTCTTCTGTCTGCTGGGGAAAGCTGACGACCCGACGGTTCTGAAGGGTGACGCTTACGACGGGCCGGCCCGCATGCCCGAGCACGTCGAAGCGGATGACGGGCACGGTCTTTTCAACTTGCACCTGCTGGAACTGGTTCTGGGGTACCTGTTCGGGCGGCACAGGTCCGCCGCCGAAGGGGGTGAGTCTGCACTGGAACACGTGCTCTCCATCGCCAGCATGTATCCTTCCCTGGTGTTCCGCTTCTATGACTCTCTGGCATGTCTGGCCCTCCTCGATGAGTGCGGAGCGGACGAGCGAAAGGGTCTGCTTGCGCGGGTAGGGAGGAATCAGAAGCAGTTGAAGAAGTGGGTAAGGTCGGCCCCGGAGAACCATCGCCACAAATACCTGCTGGTTGAAGCCGAGTTGGCGCGGGTGCTGGGGCGAACCCAAAAGGCAGGGGAACTGTACGAGAAGGCCATTGACCTGGCTGCCGCAGGCGGATTCGTTTCCGAGGCCGCAATCGGCTGTGAGGCTGCGGCTCGCTTCTTTCTGGGTACCGGTCAGACCAGGATCGCCAGGACATACCTTGATGACGCACTTCGTGAGTACGGGGTCTGGGGAGCGGTGGCGAAGGTGAACCATCTGGAGAACGAATACTCAGATCTGCTGAGGGATCCCGCCCCCCGGGGTGAGGGGGCCGGACAGCAGGTGGATGAAGAACTGGCCGGAGAAGCGCCCGCCGCGCGCACCCTGCTGGCCGGGTTGGAGCACGTATTCTCAGAAACGAAACTGGAAGCACTGCTGGAGCAAGGTGTGCAGCTTCTGGTCTCACGCTCAGGTGCTGAATCGGGTCTGCTCATTCTGGACACCGACGGGAAGTTCTTTGTAGAGGCTGAATTCGCACCCGAGATGGTCACGCCGGAAGTTCTTCAGCACGCTTCCGTCCTTGGTCGGAACAACATCGCCCAGGCGGTCCTGAACTATGTGATAAGGGTGAAAGAGCCGGTAGTGCTCAAGAACGCGGCGGAAGATGCCGGCTTCGGCCGGGATACGTATATCAGCACCGGTGAGCCGCGCTCACTGTTGTGTATGCCGCTCTTGAGTAACCGTACACTGGCAGGGCTGCTCTACCTCGAGAATCGCAGCGAAGAGGGCGCGTTCACACGGGAGAGGATGGAGTTCGCCCGCGCCTTTTCCGGAAGGCTCCTGCCGGCACTTGAGGCAGCACGCCACTATAGCTGGCTGGAGGCGGAGAACCGTCGCCTTGAACTGGAAGTCCACGACAAAAGCAGGCAACTGAAAGAGGTCTCCAGGGACCCCGGGAAGCCGGAAGGTGAGCCCGGAGATTGAGCTTGTCTTCTCTCCTAGGTTCCCACCGGTTCCTTGTCGTCGATTGCGGGAATGTGTATGATGGCATTGGTGTTAGGTGCAGTGGGGTAAGGCCCCGTCTGCTGGAGGGTTGTCATGAAGAGTACGGTTCGATACTGCTGGCTGCCACTGCTGGCCATGCTTGTTCTCGCCCCCCGGGGTGCCCTGGCCGAAGAGCAGTTCGACGACTTGCCTTCCCACCTCGTGGCGTCCAGTACCACCGAGAGCAGCTACGACCGAAATGGGCGGATCATCTTCAGCGAGACCCGGCGTTACGACTCCGCCGGCGAGTTCCTGGGCACCAACAACCACCGCTATGACTGGACCAGCGAGGGCAAACTGTCACGGAGCGAATTTGTGCAGGCCGATGCTGATGACCTTCAGTTGTCCCGCATTGAAACTCTGTGGGATTATTCCGGAAAGCGGACGCTAAGGGTTGGTGAACGAACTTTCTACGATGGCTACAACGCTCCGCTGAAGTTTGAAACAGTGACTTGGACCAAGGACCGGAACCTGCCCATCTACACCGTGGAGACTGTCGTCACGGATCCGGACGGTCATCTCCTGGAGACGAGGTACCTGGTGACCGAGTACGATGTCCGCGGCTCTGTCATCGGAAGAGATGAAGCGCGGTACGACGGTGCAGGGGAGCAAACCTATCGGCGGTTCGAGTCGTGGGCCTACCGCGACCGGCAGGTCGAGGCGGTGAAGCGTTACACTTACGACGAAGACGATGAGCTCGTCGCCATGGACGTAGAGGAATGGGAGTACAATGTGCTGGGCAAGGTGGTCGCCAAGGACACGACCCGGCACGACGGGCTCCGCCAAGTTGTGGGTTACTTGTATCGAGACCTGGAATACAACCGGGAAGGGAAGATTACGCTCACCACCTCGATCACCGCCAACGACCACGGGGTCCCCGCCTCACGAACAGTCACCTCGTGGACTTACGACTTCTACGGCCGCCTGGCCGATCGCCGGACTTCGGTGGAACAGTTCGAGCTTCTTCGAGATTCGGGTAAGTGCAGCTATTGATGGGCCTCAAGGAAGAGCCAGCGTCTTGTCGATGGAACCCTTGATCTCTTCAAAGCCGTCAGGTGTCAGGATATCGACCCAGGTTCCCAACTCCTTGGTGAAGTTGTAGGTCACAAGGCCGTCCCGGCTGATAATCCACCAATCTTCTTTGACCGCTTCGTAGTCCCACCACACCATACTCAGCGCCGTCGCCTGGAGGATTGGGGCGACCAGGGGCGGGTCGGTCGAGTAGACATAGGTCCCAATCTGGAACGGGTCCGGTCCGCCGTCATTGTTGACAATCACGATCGCGAAATCGGTAACACCGTCGGCAAGGTAATCGAGATACATCTGATTGAAAGCTGCAGCCTGCAGCTTGCAAACAGGTCAGCCTGCCTGGTGAAACACCAGGAACACTACGATGCCGTCGTAGTCCTCCCACATGTTGAAAATCTGGCCGAAGGTCGGTGAGTTCGGGTTCTTGTCCTGCAGCGTAAATGGGATTGCCGGCTCCATGCCTCCGCATTTGGCGAAATCCATGGTCGTGCACCCCCACTGCTCCATGCAGTTGTTGGCGGAGCAGGGGTCTCCGTCCTCGCAGTTGATGGCAACTCCGATGCACTCTCCGTCCACGCACTGGTCCTCTTCCGTACAAAGCGAGCCGTCGTCGCATGAGCCGGGCACAGCTTCGTAGACACATCCGACGGCAGGGTCGCAGGTGTCCGCGGTGCATGGGCTGCCGTCGTCGCACGTTACTTCAGGACCGCACAGTTCCGGGGAAGCTATTTCGTCGGGTTCAGCCGATTCGTCCGGCCCAACCTGGTCTTCTTCGTCCAACGGCAGGTCCGCCTCTGATCCGATATCCGCTAGTTCCGGAACTTCTGCGTCGGCAGACAACGTATCGGGAATTGGGGCGATGTCGGAGTTTGAGTCGTCCGCGGCCACGTCGGCAAGCTGCGTCCCATCGGTTCCGACGTCACCGGGGTTACCGTCAGGATCTACGCCGGTGTCCACAATGTCAGCACCCGATGAAGTCTCCGGACCTGCACCGGTCCCGCCCCCCGCGCAAGCTGACACGCAGAGGCAAAGAAGCATGGCAGCGAACAGTGCATGGATACCGGCTCTCATGGAATCTCCTTATTCCCATAGGCTAAGTTAAGTTTTACTTAGACCGTGCAATTGGCGCAAGACAAATGGGTGGAAAGCAGGGCCTGGAGCGCATGGGAGAGGGGTGGGGAGAACTCTACTCGGGGGCGGGTGCGCACTTGCCCAGGGCCTTGTGCACCTGAGCGTCATTGGCGCCGAACTCCCGGGCATCGCCGGCTCGGGCCTTGGCCGCGCGGCACTGCCCCCGGCCTGCAAAGAACGAGGAGAGGCGCAGGTACTCTGTGGACAGGCCCGAAGCCAATTGATCCACCAGGGGCCGACACCGCTTCTTGCCTTCAGGGGTAAGTCGCTTGAATCGCCACTTGACCTTGCCGAATTCACTGGCTGCGTCCCGGCCCTCCCGTTTCTTCAGCAGGCTGGCACATTTGTCCGCCATAGTCCGCATCTGGCCAATCCACTTGGGATCCTTGCCCCCAAGACCATCAGCCGTACACGCTTCCTGCGGATTGGCGGGGAGGTCTGTCCCCTTGTCGGGTGGCTGTGCAACGACGTCGGGGTCTGTCCCCTTGTCGGGCGGCTGTGCAACGATGTCGGGGTCTGTCCCCTTGTCGGGCGGCTGTGCAACGATGTCGGGGTCTGTCCCCTTGTCCGGTGGCTGTGCAACGACGTCGGGGTCTGTCCCCTTGTCGGGTGGCTGGGCAACGACGTCGGGGTCTGTCCCCTCGTCCGAAGGGGGCGGAGAAGCCTTTGCCAGTAGGATGTCGAGTGCGGGGGCTGTGATGTCGGGAGTCGTTGCCGGTGTGGAAAGTCCCGCGTCGCGGGCTTCATCCGCAATCGGCGCCTTGTGGTTTGTGACCACTGCTTCTTGCCGCACGGTTTGTTGGAGATACTCCCACGGCCTGGTTGCAACGACTGCGACTGCTGCGACAAATCCCAGGAAGACCCCGATGAGAAGTGCCCGGCGGCTCTTGGCCCGGCGGCGGTCGTCCCCGGTGATTCGCTGCACTACGGGGTGCGGGATTTCGGGCTCAACTGGTGTCGGGGGTAGTTTTGGCGGGCCGGGTTGGTAGACCATGGCCGTTGTGTTGTAGGCTGTGTTCCGCTCAGCGGCTGCTTCCACCAGCTTAATGGCCGCGACTTCGGCCGGAAACGACACCACTATCTCACCGGTATCTTTGCCGGAAAGAGAACTGTACACACCACGCGATAGCAGCGCGACCGCGTCCCCATCTTCCAACTCGAGGCGAGAGCCCCGCACCAGTGTCGGACCAAGAAGCTCGCCGCCCGTCTTCAAAGGTGAGGCTTTCGGGTCAGGGGCGTCTGCACACGCGCCCGGGCCTGCGGAGAGTTCCTTGGTTACCCTTAGCGGTTGCCCTTCGCGCACGAGGTAGAGGCGAGCATCGCCGTAATGGCAGATGTAGACCCTGATTCCGACCACCAGAGCTGCGACTACACCGGGGGGAGGGTCTGGGGTCTCGCCTTTGCCTGCGTTGTCCCCTTCCAGCCGGGTGCGCGCACCCGCGACCGCCTCACACAGCATCTTCTGAACGAGTTCAGGCTGTTCAGTATCGGGGCGTGCACTTTCAAGGTGGCGGCGGATCGCGTAGATCGCGATCTCGGTGGTGGTGTTGCCGCCCCTCTTCCCCTCCATACCCTCGGCGAGCACCAGAAGCTTGGCGTACGGCAGATTCACCACCGCGTGGGCGTCGAAATTGACCTCTTGATTCGGCCCCGCATCCGTCACATAGCCGATGCGAGGATATTCGCCGTTGCTCATTCCTTCCTCCAGAAGGCACCGCTGCAGAAACCCGCGTCGGGGAACGCCAGCCACGCAAGTTTGGTCAGGGCCGATGGTAGCAATTGCGGGCGCGGTCGTAAAGGGTTGATTGTCGGCTTTTTGGTAGACTCGCATGCGTGCGCCTCAGGCCGTTGACAACCCCCGTTTGCGTGCCATAGGATTGAGGCCGGGTAACCAGTAGATTTGCTTACGTACGTTTCCAGGCAGAATGACGAATGGAGGTTCGGACCATGCGAGGGTTGATAGCCGCATTGAGCGCCGCTTTGCTGGCGGCAGGGTGTGGCACAGGCGGCACGACACCGGCGGAAAAGCCGGTGGCGGAAACTGTGGGTGACGAACGCTCCGGGGACGCACACGACCTCAGTTTGCCGCGGACGGACGCTCCGGATTCCGCGGCATTCGACAGCGGAGGAGCCGACATTCAGCAGGTTCCGCCAGACGCCTCCGACGTTGGAACAGAGGTCCTTGGACCGGCCGACATGACCGACGGCGGACCGGACCTCGACGGCGGGCTGGCCCCGGATTTCAGTCCTCCGGAGATAATGAGTGACTGGGCCAACCCCGATGCAGCGGATACGACCGACGCATCTGAGGGGCTGGTTTTGCCCGATGCGGGGGAAGAGGTAGAGACTGGTCTGTGCGTCCTGGAAACCTGCGGGATAGCATGCTTCGACGCAGAGGTGTGCGGCCTTTGCGGCAACCTTGAGTGCGACCCTGAAGAGAGCGCAGAGAGTTGCGGGGTGGACTGCTGTGAGGCGGACCTTTGTGACCCTTCAGCGGGACCGCCCTACCCCGCCGGGGAAGATTCATGCAGCGGCGCTCCGGACGGGACAGTCTGCACGGACGGGGACGATTCCAACGGTTTGGAAACGTGTCGCTCCGGTCAATGCTTGTACGAGCATCCTCACTGTCGTTGCCCGCCTCCGGATGGGGGTTTCCCGCACCCCGACCCGCAACCTGCGGATGGGGAAATCCCGGAGGCTGCGGTGTTGCCGCCGTGGGTGGGAGATGAACCGGCGGATCCCGGATTTGCCGATGCCTGGGGGCTAAAGAGGATAAACCTGTCGGAGGCGTGGCAGATAACCGACGGCGATGCCGGGACCGTGGTTGCGGTGCTCGATACCGGGTGCGAATCTGCGAGTGGTGACCTGGCGGGGCAGGTTGTGGACGAATGGGATTTTGTCGACGAGGACGACTTAGCTCAGGACGAGGGGGGGCACGGCACCATGATGGCCAGCCTCATCGCGGGATCTGCTGATGAGCTAGGCAGCGTGGGTGTTGCCCCCGGAGTCAAGTTGATTTGCGGAAGAGTTGCGTCGTCCGCAGGATTGGCGGACTACTCCACTATGGCCGAAGGGGTCGACTGGGCGGTACAATCAGGGGCGTCGGTAATCTACATTGGATTTGGTGGGTTTGGCCTAGGGGAAGGACTGGCTCAATTAGAGGCGGCAGTGGAAGAGGCGGCAGCCGCTGATGTGGTTGTCGTTGCTCCCTCCGGCTCCGCGGGCGGAGCAAACCTCGATCTTTTTCCGGCCGCGTTCGCACCGGCTGTCATCTCGGTGGCGGCCACGGGGGCGGACGACATTCCGTTCAGCGGTACCGACCTGAGTCCGTCGACCTGGTTGGCGGCTCCGGGAACGGGAATCGTCGGCACCGGACCGAGCGGCGAGTTGGTGGCACACGACGGCTCAAGCGTCGCGGCCGCGCTGGTTGCGGGAGCCGGTGCGCTGGTGAGGAGCGTAGACCCGGATCTGTCCGCGGCGGATGTCAGGGGCTTGCTGCACGCTACGGCAGCCCCCATCGCCATTGCTGATTTCGACCGGATCTTCGCAGCCCGGGTGGTCGACGCTGGTGCCGCAGTGGTCGCGGCCGACTCGGCGCAGAGCGATATGGCTCTGACGCGCCTGGAGGTGATCTCCACTCCCCTTCCGGGGCAGGCCCTGAAAGTCAGGCTCGCGGTGGAGAACGCGGGGTTGGGCGACCCCGGTCCCGTCTCTCTTGTCGTTGAGGTGTCCCCCGGGGATTCGGCCACTGTTGAAGTTCCTGAGTTGGGGGTGGGAGAGAGGACTTTCGTGGAAGTCACTTTGCAGCCCGATTCGGCCGGCGGTGAACTGACGGTCAGCGCTCAGTTGAGTGCCGACGAGGATGGGAACGCAGGGAACGACGAATTGTCGACCTCCGTATCTACGGTTGCAACAGTAGTCCACCACTTGCGGGTGCGTACTGCCGAACTGGTGATGCCAACTTCGGGGGACGATAGCCTGTCCGTTCTGGCGGTTGTTGAGAACATCGGAAACGCACCGGAACCTGCGGGGCTGGTCACCGTGGTCCTGTGGCCGGAGGGATATATCGGAGAAATCGAGACCCCGCCTCTTGCCGTGGGCGAATTGTCTGAACTGCTCGTTGAGTTGCCTATGGCCGCTGACGCAGAAGTGACCGCTGACGGCCGCCGGCAGGTTGATGTACACGTGCGGCCTGCTAACGGGCAGACCGAATTGCTGGACACCATTGCGACGCTGGCTTTGCGGGTGGCGCCGGAAGTGCCATGGGCCCAGCAGGCCTACTGGCAGTTGCCCGGGGAGAACCTCATCGCGGATGCGCCGTGGCGGACGACGACAGGGAAGATCCCTGTGCTTATCTTCTACGGACGGAGCGGTTGGTTCAAGTGGTCCACAATGCCCAACGATTGGATCAAACCGGTGGATCATATCTGGATCGGGAAGGTGCTGATTCGGAATCCGGCGGGACCCGCTTCGCTGGTCGGTCCACTGATCTACGAGGATCGTTACGATCAGCCTCCCGGCACCATCCCCGCCGGTGCTTACGTCACCGATGAGGATGGCAACTCGGTCGCGTCAGGAGACGTGGTGTGGACCGCAAAGCCGTTGGACGGGGCGCACAGGTTGCTCTGGCTTCCCGTGGATTCCCTGCCCAACACTTCGTCGGGCAATCTTCCCGACCCACTTGCCAAGGGTGCATTTCTGGAGGTCGAGTTCCACTACAAGCGGGTTTGGATTCAATTCTGGTACAGCCCATATACGCGCAAAATGATGGGGGTTGAGATCGGCGCGCCGTTCCCGAAATTTGATCCGGCGGACCAGTACTACGACGCGCATTTCCACAGCATTGCCGAGTGGTACCGAGGATGGTCTCTGCTGGGGCCGGCCAAGGCTTATGGCGGACCGCTGCAGATGATGCTGGCAACCTCCGCGTCTTTGGGGTTCATTGATTCACCCACCCAGTTCGACGCTTACGATCGAGTGATTACCACGGACCACAATACTTTTTTCGATGATGACGACGCTCCGGAAGCCGGACCAACCAAGAAACCCTGGACGACCCAGGGGATCAGCGGCAGCAAGGAGTTTGACGTCTATTTGAACTTCTTCGGTGACACTGCGGGGGAAGAAACCACTCTGGCCGGGGACGAGCTTGCCAGCGTGCTGGGGCGCCACGCGCTCACCTATATGGCGAGCCATGTCTCGGGCAAGTGGGGCTGGCTGTACGGCGAACTGTGTACGCCAAGTTACAGCAACTACCTCAAGAGGCTGGCGTGCAACCCGGGAGAGGTTTCGGAATGCCCCGGGTACGGTGCGTCCAAAAAGTGCATCGGAGGGACTCAGGCCGACGTTATCGGTTTCAGCTATGCTGCCCATCCCTTCAGCAACATGTTTCTTTGGAGTCCGATCATGTTGCGGGATTCGCTGTCGTTGAGTCCCTACAACAACAAGACCTTTCTCACCCAAGCGGGTGACTTTGTTTTCCGCGGTGTACAGTTGTGGAATCAGCGGCCTGCGCAGGTGGTGACCGCAGATCCGCTGGTGTGGGGGCTCAGAAACATCAATCCATACACCGGTGCGACCGGTTTCAGTTGGAAAACCTGGAAGCCGAATTGCGGCTTCACCCCTTCGGTTCCATCGGGTGCGACGTGGCTCCCTGAGTGCGATTCCCACCTGTCCGCCTGGGTGCCCCAACCCGCCAATCCGAGCGGCCAGAAGAAGGGCTATCGAAACCAGGTGGCGTGCACCATGTACGCTTTTTTGAACTATGTTCGTGACGGCTTGAGCTATCGCTTCAAGGACGAGGAATTTCCCAACTTGCGTTTCCACCGAAAGCTGTATTTTGTAGGTGGCAGCGACGCGCACGGCGATTTTGGATATACCTCCGACATCACGGCAACCGTAGCCGGGGGCTGGAACAAATTCTGGCTCTCCAAGATCATGGACAGCGCGTATGGGCGGCCGTCTACCTACGTCTTTGGCGGCGGCATCGACAACATGAAGCACGGTCGTTCAGTTGTCACCGACGGCCCGCTCCTTGATTTCGAAATAGATCCGGAAGGGAGAGGCAGCGCGGACAGTGCCACCGGCGCGGTTACGTGGCACGACAATCAACCCCTGTTTGAGGATGCCGCCGGACAGATCGGCGGAGCCGGTTTCCGGGACACGGGGCGCACCGCGTTTGTCCCGCTTATCTATGGATTTAAGGACACCCAGAACATCCGGGTCCGGCTGAAGTGCTCGAACATCTCTGATTTTGGTGGGCAGACTGCGTCCGTCGCGGAGTTGCTGGTAACCGGCGAGGCCGAAAGTCAGACACCTCCCAAGAGCATCAATCTGTTTGACTACATGGCTGACTTCAAGTGTGACGGGCAGTGGTATGAGGCGACCGTGCCCCTGGGGAGGACCGAGAATGACCCAACCTGGATGCTCACCGGGAACGTCGCGGTGGCCGCCCACGTCAGTGTGGGAAGCAGTTGCCCCGGCACCTATGACGCATATACCAACCCGATTTGGGTGACGGTTGCCAACTGCATCATGAACGTCGAATTGCAGAAGTCGGGTGATAGCGCGCTGGTGCTCAAGCTGGAGACGGAGAATCCTCCTGTTCCGTTGGAGTTGAACTTCAGGGTCTCCATGCAACCGGACGAGGTGGAGGCGCACATCAAGCAGGTCGACCCTTCCACGGGCCAACTGGTGGATCTCACCGGCGGCATCGACGGCCAGGGCGGGCTGATGCCCATTCCCTCGGTGGACAACGGTTGGAACGATTCGCCGCCCAATTTCAATCCCGCATTCGTCCTGAAGAACGCGTTGGTGCTGACGATTCCGTCTGACAAGCATATTGTGGCTGTCCCCAAGGCTGCCACCCCCGCTGATGAACGTTTCGTGCTGGTCGTGAAACGGAAGGTAGGACCCAACGACCAGCCACCGTGCAACGACTTGCGCCTATGCGATGGAGTCGGCAACCCGCTGACCCTGGCCACCATCAAGTTCAAGCCTACCAAAGTCACCGCGTGCACGCCGAAATCGTGCTCGGAGGATCTGGTGTGGTGCGAGTCGAAGTGTCAGTGTGTGCTGGGGTATGAGTGCCCCGCCGGGGCAATGAATTTCGGTGGGTGCGATTGTTGCGTGGAACAGGAGTGCTTTCCCCTGCCGTGTTACTGCTCCTACTGCGTTCCTAAGGAGCCCATCTCCTGGTTGACCTGTCCCGGCGGCTAGCGTCCGGGCCGCTGGAAGAGGTAGCGGTGGTAGTCGCTGCGCGCCTGGGTGAGCAGGGTCTCGAAACGCCCGGGGTCGGTGATGCGGTAGTGGGTTGCGCCGGTGCGCCTGTAGTCCGGGTCATTGAACCCGTCCAGCATGCGCGGAATGTCGCTCAGGCCGTTGGACAGGTGCAACGAGAAGGTGACACCGGGGATTTTCAGGTTGGGCAATAGCTGCTGCAGCGACGCCTCGATTTCCAACAGCGCTTCGTCCGAAGTCGCATAGATTACCAGTACTCTGCCCTTCTCGGGGCGTTCGAAGAAGCCGCCCATTTTGCCGTAGAAGCCGTGGTGTGGGTACTTCCTCTTCTCGTCGAACGTTTTGGCGTAGTTCTGCAACAGACTGCCGAGCCCGAAAAGCTGTCGGGAGGGATTGGGGTCAGCGGACAAAGCAGAAAGTACGATCTTGTTGTGTTGACCGATCACTTCGGCGGGCAGGTAGAAGCCGCTGGACCGAGCCAACTCTTCCAGCTTATCGATGTCGAACAGCACCGAACGATGGGGAGTACCGGGCGTAAAGAAAGTCACATAGCTCCAGCCTCGGCCCGTGTCCCCAGTGGTTGCGGGGTCATGTTCCTTCGCTTCCAACGCATCCCGCACGGCGAGATGTTCTTCATGCCAATTGACCAGTAAGCCTCTTCTCATTCTCCGTCCTTCCCGGCTACAGTGTACTAGAACGACCCAATCGAGCGCAAATGTATACAGCCAATTTTGACCGTCGTCAACTACCAGTTTTAAAGAACCGGGCCGAGTCAGGCGGGTGTGTGGTACTATTGATAGCGAATCGGATGTGCGGAGAGGGCATGAGAGGAACTGGAATGTTGTTTTGTTTGTTGCTGGCCGCGGGCTGCTCCGCAGATGGTGGGCCCCACGGGTCTGAGGTCGACGTTGCACCCGATGTCGCCGGGGTCGACGTTGCAGCCGACGCGGCAGTACGTGCGGACTTGTCAGCCGATGCGAAAGGACCGCTCGAAGATGCCCCGGATTCGGTCGATGTGGAAACGACCGTCGAACCTCCTCCCTGTCCCGACCCGGACCCCATGGGGTGTCTGCCCTTGGAGTACGAGGGGCTCACCGTGGATCCGACAGAGTATCCGGCGCCCTCTGAATTTCACGGCCTGCTGGACGAGGTGCTGGCAGGGGCAGCCACGGACAATCCGCTCTTCTCCCTGACCCGGGAGGAGGTCCCTTTTTATGATTTTCAGCCGGAGGACAGCCCGTTCGGCCGTCTCGAATGGGAGTATGCGGTCCGTCACGGCTATTTCGAGATCCCGAGCTACCTGGAAGTCTTTCGCAGCGAACTGGAGCAGCGCCAGGACTCGGTCCCGGCGCTGCTTTCTTTCTTATCAGATAAGACCGATTCTTATCTGGAACACGGCTCGGTGCAGATCTTCCTCGAGCGCGCCGATGAATTGGCCTCCAAACCCGGGGCTCTTGAGGCTTCCCTCAAAGCCCTGTGGGAGTACGGCGGAGAGGAGCTGAATCCTGGTCCCTATTTTCTCAATGACATTCCGGGAGCCGCGCACGAAGATCTGGCGCGCCTGTTTTTCTCTCTCTACGCCGGCTTGCTGCTGCAGCGGGCTGCCTTCGAGGCCGCGGTAGCAGAGATCCCCTTGTCCCCCGAGCTTTACGAACAGGCTGCGTTCTCCCGGACGTTTGATGACCTCGCCGCGGCTGACGGGTTGGACGCATTCGGGGCCAAGGTTGATTTCAGGCAACTTTACCGCGGCGCAGAGGTTGTGCATCGGGCGTTGTCCCGATTCGAAGAATCCCCGCCCTCCTGGGATCTTGAAGGGAAGGTGAAATTCCTCACTCCTCTGGGGTTTGTGGCGCTGGGGGGAACGGGGCCGGAGACATTTCAGGCCACCTCACCGGGGCACTTGCTGGTGCTCGACCTGGGCGGCAATGACAAATACATGGGCGTGCTCGGGGCGACCCGGTTTGGTGTGCCCCTTTCGGTTATTCTGGATCTGGGCGGGGACGACGTCTACGAAAACGACGACGAACCGCTGCCTTCCTTTGCTGCGGGGCACCTGGGCTATGCCGTAATGGTCGACGTTGAAGGTGACGACACCTATCTCTCCAACTATAACAGCCTGGCCAGCGCGTGTCTCGGGGTCGCCATCCTGGACGACCGGGCGGGAAACGACAGTTACAGCTCGGTTAATTTCTCCCAGGCCGCGGCCATGTTGGGCGTCGCACTACTCCGGGACGGGGCAGGTGAAGACAAGTACTACTCATTCCGGGCCAGCCAGTCCTACGCTTCGTACCGTGGCGCTTCCCTGTTGCTGGATGTCGATGGCAACGATTCGTACGTCGCTGAGGCGGAGATCAATATCTACCCTTCGGCGCAGAACTCGAAGTACAACGCGAACATGTCCCAGGGGGCGGGCCAGGGGTATCGCAACGACGCGGCTGGTTTGCCCAACAGCTACTCGGGAGGCGTCGCACTGTTGGCCGACCTTCAGGGAGACGACATTTACTCCGCAGGGCTGTTCGCTCAGGGGGTTGGCTACTGGTTCGGTGTCGGATTCCACCTGGACGTTGCGGGCAACGATGAGTACGACGGGATCTGGTACAATTTTGGCGCTTCGGCCCACTTCGCGGGCGGGGTGCACGGGGATTGGGAAGGTGACGACACCTACTTCTGCCTCCAGGATCAGTGTCTCGGCGAGGGTCGGGACTACTCCATCGGTTTTATGCTCAACGGCAGCGGGAAGGACAGCTACTGGGGCAAGGCCGATCGGAACATCGGCGCAGGCGACCTGTACGGCACCGGGATCTTCTGGGACCAGGAAGGGGAAGACAGTTACCGGACCGACGGCAAGACCGGCGTCGGCCAGGCATACTGCGACACTGAAAACGAGAATTCCATCACCGTGGGCATCTTCCTGGATTCCGGAGGGACACAGGACGAGTACCTGAACGAACTTGGCGACTCGGCCGACTCTTCTCTTTGGACCCAGGTAGGCAATTGGAACGACGGCCAATGGCTCAACGTAATGGCCGTCGGCTCAGACAACTGACAATTGATAATTGAAAATTGGTAATTGAAAATTGGTGAGTTAATGAGAATTGGTTTCATCATCGGCAGAATCGGAGGTGTGGACGGGGTCGCGCTGGAGACCGAAAAGTGGGCGCTGGTCCTTCGACGCATGGGCCACGAGGTCTATACCCTTGCGGGAGCGTACGAGGGTGCTCCCATGGACGCCGGCCATGAGGACTTGCTGCCTGCCCTTGCATTTTCTTCCGATTACTGCCTTCGGGAACAAGAGGTAGCTTACTTCGGAGGTGACGGAGGAGAGGACGAATTGCTGGCGTCTATTCACGCCCGGGGCGGGAGCATCGGCGAGGGCGTTCTGGAATGGATTGCGGCGCGGCGGCTGGACGTAATCATTCCTGAGAATGCGTGCGCCCTACCCTGCCACATTGCCATGGGTCTGGGCATAAAGCTGGCTGCGGAAAGGTCGGGGGTCAGAACCATCACTCACGACCACGACTTCGCGTGGGAGCGGGGCGACAGATACGTTTCCAGGTTCGAGCGGGTGAACTGCCTCGTCGCTGAGCTTTTCCCCCTTCGTCTGCCCAACTCGACCCACGCGGTTATCAACAGTGCGGCTGCGGAGACCTTGGCGACACGGTTTTCCAGAGTTTCCGTGGTGGTTCCCAACGTCATGGATTTTGACCTCCCCTACGGGCTGCCTTCCGCGTTTAACGGCAGCTTGCGGCGGGACCTGGGGATGGGCGATGAAGATCTGCTCTTGTTCCAGGTGACCAGGATAGTACGGCGGAAAGGTATCGAGGTGGCTATCGACCTGGTGGACCGTCTGGATGACCCCCGAGTGAAGCTGGTGATTGCCGGCAGTCACGAGGACGATACGGGCGGCGGGTATTTCGAGGAGCTCAACGAACAGGTTCTACGGCTCAAACTGGAAGGGCGGGTGGTTTTTGCCGAGCGCTTCATCGGCAACGATTCCCGAACTCGGCCCGATGGGGTGAAAACCTACTCCCTGTCGGACGCCTACGCCCACGCCCGGGCGTGTACCTATTTTTCAACCTACGAGGGGTTCGGCAATGCGTTTGTGGAGTGCGTGCTCTCGAGGACCCCGATCTTCGTGAACAACTACGAACCGGTGTACTGGCCGGATATCGGGAGCCTGGGGTTTCGAACCGTCATGCTGCAGGGTAATGTATTGACCGACGAAGCGTTGGCCCAGGTCTCAAGCATTATCCACAATGACGCGCTGACTCGGGAGATCGCGGAGCACAATTTCCAATTGGGCAAGGCGCATTTTTCCTACGACGTCTTGGAAGATAGGTTGTCTGAGTTGTTGCAGTAGAGCTTTCGAGGCTCCTGCCGTTCCTACCGCCTACCGCCTCTACTTTGCTCCCGCCTATTTATACCACATCCCCCATCCGGAGGAGCCGCAACAGGTCCAGGAGATGTGATTATCTCCGCCGCCGCCCGAGTTCATCTTGATGGTCATGGAGGTGGCCCAGCGTTCAGAGATGCTCTTGGTGGTGTTGCACCCTGCGCCGAAGTTCACGGATGAGCCGTCGCTGAACGAGACGGTGTAGTTACCTGTTTCTCCGTCGTTGCAACCGCAGGAGACCTTCAGTTTGTTGACCAGCCGGGCGCCGCTCCAACTGCACGAGAGGCTCTGGCCAACGTCAAAGGCGCCGGGTCCTCCGCAGTTGTGGAAGGTAGTGCTGCAGCCCTCCGAGTAGGACCCGTTGCAGTTCTCGTCCACCTGGTTGCCGCACACTTCCGCCGCGCCCGGGTGCACAGCCGCGTCGCCGTCGGCGCAATCGCCGGTCTGGGTGGCGGTGTACTGGCCCGTAGCGGAGCAGAGGCACTGGGAAGATGAGGTGCCGTAACCGTCGTCATCTGCGTCCAGGTAGTAGGTCTGGCAGCCCGGGGTGCCGGGATTGTCCACGACGTTGTCGCAGTCGTTGTCCTTGCCGTCGCAAATCTCTGCCGCACCGGGGTTTATGGCTGCGTCAAAGGGGGCGCAGTCATTGGGGTCCGCGGTGCCGTCGTTGTCGTCGTCGGTGTCGATACAATCGGGCAAAGTGTCGCCGTCGTTATTGGCGAACTCATCGGTGAGGGTCCCGTCGCAGTCTGAGTCCACTTCATCGCATGACTCGTCGGCACCGTTGTAGATGTCGGCATCCGCGTCGTTGCAGTCGGTAGCATCGAGGTCGCCGTCACCGTCGTCGTCGAGGTCCACGCAGTCGGGAAGGGCGTCGCCGTCGAAGTTGGGATACTGGTCTACGAGATCCCCGTCACAGTTGGAGTCGATATCGTCGCACCCCTCCGGGGCTCCGTTGAAGATAAGGGGGTCGGTGTCGTTGCAGTCGGTGGCGTCCGGGTCGTCGTCGTTATCGTCGTCGTCGTCCACGCAGTCGGGGAGAGAATCGTTGTCGGTATTGGCGAATTCGTCGATGAGGCTCCCGTCGCAGTCGGAGTCGATCTCATCGCACGACTCCTGAGCTCCGACGTAAATGGTGGGGTCGGCATCATTGCAATCTGCCAGGTCGGGATTGCCGTCATTGTCGTCATCAGTGTCCACACAGTCGGGAGTCTCATCATCATCGAAGTTGGCGAAATCGTCCACCAGCGAGCCATCACAATCAGAGTCGACCTGGTCGCACAATTCGTCTGCGCCGCTGTAGATATCGGGGTTGGTGTCGTCGCAATCGGTATCGTCCGGGTCGTTGTCGTTGTCATCGTCCGAATCGATGCAGTCGGGTTGAAGGTCATTGTCGGTATCGTCATAACCGTCCACCAGGCTTTGGTCGCAATCGGAGTCGATGTTGTCGCACTCTTCCGCCGCGCCGGAGAAGATCCCGGGTGCGTCGTCGTTGCAGTCGCCGCCGCATTGGCGCTGACCGTCGCCGTCCAGGTCGTCTTCGTCATCGGGGACGACGCCGTCGCAATCGTTGTCCTCGCCATCACACAGTTCGTCCTGGGCCGCGAACTGAGTGGGACAGAACAGCCCGGAAGCGTCGGGGAGGCAGGCGGTGAATCCACCTGCGCACTGTCCTACTCCGCAGGGCGAGCCGACGCCCTCAACGGTTGTTCCGTCAAGCAGGACCATTGCGAAGCCCTCGTCTATTTCGCCGTCGCAGTCGTTGTCCGCACCATCGCACAGTTCGTCCACGGAGTCCTCTTCCGTGGGGCAGTACATGGCCAGGCCGTCAGGAGTGCAGGTTGTCACGCCGCCGCCGCAATCGCCAACCCCGCAAGGGACTCCAACTCCGGTAACAACCGACCCGTTGGAGAGCGTTATGGAGAAGCCGTTGTCGGTTTCGCCGTTGCAGTCATTGTCCTGGCCATCGCAAAGCTCGGGCTGAGCGCCGAGTAGCGGGTCGCAGACCTGCACCACGCCGGCAAGGCAGTTGGGAACGGTGTGTACGCAAAGGCCCAGCCCGCAAGTTGTTTCACCCAGCGCCTCGTCCACTTCTCCGTTACAGTCGTTGTCCTCCCCGTCGCACGTCTCAATTCCGGCGCCTTCCATCGGGTCGCATACTTGGGGGATTCCCGCGACGCAGTTCTGGATAGTGTGGGCGCAGACGCCGAGGCCGCAGGAGGTTTCTCCCAGTTCTTCGTCAGCAGGCCCGTCGCAATCGTTGTCTATGCCGTCGCAAAGTTCCTCTGCACCCGGATAGATGGTGGGGTCGAACGGCGAGCAGTCCACCGCGTCTTTGGACAGGTCGTTGTCATCGTCGGGGTCGCACTCGTTTCCTAAGTCATCATTGTCGAAATCCGCCTGGTTGGGATTCTTCACACCAACACAATTGTCCGCGCTGTCGAGAACGCCGTCTCCGTCGGCGTCGGGATCCGTGCAGTCAGCGATACCGTCTGCGTCCTGGTCGGGGAAACCTTCATCGATGGCATCGTCGCAATTATCATCAGCGCCGTTGCACAGTTCGTCGGCGCCGGGAAATACGTCGGGGTCCAGCGGCTTGCAGTCGCCGGTGTCTGTGGCCGAGTAGAGGGGACCCGCCTTGCACAGGCACTCCCACTGGTTGGCGACGCCGAACCCGTCCGCATCCAGGTCCAGGTAGTGGTTGATGCACCCTTCGGCATCCGCCTCGTCCACCTCGCCGCCACAGTCGTCGTCGATGCCGTTGCACAACTCCGCGGTGAGGTGGGAGACCTCGGCGTTGAAAGGTTCGCAGTCGGTGACGTCGGGTTCTCCGTCACCATCGTCATCCTGATCACACCAATCGCCATCGCCGTCACCGTCGAGGTCGGCCTGGTCCGGGTTTTCCACACCAACACAATTGTCCTCGCTGTCGGGTACGCCGTCACCGTCCTGGTCGCCGTCGCATTTGTCCCCTTCACCGTCACCGTCGAGGTCCGACTGCTGAGGGTTGCTCACCAGCTCACAGTTGTCCGCACTGTCGGGCACACCGTCATTGTCGTCGTCGCCGTCACAGGCGTTGCCGTCGCCGTCGCCATCGGTATCCACCTGTTGAGGGTTCTCCACGCCAACGCAGTTGTCGGTGTCGTCCGGGATGCCGTCGCAGTCCCCTTCCCATTCATCGATGAGTTCCAGGTAGCACCCCTCATCACACAGGTCACCGAAACCGTCGCCATCCTCATCCTCCTGCCCCGGGTTTTTCACGCTAACACAATTGTCAGCGCTGTCAGGAACGTCGTCTCCGTCGTCGTCGTCGTCGATGCAGTCGGCCTCGCCATCTTCGTCCAGGTCGGGGAACTCGTTGTCCGCGATGCCGTCGCAATCGTTGTCCAGGCCGTCACATTCCTCCGCACCCACACCCTCCCACGGGTCGCAAAGCTGGGGTGCGCCGGACGCGCAATTGTCGACGGTATGCTCGCAGATGCCCAGGCCGCACATGGTGCTCCCAAGGCCGTCGTCTACTTCGCCGCTGCAGTCGTCGTCCACGCCGTTGCAGGTTTCGGTCGCACCGGGGTGCACCTGCCCATTGAACGGCTCGCAGTCCAGGTCGTCGGG
This sequence comes from uncultured Myxococcales bacterium, assembly GCA_964626565.1. Taxonomy (GTDB): domain Bacteria; phylum Myxococcota_A; class UBA9042; order CAIXZC01; family CAIXZC01; genus CAZVFX01. The sequence goes on from CAZVFX010000009.1 coordinate 53,520, forward strand.
GGACTGGTCGTTGTCGTCGTCCAGGTCGCACGCGTCGCCTTCCCCGTCAAAGTCGGCGTTGGCCTGGTCGGGGTTGGCCACCGAGGGACAGTTGTCATCGCCGTCATTTACCCCGTCGCCGTCGTCATCCATGGTGATGCAGTCGGGTACGCCGTCGGCGTCGGTGTCTTCGAAGTCTTCGTCTGTTTCGCCGTCGCAGTCGTCGTCCTTGTTGTTGCACAGTTCGTCGGAGCTTCCCTCGAGGGGGTCACAAACCCCTGGTACTCCGTCGATGCAGTTGGGCACCGGGTGGACGCAGACCCCGAGGCCGCAGGTCTCGGCACCGAGTCCCTCGTCTACCTCGCCGTCGCAATCGTCGTCCAATCCGTTGCATTCATCGAGGCCAGGCTCGGGAGCGTCGCAGGCGGTGAGCCCCTCAGCATCGCAATGGCGCTGACCGAGACATGCGCCGTGGTCGTTGGCGACTGTGCAGTCGGTCCAGGCGCCGAAGGTTACCGCGTAATCGGTGCACTCGCAGTAGGGTGTATCGGAGGGAATGCACTGGGCCGTGGTGAGGCCTGAAGTGAGGGTCACTTCGAGGCAGTCGTAGGATTCCGGGCAGTCGTTGTCGGGACTGCAAGCCGCGCCGCAGAAGTTGCCTTCGGCGCCGAAATCCACACACGCGGCCCCGGTCTCGAATCCGCTTGCCAGGCAGTCGGAATCCTCCACACAGGGTGCGCAAAGGGTGAGGGCGGAAGGGACGCAAACGTAGACAATGTCCGGCACCGCGGCCATGTCCTGCACGCAGTCCCAGGTGTTGGGGCAATCATCGATGCACGTAGAGCTGCAAATGCCTTCGGCGCCCACCATGATGCAGTAGTCGGACAGGCAGTCACTGTTGGTGTCGCAGGGCCAACCGAAGCCGCCCGGTTCAACTTCTGAAATGTCGGTGGTTTCGAGGTCGGCGAACAGTTCGAAATCCAGATATGTCTCGGGCGAGAGGACCTCCAGAGGGGCGCCGGCTTCACGGGTCGCGTCCTCCAGGGCGAGGTCCTCCGTTTCCTTGACATCTTCGGCAACAACGAGTTCTGCCTTGCCGCCGCCGCAGCCTGCGAGTGCGACGAGAAGGGAAAAGACCGCGCAGATGATGAAGTTCAGCCGGTGCATGTGTTCCTCCAGTACTTACCAGAACATGATAGCGTGGTTGGCGTACGCGGCGCAAGGACGGCCGCGGAGGCGGGCGCCTACATATCCGCGCCCGGCTTGGATTTGGCGAGCTTGAGGAAGTGGCGGACGAACCGGGATTTCACCTGCTCCCGGGCCAGGATCTGTTTGCCGGGAGGAAGCGCGAGCAGAGCCTTGAAGACAAGCCGCAGAACTGAGTGGGAAAGGCTGTCCGGGATGTCGAACATGAGGTTGTGGAGTTTGCCCCGCTCGAGAGCCATTCTCACCGCCTTTTCGATCGCATTGGCGGGAGTGTGGACCCGGTACGGGCGGTTGCGCATCTCCATGGAGTCGAATTTGCACTTGGTGGCGCACACGCCGCAGCCGATGCACAGCTCATCATTGATGGTGACCTTGGTTTTGCGCTCCACCTTTTCTCCGTCGATGGCGTCCACCGGGCACACCTTGGCGCACAGTCCGCACATGGTGCAGGTTTCCCGGTTTACCGCCGCGACGAAGTTGGAAGTGTGCAGTCGGGATGCAGGTGCGAGGCGGCGGTAGCCTTCAAGCAGTACGCAGCAGCAAGCACAACAGTTGCAGATGAACATGATGTTCTTCTGGACATTGTCGCCCATCTGCACCAGGCCGGCCTTGCGTGACTTGTAGAGGATGTCGAGACACTCTTCTTTGGTAATCTCCCGGCCCATGCCACGGCGCAGGAAGTACCTGGCTGCTGCTCCGAGAGTCAGGCAACTCTCGAGGTTCATCTTCTTGCACTCTTTGCCCTCGTGCTCGGCTACGTGGCGGCAATGGCACAAACCGACGGCCCAGGCGTCGGAAGCGCTCACAAGTCCGACGGCCTTTTCGTAATCGAGAATCTCGACCACACTTTCGTCCACGGTGTCTTCGTGAACCAACGGCCGGAAGAGCTGGGTTTCCCCCTTTCCTACCTCATTCAGGAAGATGTTCTCCGCATCGCCCAACATGTATTCGTGGAGTTTATGGGCCAGCTCTTTCTGGTCGTATTCATCCCGAATGCGCATCATGGAGAACTCGAAAAAGCCGATGACCGTGGGGTTCAAGTACCAGACTTCCTTGCCTTTGGATTCAATGTCAAACAGGATCCCCTTTTCAGCCATGAGTTCAAGCTTAGGTTGAAGTTCTTCCTTTGGAATGCCTGTAATGCGGGAGATTTTGCCCGTGGTGCAAAATCCGTACGGCATTTTCACTGCTATGGCCGCCTGCTCTTCGGTGAACACAATGGACAGGATCTCCCGGAGCACCTTTGAGTCGGGCGCACCGATGATGTTCTGGTCCAGGCGCTTCTGCAGTTTGTCGTAGCTTCCCTTCAGCGTTATGTGGCCCATGGGCGTCTCCCGCGTTAGTACTCGTTGAGTAGAGCAAGGGGGAGGGGGAATGTCAAGTCGAGCCGCAGAAGTTCGTTGCAGGTTGCGGGTCAGCGCGCCCTTGCGCAAGGCAGGCAGAGCAGTTGGTCGTCGGCGGTTTGGACCATCCTGCTGCGCATGGTCATTTCGGAGCAGTTGGCGCAGGGAGTGGAAGGGGACATGGGGGCGAATGGGGGCGCGGGGATGTCCACTTCGGTGGTGTGGAAAACCTGGTCGAAGGGTTTGGCTATGAGATCCAGCGATTTTAGCTGTTCTTGCCGGTGGCGCTGAGCGTGGGTGGCGGTGCCTGCGACGAACGCGGCCTCCAGGTGGTCGAATTCCTCTCTGTCCGGGCCCGAGTAGTCATAGTAGCCGGTGCGTGAGAAGCGGAACGCTTTGGCGCTCTTGCGCGAGTAGACGGTAAAGACGTTCTTGCCAATGTTGTTGACGGTGAGATTGCCTTTGCCCGACGTGGTACCCAGAAGAACCTGCAGAGCATCGATGGCGCACGAGTCGTTCTCACTGACGGCCACTACTTCTTCGTCGGACGCGCGGTCAAGTGCGAGCAACTCGGCAGCCTTGCGCGCAATGAGAAAGCCATAGGTCAGCCCGGGACACAGGTGCCCGTGGAACTCCACACATTTTTCAAGCTCGGCCGGGAGTGCCCGCGGCAAGTCGGGAGATTGTGCGTTGGAATCCATGCCCTACCCTTCCTCCCGGCGAAAGAAGTTTCCATAGACCGCGTCGATGCGGTTTTCGAGCAGTTCATTAATAGCCTCCAACTCCTGCCGGAGGAAGTACCCCTTCTCCATGTCCCTCAACAGGCCCTTCCCTTGCGTCTCAAGAGGCATAATCTTGACGTCGGGGAGACGGTGCTCGTCCTCGGCCTGCATGAGCTCTTCGAGACTCGGATGGAAGGTCAGGTACACCCAGTCGGGGGTGTGGATCAGCACCGCGCCCCGGTCGCCGTATGCCGGGGACGCTCCGCCATCGATGACGAAGGCCATGAGCGCATCGCTGAGCCGCCCCTGCTCCGCGGTCTTCACCGGGGTGTGCCCCATCACCAGCTTTTCGGCGTGGAATTCCCGCAGAATCTGGTTTAGGAAACGGTCGTCCCGGATGTACTCGTAGTAGCGATCTTTCTCCTCCTTCCAGGTGGTGAGCGTATCGGCCGCCGCCTCCTCCTTCTTGAAGATTGCCCGCTCGAGTGTAGCCATCTTGCTCTTGCAGAAGAAGGGCGATTCAGCGCCACACCACAGGAACCAGAGCAGCATCTTCTCCCTCAACGTCGGGTCCTGGCCTGCCTTCTGTTTTTCACCGATACGCTTCAAGTCCCTTTGGAGCCAGTCAAGAAGGCCCTTGCCTTTCATGCCCTTGATCTGGGCAAGCTCCATGTTGTCGGTGGCCGGAAGCGCGGCATGGTAGTAGAGAGTGTTGTCGACGACGCGGTACATTTCTCCCTTCCAGAACAGCCACTTCATGTGGTCCTGGAATCTGGGCAAGGTCGTGAACTGCCGGACGAGGTCGTCAACCAGCTCCTGCTCAGCCTTAGTGAGGCGTTCGGGATGGTCGGCGTCGATGGTAGGGAAGTAGACATCGGAGTAGAGCGGGTTATCGGCCATGAAAGCCGCCCACTCGTCTTCATCTTCCGCGATTCCGGCGGGCATCAGTTGCAGGAGGGAGGAGAACCTCGCTTCGTGGGGTATGTAGTCGATTTGCCCGCCGATAGTCAGCGCCTCACGCAGGCACTGCAAAGTCAGTTTGGTCTCCAGCACCAGGAGCACCTTGGCCATCTTCTTGGCGTCGTCGAGGGAGTAGCCCGAGGTCTCCATCCCCGATTTGGTATAGGCTCCGGTGGGTGTCAGGTGATAGCAGTCGAGGGCAAACTCCTTGAGCTTGTCCACTGAGAACCCATATCTGTAGAGGAAGTCCATGTTGTTGTATCGAAGGGAGATTCTCAGTGCAGTGACGCACAGGATGGGGTTGCCCACGGAAGCTCCCAGCCACAACAGGTCGTGATTTCCCCAGATGTAGTGCAACGGTGGGGACAGCACTTCAGCGTCGAAGTAGGCGCGGTAGAAATCGATGAGCTTATCCGCACCGTCGCCACGGTCGAATGTGTCTCCCAGGTTGACGTGCTTTTCGAGCATGTTCACGATGATGAGCTTGACCAGGATCGCGCTGAACATGTGGTAGATCTTGCGATTGTCCGCGACGCCGTCCAAAAGGGCTTCGTAGGTTGCGGTGTCCTTTTGGAAGTACAACTTGAGCATATTCTCCTGGTACGTTTTCGGGATCGCTTTGAAGATGCGGTGCTCATCTCCCCGGGTGATGGCTCTAAGCAGATTCAGCAGGTCTTTCAGGACCCTTTTTCTAGTGAGCTTCTTACCTTCCAACGCCTCGAGGGTGTCAACGAACCGGGAAGGGACCTGTGCAAAGAAGTAGAGGCGGTGGTCGAACTCCTCCATTTCACCGTTGAGATAGGCCTGGATGGCTGAGACGCGGTCCCGGTCGATGACGAGCAGAAGGCGCTCATACAATGCGTAGATATCCGGGCCGTAGTCGTTGCCCAGGATCTCGGAAACTGCGATGCGGGTGTAACCCATGCCGTTCTTCAGCCACTGCAGGAACTTCTCGTAGGAGCCGTGCAGGTCGGTGTACACGGCATAGGTGCGGGCCGGTTTCTCAAGCTGCTTGTGGATCAGCAGCTTCCGGTTAATGAGAAACTCTACGTCCGATTCAGCGTGTTTGAGTTTGTAGAAATCCCTGTGTGACATGACAATCATATCCCCTTGCTCCTACCACCGTACCTGGTGGCGCTCCGCGACCCCGAAGACATTATGCACATTTTGCTCCACTCCGTCGTCATCTTCCAGCGTTCCGGAGAAGCAACCGAACGGCTGTTCGTATTCGGACTTGGCAAAGCCGAGGTTGATGGTTTCCTGCCGTAGACCTTCCGGGTGGAATTGCAACTCTGCTCGGCCGTCGGTGGTGCGCACCCTCCAGGGGGCGAGCGGATCGTCCGGAATGTCGAACCGAGCCGGCCCCAATCGATGGAGGCGGCCCGCGTGCCACATTACGTTCTCGTTGAACTTGTGGTCGTCGGCAATGACATTGTGAGTCAGGTTAGCCCCCAAAACCCCGCCGTTCTGGTCGTAGGCTGCGAACGTGGCCCAGTGCCAGAAGGTGCGGTAGGGGTAGTACGCTTTGTGTACATCGATAAGGGCGAGGTCGCGGCCCGGGTCCAATTCGAAACCGATTTCCCCGATGGACACCCTCCCCGAGACCGCCAGGGGCGCTTTGTGGGTATAGAAGGGGCGACCGCTGGCCAATGGGAGCACCGCAACCAGGGGCGGTGCAACGCCGGGGCGGAAGGCAAGGCGGAGGTCTGCCTTGATGCGGGGCTGCTGCCTGGTGGCCGCAATGTCCACGGTGACTTCGTGATAACCCTGGTCCAGACGGTTCTTGATTTGCACGAGGTAGTTAGGCCGAAAGAAAGCGGAGTCCCCGTTCCCCAGCCCTTCGGGAAGGCGCACCACACCGGGCGGGGCCTGACGGGAGTGCTCGTTGGTTTCGCCCGACCTACGATTGAACGCGCACACAAAAGAAGTGGTGGTGTACTTGGCGTCAACCAGCGCCAGGCTCATGTAGTAATCGGGGTGAACCACGGCGACGTGCTGCCACTCCTTGAGCCGCTGCTTTCTCAGCCAGCGTGTAGCGCCGGTGAAACCGGGAAAGCGGGCGTCGAGGAGGTTGGCGCGTGCGAACGGGGTTGTGCGAACACCGAACAGCGGTTGGCCATCGACTACTGCTACGGTCGATTCCGAGTCCTTAGGCTGCGTCATGGGTACCTTTCCCTTCAGGGCACCCTTATCTTAGGCCGTCGAGTTGCAGCGGTCCAGCAGTATATTTTATTCCCTGAAGGCAGCCATCAGCGGTCACACGACCGCCGCCTACCAACTGATCACCACCTTGCCGTTGCCGGTCTGGACACCCGCGCTGTTGGATTGATTGGAGCCGTTGTTGTAGGACCCACCGCCGCCGCCGGCCGGAGCAGGGTTCCCGGTGTAGTCCATTCCACCACCACCGGAGTACCCCCCGCCGCCACCGCCGCCGTGGTTGCTGGCGACCTTCCCACCGCCGCCGTAGCCGCCCTTTTCGCCGCCGCTGCCGTACCCCTGGGGGTCGTTCTTGACGTTGTTCCAACCCTTGCCTTTACCCGTCCCGTTGCCGTCTGAGCCGTTGCTTCCGCCCTGCTGCGCGTTGGTGGTGTCGCTGGTGCCGGAAGTGCCGGTGACGCCGTTCTTTCCGGTAGCATAGTTGGGGCTGCCGCCGCTGGTGCAGATGGCTCCGCCTCCGCCCGCGCCGGAGGCGATGAGCAGGGCTGTTCCCTGCTGCTTCCACACGAAAGAACCGCCGCCGCCGCTGCCCGACTGGTTGGAAGTGTTTGAGCCCCGATCCTGGCCCTTTTGTCCGACCACGATCTTCAACACTTCTCCCTCGACGACGTCGAAATCTCCCTTCATGCGCGCGCCGCGGCCGCCCTTCTGGCTGCAGGGGTTGTTCTTGCCGCCTTCAGCGCCCCACGTCTCGATAGTTATCTGCTCCACGCACTCGGGAACAGTCCAGGTGGCGATGCTGCCGCTGTACGAGAACTGAACATTGCCCGTCTGCTGCTCGCAAATGTCTTTGCACAGGCCCTCTTTGCATTCCATCTCGAATCCGCACGGGGTCCCGTCCGCGGCCGGTGAATACGCACAGCCGTTGGGAGGAACACAGACGTCGATGGTGCAGACGTCCTGATCGTCGCAATCCATGGCCGGCCCGGACACGCAATCGCCCATCTCGCAATAGTCGTCCGCGGTGCAGGCATCGCCGTCCTCGCAGGCGGCCTGGTTGACCACGTAGAGGCAGCCGAAATCCTCATCACAGGAATCGTCGGTGCAGATGTTGAGGTCGTTGCACAGGATGGCCAGGCCGTTCTGGCATTGGCCGTCGAGGCAGGCCTCGTTGGCGGTGCAGGCGTTGTCATCGTCACACGGGACGAGGTTGTTTACGTGCAGGCAGCCGTCTTCCGGGTCACACGAATCATCGGTGCAGGGATTCTCGTCGTCGCAGTTCGCCGGCGGCCCGCCCACGCAAGCACCGCCGGTACAGGTGTCGACGGTGGTACAAGCATCACCGTCGTCGCAGGGGATGGTGTTGGTGTCAAAAACGCACCCAAGATCGCTGTGGCACGAATCATCGGTGCAGTGGTTCTCATCGTTGCATTGGAGCACACTATCCGGCACGCAAAAGCCGGCCTCGCAGTGGTCGCCCACGGTGCAGACGGTACCGTCGTCACAGTCGCCCTCGGCCGCCTTGAACTGGCAGCCGGCGGCCGGGTCGCAGCTATCGGTGGTGCACGGGTTCAGATCGTTGCAGGCCAACTGTCCGGAGCCGATGCACTGGCCCAGGTGGCAGTGATCGCCTGTGGTGCAAGTGTCGCCGTCGTCGCAAGGCGCTTCGTTGAGAACGTGGAGACACCCTTCCGCAGGGTCGCAACTGTCGGTAGTGCAGATGTTGTCGTCGTCGCACATCTCCACTCCGAGGTAAGTGCACTGACCCGCGCTGCACTGGTCTCCATAGGTGCAGGCGTTGCCGTCATCGCAGCCGCCGTCGAAGTTCTGGTGCAGGCAGACTCCGTCCGGGCCGCAGGAATCCAGGGTACACGGGTTGCCGTCGTTGCAGTCCACCCCCGGGCCGGGAATGCACAGGCCGCCGGAGCATTGGTCGCTGGCGGTGCACGGGTCGCCGTCGTCGCAAGGGGCGGAAGTCATTTCATATGCACAGCCGCCCGCGGCCGCGTCACAGGTGTCCTTGGTGCACGGATTGTCGTCGTCGCAGTCGGTAAACGTGGCCGGCACACACGCGCCGCCGTCGCAGTGGTCACCTGCGGTGCAGGCGTTTTCATCGTCGCAAGGGCCGGCCGCAGCAGAGTGGATGCACCCGAGGGCAATGTCGCAGCCGTCGTCGGTACACTCGTTGCCGTCGTCGCAGTCGAGGAGGTCTCCACCTTGGCACGAGCCCCCTGAGCACTGGTCTCCGGAGGTGCAGGCATTTCCGTCGCTGCAGGCGGCCGTGTTCGCGTCATACTGGCATCCGGCCTGCGGGTCGCACGAGTCGTCGGTGCACAGGTTGTCGTCGCTGCACAACACGGGGACTCCGGCGATGCACTGGCCGGCTGCGCACTTATCCCCAACGGTGCACGGATTGCCGTCGTCGCAGGCGTATCCTTCGTGGTCGGGGATCAAAGAGCATTCGCCGGTTTCGGAGTCGCACACTGTTTGTTGGCATACCGCGCCCGGTCCTTCCGGCTCGTCGCATGCAATCGCGCTGTTGGGAACCAGAGCACACTGGAAGGGCACTCCGGAAGTGTCGCAAAACAGCGTGCCGTTACACAGGTTACCGTCCTCGAGTTCGGCGCAATCAGCGTCTGAGAGACATTCGCAGTCTACCGCAAAACCGAGGCATTCGCCCTGGGTGCACTGGTCAGCTACGGTGCAGGGGTCTTCGTCGTCGCAAGGTTGCTGGTTGAAATCTCCCATGCAGCCGCCCAGACCATCGCAGAAGTCGTCGGTGCAGGCGTTGTTGTCATCGCATACTGTGGGCAGGCCGACGCACTCGCCCTCCTCGCAGTGGTCGCCCACGGTGCAGGCGTCCCCATCTACGCACTCCCCTTCCGTGAGGGTGTCGTACTCACATCCTTCCGCGCCTTTGCACGCGCCCGTGGTGCAGTCGTTGCCGTCGTCGCACAGGTCGGCGTACTTACCTTCCACGAAGTTCGGTTCGTCTATGTCGCCGTCGCAGTCGTCGTCGATGCCGTTGCAGACCTCGAGGGCCGGCACCAGCGCGTCGCAGGGCAGCAGCCCTTCGGCCGCGCACACCCGCATGCCGGTGCAAGAGCCAAATTCGTTGGTGACTTCACAGGAGGTGAACAAGCCCAGACTCACCGACTTATCGGTGCAGGGGCATTCGCCCGCGTCGGCCACACACTGGGGCAACAAGACGCCATCTACCGTTTCCACCTCTTTGCAGGAGAAGCCCCAGGGACACTGCTCGACAAAATCGGGCGCGGCGGGGTCGCAGGCTCCGCCACAGAAGTTTTCACCCGCCCCATACTCCACGCAAACGTCCTCGACGGTGTCGGTTTTGCAGTCCCCGGCGCTGGTGCACGGCCGGCACAGGTGCGTGAAATCGGACACGCAGACGAAGACGAGATCCGGACCTCCATCGGACATCTGGCGGCAGGTCCACCCGACAGGGCACTCCTCCTGGCACACCGTGGTGCAGGTGCTTTCGCCCATGTGCTCGACGCACCAGCCCGACTGGCAGTCGCTGTTTTCGGCACATTTGTCGCCAAAGCAGCCTTCTCCCGGGTTGCATTCAACGAAGGGTGTCTCGGATCCAAAGTCGAAGATGTACTCGTCCGGTTCCACCTCCATTGCCGGAATGTCGGGCTCGATGGAAAGGTCGGACGGGAGCTCCGCGGCCACATCAGCGGTCACCGGTATGTCGGGTGCTGCGTCCGGAAACAGGTTGGACCCGCCGCCGGCGCCGCAACCGGCGAGAAGGAATGCAGCCATCAGGAAGCTTGAAGTTTTGGTGATCATTGGTCACTCCGAAAAATTGCAGACATATCAGCGACAACGAGAATACCAGTATCGCGGCGGGAAGGCTAGCGTGCGCTGTACGCGACACACGCGGGCGGGCGCTGTTTTGGGGATGAACCCCATGACTTGTCGGGCTGGTCGCCCATGATGAATTTCAGCTCTCCGCCTGTTTCGATTTCCTGGTGTGTGAACCACGTGCGCCCAAGTTCCACTCCGTTGAGGAAGGCCTTCTGTACGTACCTGTTACCCGCGCTGTTGTTATGGGCTTCAACGCGAAGCGTCTTGCCTTCCCCGAGACGGACGTCCGCGCGGGTCACAAGAGGACTTCCGATAAGGTAGATCGGCTTTCCGGGGCAGATGGGGTAGAACCCGAGTGCGCTCATGATGAACCACGCGGACATCTGGCCGTTGTCTTCGTCGCCCAGGTAGCCATCCGGGCCGGAGCCGTACAACGTCTCCAGGATGGTACGAACCTTGTCCTGGGTCTTCCACGGTTGCCCCACGTAATTGTATAGATACGGCACGTGGTGTACCGGCTCGTTGGCGTGGGCGTATTGCCCCATTTTGCCCGCCACCATCTCCCGCATTTCGTGGATCACACGCCCGTAGCCTCCGACCTTGTAGTGGGGCTCGTGGGCGAACAGCTTGTCCAACTGCGCAGCCAGCTTGTCGGGTCCGCCCAGCAGGTCGGCAAGGCCCGGGATGTCATGCTGAACCGACCATAGCCAGTGCCAGGCCGCACCCTCGGTGTAGGGGCCTCCCCACTCCACCGGGTCAAAGGGTTCGACCCAGGAGCCGTCCGCGTTGCGACCGCGCATGAACCCGGATTTCGAGTCGAACAGGTTGCGGTAGTTACGGGCGCGCAACAAGAAGCGGTCTCCTTCTTCTTTCTTGCCCGCGGCGAAGGCCACCTGGGCGACGCAAAAATCGTCGTAGGCAAAAGCCAGGGTCCGGGATGCTGATTCATCTACCCGGTCGGCAGGGACCCAGCCGAGGGAGTCGTAGTCTGCGATCCCGACTCTTCCGAAGTAGGGCCCCCGGGAGCTCTTGGTCGCTGATTTCCTCACGCCTTCGAATGCCAGGCCGGCGTCGAAGCCGGAGATCCCTTTGGCCAACGCATCCGCGATGACGCAGTCGCCGTGGGTGCCCACCATGACGCTGCGGTACCCGGGGCTGGGCCATTTGGGAATCCATCCGCCTTCGGTGAACGCCGCGAGGAAGCCGGCCACCATCTCTCCGTAACGATCCTGCTGAATCAGTGCGAACAGGGGAAACTCGGTGCGATAGGTGTCCCAGAAACCGGTGTCCACGTACATGGGGCCGGCGTGGACCTTTCCCGAAAACGGGCTGAAGTGCCGCACAGTACCCCGGTCATCGGATTCGTGGAACACCCGGGGAAAGAGCAGCGCGCGGTAGAGTGCTGTATAGAAGATTGTCTTGTGGACCTGGTTCCAGGTGCCGATGTCGATGGCGGACAGTTCCTTGTTCCACGCCCGGGCGGCTTCCTCGCCAACCTGGGCCAGGTTTCTGTCACCGATCTCCCACTCCAGATTCAGTGCTGCCTGCGCGGAGCTGATGAATGAGGTCCCGATGTTTGCCGTGACCTCCCTGTTGGTCGTTGCATCGAACGAAACAAAGGCACCCACGTGGTGCCCCTTCTGGTGTGTCTCGAGGGGAAAGACCCCTTTCTCATGCCAGGTGCCGTGGGTGAGAAAGGGGCGGTCGAATTCCAGGACGTAGTGGAAGCGGAAGTTGGGGACATCGCGGTAGCCTGGGTAGTCGCTGTATCCGACAATCTTCTGCTCGCCGGGGAGCACCATCACCTTGCCGCCGCCCGGATGGCCGTCAAAGACGACCACCGCTTCTTTGGAGGCCGGAAAGGTGAACCGCATCACCGCGCCGCGCATCGTCGGTGACATTTCGGCAATTATGCCGCTTTCCTCGAGCACCACCTTGTAGTAGTGGGGTTTTGCCGACTCGCAGTCATGGCTGAACTTCGCTGCTCGATGCCGGGGGTTTGTCTTCACCGGCCCCACCATGGGCATCAGTGTAAAACTGCCGTAGTCTCCCATCCACACGCTAGGGCTGTGGGTGGCCCGCAATCCCTGGAAGCGATCCGCAGCATAGGTGTACAGCCAGTTCTTCTCCCCGGTCTGGGGTGTCCAGGTGGTCATTCCAAAAGGCATGCTGACCGCGGGGAAGGAGTTGCCGTTGGAGAACTCGAGGCTGGTGTCGGTACCGATGAGGGGGTCGACATAGTCGAGGGGCTCCTTGGCCTGGGCCGCGGCAGAAAGGATCAGCAAGCAAAGGGCGGGAACAGTTGTCCAACGCATGTCGCAACCTCGTAGTTTGCCCTGATGATAGATGACTGGCAGCAAACCTGTCAAAGAGGAGAGGACAAAATGCAGGGGACGGGGGGCGGCATTTTCACGTCGGGCTTGACTGGGCCGGCCTGGTCTGTTTGAGTGGGATCATGGAGTAGCATTTTGGAGGGGCCATGGAAAAGCGAACCGCGGCAATGGTGGTGGCGGCACTGATTCTGGCGGTGACGGGCTGCCGGGAGACGGTGACAATCGGAGAAGACTCGCAGTCCCCTGGAGGAGACGTGAGCCTTCCGAGGGGGGACGGAGCCTCGTGGGAGGAGGTGCGGTTGTTGCCCGACCTCCCGAGGGGGGAAGTCGCCTCGACGGTGGATGTGGATGGGAATGCGGATGACGCGCCCTACCCTCCCGATGTCACCGAAGTGACGGCGGACTTGGCCGGGGAGGTCTGGACGGTGGAAAAACAGCCGGCGCTGTGCGACTTCGACGGGGACGGAGCCTCTGACCTGGCGTTGTTTTATCCGTCGGACGGGACGTGGCATGTGCGCACCCTGGAAGGCACGGTACTTGTTGATGGGGTGCCGTTCGGGTTCAGCGGGGTGATTCCGGTGCCCGGTGACTACGATGGAGATGGTAAGTGGGACATGGCGGTGTTTCATCCGGACAGCGGGAACTGGTACGCCATGGCGGCGGGCGGGGAGGACCCCATCCTCTGGGACTTCAAGTTCGGCTATGCCGGGGTGGTCCCCCTCGCCCTCGATTTGGACGGCGACGGAGTTGTGGACCCGACGGTTTACGACCCGCACACCAGCCTGTGGTACGCAACCACCATTGACGAGCAGACCCTGCTCTGGGAGGAGTTGGTTGGCGGTCCCGGCATGACCCCGGTAGCGGGGGATTTCGACGGGGACGGAGCCTCTGATCCGGCTCTGTACGACCCGGCAAAGACTTCGTGGCATGTTCGCCTACCGGACGAGGACGTCACCGCGGGCGGCGCGTTTGACGGCACCGTCGCGGTGCCTGTGCCGGGAGACTACGACGGGGACGGGGCCTCAGATCTGGCCGCGTGGGACCGGGTGAGTGCGGAATGGTACGCCAACGGTCTGGGCGGAGAAGGGATCACCGCGAAGCTGCAGTGGGGCTGGGCGGGCGGGATCCCGGTCGGGGGCGATTATGACGGGGACGGAAGCGCCGATTTTGCGGTGCACGATCGTGCGAACAACAGGTGGTACATCCGGAACCTGGAAGGTGACACCTTGGCCTGGGAGGAGCCGTTCGGCTTTCCGGGTGCGGTTCCGGTGTGTGGCGTCGGCGCCCAGGGCGGACCGCGGGTAGCGCACATCTTTGCGGAGGAGACGGCGGGGCCCGAAGGCCAGAAATCGTCAATTGCCACCGATAGCATCGATCAGCCGCACATCGTGGTGGAAGCGGGAGTGGGTGGACCCCATTGGAACTTCATGGACAAGGTGGACGGGGAGTGGCTGGCGCCGGTTCCGCTGAACATCAAGGACTACAGCCCCAGCAGCAACTCCTTTTCCGGCGTCCACATCGAGGTCGACGGGCGGGACCGGGCCTGGGCGTCTGGGTTCATGGTCACTGCCAATGACTGGACGTCGGTAGGTATGGGGATCATCATTCGCACCGACATTGCCGAGGCCCCGTCGCAATTCCACTTCTCCAAGAACCAGGTGCATCCTTCGAGCTGGGACACCGGCTACATCTCCCTGGACCCCGCGCTACCGGACGAATGCATCTGTTACACAAGTGACGGCTATTGGAAGCGGTACGGCTGGGATGATGGGGCGGTGGGCAAGGTCAAGGAGACCGAGTTCGGGCAGATGTACACGGGAAAGGGCGGCGAAAAGAACTCATTCTACATTTCGAAGGCGGGAAAGGTATCTCATCCGGGGGGGACGAGTCACGGGGTGTGGCATGCGGCTATCGTGGGGTGCAGCAACCCGCAGTACTATCAGCATTCGTACTACCAGAACTCCATGCGTCACGCCAAGGGGGAGAGCCCTGTGGTCTGGGCCCACGCGGACGCCTACGATTTGGGGGATGATCACAACTATCCGGGGATCATTGCGGATGCCCGGGACCCGCTGGTGGCCTACGTAGCTCAGGATGTTTACGACGTGGGGTTGGTGTTGAATATCTGGGACGGAGAGAAGATGGTGTTCGATCCGTCATCGCTCATGCTGGTTGACGCTCAGGCTGTAGTGACCGCGCGGTTCAGCCCCCACTTTGCCAGCGCAGCGGGTGGTGGAGCGTACATTGTGTGGAGCCGCAACGGCACCTTGATGTTGCGGTGGGTGGCGCCCAACGGAGAAATGGGGGAGGACGTGGAAATCGGGCCGGGTTGGAAACCCAACTTGGTGGCCGACGGTCAGGGCGCGTTGCATCTTGTCTACATGAACAACGGGACCAGATATCGGAAGGTCCTGACGTACTGAAATGTAGCCCGAGCTGACCCGTCGCGCTTGACTGTGCGCTCCGTATTTGGTCTATTCCGTTTTGAACGAAGCGGAGATTGACATGAACCTGTCTCGATTGTTGTGTCTATTGGTGTTGGTGGTCTTTTCGGGTGTGTTGGCCTGCAGTGATGGTGGGGCCGATGAACCGCAACTTACGGTTGACGGGACTGCGGACCTGGTGGGCGTCGGGGAGACGGAGACCGGCGACGGGCCATGTGTGCCTTTTTGCGACGGCGCTGAGTGTGGAGACGACGGCTGCGGAGGTGAGTGCGGATCCTGTCCTGAGATAGCCCCGGTCTGCAACGAAGGGAAGTGTTCCATAGAGTGTGTCCCTGCTTGCGACGACCGGGAATGCGGAGATAACGGTTGCGACGGAATATGCGGAGAGTGCGACAACGACGAGGAGTGCGAGGAGGGCCAGTGCGTCTGCCAGCCCCAATGCGACGGCAAGGAGTGTGGCCCCGATGGTTGCCTTGGTTCCTGCGGGGATTGCCCCGGGGAGCAGTCTACCTGCATCGACTGGGAGTGCGTTTGCGAGCCGAAGTGCAGCGGCATGGAGTGCGGTGCCGACGGTTGCGGAGGAAGCTGCGGGGAATGCGGTTGCGAGGAAGAGTGCGACGGCGGCGTCTGTTTCTTCCACGGTTGCGACGGCAAGGTGTGCGGGGAAGATGGCTGCGGCGGAACGTGTGGCGAGTGCGGGTGCGGGGAGGAGTGTCAGAGCGGTGAGTGCGCGTTTGTGGCGTGCGACGGTTTGGAGTGCGGTGACGACGGCTGTGAAGGAACCTGTGGGGAATGCACGGGGTTCCAGGAGGAATGTCTGGAGGGTTTGTGCACGTGCCTTCCGTATTGCGAGAGCAAAGAGTGTGGAGACGATGGGTGTGAAGGCCTTTGCGGTGAGTGTGCGGAAGGCACGGCCTGCTCCGGTGACGGAGTGTGCGCGGCGGCCTGTGTTCCGGCGGGTCTGCTGTCCTGCGGAAAACCCTGGGCGGGCTCCACTACGGATAGCGTCAACGTGTTCCCCGGCTATGGTTGCACCGCGTGGGACGACAGCGGACCTGAAGTAGGGTATCTGTTTACGCCCACCTTTGATGGCGAAGTGTCCTTCGCACTTTCCGGGTACGACGGATGGGATCCGGATCTGTATCTTCTGGACGAATCGTGTGCAGCTTCCCAGTGTCTGGCGGCCGGAGATTTTGATCTACTCCACGAGGTATCGGCCGGGTCCACATACTTTGTGATAGTCGATGGATACAACCTGGGGAGCGGGGACTTCGTTCTGACTCTGGAGTGCCCATGCGAACCTGACTGCGAGGGTAAACAGTGCGGGGATGGTGGTTGCGGCGGGTCGTGTGGAGTGTGCCCCAATGAAGGCGACCAGTGCGAGGAGGGTGTGTGCGTCTGCTACGCGTCTTGCGAGGGCAAGGAATGTGGTTCGGACGGGTGCGATGGCACCTGTGGTCAGTGCGAGGGGGAGCAGATCGAGTGTGTGCAGGGCGCGTGCGTGTGTGTGCCCGCTTGTGAAGGTATGGAATGTGGGGACGACGGATGCGATGGAACGTGCGGTGAGTGTGAGGGGGAGCAGATGGAGTGCTCTGAGGATGGAATGTGCCTGTGCGTTCCGGATTGCGGGGGTAAGGAATGTGGCGAAGACGGGTGCGAAGGAAGCTGCGGTGAGTGCGTTGGTCCTCAGGAAGAGTGCCAGGCCGGCCTGTGCATCTGCCTCCCGGAGTGTGAGGGCAAAGAATGCGGGGACGACGGGTGCAAAGGCTCCTGCGGCCCCTGTGCCGCGGACGCACCTTTCTGCAAGGAGTTCGAGTGTGTGGCCGAATGCGACGCGTTTTGCGGCGATGCCGAGTGTGGGGATGACGGGTGCGGCGGGAGCTGTGGCGAGTGTGAAGGTGCGTTGGCGGAATGCCTGGCCGGGGTGTGCGTCTGCGAGCCCGATTGTTTGGACAAGGATTGTGGGGACGACGGGTGCCTCGGCGCGTGCGGGGAATGCATGGGACCGCAGGAGGAGTGCTCGGAGGACGGCATTTGCGTCTGTCTTCCCGATTGCGAGGGCATGGAGTGTGGGGATGACGGTTGTTTGGGGAGTTGCGGCGATTGCGTAGACGGCATGGTCTGTCAGCAGGGGGCATGTGCTGCGCCTCCTTTCCACCTGTGGTCGACAGCGTTTGGGGGGTCGGAGTGGGACGAGGGGCTGCAAGTGGCAGCGACCGCAGCGGGAGGGACAGTGGTGGCTGGTTGCTTCAAGAGCGCTGAGGTGGACCTGGCCGGTGCGGTGTTAACCAACTCGGCCCCGGGGCAATGCGACTTGTTCCTGGCCCGTTTCTCCGGCGGCGGAGAGTTGGAGTGGGTGGTTTCCGCGGGAGGGACGGGGGAAGATCTGCCGGGCTCAGTGGCAACGGGGCCGGAAGGGGTTACGTTGCTTTGCGGGACTTTCGACAGCCCGGCCCTCGATTTTGGGGGCGGCGAATTGGCGAGCGCCGGGTCGACGGACCTGTTCGTTGTGGCCTTCAGTGGGGAAGGTGAGCATCTCTTCTCCGCCCGTTACGGCGGGGAAGGCGCAGAGTCCTGCACCGGGATGGCTGCTGCTGCGGGCGGTGGTTTCGCACTGGCTGGGGTCTTCGGAGCGACCGGTCTGGACTTCGGGTTCGGGCCTCTGGAAAACGCGGGGTCCACCGACGCGTTCGTGGCGGCATTTGATGGGCAGGGAGGTCCGCTGTGGGCGCATTCGTTCGGTGGCGACGGCGCTGATGAGGCCGCTGGGGTGGCGCTGTGCGATTGCGGGGATGTCTACGTGGCAGGCTCTTTCAACAGCGCGCTCCTCGAAGTGGGTGCGACCGGTCTGGTCAACACCCATCCCGGCGAATTCGACGTTTGGATCGCTGCCCTTGACTCGGCCGGCGGCAATCTGTGGGCGTCTGCGTATGGTGGTATGGGATGGGATCAGGCCACCGGACTGACCGCGGTTGCCGATTCTGTGTTAGTCGTGGGTGCGTTCGCCAGTTCGGCTATAGATTTTGGTGGCGGCGAGATGGGTTCCGAGGGTATCCACGACGGTTTCGTGCTGAGCCTGGACGCCCAGGGTTTGTACCAGTGGTCGAGACAATTGGCAGGGGCTGAGAATGATTGGTGCCGGGGTATCGCCTCAGATGTCGGGGGCAGCAGTTACGTAACCGGCTATTTCGAGAGTGCGATGCTGGATCTGGGAGGCGACGTGCTGGCGAATAGCAACGCCGGGCATTCCGATGTATTTGTGGTCAAGTACGACCAGGAAGGAAGCATTAGCTGGTCAGCCGCCTACGGGGGGGACAGCTACGATGAAGGAATGGCTGTGGCCAGCGGTGCGGAGGGAGCGGTGTATGTCACCGGATACTACAAGGGTTCAGTCATCGATTTTGGCGGGGGGATGCTCCCTCAGGCCGTCGGCGGGGACGTATTTGTCGTGAGCCTGGGACAATAGGACCGCGTCCTAAGCGTCAGCGCCGGGCCTTCGCAGCGTGAGCAGTGCCTGCCTGTTTGCCGGTTAGAGGCTGAAAGTCTCAAACACCGAGTCATCCTCCGCGTTGATGACCTGCCCGTCGATAGTCTCTGCAGTGATGTCCAGTCTCATGAAGTGGTGGAAGGACCCCTGTTTGACGAGCAGGTGCTGTTCTTCCGGCGGACCGTCGGAGACGCTCGACAGACCTGCACCGCCGCCACCTGAAGTGAAGAAGTGGATGCCTTCAACGAGGAAGTGCTCGTAGAGATGGCTGTGGCCGGACACGACCATGTCCACCCCGTGTTTCTGTAGCAGGGGCTCGATGTGTTCGCGGCCCATCATCCAGGGCTCATGGCCTGAGAAACTGTAGATGGGCTGATGCATGGCGACAATCAGCCACGGTTTGGACGAGAGGTTTTCCAGTGCCCAGTCGAGCCATGCGAGGGGCTCGTCGTCGTCCCACTCAACGTTGTACGCCTCGATTGTCACCAGGCCTACCAGCCCGAGGTCTATCCAGTAGTTTCCACCTGAAACATATCGGTTCTCGGTGTGGAACCAGGTTTCCATATAGGGTTCTCCGAGTCCGCC
Organism: uncultured Myxococcales bacterium; assembly: GCA_964626565.1. Lineage (GTDB taxonomy): Bacteria > Myxococcota_A > UBA9042 > CAIXZC01 > CAIXZC01 > CAZVFX01. The sequence continues at coordinate 72,567 of CAZVFX010000009.1, forward strand.
GGACATGTCGTGGTTTCCGTATACCGGCAGGAGGAAGGAGCCGGAGAGGTTGGGTTCTTCGTTTTGCAGGAACAGTTCCCATTGCTTGAGGGACAGGCCTTCTGCGATGAGGTCGCCGGTAATGATCACCAAGTCCGGGTTGGCGTCTGCGGCCGCGTTGGCTACCAGCAGGTGTTTGTCGGGGTTGGTGCGAGTATCCCCGAAAACCGCGACGGTGAGTTGGTCAGCCGCGGCGGGCAGCGTGACGGTGCTGGAGAACTGAGGCCCGGACACGGTACTTACCTTGACGCTGGTGGCGCCGGGAGGCACTTCAACCCGCAATTCGTGGAAATAGCCCTTGGGGTCTTCGAGAGGGAGAACGGGGAACATGAGATGGGGTTTTGCAGGTTCGGTTTGAGCCTGGATCTGGCTGTCGCCGAAATCGATGCTGAAGGTAAGGGGAAGGTTGAGATCGGTGGAGGCGCGCAGCACGAAGTGGTCTGCTGCCGGCCACTGGAACCATGGCTTGACCAGGAAGGTGGGTTCCCCGTCGCAGTGTTGGGTTCCGCAGTCGAGGAGGAGTACAGTGTCGTGAGACCCGTCACCGAAGTCCCATTCCTGTGTCACCCATTCCGGTCCTGGATTGTCGGCCCATCCCATGAGGTATTTATAGGAGATAAGGCCGATTTCCGACAACGGCACATCTGCGGTCCAGAGTGGGAGGTCGGGATCCAATGTCAGGGGAATGGCTCCGTCCTCCTCGGATGCCGGCCAGCCGTTGAACGAGCCGGTGAGCCAGACGTAGTCCTGAGGCATGGGATAGGTGGCTTCTACGGAAAAGCGTACGACACAGGAGTTTAGTTCACCGGGGACGCAAGCAATGATCTCAGGTGCCGTCGCTTCAGGGGTGATGTCGTTGGCAGGTTTCGGCGCGTCGACTCGAGGGAGATCGGGGCCGCCAAGATCGCCGGGCGTGGGGGAGTCGGGCAGGTCGGCGAGTGTGTCGGCGATCGTTTCCGGGGCTGGTGCGGGGGTGTCCGGGGCGTCGCCGTCAGGACTGGAGCGGCAGGTAGACAGGGTGCAGATCGCAACTGCGATGACCAAAAATACGCGTTTCCTGCCCATGATTCCGACTCCGTTGGCTGTGTTGTCACTTGCGGGGCGTTACTCAACCACTTATATCGTCTTGGGACCGGCTGAACAACCTGTTTGGCGTTGGTTTGTTTTGTGAGTTAAATATTGTGGACTTTGTTTCGTTCTTGGCGCTACATTAGTAGGCGGTGGTGACCTTCGTGTCCCCCAAATTTGGATGCAATCAATAAGCTGACGGAGGAGACAGATGTCTGGTACCCGTATGCGTTTGGCCGTTTCCGGCCTGGTAGTTCTGGTGGTAGCGGTATTTACGTCGAGCATGTGCCTGGCCCAGGTGCCCGTGGAGATCAACACTCCTACCGGGAAAGTCAAAATCGACTCATCCGGCAAGGTGAAGGTTAAGACCGACAAGGGAGAGACCGAGATTCGAGGCGGTAAGGTCAAGGTGAAGGGCAAGCGGGGAGAAACGGAAGTAACTCCGGGCAAGGTGAAAGTCAAAAAGAAGACCGGCAACGAGGTTGAGATTAACTCGGGCAATGTGAAGGTGAAGACCAAGAAGGGAAAGACGGTGAAGGTGAAGTCCTCGCGGGTGGCAGCGGGCAAAGCCCATTACACCTGCAAGGATGACGAGCGTCTCGTTATCAAGGGCGAAGTGCTCAACGTTGGCGGCGGTGTGGCGTTGAGAGCCAAGGACAATTGCGAAATCGTGGTCAAGGACACTGTGGTCAACTGCAAGGTGGCCATCGAGGTGCTGGACAAGGGTGAAATAACGTTCAAGGACGGCACCCTCAATTGCAGCGGCGCCTGTGTCCGTGCCTTCGACGCCGGCCGGGTCAAGATTGAGGACGCGGCCATCAACGCGTCCACCGGTGTGGATGCGTCGGACAGAGCGAAGGTGGAAGCTGAAGACTGCACCCTCAACGCGACCACCGCGGTAGTTGCCCGGGACAAGGCCAAGGTGATCTTCGAGGACAGCATGGTGACGGGCAAGCAGATTGTGAAGGACAAAGCTGAAGTGCGGGTCGACAACTAGTCCGCACCGGCTTGGGGCTTGGGCAAAGATCGAAGGAGAAGGAGTTGATATGCATATGCGGTTGGTTCTAGCGATTGTAGTGAGTTTGTCCATTGGTGCCGGTTCTTTCGCCGCTACCTCGGTCGAGGCGTTGGCACAAGATAAGTCCAGCGGCGACGCGCTAAAATGTCCGAAATGCGGGCATGAGTTTGTGCCGGTTAAGAAGTCTCCGCCGGGGATGGTGGCTATTCCTGCGGGGACCTTCGCAATGGGTTGCGCCAAGAGCGACAAGTTGTGCAAGGACTCGGAGAAGCCGGTGCGGGACGTGTACGTTGGCCCGTACTTCATGGATATTACCGAGGTGACGGTTGGGGACTACTGGGAGTGCGTCAAGGCCAAGGGTTGCACCATGCCCAAAACCTCTGACCACAACGAGTATTGCAACTTCGACCGCGCCGACCGCAGGGACCATCCGGTGAATTGTATCGAGTGGCGTCAGGCGGTGAACTACTGCGAGTGGGCAGGCAAGCGGCTTCCCACGGAAGCGGAGTGGGAGCGGGCCGCGCGGGGTGTCGACGGCAGGATCTATCCCTGGGGCAACGAGACCGCCACGTGTGACTACGCGGTGCTCGGTTCCAAGGGTGAAGGGTGCGGCCGACCCGGCACCTGGCCGGTGTGTTCGAAGGAGAAGGGGAAAAGCCCCTACGGTATGTGCGATATGGTGGGCAATGTGTGGGAGTGGGTTGCGGACTGGTACCAGCCGGATTATTACGAGCACGCGCCCAAGATGAACCCTGCCGGGCCCACCAAGGGGAAAGAGCGGGTGTTGCGAGGTGCGTCCTGGACCAGCAAGCTCCCTGAGAGTCCTCGGGCTACCAATCGGTTCTTCTTCAAGGGCGATGTGGGGCTGGGCAATTTCGGGTTCCGCTGCGCCGCCTCGGGCAAGTAACGGGCAAGAACATATGCGAACATCTTTGGTGGCTGTGGTTCTGGTGAGTCTTCTGGCTTCCGCAGGGGCGTTGAAGTGTGTGCACGGCAGCGGCGGCAACGGCGGTGGCGGTGATCCGTCGCCGGCTCTGGCCGGTGACGTGCGGGATTTCAAGGTTGAAATCCCGTTGTTTTCGGCGGGCAGCCCCTGGCGAGCGAAGGCCGGGGGCGCCGTGACGCTTCCTGAGTCGGAGGAGCAACTACTCGCCTTGTATCGTGTTCTCCTTGGCGGCAACCAGTACCTTTCGATACCGGATGGCGGGATGTCTGAACCCTTTCCCTTCCCCTACGTGAACTGCGATGAGTACGGAGTGGCCATCTACCGGGCCGGCGACGATTTGGGAGAGGTGGCGCTCACAGATTTTCTGGGTGAAGAAGGGGGCGCCACTTCGAAATTCCCCGGCGCGGACAGCGGTGCGGTCAACGTCCTGCAGCCGGAGGGTACTGTATGTGCTGCCGGACCGAAAGGTGAGGACGCGGACGGACATCTAGTGCTGTTGCACGTGTCATCGAATGTGGCCTACGATTTCTGGCAGGCGACGGTGGCCACCGACGGAAGCGGCCAGTCGTTGGGCGGAGGGGTCTGCGGTGAGCGAGTCTCTGCTGCCGGTGCTGTTGAGAAGTTCGATCTGGCCGGCTCCGGCGTCAATGAAAACGGGATGTTCAGCGCCCGGGCGCACGGTGTGCCGCTGCTGGCCGGTTTGATACTCCCGGAGGACGTTAAGAAGGGAGTCATTGAGCATGCGTTGGCGCTGGCCATACCGGGCCCCAGGAATTTGAATTCGGCGGAACCATGGGAGCCTCTGGCCAGCGACTATTTCTACCCTGCGTCGACCACGGAGACCGATTTCTACTCCAGCGATCCTAATGCGCTGGCCTCTGGTCAGCGAATCCGACTGAAAGGTTCGCTGGTGGACGACGAGGGCGAGGTGATAGACGAGTCCGATCTGGCTCCTATTACGGTGTTGTTTCTTGCTGCGTTGCGCACCCACGGTGCGTATGTGGTGGACAATGCCGGTGGTTTCACCTTCTATGCTGAGGACCCGCAAAGTGCCAGGCTGGAGCTTAGCGACGCACAGGTGAACGAGTTGATGGGCCGGCCTGCCGGGACGGCTTTTTCAGGGGGAGAGAGCCGGTGGCTTGCGCTCATCACCGCGCTCAACAATGAACTGGAGATGATCCCGTTGGCCTATGGCCCATCGGATTGGGATGATGCGGAGTCAGCGACGGTGGAGCAGTTCAATTTCGAAGTAGTTGAGTCTGTGACGCCCCCGGCAGACTGGTAGGGGGAACGCGATGATGATCCGCGACGCTACATCGGCTGATGCGACAACCATTTTCGAGCTCATAAGCGCGCTGGCCAAGTACGAAAAGGACCCCGACGCAGTGGTCACTTCTCCTGCGGCGCTGCGGCTCCAGCTTGAGTCGGCCAACCCGCCGTTCGAGTGCGTCCTGGCGGAGGAGGAGGGGGTCGCGTTGGGATTCGCGCTGTTTTTCCACAACTACTCCACGTGGCGTGGAAGGCCGGGGGTGTACCTGGAGGACCTGTTTGTGCCCCCTGAGCACAGGGGACGGGGGGTGGGGTTCGCGCTGTTGAAACACCTTGCCGGCATAGCCGTGGATCGCGGCTGCCCGCGCATGGAGTTCGCGGTGCTCAACTGGAACGAACTGGCTATGGATTTCTATCGGGAAATCGGTGCGGAACCGCTGACGGAGTGGACGTTGTGGCGGCTTTCCGACGAGGCTCTTGAGGCGCTGGCCCGGCAATAGGCCGTCTGTCTCTCTACTGGTCTGCGCATCTTCCCAGGGACTTCTTGGCCTCGGTTTCGGTGGCGCCGAATTTGCGGGCGTCACGCGCCCGTTTCTTCCCGCTTCGGCAGAATTTCTCCCGCTTGTCGGGATTTTGCGCGGCTTTCAGGGCCGCGGAATTTGCCATTCTGAGGTAGCGTTTCTTGATTCGGTTGCGCAGCTCCTTTACCGGCCAGCCGCAACGCTCCCAGGCTACGGGCGGAGAGCTGTTGAGGAGGTCGACCGCGTGAAAGTAGCCTTCCACCGCCTTGCTGGTGCTGGGGCGTTTTCCCGATACCTTGTCAAAGGCGCGCTCAAGGGTTCTGGCCACTTTCTCGGTGGCTCTGGCTTCCACCCCTGCGAGGCCCATGGTGTTGCAATCCCGAGCCGGGCCGTGGGGACGATATTCCGTCACCGCGTCGGTTGAGGTTATCTCCGGCTCCTCCGGTTGCACCTGAATTTCCGGTGGCGCCTTAAGCTCGGGCGGAGCCTGGACATCGGCATGTGCCTGCGCATCCGGTTCTTGGTGGATCTCTTGTTGCGCCTTGATGTCCGGTTGCTGTTGGACCTCTTGTTGCGCCCTGATGTCCGGTTGCTGCTGGACCTCTTGTTGTGCCTTGATGTCCGGGCGCTGCTGGACCTCTTGGTGTGCCTTGATGTCGGGTTGCGGCGCGACCTCCGGCTGTGGTTTAACGTCGGGCTGTGGTTTGACCTCCGGCCGCGGTTTGACATCGGGCGTTGGCGGTTGCTCCGGTTGGCCGCGGACCTCCGGCGGGACGCGAACATCCGGGTGAGTTGCGGTTGCGGTCGTCAGGTCGGGGACCGGTGCGGTAAGGGCGTCCGGCTGTGGGGAGGGAGTCTTGTCTCCAAACAGTCCGAAGGCCAGCGCTACCGCAGTGGCCAGCGCGACGAGAACCAGTGCGATGGCTGCCATGCGGCGGGTTTTCGAGGCCGCGGGCGGGCGGTTGCGCACCAGGGCTCCCTTGCGTCTGCGGCCGCCCGGTCCGTAGACAACCGCGCGGCAATCGGGAGTGCCACCCCGTTCGGCGGCCTCCTCGCAGACGCGCTCGCACAGGTCCTGGGGAGGGAACAGGGCGGTCATGCGGCCCAGCTCTGCGTCATCGATGTGGCGATGTACTTCGGAGCTGGCGAGCACGAGCACGTCACCCTTTTCCAGCTTGAGCATAAGTCCGCGGACTGAAGGCTCGATTTCACTTCTGGAGCCGAGGGAGCGGGTGACTTTGTGCGCGTCGGGATGATGGCGCACTTGCTGGTCAGTCATTACACCGTGAGCGATCCATTCGCCGCCCTTGGTATGATCCTCGGTCATGCGGAGCGCCCTACCCTCCCGCACCAGGTAGACGCGGCAATCTCCGACATGAGCGATGTAGGCTCCGCCGGCCGCGATCAAGACCAGTGCGATGGAGCAGTTGGTGCCTCTGAGGGTCTGCTCGGTGCGGGTGAGTGAGTGGAGCTGACTGTTGGTTGTGCGCAGCGCCTGGCGGAGCATCCTCTGGATGCCCGGGGCATCCTCGGTGCTCACCCGGGAGCCCTGGAGGGTGGTGCGCAGGAGTTGGAGGGCCACCTGGCCTGCGCGCAAGATGCTCTCGGAAGAAGGCCCCCTGGCGTCAGCTACCGCCAGGAACAACCCGGTGGGCAGGTGCATGGCCGCAACGGACGCTTCATTGAGGCCTTCCTGCCTCTCCCGCATCGAATACTGGCCGATATTTCCCTGTGCGTCTTGCGACATCCTCAACTCTCAAAAAGTTCAGCCCGAGGGAGCCGACATGGTAACCATTGCCTGGCATTGTGGCAAGCGTGAATGGTAGGCGCTGTCGCTACTCCACGTTTTGCAGTTTCAGGCAGACCTTGTTGTTTACCTCGGAAGTGAACGAGTGCTGGATGTAGCCTTCGGAGTGATCGTGCATGCCCCAGGAATGGATGCCGCCCATGTAGAGGCTGGCGCTGTGCGCGGCAATGTAGCCGTTGTTGTTGGTGAGGTGTTTGAGCGTATCGGCTTCAAACGAGAGATAGTCGGCCCCGCAGGTCCCCTGGTGGGGAGTGCGAATCTGGTAGAACGGCTGGCCGGTGCGCCCGAAGAAGTTCCAGCATACGTTGCCCACGTGGGAGTAGTGGAAGTGTACCTGCATGTACACGCTTCCGGAGTGGCCCCAGTCGCTGGAGCCACCGAACACGGTGGCGTTGTCGTTGGTCTGCAGGTAGAAATAGCCGTTGTTGCCGTCCGCGGCGCTAGTGGATTTCACGTCCCATCCCGAGGGACAGGCGTTGGCGTTCTTCAGGCCGGTGAAGACCGGGTAGACGCCCCCCGGGTGCTCCTCGTCATCATCCACGCCGTAGATCTTCATGCAGAGGGTGTTGACTTCCGCGGAGTTCCAGCGCCGCCAGATGTAGCCGCTGTAGTCCTGGTAGTTGTGTGCCTCAATGGCCCAGTCGTTGCGATAGCCGAGGAACATGCCCGCGTCGTTGGAAGCGAACCAGGTGTTGTTGTCGTTGCCCGTGGTCTCCGCGACCGGGATGTAGAAATAGCCTTCCGGGCATGAATTGGCGTCCCCTCCCTGCAGTGCGAGGAACGATGCGTGGGGCCGGCCGCTGGTGGTGGTGAAGGTCTGCCAGCAGATCTTGGCTATGGAGTTGTTGGCCGGGACTCTGAGGTAGAGCCGGTGCTGGCCCTGGCCCAGGCCGTTCATGCCGCCCATAAACAGGCCGGAGCGGTTGATGTTGATGTAGAGATATCCGTTGGGCCCGTTGATGAGGTTGATGTTTTCGACGTTGTATCCGGGGGGGCAGAACTGGTCCGATTTCATGGCCATGACGACGGAATACAGGCCCGCCTCGGGGGAGGTCATCTGGACCGCTGCCACCTGTTCGTCGACGTAGGCTTTGTTGGCCGCGTCCGCGTCGGCTGTAGGCAGGGCCAGCGCTTCTATCTTGTGGTTGGTCATGTCGATGACGCCGCCGCTGGTGACGCTGCCGACATCCAGTTCGCCCTGTACCCACGCTTCGCCGTCCACTTCCAGGTTGTTTTGCACGTAGACATCGCCATTGCCGTCGGCGTGGTTGGCTGCCCCGCCGTCACCGACTCTGACCAGGCCGCCGGCAACCTGGAGCAGGCTCATGGGCTGCTCGGTGCCGATGCCGATTTGTCCGTTGTCGAAGATGGTTCCTGCGATGAGGTCAAGGCCGCTCCAGACGGGGACATAGTTGGCTATGTTGTCGCCTACCTCCGGGTCTGATTCGATGAGGACGCCTTCGTTGTCCACGCCGTCCGCGAAGTCGGGCGGTACGCCGGTGATCTTGCTCCAGGCTACGTCGCTGATCTTGGCATCGGTGACGCCCAGGTCCTGCACCATGGCGGTGGACACCGCGTTCTCCTGGCTTTCGTTGACATACAGGCCGTCAAGGATCGGCTGGTCGATGAACACTTCGTCGTCGTCGATCTGGATTCCGATTCCGGGGACATAGGTGCCGCCCAGGTCCTCGGCGCACTCCCAGCCCGTGTTGGCCAGGTTTCGTTTCAGCACTTCCCCGGCTGCGCAGTCCTCGAGGCCGGTAAGCTCGCCGCAGTACTCAGCATGGCGGGCCTGCATGGCATAGCCCACGGCTGACAGCGGTGCGCGGGGGAGTTCTTGCCCGCCGTCGACGGAGACACCAACCCACAGGTCGTCGAACTGCTCAAAAACGGGGGGGGCATCCAGCGGGTCCTCGACCCCCAGAAGCACGTCGAACCAGCCGTTGGTGAGCGCTACGTCGTCGTGTTCCTCGGTCCAGACGGGGACATCGGCAGCAGGCCCATCGTAGATTGCAAACTCCAGGTCCACCGGTCCCTCGATGGGTGCATCGGCGAGGTTGGTGAGCACACCTTGGACCGCAATCTCGGGGGGACCCCACTCGGCGTGGGCTTGCGTCGCGAAGGCGACGATGCAGAAAACTACTACTACTTTCAGTGTGTTGCCTGGAAACTTCATGTTTTGCTCCTGTCGTATCAGCAATGCCGGTGCGTTGCAGGCCCCTCGCTCGCCTTCGGGGTGCCGTATTCTAGCGTCGACCATTACCATGCTCCCCAGCGGAGGCGGAGACCCTGAACCGGGTCTTCCACTACGCTGCCTGCCGGGGCGCCCAAGACTATTCTCGCCTTCAGCGACGGGTTGAAGCCGTCTACCACCGCGGTGACCTGGCGGAAGCGCAGGTTGGCTGCCGGACAGCCTTCGTCCGCACTGCCATCGCAGTTGCTATCCGCCGCGTCGCAAATTTCCGGTGCGCCGTTATAGACCTCCGGATTCAGGGGTTCACAGTCGCTTTCGTCCGGGTCGCCGTCGCCGTCGTCATCGGGGTCTATGCAGTCGGCAAGATTGTCGCCGTCGCTATCGGGATGCCCTTCGTCCACCTGGCTGTTGCAGTTGTCATCCAGGCCGTTGCACGCCTCGGGTGCGCCGGGGTAGATGGCAGGGTCGAGGAAAGCGCAATCCGCTTCGTTTGGGGTGCCGTCGCCGTCTGCATCCGGGTCGCACGGGTCACCCAGTTTGTCCTCATCGAGGTCCGCCTGGTCCTGGTTGGGATCTATGGGGCAGTTGTCCTCGTCGTCGGGCACGTTGTCGTTGTCGTCGTCGGTATCGCACGCGTCACCGAGCGCGTCATTATCGCTGTTCATCTGGCCCGGATTGGCAATCTGGGGGCAGTTGTCCTGGAAATCGTCGATGCCGTCGCCGTCGGAGTCCTTGTCCACGCAGTCGGCTATGCCGTCGAGGTCAGTGTCGTCAAAGCCCTCATCGATGTTGCCGTCGCAGTCGTTGTCGACGCCGTCGCCGCAGACCTCCTGTCCGTGTGCAAAGAGGGGGTCGAGGGGGTCGGAATCGGTGGAGTAGGGGTCGTTGTGGGTGTGGTCATCGGCGTCGACGCAGTCTGCCGCGCTGTCTCCGTCCGCGTCGGGATAGCCCTCGTCCACGAACAGGTTGCAATTGTTGTCGATGCCGTCGCAAACCTCGGGTGATGCAGGATAAATGAGGGGGTCGTAGGGCGCGCAGTCGGCGGCATTAACCACACCGTCGCCGTCGATATCGCCGTCGCATTCGTCGCCCAGGCCGTCGCCGTCGAAGTCTTCCTGAGTGACGTTGGCAGCGCTGGGGCAGTTGTCCAGTTCATCGAGAACCCCGTCGCCGTCGTCGTCGGGGTCGCACTTGTCACCAAACCCATCACCGTCCAGATCCGCCTGAACAGGGTTGGAAAGCAGCGGGCAGTTGTCGGTTTCGTCGAGGATGCCGTCCGCGTCGTCATCCAGGTCGATGCAATCCATGAGCCCGTCGCTGTCGGTGTCGGGATAGCCTTCGTCAACGACGTCGTTGCAGTTGTTGTCGACGCCGTCGCACTCCTCGGCCCCGGCTTCGTCCGCATCGCAAACCCAGCCGTCCAGCCCTTGGCACGTATCGATACCCTGGCAGGTGCCAAACTCGCTGATGTTCATGCACGGCTTGGGCTCCAGCCCCTCGTCGATCTGGCCGTTGCAATCGTTGTCGATGCCGTCGCACTCTTCCGCCACCGGCACCGCGGCGCTGCAGTCGGACCACCCTTTGGGCCCATCGCACAGTTGGTCTCCGTAGCACTTGCCGGCATCGTTCTCAATGGAGCACTCCTTGGTGGTGCCATCGAGGTCCGGCGTGCACACGCAGCTTCCGGTATCCGGGAAACACTGGTGAATCGGTTTGTTCTCTCCGGCAATGTCTATTTCCATGCAGGTGAAATCTTCCGGGCACTGCTGTTCGTTGGCGCAGTCGATGGTGCAGTAGCTGCCGGTATCACCCACCGGCAGGCAGCGGTCCTTGTCGAAAACGCAATCGGCGTCGGTTTCACATTCGTTGCATAGCTTGGCGCTGGGGGGCACGCAGATGAAGGCCATGTCCGGGCCGCCGTCCTGGATCCCTTTGCACTGCCAGTCCTTGGGACACTCTTCCACACAGGTGATGGTGCACACCCATTCGTTCTCGGTTACCTGGACGCAGTAGCCCGACTCGCAGTCGGCGTTGCTGTCGCACGGCTTGTTCCACTCTCCGAAGCCGCCGACATCCACTTCGCCGATGCCCCCGGTGTCACCCGGGAGGTCGGGAAGAGCGAAGTCGAGCCCGGTGTCTTCCGGGCCGACCTCTTCGGGAGTGATGGAAACGTCCGTTGCGCCGGTGTCGGGCACTCCTGAGTCGGTGCCGGCATCGGGCAGATCTGCGTAGACGCCCGTCGCCGAGTCGGACCCGCATGCCCCGAGAAGGGCCAGGGCCAGGACAAGCGCGGCGGAGCGCAATATTGGCAAGGCTCGACGCATCATTTTGCCTCTCGCTGTGTACGATGGCTGTATATAGCCGTCATTATTTAGGTTAACTCGTGTGCGCGAGTTGTGTCAAAGGGTTTACCTTGCCATCGCTTAGAGGACCTGCTTTACTCACAACTCGGGAGATGATCATGGGAGCATTTTCGGGCGACACGGGTATCGGCACTGCGGCGGCATTTGTTGTTGCCTTCCTCATCTCCCGGCTGTTCCTGAAGGTCGATGGGCACGTGGCGTTGCTGCAGTGGATGAGTGCGAAGACCAGAGGGCGCGCAGGGTATCTGAGTCTTGCGCTCATGGGACTGAGCCTCGCGATTTCGGCCCTGGTGCCGAATATCGTTGCAGTACTGGCGCTTCTGCCGCTGGTTGGTCGGATCGTCGGGACTGTGCAGGTGGAGAAGACGGCAAGAGACCGCCTTACCACCGTGTTGGGACTTTCCGTTGTGTACGGCGCCAGCATGGGCGGGGTTGCTTGCCTCATTGGTTCACCCACCAACCTGGTGATGCTCGCGGGAATGCGCATGGGCATGTTCGGGTACCACGACCAGGGCAGCCAACTCCTGCTGACATTCGACCGATGGTTGCTTTTCGGAGTGCCCATGGCCGTCCTCTTTCTACTGGGGGCGTGGGGGCTGCTCGCACTTCTGGAAAGAGGAACCTTCAGGCTGTGCGCGGACCTGGACCGAATGCCTGCCTTCAGCCGTAGTCACGATTTCGACACCGGTATCAGGGCCTGCACCGGTCTGCTGATTCCCACCGTGGGATATTCTGTGCTACCCACCTTTGTGAGTTTCGACACCAAGGTTGTGATGGGGCTGGGGATTTGGGATCTTGTGGGCCTGGGCGGTGCGCTGCTGGCGGTGCTCTTTCTGACCTGGCGGCGTTTCCCGGTGAGTGGGCGGCGGCTCCTCGAGCTGCCCGACCTGTACCGAGACATACCCGTGCGGGGTGTGTGGCTGGTGGCCGCGGTAATCGCGCTGGCCGTGGTGCTGGACTCTATCGGCTTCATGGCCACCTACGAGGGGCTGTTGAGCCGGCTGCTACCCGAGTCCCTCGACCCGTCGCTGGCCTTGCTGCTCTTCATTCTGGTGACGATCTTCGTAACGGAGCTGGTGAGCAGTACCGCGGCCGCGGTGGTGATGTGGAGCGTGGCGATTCATATGGCCATGGCCGGAGGCTACGGCATGTTTCTTCCAGTCCTCGGAGTGACTTTCGCCAGCATCAGCGCGTTTATGTCCCCTATCGCGACACCCGCCACAAGCATGCTGTATGGCGGGTTGGCCGGCATGTCGCTGAAACGGATGCTGAGTATCGGCGTATTGGTCAACGTCGCGGGTGCGTTGTGGCTATACCTGTGCGTCAGCTACTGGATCCCGTTGGTGTTGTCCCTCTATTAGATCGCAACCGTAATTCCGGTGGCGGCCAATGCAACGATGGTGAACAACCAGACGTACAAAAGGTGCTGAGTCATTTTTACCCCTCCATTGATGTAAACCCGGGGTCGATATATAGCCAGAAGCGTGCCAATGCCTCGCCTTCGTCGTAACTGTGGAATATTACACAAGTTATTGCGCGTCATTGGCGGGCTTGCGTGATAGCCGTCGCGTATCCCCGGTTTACACGGGGCAGTAGCGTGAGGAATATCTCCACACCGTCTCCCGCATTTTTTGCCAGCACGCGGCAACGCCCCTAGAATCGAATGCAGGGTAGCGCGAGGCAGGGCTGATGATCAGACTGGACAAAGGAACCCATTGGTTGACCAGCGAACAGGCTGACGGCGTCATTCTCGGTCGCAAATCCGGTGCGGATCGCAAGTGGCTCCTCGAACCCTCCTCGGGTGGCGACTACCGGCTCACCGTATATCCCGAAGCTTCTGTTTATGCCCACATCATATTCAGTTCCAGACAGGAAGCCCTCGACTGGCTTGCCGCGGCAATGAACGGCCGCTCCCCCCGCATCACCTGTGCAATCTCTGCCGACATCGCGGAGTGGTTGAACTGATCCTGGCGCCGAAGCTGTTGGAATCAGGAACCGGTTACGCGTATAATGGCCTCACCATGATGGGAGGGGTAAGCATGCGCACCAGAATCGGGGCAGTGGTGGTGGCGGCACTGGTCTTGTTTTCCTGTGGCGGCAAAGAGACCACGGTGAAGTACGATTTTCCCACCGACACAACGGTGCCGACGGGGGACGCGTCGGCTGGGGTGGACCTGCCCGGAGCGGCTGACCACCAGAAGCCGCCCCTTGAGTATCGTTATCGGATCAAGTTGATTGAGGATACCACCAAGCCCCTGCAAGTGATCGTTGGGGACCACCCTTCCATCCAGGCCTGGGTCGTCGATTTCGACTCTAACACCCCCGCGGTGAATTATCCGGTGCAGTATGAGATTCTGGCTTCCGACCCCGAGTGCAATGAGCATCCGCCCTGCGCCCGTTTCATGGTGAAGGAGGCCTCCACGGACGCGGATGGCAACGTGTGGGTGACCTTCGAGGCGGGAGAACAGGGAGGAGTGCTGTACGATGTGCGAGTCTCAGGGGATGATGCCCTGACCGACAGCATGGAGATCATGGTGAACGACCCGCCCACCGGGGATATTCGCCTTGCGTTGGAGTATTTCGGGCCCATTGCGATTCACGGCATCAACATCCGGTTGATGCACGGTTTTGTTTCGTGTTCCGAGTTCAACCCGGTGAACCCCTGGACCGAGGTGGACCAGCAAAAGACGGTGAGTGGAATCGACTCGACGCCGTTGTTCAGCGGACTCCCCCTGGATGAGAGTTACCTGCTCTTCGCCACTGCCCTGGGCCCCACGGAGCACCTGACCGCCGAAGGCTGCACCGATGCGATCCACGTGCTGCCCATCGAAAACGGCGAAACCAAAGTGACCCTGGAGCTAGACCCGGTGATCCTGAATCCGGCGGGCACCTACGACATGGTGAGCAAGTTTGATTTCACCGACGCGATTCCCGGCCAGGCAGGGGAGATCATCGATCTTATCGTCACCGTATTCACCGACCCGGGAGATATAATCATCGACCTCGTCAAGGAGCTGGTGAAGCAGTACATCGGCGAGCTCATAACCGACCTGGCGTTCAGCCTGTTTGAGGACATGCTTTCGGACATCATTTCCGACTGGCTGCTCAACAACTCTCCCGACTTCATTCAGGACTTCTTCGTCATCGGCCAGGACCTGGTGCAGATTGTAAACAACGTAACGCTCACTTCCGAGTTGAAGATCTCCAAACTGTCGGGGGATTACTACATCCAGGGGATTCAATCGTGGCAGGGGATCATCCTGTATTGGAAGCTCGGATGCGACCCGGATGACCCCGACTACGAAGATTGCGGGGCTTATCCGTTTTCGCTCCAGGACCTGCAGGACTCTGACGTGCCCATCAATTTGATCACCGGGCAGTTCAACGGCATGGTGGCCAACGTCGACCAACTCATCATCGACAAGCACATCGTTGAGTTGAACTACGGTGCGTTGATCCTGTTCGTGATCAACGAGATGCTCCTCCCTGCAGTATCCGATTACAACAGCATCGAGGACTTGCTGTACTCCATCGTGGATTGTCCCTCCATCGCGGACGCGTTCGACAATTCGATTCTCGACGCGATCGGTATCGACGAAGGTGATCTGGAAGGGTTCTGCAACCAGGCGGTGACGTTGCTGGTGAGCCCCATCGAAGAGATGATCATGAACCTCGCGCTCGATTCAAAGATGCGCATGCACGGCAAGTGCACCATGGTTGACGAAAACGACGACCTGTACGTGGACACCCTTATCGAGGGTGAGTGGTGGGGGCACATAGAGATCCAGAGCGAAGAGGGTTCGGAGTTCTCCGGAACCTTTGAAGCTGAGAAAGCTGAAATGCCGGAGTAGGTGCAGGCGATTTGCGGGCTAATCGGCCAGCGCGTCAAAGTGCAGCAGTCTTACGAATCTCTTGAGGATGTCTTCGTTTTCGGGATTTTCCCAACCGGTGAATTCGATCTCCATGCCGGGTGTGCCGGTGGTGGAGCCGTCGTCGACTCCTTTGACTCGGCAGCCGCCGGAGAGGCGTTGTTCGCCCGACGGGGTAAAAACCGAAAGGACAAAGTCGCAAACTGTTTCCCGGGGCAGGGTTTTCTCGCCGGTTGCAAACGCGCCGCGAAGGCTGAGCGATGTGACGGTGACGGAGAGTTGCTCCGGGCCGACGATCAGGTGTGCGGGGAGGTTTGCGGGTGCGCCGAGGGCCGCGGAATCGAGGCGGCCGGTAAGGGGCCCGCTGGTGGTATCGCTGCGGACTTCCGGGACTGTGGCCGCGGGGAGGTCCGGCTTACGGTTGCTCTTGAGTGGTGAGACGGTGACCACACGCAGTTCGCCATCGGAAGTGTCGTTGAGTGCGCTGCGAACGCTACCTCCCGGACCGGACATCGGGGGGAAGGGAGGCGGAGCCTCTTCGGGTGCCGGCGTGCGAGTGAAGGGGAGGACATCCGCGGGGTCCAGCCGGGTGCCCGGGAATTCGAATACATATCTCACCCTTCCCAGCGTGCCCAGCGCCTGCGCGGATATTTGTTCGGGGTCGAGACGGAGCCTGGTGCGCAAAAACGCGGCCAGGGGCGGAGCCTGGAACGCAACGGCCTTCTCCCAGGAGAGGCCCAAGCCAGGCACCGGAGCCCGTTGGACCCGCACCACGCGCCCGACCAGAAAGACCGGTGCGGACCCGACATCGGCCTGGCTGCGGAACACAAGCGCAACCCGAGCCCCTTCCGGCGCATCGGTCACCGTCTTCACGAACATGCCCCCAGCACTGATGTCGCTGGACGCGGCGTCGATGCGGGCGCTGTCGATGTAGCAATGCAGGTCCTCGACGAGGACCCTCCTTTGAGTGCGTCTCCTTTCGTCACCTTGCATCAATAACCTCTCGGTTCGAAGCATGACTGCCGAGGAAATACCGGTACCCGAATAGGATTACATCCTGGGCAGGGAAGGTGTCAAGACGGGAAATGAACTCGAAGGG
>CAZVFX010000010.1:0-54346 GCA_964626565.1 uncultured Myxococcales bacterium
CTAGGCACCGATAATGCGCCGGCGGGAACGTACGGTCCCCAGCACGACGTGGTGTACAAGAATCTCAAAGTTTGGGAGGAGGAGGCAAGCCCCGTGGTTGATCCGGATCCGGTGGTGGAGGCCGACCAGGAAGTCGTGGCTCAGCCGGAGTGTGTGGAGAAGACCTTCGAGCCGGTGGCGGATACGTGGATCGAGCCCGGGGACCCGGGGAAGAATCACGGCGGCAACGACGAGTTGCGGGTGGGGGGAGACGGGAGAGTGATCTTCTTCACGTTCGACATTACGGATGTGCAAGAGGTGGTAGGGGGGAAGTTGGTGTTAAAAGCGATGAACGGCGGCGGCGGCGGTGATCTTCACGTCGTCAACGACAGCGGCTGGGATGAATATGGTGTGACTTTCAACGACCATCCCGGCTGGAACAACGAGGTTCTGGCCAGTCTGGGCCAGGTCAACATCGGCGCGCTATACACCTTCGATCTGCCGGGGGTGATCCAGGGCGATGGACCTTACTCTTTTGCGATAACCTCCGATGTCGAAGACGGAGCCGGATATCATTCGAAGGAATCGTCTGAAAAACACCCGACGTTGGTGCTGACTTCCTGCGGCTGGCCGGCGCCCGTGGAGGAGCCGTCGGTCTCGGAGCCGTGGGCCCCTGACGTAGTCACCGGCCAGGACACATGGGAGGTGATTTCCCAGGAGGATAGCTATCTGCCGCAGGGGGACCACGTTCCCGCAAGCGATGACCTGGGCGGGACCGAAGGGGGGCCTGCGGAAGTCACGGAGCAACAGGAAGACGATGAAGTGAGCCTTGCCGATGACACCCACAAATTCCTTGTCGAGAAGAAATCGTCGGGATGTGCCGCGGATTCGGGGCGCAGCGGTTTGCCCGGTCTCGTGCTGTTGGTTCTGTTACTTCCTGCCGCTGTTGCGCTGGGCCGGGTCCGGCAGCCTGGCGCATGACGTTCATGGCCTGAATCTCGGTCGCTGTTCCTGCTTGCGGGTGCTGCCCGGGCGTGAGACAATCATCAACAACAACTTGCGTTGTGGAGGTGCTCATGTTCTCGCGCGTGTGGAAGGTGATTTTCCTTGGGGCGGTCGCAGGAGTGGTGGCCTGTGGTGCGGAGGCCAGCCGGGCTCCCTTTTCCATGGACACCGGGATTGACGTTCCGAGTCCGGATCTGCGCGGGGACGTGACGGTTTCCGACCTTCCGTTTCGTGGGGATGTGGTGACCCCCGGCGATGTGGAGTTCGAGGGTGGCGGCGGCGAGTTGGAGTCGGAGGTGGAAGGGGATGTGTGGTGGTGGGAGATAGAGGAGGAGGTCTACGACCCGTGCGCCGACGCGCCGGAAACTGACGAAACCTGCGACGAATTCGACGATGATTGCGACGGTAAAATCGACGAGGACTACGTGCCCGGCGTGTGCTACCACTCCAGCGGCTGGGGCACCTGCGAGGGCACCTACCTGTGCGTATTGGGAGCGTTGATTTGCAATGCCCCTGAACCTGAGCAGGAGATCTGCGACGGCGAGGACAACGATTGCGACGGGGAAGCGGACGAGGGCTTCCCCGATGTGGATGGGGACGGAGTGGCGGATTGCGACCTGGCCGGGGACATTGACGGCGACGGGGTGAGCGATTGGAACGACGCGTTCCCCGAAGACCCGGAAGAGTGGGCGGATTCCGACGGTGACGGCGTGGGCGACAACTCCGACGAGTTTCCCAGCAATCCGGACGAGTGGGTGGATTCCGACGGCGACGGGATAGGCGACAACGGTGACATGTTCCCGGAAGACCCGGAGGAATGGGCGGACAGCGACTGGGACGGGGTAGGGGACAATTCCGACGAATTTCCGTACAACCCGGACGAGTGGGTAGATTCCGACGGCGACGGCATTGGCGACAACGGTGACATGTTCCCTGACGACCCGGAGGAATACACGGACAGTGACTGGGATGGTGTGGGCGATAGTGGGGATGAGTTTCCGTACAACCCGGCCGAAACCACCGACAGCGACGGCGACGGTATCGGCGACAATGCGGACATGTTCCCTGATGACCCGGAGGAATCGAGCGACGCTGACTGGGACGGCGTGGGTGACAATTCGGACGAATTTCCCTCCAACCCCAACGAGTGGCAGGACTCCGACGACGACGGCGTGGGGGACAACGGAGACGCATTCCCTAACGACCCGGAGGAGCACTCGGACCAGGACGGCGACGGGGTAGGGAACAACGGCGACGAGTATCCGTACGACCCAACCGAGTGGGCGGACTCCGACGAAGACGGTGTAGGTGACAACGGGGATGCGTTCCCCAACGACCCGGAGGAGTGGAAGGACACTGACGGGGACGGCAAGGGGGACAACTGGGATAACTGCATCGACCTGCCCAACCCGGGGCAGGAGAACCAGGACGACGACGAGTTCGGGGACCTGTGCGATGACGACATCGACGGAGACGGGTTCTTGAACGAGGAAGACAATTGCCCGGAAATTCCCAACTGGGGCCAGGAGGATGTGGACGACGACGGCGAAGGGGATGCGTGTGACCCGGATACGGACGGCGACGGCGTCTCCGACGACGACGACAACTGTCCGGACGAGCCCAACCCGCTGCAGGCCGACATGGACAACGACGGCCTGGGCAATCTTTGCGACAACGACGCCGACGGTGATTCCGTACCCGACAGCGCGGACAATTGTGTTGGTGTGAAGAACCCCGGCCAGGGAGATTTCAACGCCAACGGCGTCGGTGATGCATGTGATTCCGAGTGTGGGGCCACGACCGACAAGACCGGCTGGACCGCGACCCAGTCCACGTGGTGGCTGCAGCCGTGGGGCAACAGTTGCGACGGCAAAGCGGCCAACATGATCAACGGTTTGTATCAGGCCCAGGGAAACGCTTACAACGCGTGCGACGGCCCGGTCAGCCCGCGGGGTTTCTATTCCCCGGCTTACACCGTTCCAAACGCCGGCCAGTGGTTCGAGGTGCACTTCGGGGAGCCTATGGTGCTGCACTGGCTGAGCCTGGTGCAGTATGCTCCCGGCGTCTACGTGTCGGGCATGGCTTCTCCGAGCAAACACACCGCGCTGCTGGCCGACGCTACTCTCATCTTCGACGGAGACAAGGACAACGCGGTGGAGGTTACCTTCCCCGCAACGACCCTCGCCTCGTTGCCGATGGAAGGACAAGTGGCAGAGAGCGTTCGGGTGGTGATGAAGTCGTTTCACGGTAACGCGGCCAATCCGTCCGCCTGGATCATGGAACTCGACATAGTCGAAGTGCCCGGCTGTGAGCAGGTTTTCACCCCTAAGGATCATGACGGTGACGGGGTTGCTGACGACGAGGATGCCTTCCCTGAAGACCCGAAGGAATGGGCGGACACTGATGGGGATGGCATCGGTGACAACGCGGACGGCGATGACGACGGGGACGGGGTTCCGGATGAGGAAGACCTGAATCCGTTGGAGGACCAGGGTGACGCTGACTTCGACAACGACGGGATCCCCGATGGCCTCGATGACGATGACGACAACGATGGGGTGCCCGACGTTGACGACGCGTTCCCCTACAATGCGGACGCCTCGGCGGACGTCGACTTCGATATGGTGGACGACAACGTGGATAACTGCGCAGGCGTGCCCAATCCGGGCCAGAAGGACCTGGACGGTGACGGCATGGGCGATGAGTGTGACCCCGACGCTGACGGGGACGGGGTGCCCGCGGACGAAGGTGATTGCGACGATCTGGAGCCGCTGGCATTCCCCGGCAACGACGAGGTGGCTTGTAACGGCATCGATGACGACTGCGACGAAGCCACTCCGGACGATTCAGGGATTAGCATCGGTCTCAACGAGGCCAATCCGGGCCTGTCGTGCCTGGACATCCACCTCAACGGCTGCGGCACCCTCGACGCCACCTACTGGATCGACCCGGACGGCGACGGCGGGGTGGCTCCGTTCGAGGCGTACTGCGACATGACTACCGACGGCGGCGGCTGGACCATGATTACCAACGTCATCGAGGTGAAGCCGTTTGACTATTCAGCCGGGCACGAGTTGGACCATAACTTCATCTGGCCCCAGGGCATTTCCCAGACCATGGCTGCGGTGAGCACCGACATCCGGTACGAGTGCAAGAAAAAGGACGTCGAGACCTACGTGGACCTCAAGACCTCCAATTCCCAGTGGACGACTCGTCCCTATTCCAACGCTAACGCCTGCTCGGTGGGGTACAACTGGAAGCCCAATACATCGTCATTCGTCTTTTTGGAGAAGCACAACGAGAGTCTCGGCGGCGTCGAAAACGTCTCGTGTTGCTGCCGTAACGGACATGCGCTGGCCACCTACCAGATCGGAGTGAGCGTCTACGACTGGTTCATCGACGACCTGTTCTACGCCAACTTGGACGAGCGGCTCTGTGCCGGTTCGGGCGATCCTGATTACATGCGAGTGTACTACAGGTAGGTTTCAGTCAACGGATAACAGGCGGGTCCCCGACTTCGCCAAGGCTCTGTGGCCTTCGGCAGGGTCAGGGTCCAGGGTCCAGGGTCCAGGTTGTCACAGCCAACAACTCTCAGTTCTACTGGAAGAAGAAGGGATTCTGATAGTCAGGGGTGATTTTGAACTGACCCGCGTCATCGGTGACAGGCAAAATCTCACCACTAGGCCATGCGAGAGTACACACCTCCCACATGTCCGAGTTGACCAACTCAGTCTCCGACACTTCGAAGACCAGTTGCGAGAAGATGTACACCCGCAGGCTGACGAAGGAGACCCCGTAGCCGTGGTCGTTCCAGTAGTGGACCCCCACCTTGTAAGTGACGTTCTCGGGGAGATTCAGGTTGATGTTCTCCGGACCTGCTCCGTCGGTGTCATCCCGATCGAGGCCCGGGTCATCGTCGAGGCCCGGGTCGGCGCTGCCCCAGTTGGGATGGGAATTAAACCAGAAGCAGTCATACGGTATGTCGAACCAGGGGTCAGGTTGACCGTCTCCGTCGATGTCGGGGCTGGCGGCAAAGGGATGGGCAAAGTGGATGTCCACATCTGTGCCCGCCTCTGGCCCTTCGTCGGTTTCGTCGGGGTCGTTGGGGGTGTGCCAGAACAGTTCAATGTGAATGGCCTCATCGGGGATGACCACGACCTCGTATTCTGCGGGTACGCACGACTGGGCACCCGAGGAGTCAAGCACGACTAGCGAGAACTTGTACGTTCCCGCCATGTTGGTCTCGAAGGTCGGATTCGGGAATGACGATGCGGGGATGAAGACGGATTGTGATCCCGCAGGTTGAACCACGGTCCACTGGAATCCCTGAATGTCGTCGTTGACCGCGTAACTTTCGTCTCCGTAGAGGTGGAGCACGGTCTGCGGGATGACCTCGTCGCCTTCGGCGCACTTGATCACGGCTACCGGGCATGTTTCATCCACGCCCGCACCGCTGACCTCCACTTCCTTGTCGTCACCGGAAGCATTGCTGGTGACGACGATGGATGCCGTGTCCAGGAGCAGGTTGCCTTCAGCGTCGACAGGTGCGGCCTGAGTGGGCATGAACATGACCGCCACGGACACGGTTTCCCCGGCTCCCACTAACAGCGGTTCCGCAACCGACGGCACGTGGTCCAGGGATGAGTAGTCGAGGCCGAAGTCGGGGGAAGAACCTTCTTTCATCGCAATCCCGGAGATCTCCAACGGGTCGGAGCCGCACGAAGTGATCTCCAGGGGCAGCACTGCCAGAGTGAACACCTTTTTGCCTCCGAAATCGATCTGGCTGGGAGAGACTTCGAGGCAGGCGTCAACGGGGACGACGCACTCGCCATCCACACATTCACCTTCGGGACAGGCCCCGCAGGAGCCTCCGCAGCCGTCGTCGCCGCACTCTTTGTCGAGGCAGTCGGGGTTGCAAACGTCGGACTGGCAAACGAACATGGGGTCGGGAAGAGTGTCCTCCCAAATCAGGCACTCCCAGCCGGGCGGGCACTCTTCGATGCAGAATTCAGTGCACACTCCGCCAACTTCGGTAGGGAAGCACAGCCCCGACTCGCATTCATCGTTGAATTGACACGGCGCGCCGAAGCCGCCCGGCTCGATTTTGCAGTTTCCCTCGATGCACTTTTCGTTGGGCAGGCACTGCCCGCAGTCGCCGCCACAGCCGTCGTCTCCGCATTCCTTACCGTCGCAATCGGCTTCACAGGCCACGCATTCGCCGGCTTTGCACTCCGCTCCATCGGGGCAGGGGCAGTCGGTGTAGCAGGTGGTGCAGTCTTCGCCGTTGGCCGCGGAGCAGAGGCCGTTGCCACAGAACTCATCACCTCCACAGCCGCCGCATTGGTCCGCACATTCGCCCACGCAGATGCCGTCCCAGGCGGATTCACAGCAGTACGGGTCCATGCCGCAAACGCACTCTTCGCATGGGCAGCCGCCGCAGCCGGGAGTGTCGGATGGCTCGCAACCGGCGCCCGGGCCTTCTACGCAGATGTTATTCTGGCAATTCAGGCCCGCGCCGCATTGTCCGCAACTACCGCCACAGCCGTCGTTGCCGCACTGTTTGCCCGCACAATCGGGTTCGCAGGGCACGCACTCGCCGGCCTGACATTCTTCGCCGGGTCCGCAGGGGCAGTCAGTGGGGCAGATAGAGCAGTTCTCACCGCTTTCCAGCGAACACTCGAAGTCGCCGCAATACCCTTCGCCGCACCCCTCGCAGTTAGCCGCACAGATCTGGACGCACAGGTCGTGCCACGAGGTCTCACAGCACTCCGGCAGCATCTCGCACACGCACGCCTCGCACTCGCACCCGCCGCACCCGGCCACGGGAGCAGCGCTGCAACCGTCCAGCGGACCTCCGCACACGCCGTTGTAGCAAACGCCGTCATCCGGGCAGTCGCCGCAGGAACCGTAGCAGCCGTCGTCGCCGCACTCTTTACCGTCGCACTGGGACTCGCAGCCCGCCTTGCACTCGAGGCTGATCTGGAAGGGCCCTTCATCGCCCTGGAGACTGTCGACTACGAGGTAGTACTTCAGGCCCGCAGTGGCTTCGAACTGGGCCAGTCCCTCTCCTTCACCGATGGCCAGGCAGGTCTGCTGATCGCACGCAGCCTGGGTCACCAGCACTTCCTGCGTTGTTGCCACGGAATCAAGGATAGCGGTGGCGGTGTCGTCTTCTTCCGGCATGAAAATGTACACAAGCTCTCCGCCGCCGCCCTCGTAGTTGCCGCAGTCATAGTCCTGCATCTCGTTGGCAAACGCGGTGGTGTCTCCTTGAATCGTCTCACCGCAGGTGATCTCCGAGACCATTTCGCAGGTAGGCTGCTTCTTGCATTGGTCATCGGCTGCGCACAGGTATCCGGAGTCGCACGGCCCGCACTCTCCGCCGCACCCGTCGTCGCCGCAATCCTTGCCCGTGCAGTCGGGCTCGCACACCGTCTCTTCAGCCGCCTGGTCACCGGCAGTCACGTCGCCGCTGCCGCCGCCTCCCGGCCAGCAGGACAACATTACACAAGCTGCCATCGCGAGTGCGGCCACCATCAGTCGTTCAGATCCCATTTCAGCCCTCCGGCCAGATCGTCATCGTTACGTGTTGCGCGCAGAGTATACTATGCTAGTGATCCTACTGCAACTTGACACCACCGTGTCTTAACTGTAATCATGCTGGCGTCTTAACGTGGTTGCAGGGGAGCGGGAAAAATGCTGGAAACTCTCAGTCAGGGATTTCGGAACGCTAAAGCGAGGCTCAAGGGCTATCGCCAGATAACCGAAGGTAACATCGAGGAAGCGCTCGAACAGATCCGTACGTCGCTGCTGGAAGCGGACGTGGAGTTTCACGTCGCCAAGGCCTTTGCCGAGAAGGTGAAAGAAACCGCAGTTGGGGAGATGGTGCTCACCAAGGTGAGCCACCGTGAGCAGGACATGAAGGTCACCCCGGCGGACCACTTCATCAAGATCTGCAACGATGAGCTTGTTGGCCTCATGGGCGAACCGGATCCCGACATCAAGCGGAGCCAGACCAGAAAGGTCACCACAGTGATGATGGTGGGTCTTCAGGGGTCGGGTAAGACCACCACGGCCGCGAAGCTGGCGCGGAACTTCAAGAAGGACGGTTCCAACCCGTTGCTGGTCGCGGCCGACGTGTATCGTCCCGCCGCGGTCGAGCAGTTGATGATTCTGGGCGAGCGGGTTGACGTACCGGTCCATCATAAGGAAGGCCAGATGCCGCCTCAATTGTGCGCCGAGGCGATGCGTAAGGCCGCGGTGGACGGCCACGATGTGGTTATCTTCGACACCGCGGGGCGGCTGGCCATTGACGAAAAGCTCATGAACGAGCTGGAGGAGATCGACCGCTCCGCCGGAGCGGACAACATCTTCCTCGTCGTCGACTCCATGATCGGTCAGGACGCGGTGAATACCGCACGTGAATTCAACCGGCGGTTGGATCTGGACGGCGTGGTGCTCACCAAGCTGGACGGCGACGCCAGAGGTGGTGCCGCGCTGTCAATCAGAGCTGTCACCGGCAAACCGATCAAATACGTCGGTATGGGCGAGGGTCTGGACAAGCTGGAAGTGTTCCGTCCCGAGGGACTTGCTTCTCGTATCCTAGGCTTCGGCGATGTTGTCGGGCTCATGCAGGATTTCGAGGAGGTGGTGGATGCGCAGCAGGCGGAAGAAGACGCCATGCGCATGCTCAAGGGGGATTTTAACCTCACCCAGTTCCTCGACCAGATCAAGACTCTGAAGAAGCTCGGCCCCCTCCAGGACGTCATGGATAAACTGCCGTTCTTCCCCGACGGTTTGCCCGAGGGGATGTCGGTAGACGACAAGGCGCTGGTTCGCATCGAGGCGATGATCCAGAGTATGACCCCACAGGAGCGGCTCGACCCCAAAGTCATCACCGAGAGTCGCATGGAGCGCATCGCCAAAGGCTCCGGTCACCAGGTCAAAGACGTGGAAGATCTGATGGCCCGGTTCAACGGCATGCAGAACATGATGGGGCAACTCGGCAAGAATCCGGGACTATTGGGGCGCATCCCCGGGTTAAAACAGTTGGCCCAGTCCCGGGCTATGAAGGGCATGAACATGGAAGACGTGCTCCCCATGATGCCCGGCGGCGATATGGAAGAGGGGCGCAAGAAGAGACGTTTTGTCGACATTCAGAAACGTCGCCGGAAAGACAAGCTTGCAAGGAAGCAGAAGCAGAAGCAGCGCAAGAAGAAGAAGAAGAGGTAGAGAGGCGGGGTCCAGGGTCCAGGGTCAGGGTCGTGGGTCGAGAAGAGGCGGTAGAGAGGCAGGCGGTAGCAAAGGAAAGGCGGTAGGCGGTAGGAACGGCAACAACAGCACCCTAAGCGTTAGCGCCGGGCCTACGATGCGCCGGCACAGATAGCTTCCAAGGATCTGCTGTTGGCAGCGAGGTGAACCATGAGGAAGGGCGTGGTGGCGGTTGTCTCTCTGATAGTGGCACTGGGCTCTTTCGGAGCCATGGCTCAGGGCTTCGAAACTCGGCAGGACAAGCACGACAAAGTGGTGAAGCTGCTCATGAAGAAGGAGCGGCCCACTGAAGTTCAGATACGGGCCATATCCCACGACGTGGATTCGGTGCTTGCGGACATAATCAACGACCGCGACATCGATTCCCTGACTCGGACCAGAGCCGTTTCCTGCCTCGGGTTTTTCCAGAACAAACGGGCGACACAACTGCTGCGCTCCATCATAACCGATCCGGCCTGGCAGAAGCCTTTTCGGCAGGCCGCGCTGGTTGCCGTCGCCAGCTCCATGGGTGTGGAGGCTTTGGACGTACTGAAGGAGTTTACCCGGGACCCTGACGCTGAGATCCGTCTGGCGTGTGTCCAGGGGTTGGAAGTGATGGGAGGAGGGCAGGCGCTGACGCTGTTGAAAGACCTTCAACTTCGGGAGCGTGAGCCTGCCGTGATCGAGGCCATTGACAGGGCGATCCGGAAACTGTCTCGGAGCCCATTGGAGGTGCATTGAGCATGTTTGCCGGAACCTATCCCGCGATCCCCACCCCTTTCCGAGGAGGGAAAGTGGACGAGGAAGCATGCCGCCGGCTGGTGGCGTGGGTGGTGGACAACGGCGTCGAGGGAATTGTCGCTTGCGGCACAACCGGTGAGGCGCCGACGCTGAGTGCGGACGAATGGGCGAGGGTCATCGAGATCTGCCTGGAAGGCTCGGGCGGGCTCCCGGTCATCGCCGGCACCGGCTCCAACAGCACTGCAGGAACGGTAGCCAGAACAGAAGCTGCAGAGCAGTTGGGTGCGGCTGCGGCCCTGGTGGTGGTGCCCTACTACAACAAGCCTACCCAGGAAGGGATGAAGCAGCATTTCCGAACGGTGGCGGCGCAAGGCGGCTTGCCCGTCGTGCTATACAACGTTCCTTCCCGTACCGGTGTGAACATGTCCCCTGAAACCGTCGTGGAGCTCTCCTCGGAAGAGGGGATTGTCGCGGTCAAGGAGGCCTCTGGTTCACTGGACGCGGCCTCGGCCATCCTGGCGGGCGCCGAACCCGGTTTCACCGTGCTGAGCGGCGATGATTCGCTCAGCCTCCCCCTGTATTCTCTGGGTGGCCACGGCGCAATCTCCACCACCGCTGCAGTGGCGCCCCGGCAGATGTCGGACCTGTATCGGGCGTTTGCGGCCAAGGACCCCGAGACGGCTCGCAAGCTGCATTTCGATTTGTTTGATCTGTTCGGCGCACTGTTTTCAGAAACCAACCCCCAACCTGCCAAGTACGCATTGAGCCGGCTGGGCATCATCGCCAACGAGTTGCGGCTGCCCATGGTGCCCGTCACGCCGGAGACGGAAGGTCTGGTGGATCAGGCCCTCGCCAACCTGGGGTTGTTATGAACGTCACCGTAAACGGTGCTTTAGGCCGCATGGGCCGAGAAGTGATCGTCCAGGTTCTGGAAGCCGAAGGACTGGACATCGTATCGCTGTGGGAATCGCCCAGCCATCCGGGAGTGGGAAATGTGGAGCCCCTTACCGGGCTGTCGGTGCTACCCCAATGGGAAGGGCCGATAGGGACGGTGATAATCGATTTCTCAGTGCGGGAGGGGCTGGCTTCGCTGCTGGCAGGAGCCGGTGATAACGTCTTTGCACTGGTTTCGGGCACAACCGGGCTTACCGAAGACGATGGCAAAGCGCTTGCGACTCTCTCCGAGCGGGCTCCGGTTTTTCACGCGGCCAACATGAGCGTGGGTATCCACATCCTGCGCAATCTTGCAGCCCGAGCTGCTCAAATGACCCGCGGCAAGTGGGACATGGAGATAGTTGAAATGCACCACAACCGCAAGGAGGACGCCCCTTCGGGAACTGCTCTGGCCTTGGCGGAAACGCTGGCGGGAGCTGTGGACGTCGAATTGACGCAGGTGGCGGGAAGAGACGGCCTCATCGGCCCTCGCAAGCGGGGCGAACTGGGGGTGCTCGCGTTGAGAGGGGGTGACGTGGTGGGAGAGCACGATGTAATATTCGCCGGCCCCGGCGAGGTGCTGAGACTGAGACACCAGGCGTTGTCCCGGGCCGTCTTTGCCGCGGGCGCCTGCGCCGCGGCCGAATGGGTCGTCGGGCAGCCGCCCGGACTTTACTCCATGAACGATCTGATTCCGGTAGAATAATGGACAGCCTCGACTGGGCACAAATCGACCGCCTGATCGAGTGGGCGCTCGCCGAAGATGTCGGAGACGGCGATATCACCTCCCTCACCACCGTTCCCAACGACGCGAAGGCTACTGGCCAGATAGTCGCGAAGAAGGGGTGCGTGGCCGCGGGGATGTTCCTGGTTGAACGAGTCTATGCGGCAATGGGCGGCGATGTCGAAGTGGAGCTGCTTTGCGGGGAAGGGGTGAAAGTCACCGCGGGTACTCCCCTCTGCCGGCTGGCCGGTCACTACCGAACCATACTGGCCGGTGAGCGCACCGTGCTCAACTTCATCCAACGCACCTGTGGTGTCGCCACCCTGACATCACGGTTCGTCAAGGCCGTTGCCGGCACCGGGTGCACAATCTACGATACGCGAAAGACCTGCCCCGGCTTTCGCAGCCTCGACAAGTATGCGGTGCGCGCGGGCGGCGGCGCCAACCACCGCATGGGGTTGTACGACGCGATTCTCATCAAGGAGAACCACGTCGCCGCGGCCGGCTCCGTGGCAGCGGCAATCGAGAGGGCGCGGGAAAGCGGCGGTGGTGTGCCGCTCCATGTTGAAGTACGCAACTTCGAGGAACTGGTCCTGGCTGTTGAGTACGGAGCCGATGTAGTCCTGTTGGACAACATGAGCCGCCCCGCGGTCGCCAAAGCGGTGGCGCTGGTAGGCGACAGGGTGGCGTTGGAGGTGTCCGGCGGAGTTACGGTCGGCACGGTCAAGGGGTTGGCCCAAACCGGCGTTCCCCGTATTTCCGTCGGGGCTCTGACTCACTCCGCCCCGGCTGCAGATCTGTCGATGCTCATCATACCGGCGAGGAAGCAATGACCCGAGAAACCATCAATGCGGAAGCTGTCACCGAGGCCATGAGCAGTGTTGCCCGGGCTCGATTTATAAACCTCGTGGTGACGGGCGAATTGGCTTCTACCAATGACCTGGCGTTCGAACTCACCCCCAGGCTCGATCCCCGGGGCGCGGCGTTTATAGCCTCTGCACAAACCGGTGGGCGAGGACGTTTCGGAAGGGAGTGGTCTTCTCCGGAAGGCAATCTTTATCTCTCTGTTTCCAGGCCCTTGGGCGAGGAGGTGGAGAAGGCTGGTATCGTCTCCCTGCTGGCCGGCCTGGCCCTGGCTCGTGCCGTGGAAGGCCAAACAGGGGTCAAACCCGATGTCAAATGGCCCAATGACCTGCAGGTCAAGGGCAAGAAGCTGGCGGGGATTTTGGTGGAGGCTCGAGGGGAACTGCAGGTGGTGGGTCTCGGACTCAATGTCAACACCACGGTGGACCAACTGTCACCCGACGTCGCCGACATCGCGACGACTTTGCTCGCGGAAACCGGCCGTCGTTTCGTCATCGAGGAACTGGCCGCGGCTTTTCTCTCTGAGTTTGCCGCGCTGGAGTCGAAATTCGAGGCGGACCCGCAGTTGCCGGTGGACGAGTACATGGAGTACTTTCCGTTCGTCGGCTCTGAAGTGGACATAGCCTTTCCGAACCGGTCGGTTACGGGTAAGGTGAAGAGTGTGGCGGAAGATGGAGCCTTGATCATTTCTACCGCCGGCGACCCGGAACTGCGTGTCAGTTCGGGAGAGGTGAAGAATGTCAGACGTACACGGTAGCCCCTTGCTGCTGGTCATCGATGTTGGCAACACCAACACGGTGTTCGGCCTCTATGAAGAGTGCTCGCTGGTCGCCGATTTTCGAGTCGAGACCCGGCGCAATCGTACCGGGGATGAGTACTACACGCTGCTCGAGCCGCTCATCAGGCGAAGCGGCTACGTGTTGGGGGATGTCAAGGCGATAGTGGTATCGTCGGTGGTTCCCCGCTCGGTTTATCCGTTGTCCAGAATGTCCCGGGCGATAACGGGCGAGGATCCGGTGACGGTAGACCACGCTATGGATGTGGGGCTCAAGCTCAAGTATCATCGTCCGGAGGAGATGGGGGCGGACCGCCTGGTCAACGCGGCTACAGCTTATCGCAGGTTCGGCGGCTGTGTCGTAGTAGACTTCGGGACCGCGACAACGTTCGATGTGGTGAGCAGTGAAGGCGTGTACCTGGGCGGGTGCATCACCCCCGGTGTTTCCATCAGCATGGACGCTCTGTTCGCGTATGCGTCGAGGCTGCCCACGGTGGAGGTTTCGAGGCCTGAGCGGGCTATCGGGCGCAGCACCGAAGAGGCGATGCAGTCGGGGGTCTACTTCGGTTATGTGGCCATGGTGGATGGCCTGGTTGAGCGGTTGAGGAATGAAGCCGGGATGATAGGAGAGGTGGTGGCTACCGGTGGGCTGGCCAAGCTTATTGCCCGGGACAGCAGCACCATCAGCAAGGTGGAGCCCAACTTGACTCTGGAAGGGCTAGCCATGCTCTACGGGGACCTGCACGGAAGATGAAGAAGAACGAACTGACCGACGTTCTAAAGGAATCGGCCGAATTGGCTCGAGATGTCGGGCAGGTCTTGAAGGAGTTGTCTCGGCGGGGAGTTGCGGGCGTGACCGCGGCCCCGCACGTGGAAAGCGAAGAGCCTGTGGAGCCGGAACCTGCCGAACCGGGCGGGGGACTGGAGGTCGTAGTCCCGCCCCGGGATCTGGGCAAGGAGGCGAGGCTGGCGCACTTGGAGAAGCAGGCGCTGGCATGCCGCCGGTGCCGCCTGGCTACAGGGCGCAAGAACGTTGCGTTCGGAACGGGCAACGCCAACGCCAGGGTGATGCTCATCGGGGAAGGCCCCGGCGCCGAAGAGGACCGTACCGGAATACCGTTCGTGGGAAGGGCCGGCCAGCTTCTGAACCGCATGCTCGCCAGCATCGGATTGAGGCGGGAGGATGTCTACATCGCCAACATCGTCAAGTGCCGGCCGCCGGGAAACCGGGATCCCTTGCCCGAGGAGGTGGCCGCGTGCCGTCCCTACCTCGAAGCGCAATTCGACACCATCGCACCTACGGCTGTGGTAAGCCTGGGGCGACCGTCCGCGCAGTCGCTTCTAAACGTCAAGACGTCGCTCTCCCGCCTACGGAGTTCCCTGCACAAATTCCGGGACACCGACCTTATCGTCACCTATCACCCGGCCTTCCTGCTACGCAACCCGGTAAAGAAAAGGGAGTCCTGGGCCGACTTGATGTTGCTGGTGGATCTGCTGCTGAAGAAGAAGATCATTCCCGACCTTCCGGACGCGTGGTGGAGAAGATGAACTATCGTGCCAGGTCTCAAGTTCCAGTTGTCATCCTGAGCAACGTCGAAGGATCCCGCCTTGTCCTCCTCCTTATGTGCGCGTGCCTGTGCATGTGCGGGTGTGGCAAGGAAGAGGTAGCTCCTGCCCCTGTGAAGAAGGCAGAGAAAAAGGCGGAAAAGGAGGCGGAAGAACCGGCGAATGAGGAGTGCAACCCCGGCAAGACGCAAACCGGGCCAGGTTGCGACATGGATGGTATCATCGCCACGGTAAGAGCGATCACCGGGCCGGCCGGAAAAGTGCAAGAGTGTTATCGCAGTCATTTCAAGAAGCCGCGGGAAGGCAAGGTGGCGGTGCGGTTTTCACTGACTCCGGAAGGGATGGGTGAGGCGTTCCAGGTGATTCGGGATGACCTCGGCAAACCGGCCTTTGCTTCCTGTTTGACCGCGGCCCTGGGCACCCTGTCATATCCACCTCCGGGAGACGTTCCTTGTCAGGTTGTCTATCCCTTCACCTTCTACCCTGAGGCAGTTCATGAGCCCCGTTAGCAAATTCGACCTCATAGCCTTTGACGTGGACGGAACTCTCGTCGACGATACAGTCTTCGTGTGGAAGACCCTGCACGACTATTTCGGCAGCGACACCATGGCGGTGGATAAGGCGTTCGAAATGTACATGGGCGGGAGACTCTCCTATCGTCAGTGGTTCGAGCACGACATCAAGCTGTTTCGGGAGAAGGGTGCCACCCGGACCGTGATTCTGGACGCGATCAAGAACATGAAGTTGTTCAAGGGTGCGCAAGAGACCCTGGAGACACTGGGAAAGACCGGGGCGAGGCTAATTATCATCTCCGGGTCGCTGAACCTGGTGGTGGAGAAGTTCGGTCTGGACGACTATTTTCACGAGATCTACCTGAACCACCTTGAGTTTGCCGAAGACGGCGAATTGATTGGCGGCGTGGCCACCCCCTACGATGTATGGGACAAGGCAACCGGTCTTAGAGACGTCGCGTCTCGGCACAATATCCCCATGTCCAGCACCGCGTTCATCGGCGACAATTTTAACGATATTGCGGTGGCCAAAGCCGCAGGATTTTCCATCGCGTTCAACTGCAAATCCGACGAACTCGCCGAATCCGCCAACGTAGTTGTCGAAGAAAAGGACCTAAGGGCCATCCTCCCCCATCTGCTGGCTGACTAATTTGTTTGGGGATTCTTTGGAGTGAAAATCCCGGAGGGGATGGGGTTTTCCAAAACCGTTTTGGGTGTGGTCAGTTCGACCGAGTGGTCCGGGTTGACCCCACCCCCTCCTTATTGCGCAAAGAAACTCGCGCGTAATCAAAGCCTCATGAGTGCGGTGAGGAACACTTCGGAAAACCCGAGATGATGCTCCGTTCCGTCCTCTTGAAAGTAAAAATACCCCGTCTTGAACTGCACGGCCAAAGCCACGGAGCGCATGATCTCCTTGCCTACCAGCAGTGAGCCCATGGGGGACACCGTCAGGTAGTTGTCGTCCATGGGGCCTGCGTCCACCTCCACGGTCCGGGTAACGTACATGAGGGCCACTTCCGGAGTCAGTTCCAGCAGGAATGGTGAATCCAGCAGGGTGAACGACATTCCCGCCCCTGCCTCCAGCAGGGAGAAATTCTGTGCCATGGGCTGGCCGCCGCCATCCCGGTCGCTGCCGACGCCGCCGCCGATGAGGATTTCTGCAAACGGGGTGATGCGCTTGCCCAGCAGGTTCCGGACCCGCACCTCGGCGCCTCCCAGCACGCTGGGCAGCAACGAGCGTTCCCGGATGCCCTGGTCCCAGAAGAACTGGTAGCCTCCTTTGGCCCCCATCTCCACGTAGGGGGCCGCGCCTTTTTCAATGAGGTAGGTGCGGGACACCTCTTCCATTTCGTCGGCCTCGATAACCTTCTCCTCCCCCGGTTTTACCGAGACCATGGAGCGGTGGAGAGCCACATCGGTACGTTTGAACAGTTCGAAAGTGCCCGGCGGCACCGCCAGCACCCGGGTCGCACCCGCACTTTTCGTTACCTCGGCCAGCACTGCGTCCGATGCAGGGGAGTAGAGCAGGAAGTTGCCTTCCAGCGCGGCCGGCAACACCAGGGTCGCCCGCCCCGTTTCCACGTACGACATGACGATCTGGCCCCGGCCGGTTACCGCGTAGTCGAAAGTCGGGTGCTGTTCCCGGCCGCCCATTGCGTAGCTACGCTCCAGCGTGCGGTCGTAGGCATAGCCGTACAGCTCGTAGAGGGAGACTTTGCCGTCGCCCGAAGTGTCCGCGTCGCCCCGCATGCCGGAAGCCAGGAAGTGGGTGAAAAAGGAGCCTCGCAGTTCGTCGCTCTCCTGGGATTTTTCGTTGGCAGAACTGGATGTGATAATTGCAAAGCCCTTCGCATTGCCTTCGCCGGTGAGAGACAGGTCCAGAAGGGGTACGCGCTTGCCGCCCTTGTCCCTGACGATGGCTCCGCTGTGACAAGCGTCAATAATGGCGATGGTTACGTCAGCTCCGGACTTTTCGAGGAACGTGCGTAGCTCCTTCATGGGAAGGATGGTCTCTCCCAGTTGCAGGCCGGAGTCATCCGCGTGGCCGCTGTAGTAGATGAACAGTTCGGTGCGGGCCGACTGGAGGCCGGCGACCCGGGCGGTAAGTGTCTTCAGTGCGGATCTGACTGCGTCTGCGTCAGGTGCAGTTAACACCACCAGGTCTCCCGGGGCTACCCGGCCCAGGCTGACAAAGAGGTCTGCAATCTTGCCCGCGTCCTTTTCGGCAAAGCGCAGTTGCGTGGTGTGGCCCGCGCCTTCATTGTGGCCGATAACCAGAGCCAGCCTGACCCTCTCAGTGGGCCCGGCCGAGGCGCTGAACGCGACTGAGAACTGGAGAAGCAGGCCGAGGATTATTGTCTTTCGCGTCACAGATACTACCTCTTCTCAATTATTATACTGATCTGGCGGCCGACCACGGGCAACCGCGCCATTTCTTCCAGCCCCTTCCCTTCGGCAATCTTGCGCCACAACTCCCCGCCAACCGCAATCTCCACGTCCAGCTTGCTGAGCGGTTCATCGGTGAACAGCGCGTAGAATCGCTCCCGGCCGACGTAAGTATCCAGCTTGACCGCGTCGGGCAAAGGCAGCCCTCTTCCCCGCACGATGGGTACCGAATATCCGTCCCTGTCCGGGTAGTAGCAGCTCACCCTTCCCAGCTCATCTACGCTGAAAACGAACACAAATTCGTGGGAACCGGAGTTGTAGAAGAACCGGAGCACGTCGTCAGGCTGTAGTACGTGTCCATCCCGTACGGTCTCGAAGCTCTCACCCCTCCAAACACGAACTTCCATGTTGGATGTCAGTCCTGCCTGCTCTGCACCCCGCTCCCCGACGTTGCCTTTGTCCGTGACCGTTCCGGCATAACCGAACGGCACTCGCATGTTGCCTTCGGGCCGGGCGGGCGGAGTGGTAGAGATTTCGGGGCCGGTCAAGGTGAGTAGCAGTACCAGGCCCAATGCCGCGGCTGCGGCTCCGCCGGTGGCGAAGGCAAGCAGCGGTGAGCCGCGCTTTTCCTTCCGGCGGACAAGGCTTTCCGTGAACGCGGAAGGGGGGAAACGTCGGTAGAACTCGTCCGCGTCCATGACTTCGAGGTCACAGCGGGGCAGCCTGTCAGGGAGGCCGGCATCCGGTCTTCGGCTATTCGCCATCGCCACCCCCTTTCCGGTGGTCGCGCTCGACGCCCATTTTTCGCCGGCCTTTCTCCACAAACCCTGAGATGGTCCGCCTTACAGTCGGCACACTGAATCCTGTTTCGCCCGCGACCTCCTCCATGGTCTTCCCTTCGAGGAAGTACCCCACAACTACGGTCGCCTTGCGCACCGGAAGGGATACCAGCATCTTCTCAAAAAACATCCTGTTCTCGAAGATGGGAAACGGACGGTGGGAAACGACGCCGACACCTTCATCGAATTCCACTGAGCGCCAGTATTTCTGGCGGCGGATTTCGTTGAGGCACCGGTTGGTCGCGACTTTCAGAAGCCAGGCCGCGGCCTTACCATCGCTGGAGAACGACGTCATTTTATCCAGTGCGGCCAGATAAGTGTCCTGCGTCATGTCCATCGCTCGCTGTTCCTCCCTGAGAAGGAAAAGGCACCGAGTATAAACACGGTGGCCGAACAGCTCGTAAAGCCGCTGTATTTCAGTCGGCCTCATTCACACCTTCCATCCCCAGGAACACGCGGGCGCAGAAAAACTGATCAAAAAATTTACACCTTAGTTATAACAGCAAATCTTCAAGCACCGAATTTTTGTATTGCCTTAACACTGGTCCGACATAAAATGACGGCAGCCTATGGAGTGTCCAAATGAGGTTGTTTGCGATTGTCCTGCTGCTGTTGTTTCCTTCCCCTGCGTCGGCTCAGTGCACCGGTGCGTCCCTGCCGATGGGCCAATCGTGCGGCTCTATCGATATCGCCGGCTGTTGCGATGGCGAAATGTTGTATTTCTGCGAAGGGGGCGAACTGTGTGGCTGGGACTGTTCTAAATTCCCCGACTGTGGCTGGAACGAGTCGTTGGGCATGTATGATTGCAAGAGCGGCGGCGGCGCTGCTCCCGGCGGCTCGCCGCCCAAGGCCTGCCCTGATTCGGGCGGGGGTGAGTGCCAGGGAGTGGGTTACGACGGATGCTGCTCCGGTCAGGCGGTATACTGGTGTGCCGCCGGGAAGTTGGCCAACCTCGATTGCGCGGCCAATACCACGCTTACCGCGTGTGGCTACTCCGAAGAGAAGCAGGTAATCGACTGCGTGCCGCCTGAATCCGGAGGCGGGGACCAGTGCCCATTCGGCGGCGGCGACGTGGTGATCGGTGCGGATGTGACGGAAGGCGGGCCCGACGGCGGGTCCCTTCCCGATGTGGCCGGCGGACTGGACGGTGTTGCGGTGCCGGACGTAAATGCGCCCGCTGAGTGTGCGTCGCTGGCGGCCGCCTATACGGTTGACTCCACCGACTGTGGCGGCTTCGGCACCGGATTTTTGCCCAAGCAGGAAGGGTGCGCCATGGTCCTGGTCGGATTGCTCGCGGGGCAGGATACTCATCCCTCAGGTTGGGCAACCGTGTCCGGAATTGCTTTCCAATATCTGGATGCGGGCAAGGACAAGCAGTGCATGGGGCAGTTTGTCCAGGACTCGGTGGAAGGGAAGTGCTACTGGGGCGAAAGCGAGTGCGAGTTCAAGTTCTTGAAAGTTGCAGAACCGGAAGAACCCGGGCCGACCAACGGCGGGTCCGGAGGAAGTGGGGGATGCTCGATCACTTCAGGAGCAGGGGCTGAGCGCACAGGGTGGGTGCTGCTGCTGGTGCTGATAGTGGGATTGCTTCTGCTTACTGCGGTTCTACCAGTTTCGGACCGCGTTTGTGGGAGAGTTTTCCGTGCCGTTTCTTGAACTGGCGCTCGGCGCGATCGATAGCCTCATCGATGGCCGCTAACATGTTCTTCTGCTCAGACTGTGCGACAATCTCCTTACCTCTCACGTGCATGGAGAGGTGGGCCAAGTAGCGTCCGCGACTGTTCTCCAGGCTCAGCCTCACGGGGGTGTCTTTGTGCACCCGCTCCAAGATCTTCTCCAGCTTTTGCTCGACCCTGACGTGGACTTCGTCGTTGACGACGACATCTCTGGCCACCAGTTCAATGTTCATTCAGGTCCTCCTAGGTTTTGGATAGGTGCGGATCCAGGCATGTATAGTGCAGCCATCATCTGATAAAACCATACCATGCGTTAAAGATTCCCCACAAGGGAAAAAATCCCTCCTTCAAGTTCTAATTTAGGGAGCCTATTCAGGAACGTCCAGTTCCGGTTTGGTTTCTTCTTCGATAAAATCCAGGTCGGAGTCGTCATCTTCCCCCTGACCGGGGGGGGCATCCATGGCATCGGGGCCGAACCCCGCTTCGAACGAGGCCTCGTCCAGTTCGAAGTCCTGCTGCAGCGCGCTTTCATCAATCTCCACAACCGGCACGGTCTTCTCGTCTTCCGACTGAGTCAGGTCGTCCTCATCTTCCGGTATGACTTCGAACTCCTCGTCGCTATCATCTTCGTCCAGGATTTCGGCTTCCTCTTCCCCTTCTTCCTCTTTCTCGGGGTCCCCGTTTGCCCACGGAGATTCTTGTAAGCCGTCGGAATCGGACACGATGGGGGTTTCCTCCGCGTCTGCCTCGTCCACTGCTTCGACCTCTTCGGGCTCCGCCTCTTCCGGCTCCTCTACTTCGGCGGCTTCCGGCTCCGCATTCGGTAATTTCTTGTTGAGAGGGGTGACCACAACCTTGGCGGCCCGCAGCAGCCGGTCGTGGTACTTGTAGCCCTTTTCCAGTTCCTGGATGATTGTACCGCCGGGCAGCCCTTCCTGGTCCATAATCTGCACTGCGTCGTGCAGCAATGGGTCAAAGCGCTCGCCCACTGACTCAAACGGAACAACCCCGACTCCTTCCAGGATTTTCAGCAGGCGCCGCCAGATCAATTTCACGCCATCGAACACCTCGGCGGTTTCCGGGGTCACCTCGTCCATGTGCCCGATTCCCCGATCGAAATCGTCCAGCACCGGCAGCATGGCGTTCACCAGGCTTTCGTTGGCATAAAGTAGGGTCTTGGATTTTTCTTCGTTGGAACGTCGCCGGAAGTT
Source organism: uncultured Myxococcales bacterium (assembly GCA_964626565.1). GTDB lineage: Bacteria > Myxococcota_A > UBA9042 > CAIXZC01 > CAIXZC01 > CAZVFX01. The sequence continues at coordinate 21,461 of CAZVFX010000010.1, forward strand.
GGCGAAATCGGCCCCCAGGCGGGCCAACTGGTTGCGGTATGCTTCCACCTGGGCCTTGAGAGCGTCTTCGACACCCATAGGTTCGGCGGTGGTGGGTTCTCCACCGAACACCGATTCCGGTTCCCAGCCGTCGTCTTCCGGTGTGGCCTCTTCCACCGCCTCTTCTACGGGCGGAGCGGTGCTTTCGGCCTTCTTCTTCTTCTCGGTTGCCTTCTTGCTCTTCTTAGTGGTCTTCTTCTTGCCCTTGGCCATGGCCCGGTCTCCCAAAGCGAGTCACCTATGGACACTAACAGCGGCTCTTGAAGGTGTCAAGAATCGAGACCACTCGCCTGCCGTAGGCAGGGCCGCCTTTACTGCGGCGGCACCGGCCCGCGATACGGACCCGGCACCTCCATTTTCCGGGACGTGACAGCCGCGCACAGTTTCAGGGCTTCGGCCGCAGCCAGTCCCTGCACTCTAGCCCCAACATAGGTTGCTGTGCATGTGTCTCCACGGCCCGTGCGTCCCGCCATGGAGCGCGGGTCCATGGTCTCGCTCATGAACTGCCCTGCGGTGCGGACGTGCACCTGGTTGTCGCCGGTGATGAGTACCTCCAAGGCTCCCCAGCCGGCTAGTATTGCCGAAGCTTTTACCGGGTCTGCGGTCCCCGTGGCGATTTCCGCCTCGGCCAGGTCGGCTTTGAGGTACGTGGTCAGCGAGACCACCTCCTCCAGCCCACCGAAGGGGCCGGTGAGCAGCTCATTCTGTTGTCGGTAGCGCAGGTAACCCTGCAGGTCCACGCACAGCGCGCCCCGGCCGTGCATTCGCCTCACCGTTTCCAGAGGTACGTCACCGCGCATCAGCCCGCCGGCATACCAGACCTTGGCGTTCACGTCGGGGAGGTCCTCCGGCAGCAGCGCAGCAGAGCACCCCTCGACAGTACACACACGCCGCTCCATGGAACTGTCGGAATAGACGTTGCGAATGGAGGTGGTCTCAAACGCCTCTACCGGGAAGATGCTCCCACCTGCCTCCTCCAACTCGCCCAGCAGGCCGAAATCGGTGCGGGCCAGTCGGGTGGCGAGCCCAACTTTCAGCCCCATGCTCAACGTCGGAAACGCGGCGCACCACACTCCTCCGCCAACGATTCGCTCCGCCCGTTCCTCCACGACGATAATGTCGTGGCTCACGGGACCGACCATCATAATGTCGAAAGACTTCACCGTCATTCTCCTCCACCACCGACCATTGTAGTTCACCTTGTTGACTTTTGGTACCTGTTTGGATGATAACGTGTTCCTGATATCCAGGTTTTTGACGGAGGAAGCGATGTACGGCAAGAGATTGGGAGTAAACGTTGATCACAGTGCGACTATCAGGCAGGCGAGGGGCACCTTGTACCCGGACCCGGTGTTTGTGGCCTTGCTGGCAGAACGGGCAGGGGCTCACCAGATCACCATACATCTCCGGGAAGACCGACGTCATATCATCGACCGCGATCTGGAGATCTTGCGCGAAACGGTGCAGACGGAGCTGAATCTTGAAATGGCCGCGTCGGAAGAGATGGTGGAAATCGCGACCCGGGTCAAACCGGACCGGGTCACCCTGGTGCCGGAGAAGCGTGAAGAGCAAACCACCGAAGGTGGGCTGGACGTAGCGGCCGACATTGCCGGTTTGAAATGGGTGGTCAAGCGGTTGAAAAACTCGGGCATTTCTGTCAGCATGTTTATTGAACCGGATGGCGCACAGATTGTGGCAAGCAGGGAGGTGGGTGCGGACGCGGTGGAGTTGCACACCGGCCGCTACTGTGACGCCGAATCCGTTGGCGAGCGGGAGACCCAGTTCGATCTTATCGAAGGAGCGGCCCGCCATGCCGCTGAATTGGGGTTGCAGGTGGCTGCGGGGCACGGTCTCGACTACCAGAACGTTGAGCCCATCGCGACCATAGAGGAGATTGAGGAGTTGAACATAGGGCATAGCATCATCGCCCGGGCCATTGTGCTGGGGATTGAGGACGCGGTGGCGGAGATGCTCGATCTCGTTGACTAGGGGAGGCGAGGAGGTGTCATGAAAGCTGTGACCGCACAGCAGATGAGGGACCTGGATAATTATGCCATCGACACGGTCGGCATTCCGGGGCTCGTCCTCATGGAGAATGCCGGCCGCGGTGCGTTCGACCTGTTAAACGAGCGCCTCAAGGAGGAACACCTTCACAGCGTGCTCGTCATGTGCGGCGGCGGCAACAATGGGGGCGACGGCTACGTTGTGGCGCGCCACCTGGCCAATCACGGATTCTCGGTGCTGGTAGTGGCTACCAGGCCGGGAGCCGACTTGCGAGGTGACGCGCATGTCAACTGGCAGGCGGCCCAGAACATGGGAGTTCCCATGCTGGTGCTGACCCAGGGGATGGACGTGGCCGAGGAGTTGGACCGGGCCGGACCGTTTGACGCAGTAGTGGATTCCCTGCTGGGAACCGGCGCATCCAAAGAACTCGGCGGTTGGTACCTCGACCTGGTTCAATACGCCAACGCAGGCTCGTTCTACCGTTTCGCTATCGATATGCCTACCGGTGTTCACGCTGATTCCGGGCGTATTCTTTCAGATGCGTTCCGGGCCCACGATACCGCTACCTTCGGCTTGCCGAAGATCGGCCTGTACCTCTATCCGGGGCACCCTTGTGCCGGTGAGATTCACGTCGTCGACATTTCCATACCGGCGACACGCCTGGCTTCCGCCGCGGGCGTCGACCTGTTGGGAACCGCGGATAGCGTACCACCCATGCCGGAGCGCCCGGCAGAGGCGCACAAGAACCGCATGGGGCACCTGCTGGTAGTGGCCGGCTCCCCGGGAAAGGCCGGAGCCGCACTGCTGTCGGCAAGAGCGGGACTGCGCACCGGAGCCGGTCTGTGCTCCGTGGCGACGGACGCCAAAGTTCGGAGCAATCTGGAAGGCCGAGTGCCCGATTTGATGATCGAGGGGCTGGATATGGCTGGCTCACCCGCAGCCGATTTGGCGCCGGTGGCCGAAGGCAAGAACTGCATCGCCATCGGACCCGGGCTTGGCACCGGACCGCAATCGGCGGTGCTGGTGGAATCGGTTTTCGCCATGGCAGACATGCCCGTGGTTGCGGACGCAGACGCACTAAGCATTTTTGCCGGCCGCCATACCGATATGAACCGTAAGCGCGGGGAGACAGTGTTAACTCCCCACCCGGGAGAAATGGCCCGCCTGCTGGGCATCGGCACCGACGAAGTTCAGGCCGACCGTCTTGGAAAGGCCGCAAAAGTGGCTGCTGAAACAGGCTCCGTGGTGGTGCTCAAGGGGGCTCACACCGTGGTGGCCCACCCCGACGGACGTACCGTGCTCAATCTGAGCGGTTCGTCCGCGTTGGCCAAGGCTGGTAGCGGAGACGTGCTTACCGGCGTCATCGGTGCGCTTCTAGCCATGGGCATGGACGCCTGGAGTGCGGCCCGCCTGGGCGTCTATCTCCACGGCCTCGCCGGCGACCTTGTGGAAGAGGAACTCGGAGAGCACAGCCTCATGGCTTCGGACCTCGTCGACTATCTTCCCCTGGCCATCGCCGCGTGCCCTTGATGAGCTTCTCGCAGGAGAGTGAACGTGAGCGATAGGCTCGATCTCGAACAGGCGTGTGGCATCCTGGCTGCCGGGGGCGTCATTGTCTACCCCACCGAAACCTTGTGGGGCATCGGGGGAAACGCCCGGTCGCCTGCGACTGCGGCCGCGGTGCTGAAGGCCAAAGGGATCCACAGCCCCCGGCCGTTTCCGGTATTGGCAGATTCGGTGGACCGGGCGCTGGCCGTTGCCGAGCCGGTGGAGGGGCTTGCTGAACTGGCATCCCGCTTCTGGCCCGGGAGTGTTACCGCGGTGGTGCCGGTTACCGACGCCGACCTGGCAAAGACTGCCGGACAGGACGGTAAGGTCGGCCTGCGTGTCTGCTCTATTCCTGAAGTGGCTCGGCTGGCGGCAAGTTGCGGCGGTTTTCTGCTCAGCACCTCAGCCAACCTCACCGGGGAATCGCCTCCTCAGTCTCCCCGCGACGTCAACCCGGAGCTTGTTGAACTCACCGGCGGGATGTTGGACTGGTCCGGCGCCTGCTCCGGGCTTCCTTCCACGGTGGTGGTATGGGAGCCTTCCGGATGGATGGTGGTGCGGGAAGGTGCGGTTCCCTCGTCCGAACTCGCCCGGGCCGTATCCCTGCGAGGAGATGGATGACCGGCTACACAACCACTCCATTCTTCGACGGATCTCTTACCATTGTTCAGCCTGAGAGCAGCTATCGTTTTTCAGTAGACTCCCTGCTCCTGGCTCGGTTCGTTCTCTCCGGAGGGAGCGCACTGGAGCCATTTGTCGATCTGGGTGCCGGCTGTGGGGTTATTTCCGCGCTCCTCGCGGCCGGCGGACTGAAGTCCGGCATTGCCGTGGAGCTGCAACAGGAACTCCACGCAGCCGCAATGCAGACCCTGTCCGCCAATCATGTCTGTGCCGGCCTGAAAAGTGTTTGCGTCGACCTCAAGGAGTTGGCCGGTGTGGTGGCTCCGGGGAGTCATCCCACCGTAGTGTGCAACCCGCCGTATTTCGAGTTGGGAACGGGGAGAGTCTCCCCGGACGAAACCACTGCCACCGCCCGTCACGAGCTGGCGTGCACCATGGAAGACGTGCTTTCAGCCGCCCGCTATGTCCTGCCCCCCGGAGGACGCTGCTTTCTGGTCTATCCCGTGGCTCGTCTCCAGCTTCTCATGGAGCTTATGCCCCGTCACAAGCTGCACCCGGTCAGGCTGCAGTTCGTCCACCCCACGTCAGGTCGTGAAGCATCCCATTTTCTGGTGGAAGGGGCCAAATCGGAAGGGCCCGATTTGAAGGTGGCTCCCCCGCTGGTGACTCACTCCGACGCCGGGGGTTACGGTGACTGGTTCGAGGAGTTGAAGCGGCTTTGCGGGTGCTAGTAGCCCCAAAGTGAATACTTCAGAGTAACTGTCGCCGAGGCGCCAAACCCCTTTACCTCCTGCACCCAGAAGCGGCCGTATCCGTCCATGGTGTTCAATTCAACCGTAAATCCAATACCGGTTTCGGCGTTGGGAATCGACCCCGTCTCGGTCGGTTGGGGAGGATTCATGCACACATCTTCCAGGCCCTCGTATTTTTCGGGCTTGCTTTGAGGTGAGGCCCGGCAGATGTGTAACAGGCGGCAGTGGGCCTGGGTCTTCTCACATCCGGATTGGATCTTGATGGTCTCGTTCTTGTAGGTTACCAGGTCCGAGTTGATGAAGTCGGCGTGGTCGATTATTTCCCCCGTAGAAGCCACCAGCGCCTGCTCGGCCTTCAAGGTCACGGTGTGAGGGAAGTCCACCATGACAAACTCTGTTACATCCGACTCGGCTGCGCTGTCTCCGGCGCAGGATGCCAGCGCCAGACAGACCAAAGCAACGCACAATCTCATAAGCTCCTCCATTGTTGCCACTGCGCCTCTATTTCTACAGCAAGGCGGGCGTCGGATCAAGGGCTGGGAATGACCGGTGGATGTTCCTTGCCCCTCGGTAGTGCATCTGCTACACTACGCCCCATGAATGATGAGGAGAAAACCAGGCATCCGGGCCCCCCGCCGGGGATGAAACAGTATTTCACTCTCGGATTGGGCAATCCGCTGCTCAAATACGGGTCATGGATGCTGTTTCTGCTGCTCGTCATTCGCCTGACTTTCGTGGGTTTCAAGGGTACCCCGGTGCCGGAAGTGGGGGAGAAATCCACCGCCTACTATGTGGCTCCCCGCGCCCACTCGTGCGCCAAGCCAAACCCGAAGTATTCCTCACTCGTGGAGGAAGCTAGAAATCAGGTTTCCCCCGTCTATGCCATTGACAACTCCTTCCTTGTCTCCCGTGAGAATCAGCTTAGAGATGTGGAAGAGAAGCTGTCGGTGGATTTGGAGAAGTTGCGGGAAATTGAGCGGGAGCTGGAAAGCCTGGACCTCAAATCGAGAGATGGCGGCAAGCAGTTGAAGGATAGCCCGTTCTACAAGAAGGATCAGCCGGTGGAGCCCACCGGGGAAAGCGCGGCAAACGATGCGGCCGCGCGCAAGGAGCTGCTGGAGCAGTCGCAGCAAGCCATGGAGCACGCCATCGCCTTGCTTGGCACCGTGGCCCCGGGGCTGGCTCGCCTGGAGGCCGAGTCCATCGTGCGCGGGCTCAGGCGCAGCGACGCGCTCATGCGGGATGTGTTTCGGGCTGCATCCATCAGCCTGGAAGAGATCCGGCGGTGGCTCATTGTCGAAACCGCCGATTTTGCGTTTCAACGCGACCGGGCGCGGGGGATCGTGCTTGCGCGTACCGGACGCAGGCTCAACGAGGCCACCCACGTCTTTTCATATGTAGAAGCGCTGGACCAGATTCGCGGCAAGCTGGTCTACCAGGTGATCAGTGAGAATTTTCCCCGCCTGAAGGGTAAGAAGCAGTTCCAGGGCTTTGTCGCCCAGGTTGCTGTTGCCAGCATGCGCGCCAATTTGGGGCGGGACGAGAATCGCACCCGCTCAGCCTTGGAAGAAGCGCTGGGCAGAGTGCCCGATTCCATTCCGGTGGAGTTTGCTCAAGGCCAGACCATTGTGGCCATGGGGGAAACGGTCCAGGACTGGCAACGGGATTGCATCGCCAAATTCTCTACCCGCACCATCGACCACGCCGAGATGGGACAGTTCCTCGGCCTCCCTGTGCCTATGGTGCTGCTCCTCCTGGGGCTGGGCTTGATGGCGGTGGTGGCATCCCTGGCGCTGGTGGGATTCTCCAGAAGGATCTTCGGAGATTTTCGACTGGAGGGTAAGGACTATCTCTCGGTGGGAGTTTTGTTCGTACTGCACCTGGCCCTGGTGAGGTTGTTCCTCATGCTGGCGGGAGTGTTGTCCCTTACCTATCCGGAACTGAGCAAGGGGACCCTGCTGGTGGCCAGCCCTGTGGCGCTGTCGGTGATGGTGCTGAACACGCTGCTGGGCACGAGAGTGTCGTTCCTCGGCATGCTCTATCTGCTGTTGATGACATCTCTGGTCGCGGTGCTCAGCGGGCCCGAGTTGCTCTCCGGCAATTTCTCCACCTACTATACGATCTACGTGTTGAGCGTGTGTCTCGTGGGTATCTGGGTAACCAGGCATGTGACCCGGCGGGGAGGGTTCTTCCTGGCCGGTGCGGCGACAGCCGGAGCTGGAGTGCTGTTCTGGCTGGTTGTGCTCCTGTTGGAAGGTGGGCAGGTGCCTATGAACCACGCGTTGCAGTTGGGCCTCGCCTCCATCGCATCCGGCGCGCTTTCCTACATTCTGCTCATTTCCCTGACGCCGGTGTTCGAATACCTCTGGGACTACACCACCGACAGCAGGTTGGTAGAGTTGGCCAGCAGCGACCACCCGGCGCTGAAAGAGCTGTCCCGTCGGGCGCCGGGCACCTACCAGCACTCTTTGTGGATCGCCACTCTGGTAGAGGACGCGGCGGAGCGCATCAAGGGCAACCCGCTGCTCGCCAAGGTCGGCGCCTACTACCACGACCTGGGCAAGCTCATGGCGACTTCGGAGAGCGGGCTCCACGGCGGGGCGGCAGATTCGCCGCTGTATTTCGCGGAAAACCAGACCATGGGCAACAATCCCCACGACCATCTGCCGCCTGCAGCCAGCGCACGGATCCTTAGGAAACACGTCGAACAGAGCATCAAGATGATCGACAAGTACCGCCTGGGCAAGAAGGTGCGGGACATTGCGGCCCAGCATCACGGCACGTCCCTCATGGCCCACTTCTACAATCGAGCCTTGATCAACGCTGAATCCGACGGTGGGACGGTGAGGGACGGGGATTTCCGGTATCCGGGACCCCGGCCCCAGAGCAAGGAAGCCGCGCTGGTGATGCTGGCCGACTCGGTGGAGGCCGCGGTGCGGGCCCTGCCCCAGCACACCGAGGAAAAGATCTCGGAGCGGGTGAGCGACATTGTGAGCAAGCGGGTGGCCGACGGGCAGTTGGACGACTCGACCCTCACCTTTGGTGACGTCAACGAGATCATCGACAGTTTCGTGAAGAACCTCGTCAGCATGTACCACGCCCGGCCCGAATACCTCAAGGCCAAGCCGGAGGAAAAGACCGTTCGTCTGCAGCGGGACGAACTGGGCGATGACGGCGAGCCCGACCCGGACGAAGCCGCGACGGTCAGGTTGGAAGACCGCGACGCGGCCAAGGTTCGGCCGGATGGGTCACAAGCCCCTGCCGCTGAACCCGGCGAAGAACCTGACGACCAGCCTGAAGATGAGCCCGAAGATGCCCCGAAGTAGTTCTTCCTCCGAAAACACCTTGGAGGTCCTCAACCGTCAGCGGAAGTTTTCACTCGACAAAACCGCGTTCGCAGCAGCGATCGGGAGTGTGCTGGACGCGTTGGAGGTTTCGGGACAGGAACTCAACGTGGTGCTGCTGTCCGACCGCAACATGCGGGTCATGAACCGTGACTATCGGGGCGTCAACGCCACTACCGACGTCATCTCATTCCCCATGAAGGAAGGCGACTGGGGCGACCCCAGCGGTACGCTCTTGGGCGACATCGCCATCTCCCTGGAAACCATCGCCCGCCAGGCAACCGTACCCCACGATGATGGCCGCCCTCAAACCGGCACACCCCAAAAAGAGCTGGCCCTCATGACCATCCACGGCATCCTCCATCTCCTGGGCCACACCCACGAGCCCGGCACGCCGGAAGCCGCTGCGATGCTCAAGCAGGAGTCGGCCCTGTTCGCCCGAATGTGGGAGTTGTTTCCGCAGTTTTGATCTGCCCCATGGAAATTCTCCACATCATGCCCAAATGCACATATGCCCCGACGGGCCCGGGAGTCAGGCGGGCACAGGGCTGTCAGAAGCCGACGAACAGATCAACATGTGGGTAGAGATAGTGAGGCTCCGGTGCCGAGCACTTTGTCGCCCCCATGGGCATGACCGCAGTGGCCAGGGCGCGGACCCCCATGGCAATGCCCTCGCTTTTCCCACGGCGCCGGACCATCTCGTAGCCGATGGACACGGCGACCCCGGAGCGATTTGGCGCCTGCCCGTCGTAGTCGCCCTGCCGGACCCATGCTGAAGCCGGTTCTGCGAAGGCGGGTGAACGAACACCGCCTCGCACACCTGGCACCCACCATCATCGAGGCGCGGGAGGGGCCGCTTCTCACCACTTCCGACTGTTTTTGACTCAGCCCGACCCGCAGCCGGCGAGCATTGTGGCAACACCCGCCGTCTGATATCATGCATGGCGTCGAAACGTGGTGTCGAATCTGGTTTATTCGCGATTTTTGGAGGTGTGAATTCATGCTCAAGCGGTGGAGAGTCTGGGGACTATCTGTTCTGTCTTTTCTGGTCTTATCATCTAGCGGACCCTGTTATAACGACGATTGCTCCAACCCGGGAGAGGGTTGGTGCAGCGGCGAGACCGCGAAGTTCTGTGCGGGTGCCGGGGATAACGCGGCCTACTCGCTGGTCACAGAGGACTGCGCAGCTTTGGAGCTTACCTGTGTGGAGGGTCTGGGGGCCGGCTATGATGGCCCGGAGACTCAGTTGTCCTGGTGTCTCGATACGCGGACCTGTGACGCCGACGGTGATTTCCTTTGTGAGACTTCTGCCGCCGACGGCAGTCCCATGCTAATGCGCTGCGTCGACGTTTCATCGACAGAATGGTTCACCGACAACGAGATTTCGGCCTTCGTATCCCATCCGGACCTGCAGTTGATAAGAGAGCCGGTGTCGGGTGGTGGGTACGGCTTCCAATCCGAAACTCCCCTGCCCTGCATCGAATGCAAAAGCACCTGCGGTTGCGACGTGGCCTCGGTTTGTCGCAACGGGTTATGTGTTCCGGCGGAGGCTGCAGGGGAAACGGACGAAAATCTGGTGTGCTGCGGCAAAGAGAGGCAGACCGTTTGCCTCAAAGGTGAGGCCTGCGAAAATCTGGACGGCAGCAAGGGTGTATGCACCACTGCGACTAAATGCGACCCTTGTGAGACGACCGATGACTGTGAGACGGACCAGCTTGACTGCGTTTCGACCGGTGGGGAGACTCCCACTGTTTGTCTGAACCCCGAGGAAGTGGACAAGGCCACCTACGACTGCCGGGAGGATCTGGGGCAGGCATGGAAGCAGGACGTCTGCGGTGGTTGGGTCGAGAGCGCCGAGGACGTTCCCATGGCCTATGCCTGCCGGGAGGACACGGATCAAAGCTGGAGCCTCAACGCCTGTGATCAATGGATCGCAATGGTGGAGGACTGTGGCGCCGGCTATCGCTGTGAGAACAACGAGTGCATACTTCGAGTACCTGAGATAGAGGTCAGCCCGACGCTACTGGATTTCGGCGATATTGTGGTTTCGGAGGACAAGACCCTGACTCTATCCATCGGCAACATTGGCGATGGCGCCCTCCTCGTTCAAGAGATTCTCCTAGAACCAGCGTCGGTCAAGTCCTTCGGTCTGTCGCACTCTTCGGCTGAAGTGGCTGCCAACGAGATTGTATCTATCGATATTACCTTCGCTCCCAGCGAAACCGGGAACGTTCAAGCGAAGTTGCTCATTCACTCCAACGACGAGGATGAACCGGAGGTAGTCGTGCTCATGAATGGCAACGGAGTGGCGTCCGACAAGTAGGAGGAAGTTCTCCCGCTGTTTCAAGCCATTTTCCGGGTTGTGGGCGCAGTGTTCATATTGATGGGCATGTACAAACTGGACGACTACCCCGGCTGGCCGCCCTGCGGTTTGGGCAGGATGAAGTGGAACTCCCCTTCCACTTCGGCCCGGAGTTTGTCCGGCTTTTCGGTTTCCTGCACGATGACGCCCGCAAAATCCCCGGCCCAGATGCCGTCTTCGTCCGCGGTCCAGTCGGTGATGTTGAACATCCCTTCCGAACCATCGATGGTGGAGTCGAAGGTCTTGTTCTTGATGTCTACCCGGATGGCCGGCTCAAATCCGCTGAACGGGTACTCGCCGCTGGTGGGGGTTGAGGGCGGTTTGTCCGCGGTACCGATGATAATGCCGAAGTTCAAGGTGACTACCGAAAACGGCAGCGCGATGTTGTCAGACATGGTAAACGCCACGGCCGGCGCGATGTGGGTCGAGCCAAAGGAGAACTTGTTGTCCTTGCCCGTCAGGTCGCGGGTAAAGATAACCTTGCAACAGGTTTTCACCCCTCCCAAACACTCCACCTGTTCCGCCTCATCACACGTAATGCCGGGACCCATTTCCAATCTGAGCTTCAGCGTGTAGTAGCTCAACAACCCGTTCTGTCCGCTGTCTTCCTCCGCGGGCGTCGCGTCGTCTTCCTGGGGTGACGAACTGTCTCCGGAAGGCTCGTTGCCTGTATCCCCCGCGGGTTGACCGCCGCTGTCCTCGTCCCCGCCACCGCCATTGCCGTCACCGCCACAAGCCAGCAGAAACACCCCCAGCGCAGCCACGCAAATGACCCTCAATGTCCTCATCACGCTCAACCTCCTACGGTTGCAAACATTCTACATTGATAATTGAAAATTGGTAATTGATAATTCAACTAGACTTGACGGCAGGCCCGCTCAAGTCTAGTTTCAACCTATGGGTAAGACGCTCTCCATAGAGACGGGTATTCGCTGCAGCAATCGTTGCTCGTTCTGCTATCAACTGGGCTGGCGTGCGGGTGAGGAGCAACTGGCCGACCCTTCCCTTGAGTCCCTGGTGGGAAAGCTGGAGTGGGGCCGGAAGAACGGCTACGACTCCGTCGGTTTCTCCGGCGGCGAACCAACCGTGCGCAAGGACTTTCCCGACCTGGTGCGCAAGGCCAGAGAGTTGGGCTACGGTCGGGTCGCCCTTACCACCAACGGCCGCAGGTTCGCCGACCGTGAGTATGCCTCCCGGCTGCTGGACGCAGGTGTGGACTCCATCGGCTGGTCCCTTCACGGCCCGGACGCAGAGATTCACGACGCCCTGGTAGGCCGCGACGGTGCGTTCGAGCAGGCGACAGAGGGCATGAAGAACGTCGCCGAGTTGGCCGCGGGCCTCCACCGACGCATAGACCAGAACCTGTTCACCCTGGTGAACAAGAAGAACCACCACCGGCTGACCGAGACCTGCCGGGTAGGGCGCTCATTCGGCATCAAGCTGATGATTCTCCAGCCGGTTATCTACGCCAAAGGCAACCTGACCCTGGCCGCCGAGCACGCCCTGCCTTTGGACCTGGTCATCAAGGCGGTACGCAAGGCTGCCACGGTGGGAGTGGGTGAAGAGTGGTTTGTGAAGCTCTTTAACCTTCCCCCCTGTTTTTTTCCCGATGACCTCGAGGGTTTCGAGCATCAGCGTTATCCGGTGGACGTGTTTCGCTACCAGGAGCGGGCCAAAGCGGGGGAGAGCCGAGTGGTGCCGGGGCAGGGCTACTTGAGGCTCGACCGGTGCGCAGAGTGCCTGCTGGACGAATTCTGCCCCGGCTTGCACCAGAGCCTTTTGCCCCAGGACGAAGTGCTGAAGCTCGCACTTGAATCGTTGGAGCTTCCTCCCGACTGCCGGGAGGTGTGGGTGGCCGGCACCGAGTTGATGCAGCCTGAGACGCTGGCCCAGTTTGTAGGGGCGGTGCGCCGCCGGTCGGGAGGCTCCCGCGTGAAGGTCTATTACGGCGGTGACGGCGTGGCCGGCGAGCAATTTGCCGCCTCGGTGGTGGAGGGTGGTGCGGCGGAGGTCTCCCTGGTGTTCAAGGGCCTGGGGGACGAGGTGCGGGACGTGACCACCTGGGGCGGAAGCAATGTGCAGGGGTTGATGACCGCGGGCGAGGATCCGTTGCTCAAGTCCGCAGGCGGTTGTGCGAGATCGGTGTCCATCCCCTACCTGGATTCTACCCGTGACCAGTTGCTTACCCGGGTGAGGCAGCTCGCCGCCGGCTCCAAAGGCGACTGGCTGCTCGAGATCCAATTCCCCTGGGATTTCAAACCTCCCGAGATCTGGGATCTGGTGAAGCTGGTGCGCATGATGCGCGGCTGGCGCGGTGCGGGCGGAGGCCGGGTCCGTATCGTCTCCCCGGACCCGCGCCGTAGACTGAAACCGCTGCTGCGTCTACCCGCCTCTCTTCTGCTTGACCAGGCAACCGCCTCAGCCCACTACGCCCGGCATCTATTCTCCGGCCCTCTAGCGGGCTGGATCTGCCTTTCCATTCCCCCTTTCGCCCACGAGACACATCGTGGAGAGAAGCCGGACCCGGCTGCCATTCCGGTACTGTCCGGCTATTCCGGCGCACCGATTACTCCCGAGCGGTTTGAAAAAATGCGACCGGGGTAGTACACTCGCCCATGAAGCTTCAGACTCTCATTGTGGAGCGCAATATGAAGAAATGCTTTCTTTGGGGACGGTGTCGGCTGCTAATGGGCCTGCTGCTGCTGGCCTCATGCGGAGGCGGCGACACCACCGACCTGATTCCCGACTGGGGAGCGGATCCGGGTGTGCCGCCCGCAGACGCGGCCGGGGACGTTGCGGTGGTTCCGGACACGACCTTCGAGCTATCTGGCGATCTTCCGGGCGATGTTGGTGAGGAAGACTGGAAGACCTTGCCCGACGCGCCCGGCGAACTGCCGGAAGAAGACGTCTGGGACCTCTGGCTCCCCGACCTGGGCGACGTGGCCCAGCCCGATATCGGCGAGGGTTTCTGCCTGGAGGACGGGGGGTTTGGCTGCCCTTGCTCCAACAACATCGATTGCAGTAGCGGCTGGTGTGTGCAGACTCCCGAAGGTCAGTTGTGCTCCATGACCTGCGTGGAAGAGTGCCCGGAGGGATGGGTCTGCACCCTGATCCAGGATCCACCCGACACCGTCGGCGTGTGCATGCCGACCCACCCGACACTGTGCAACCCGTGTGCGACCAACCAGGAGTGCCAGGGGAGCGTGGTGGGATTGAAGGTGTTGTGCGTTGACCGCGGTGCGACCGGCGCATTTTGCGGCGGCGACTGCTCGGACGACGGAGCCCCCTGTCCCGATGGCTATACCTGCGAGAATGTCCCGTCTGTGAACGGGGCGGAAGGATTGCAGTGCGTGCCTGCGGGGGGAGAATGTGCCTGCTCGGAACTGGCCGTCGAACTGGGGCTGAAGACCGGTTGCTTCGAAGAGAACGAACATGGCAGTTGTGCGGGAGAGAGGGTGTGCAGCGAGGACGGCTTGTCCGCCTGCTCCGCGGTTGCACCGGGCCCGGAAATCTGCAACAGCCTGGACGACAACTGCGATGGCGTGGCAGACAACAACCTGGTGCAGGAAGAGTGCGAGGTATCTAACGACTGGGGCTCGTGTCCCGGGATCGTCCTGTGTGTGGGCGGTGCACCCATCTGCCAGGGCAAGGAGCCCAGCGGCGAGGCGTGCGACGGCCTGGACAACAACTGCGACGGAACCACCGACGAAACCTACTCGGACTGCGACCAGGACGGTATTGCCGACTGTATTGAAAGCGACGACGACGCGGACGGCTGGCCCGACAGCACCGACAACTGCCCGTGCGCACAGAACCCGATCCAGGAAGACCAGGATTCCGACGGCAGCGGCGATGCATGCGACCCGGACGACGACAACGACGGCGTGCCCGACGAAGAAGACTGCGCACCTACCGACCCGTCGGTGTTCCCGGGTGTGGCCGAAGCGTGTAACGGCGCGGACGACGACTGCGACGAACTGGTGGACGAAGGATTCCTCGACACCGACCAGAACGGCGAGGCCGATTGCGTGGACCTCGATGACGACGGCGACGGCATTCCCGATGTCCTGGACAACTGCCCGTCCCACGTGAACGTGGGCCAGGAAGACCACGACTTCGACACCCAGGGTGATGCCTGTGACCTGGACGACGACGGCGACGGCTATCCCGATGACAACGACTGCGATCCGTTGGACAAGATGGTTTACCTGGGTGCGCCGGAGTTGTGCGACTGCAAGGACAACGACTGCGACGGCATCGCCGATGACGGATTCATGGACACCGACGGCGACGGCGTGGCCGACTGCTGCGAGGACGACACCGATGGCGACGGTGTCCCCAACGGCATCGACAACTGCCCGTTTACACCCAACAACGACCAACTCAACACCGACGGCGATATCCAGGGCGATGAGTGCGATGCGGACGACGATGGTGACGGCGTAATTGATGAACTCGATTGCGCTCCGAAGGTCAAGAAAGCGTATCCCAACGCTCCGGAAATCTGTGACGGAATCGACAACGATTGCGACGGTGTGGTGGATAACGGTTATCCCGACCAGGACGCTGACGGCCTTAGCGACTGCGTCGACCCGGACGACGACGGCGACACCATTCCCGACGTGGTGGATATCTGCCCCTTCATGCCCGATCCGTTGCAACTCGATACCGACGGCGACGGCCTGGGGGACGAGTGCGACGGGGATGACGACGGCGACGGAGACTTCGACATCATGGATTGCGAGCCTCTGGACCCGGGAATTCATCACGGGGCCGCTGAAATCTGCAACGGCACCGATGACAACTGCGACGGCGAAATCGACGAGGCGGGCGCGGCCGGCTGTGTACCGCTCTATCCGGACGAAGATGCGGACGGTTTCGGAGCCGACGACGGTGAGCAGTGCATGTGCAACCTTGTTCCCCCTTATGTTTCTTTCAACGGCGGCGATTGCGACGATGACAACGAGGCGGTGAATCCGTTGGTGGCGGAGTTGTGCAACGGCTTCGATGATAACTGCGACGAGATTATCGACCCGGAGGACACCACCGGTTGCCAGGCGTTCTACCTGGACGAAGACGGAGATGGGTTTGGCGTGGAGGACGACGCCAAATGTTTGTGTGCGCCCGAGGAGCCGTACGGCACCCAGGAAGTCGGAGATTGCTTCCCCGATGACCCCGAAGCCTATCCCGGTGGTCCGGAGGTGTGCGGAGACATGGTGGACAACAACTGCAACGGCATGAAAGAGGAAGGGTGCGTTCCCGCAGGTACTGTTCTTGCCCCCATCGCCGGGGGCGGGACTTTCGAAGGGAACGATTTGAATATGAGTTTCGGCGCCGGCCTGGTTCCGGTTTCGGCACCCCTTATTGGGGATGAAATGACGATGGAAATGGGCGTGCTGCCGGCTTCGGCGCCGTAAGAAGAGGGGAGGAACCCGATGAATAGAATTTTCGTGAGCTTAGCTGTGTTGCTGACGCTGACCCTGACGCCGGTATTTGAGGCCGGGGCGCAGTCCAACACCATGACTGTCCAGGGCGTGCTGCGCACCGCGGGCGGGGATGTGGTCAACGGCTTGTACGACATGACCTTCAGGTTCTACGAATCCGAGGGCTCCAACAACGCCGTGTTCACCGCCGGGGTCAATAATGTCTCGGCAGACAACGGGGTCTATACCGCGGTGATCAACTTCGGGAATTCGGAGCCGGTGAAGGACTATTCCACCCTCTGGCTGGGGG
Organism: uncultured Myxococcales bacterium; assembly: GCA_964626565.1. Classification (GTDB taxonomy): domain Bacteria; phylum Myxococcota_A; class UBA9042; order CAIXZC01; family CAIXZC01; genus CAZVFX01. The sequence goes on from CAZVFX010000010.1 coordinate 37,864, forward strand.
TGGAGGTCGACGGGGAGGATGAGTATCCACGGGTGTCGTTGGGCAGCGTGCCTTACGCGATCTCTGCCGCTTCGGCCAAAGAGCTGGATTGCTCCGGCTGCATTACCGAAGGGATGCTGGGCTATGACCCGGTAACCGAGGCCGACCTGGCTGCCGGAGACCTGGTTGTAAACGGCACCGTGCAGGCCGCGATGTTCATCGGCGACGGCTCCGGGCTCACAGGAATAAGCTCTCCTTCCGGTGTCTGCGCTGAGGGGTGGTTGCTGAACGGCATCGACGAGGACGGCACCCTGCTGTGCGCCGAAGCGGCTCAGCAGGTGGCCAGTGTGGACGGGCTTGCCGGCGGCACCATCAACGGCGACGTTGAGGTGGGCGGCACGCTTACCGTCAATGGTGCTGAAGTGTGCACCGAGGATGCCAACTGCGGTGATACGCTGGCTCAGCTAGCGTGCGAGGTCGACGACGTGGCGGTGTGGAACGGCGACATGTGGACCTGCGGTTCCTTCGCTGATCTGTTTGATCCCGGCTTGCTCCCCAGCGACGGGATCAACGAGGTTTCCAACGACCTCTTGTTCAACCAGTTCGAGGACGTCTATACCAGCACTTCGGTGCCGGTGGCGATTCCGGACAACAACCCCACCGGCGTTGATGACGAAATTGTGGTGCCCGATGCAGGTATTGCCCAGGAGTTGACCGTTTCCATCAACATCACCAATTCCGATTTTTCCACGGTCAAGGTGATTTTGTACGACCCCAACAACGTGGAATACGTGCTGTACGACAAGGACGGCCCGGGCAACCAGTTGGGCGCGACCTATCCGACTCCTCAGGAGCCGGTTTCCGGCGACCTGACCACCTGGATTGGACAGAACCCTGCCGGCACCTGGCGATTGGAGGTGAGCGATACCGGATTCAAGGACAACGGAACCGACGGAAATATCAACGCCTGGTCGATCCAGGTTCAAACTCTTTCATCGAAGAAGATCCAGGTGAAAGGGGATCTGATTATCGACGGCGGCATTATGTCAGCGGGCGGCGACGGCCTGGCCATCGATGAAGATGGGGACGCGGCGTTTACCGGAACGGTCAAGGTGGGCACGGATGATGGCCCCTGTGACGACGCCAAGGAAGGCGCTCTGCGTTACGACGAAACCGGTGGCATCGAGTTGTGCGAGGGCGGCGCGTGGGTGAGCTTCCGGCGCACCCTCTGCCCGGGCTTTCTTGTCGATGGAGTGTGCGTGGCGTCCATCGATGCCGGTAACCTCAACTTCAGGGACGGTGCGAAGTATTGCGCCAAGGACAAGGCGGACATCTGCACCGACAGCCAGTCGTGGGTCTTGCGGCGTACCAACATGCTGGACTCCAACGCCAACTGGACCAACTCTTTTGCCGACAACGACAGCGGCCAGTGGAGCGAGTGCAACGGCGGCACCGGGGATGATCATGGTTGGGGCAGTGGCTGGCAGGTGCCGTGTTGCCACAATCTGACCCCGCCCCGCCCCACCGACCAGGACATCGACGGGGTGCGGCTGGTGTACGTGCATAACACTGCAAATGTCTACTTCCGCCAGGCGGCCCGCTACTGCACTGCCATGCAGGCGGACCTGTGCGACAAGGCCCAGTACCAGGTTCTGCGCAATAATGGGATTGTTTCGGTAGGTGTGTGGGCGTCGGACCACAGCGACAACGACAGCGGCCACGCCAACTCGGCGGTGGCGACCTCGGACAATACAAATCTGGGCCAGCACTACGGGTTTGCGTGCTGTGCGAGCCATCGCTTGGACCTCACCTGCCCCGGTGACGAACACCAGGGTGTGTGCGTAACCAAGGTGGTCAATTCGGGCCATAACTGGAACACTGCAGCCACCGACTGCGCGGCTCAGAACTCCCGTCTCTGTTCAATCGCACAAAGCGCGATCCTGCGTGAGGCCGGTGTTATCACCGCCAGCGCCAACTGGACCGCATCGTTTTCCGACAACGACAGCGGGCACGCGTCCGTGGGCGTCGGCAACGCCGCCGACGATCACTCCGCTTCCTCCAGCTACGGGTATGCCTGCTGCTGGTAGGCTCACCGCTCACCGCTCAATGCCTCGCAGTTTCTTCTTGCCTCTCTATTATGACGTCTAGTAAGTTGTTTCTAGTTGTGATCCACACTGATCGGAGTGGAAGATGAACAAAAGCTTGTTAGCAGGATGGTGCCTGGTCGTTGCGGTTGCCTGCTCCTTCGCTGCGTGCGGGGGCGGTGACACCACTGACCTGTTTCCTGAACTGCCGGACGGGGTTGAAGGCGACCTTCGTTTCGTGGACCAGGGAACGGAGTTGGCGACCCCGCCGGATGGTGGAGGCAAGGACCAGACCCCTGGTTTTGATGTCGACGTATCGATACCTGACACGGGAATCGACCTCGTCTACCCCGACGTCGAAGATCCGGACGTGCCGACGTTTGAGTTGCCCCTCGACGTCTCGGTAGAGGTGGAGCCGACGTTGTGTGCGGAAGATGGAGGATTCGGCTGCGACTGTGAATCCAACGACGACTGCAACAGCGGCTGGTGTGTGGAGACCCCCGGTGGATACATGTGCTCCCAGACCTGCGTCGAGGAGTGTCCTGAGGGCTGGACTTGCACCCTGGTTCAGGATCCCCCCGACACCGTGGGCGTGTGCATGTCCGCGCACCCGACCCTTTGCAATCCATGTGCGAAGAACCAGGAGTGTCAGGGCACGGTGGTTGGATTGCAGGTGCTGTGCGTGGATATGGGCGGGCAGGGCAGCTACTGCGGCGGAGATTGCTCCGACGACGGCAACGCCTGCCCTGCAGGCTATGCGTGCGACGAAGTAACTTCGGTGGACGGCACCGAAGGGCTTCAGTGTGTTCCTACCGCAGGCATCTGCCTCTGCTCTCCCCTGGCTATCGAGCTTTCGTTGGCGACGGATTGCCACATTGAAAACGAGTTCGGACTGTGTGAAGGCGAGAAAATATGTGAGGAGGAAGGCCTTTCCGACTGCTCCGCCGGCGAACCTGCACCTGAAACGTGCAACGGAGAAGACGACGACTGCAACGGAGTTGCCGACGACGACTTGATTCAGGAAGAGTGCCAGGTCATCAACCAGTACGGTGCCTGCCCCGGTACGGTCCTGTGTGTGGGCGGCCAGCCCCTGTGCCAGGGGAAAGAGGCTGCAGCCGAAACCTGTGACGGCCTTGATAACGACTGCGACGCCTTGACCGATGAAGATTTCGGCGACTGCGATCAGGACGGTATTTCCGACTGCATCGAAACCGATGACGACGCGGACGGGTGGCCCGACGACCTTGACAACTGCCCGTGTTTCCAGAATCCGGCCCAGACCAACTTCGACTTCGACGAACAGGGCGATGCTTGCGACCCCGACGATGATAACGACGGCTCGGCCGACGACCAGGATTGCGCCCCCCTCAATAGCGCGGTCTATCCCGGCGTGCCCGAAGAGTGCAACGGCGCGGACGACGACTGTGACGAACTGGTGGACGAAGGCTACCTCGACACCGACCAGGACGGCCAGGCAGACTGCGTCGACCTCGACGACGACGGTGACGCCTCCCCCGACACCCTCGATAACTGTCCCAACCTTCCCAACGAAGACCAATTGGACACCGACTTCGACGGTCAGGGCGATGTGTGCGACCCGGACGACGATGCCGACGGCTACCCGGACGACAACGACTGCGACCCGCTGGACAAGAACGTCCACGAGGGGGCGGCCGAACTGTGCGACTGCAAGGACAACAACTGCAATGGCACCGCGGATGAAGGATTTACCGATACGGACGGCGACGGCATTGCCGATTGTTGTGAAGACGATACGGACGGCGACGGCGTTCCCAACGGTCTCGACAACTGCCCCTTCGATGCCAACGCTGACCAGCTTAATACCGACGGAGACCTTTCGGGAGACGCGTGCGACCCGGACGATGACAACGATGGCGTGGTGGACGAGTTGGATTGCAACCCCACCGAGGTAAAAGCTTATCCCAACGCACCGGAGATTTGCGACGGGGTGGACAACGACTGCGACGGCGTGGTGGACAACGCCTTCCCCGACCACGATGAGGACGGGATGGCTAACTGCGTCGACCCGGACGATGATGGTGATGGTGTCGCGGACCAGGTGGACCTGTGCCCCTTCTTCCCCGACCCGCTGCAGCTCGACACCGATGGTGACGGATTCGGCAACGCCTGCGACGGCGACGATGACGGCGACGGCGACTTCGACCTTACCGACTGCGAGCCGCTCAACCCGCAAGTGAACCACGACGCGACGGAATTCTGTAACGGCAAGGATGACGACTGCGACAACAAGGTTGACGAGGAGGGAGCGGGCGGTTGCATCCCCTTGTTCCCTGACGTGGACGAGGACGGCTTCGGTCAGGACGGGGGCGATAAATGCCTCTGCTTCACCGAGCCTCCGTACACCTCGTTCCAGGGCGGGGATTGCAACGACAACAGCGATGCGCAGAATCCCCTCATTCCGGAGGTATGCAACGGCGTGGACGATGACTGCGACGGCGAGGTTGACTCCGAAGACTCCGCAGGTTGTGTCGACTATTTCTCAGACGTCGATGAGGATGGGTTTGGGGTGCTGGGCGTGGGCAAGAAATGTCTGTGTGACCCGGAGGCGCCCTTCACTGCGCAAGAGGTGGGCGACTGCGGTCCTGACGACCCGGAGGTCTTCCCCGGAAACATGGAAGTGTGCGACGACCTGGACAACGACTGCAACGGCGCCGTGGACGATGTGGACAACGGCAACTGCATCAAGTTCTACATGGATGACGACGAGGACGGGTTTGGGGTGGATGACGACTCTTTCTGCGGGTGCGATCCGAAGCCGGCCATGGGATACACCGCCCTGGAGCCGGGGGATTGTAATGATTCCGACCCGGCCATCAACCCCGGTGCAGAGGAAGCGTGTGGCGACATGCTGGACAACGACTGCAACGGATTGAAGGAAGAAAACTGCGTGCCCTCCGCCGTGAGCCCGGGATTTGTTTCCGCGGGTGGGGTTCAGGAAGGTGGGAACTTCAAGGCGAGCTACGGACTAGGTGTTTACGCCGCGTCTCAACAGCTTTCCACCGGAGCGGGAGCCACCGCGCAGGTGGGGCTCATGTGTACGTCGGTGAACGAATAGAGTGGATAAACGAACTGGTGAAGAGAGATAGATTGGGGGTCGAAATGAATCGTATACTCAGCGTATTTGTGGCGTGCCTGACGCTGGCCGCAATGGGAACTGCCCTGGCCGAGGACGTACCGAGCGTCATGACGAGTCAGGGAGTAGTGCGTAACGAGGCCGGAGATGTGGTCAACGGTGTCTACGCACTGAACTTCAAGCTGTACAATCAGCAGAACGGCGGGCAACTGCTGTGGAGCGAGGTGAAGAACAACCTCGCCGTGGAAAACGGTGTCTACTCCACGGTTTTGGGGACCGTGAATCCCTTGCCGGCTGCGCTTTTTGAGCAGAATGATTCCGCATGGCTGGCCATCTCCATCGAAGGGGAAGAGGACCTGCCGCGGGTGCGCGTTACCTCGGTGCCGTACGCTTTCGAGGCTCGCCACGCCATGGTGGCCGAAGAGGCCAACGGCCTGGATTGCACCGGCTGCATAGACGAGGCCGCGCTGGGCTTTGACCCGGTGACCGCAGACGACCTGGCCAACGGTGACCTGGTGGTGAACGGCAGTGTTACCGCGGCCACCTTCATCGGCGACGGCTCCGGCCTCACCGGGATCACTTCCCCCCAGGGAACCTGCGCACCGGGCTGGTTTATTGCCGCGATTGGAGCCGATGGTGAACTCCTCTGCCAGGAAGGCGCCTCCCTCATTACGAGTGTGGACGGCCTGGGCGGCGGAACGATTACCGGAGATGTGGAAGTGTCCGGCGGATTGACCGTGCTCGGCGCCGAGGTTTGCACCGAGGACGCCAACTGCGGCGACAGCCTCGCCCAGCTCGCCTGCGATGCAAACCAGGTCGCGATGTGGGACGGGGACATGTGGACCTGCTCCGACTTCCTTACCGAGTTCGACCCCTCGGCTCTCCCGGCAGACGGGCTGGACGAAGTATCCAACAACCTGCTGTTCAACCAGTTTACCGATATCTACTCCAGCACCACGACCCCCGTGCAGATTTCCGACAACAACCCCATCGGAGTCTCCGACGAAATCGACGTGCCCGATGCAGGGCTCGCCCAAGACCTTACTGTTTCCATAAACATCACGAACTCGGACCTTTCCACGGTGAAAGTGGTCTTGTTCGACCCCAACAACGTGGAGTACGTGCTGTACGACAAGGACGGACCGGGCAACGAACTGGGCGCCACCTATCCCACACCCGTGGAACCGGTCTCCGGCGACCTTACGACCTGGATAGACCAGAACCCCCAGGGCATCTGGCGCCTCCAGGTGTTTGATACCGGCTGGCTCAATAACGGTTTTGACGGCCAGATCAACTCCTGGTCGATCCAGGTGAAGACGTTGTCGTCCAAGAAGGTCCACCTGAAGGGGGACCTGGTTATCGATGGCAACATCACCGGTGCGGAAGGGATGATTCTGCCGGGCAACGCTTCTGTGGAAGGCAGCCTGAAGATCGGTGCGGATAGCTCTTCGTGCGTTGGGGACAACGAGGGAGCGGTCCGGTACAACGGCTCCGAACTTGAGTACTGCGACGGCTCAGGCTGGAGCGCAGTCAGGCGCCGAGCCACCTATCGTTGGGCCACCTGGAGCACCTACGGTCAGGCTCACGGCCAATGGTATGCGGGCAACAACTCCGACATGTTTGGCGGAGTGCATCCTTCCCACTGGGGTAACAGCAATGCCAGGGCCTACCAGATTTCATCCAACTCCGATATGCTGAGAACCTTCTTCGTTCGCCGGGGACCAACCATTGGCACACTGAAGAACGCCACCGTCTTTGCCAACGAGTGGTACTCCTACAGTTCCACCAACAGCCGGCATGTGGCGGTGTTGTTCAGGATTCGCAACACCACCGGTCAAGCCATCAACTGGGCCCCCCACTGGTATCGTACCGGGTACGGCGGCTGGGAGGAGCGGGCCAGCATCGCCATCAACGGCGACGAGGTGTGGGAGTCGAGCGGCAACTTCGGCCCCCACGACAACTCCAGTCACACCATAGCTATCCCTGCCGATCGCACCAGCACTGTCATTTTTGTCGCGAGTTCGTCCTCGGAAAGCGGAACCAGGTCATGCTTCATGGCGTTCTACAACAACAGTCTGGCTCTCCCAAACGGTCTCGAGTTCGTTGACGATCTCGATACCAAGCCCAACGGCTGGGACAATTGATAACAAGGCTGCTCACTGCTATTGGTCTGTCCGTCCTTCTCGTAGCCTGCAGCAAAGAACCACCGCCACCTGCTGCCGCCGACTTACAGGCCGCCGCATCAGCCGATGTTTCCGAGCCGGCTCCGGTAGTCGAGCCGGTTTCCTTCAGTCCTTTTTCAAAAGTCGACGAGACCATGCCTGCGGCGCTGGAGATTCCGCGGGAAGGCGCTGAACTTCCCCTGGTGGTGATCATAGAAGCGGGGAGTTACGAGTGTGAGTACAGCCGTAAGGCCGAGTCGATGCTGGCGAAGGTGCTGGCGGACTTCCCTGAGGCCGCTCGCTTTTACCTTCACAATCCGTTGCCCGGACACAAGCAGGGATACCTTCTTGCCCTGGCCGCGGTGGCGGCTCAGAAGCAGGGCCGGTTCCTGGAGTTTCACAGGCTGCTCATGAAGAGTTCGGGAGAGTTGAACGAGGACCGCCTTCTGTCCTTTGCCCGCAAAGTGGGCCTCGACGTTCCCATGTTCTTGAAGGACCTCAAGCGCACCGAGGTGAAGGAGTACGTGGAGAGGAGCCGCACTCTGGCCGCGGCCCTCGGATTGTTGGGTACGCCGGTTTTTCTTGTCAACGGCAAGCTGGTGTTGGGCCTCATTGATGAGGAGCAGTTCCGCAATCTGGTGAAGGAGGAGCTGGTCGCGGCCCGGAAGCTGAAGGAAGGGGGCGCAAGGTTGGCAGACCTCCACCGCACCGCCGGACAAGCGCATCCGGCCTATGTCACCGTCATGGACAAAGGGGTGAAGTGGGACGAGACTCGCGCGGTCGATGCTCTCAAAGACCCGGCCACCCGGTTTCGCGTCCGAGACACCGGCTGGCCCAGTCTCGGCCCGCCCGTGGCCCCGGTTACCGTCGTAGAGTTCCTGGACCTTGGCTGCCCTCATTCGGCCAAGGCGTGGGCGCAGGCAAACACCCTGCGCCGGAAGTATCCGGAGGATGTGCGATTCGTCTTCAAACTCAATCCTCCCTCCCACTCCTCCCGACCGGCCGCAGAGCCTTTCGCCGACCCTTCCCTGTTTGCCGGTGGGCCCGACGTCGAAAAAGTGAAACTGGAGGCGGTGCAGGTCATGGCCGTGGGCACACCTGTTCTGTACATTAACGGGTTGCGCCGCACTGGCTATCTGGAGAGCTCTGCTCTGGAACAGCTTCTCGAACAGGAAATCGCTTTGGCTCGTTCCCTGATCTCCCGAGGCCTGGAGTCGGGGGAAGTCTACGAGTTTCTTGCCGGCCGGGGGCATGTTGTTCCCTTGTTGGAAGACGAGGCCCACCCACTGGAGGGAGAAGCCAACCTCCGGTTCGGCGAGCCCGGAGCCGACTCTTCCCTCGTTGTCTTCTGGGACTACGATTCGCCTTTCTGCCGTAACCTCTGGCCCCACCTGACCAGGCTTCTCGACCGAGTCGAAGGCAAGCTCTCCGTCTACCTGAAGCTACTGCCCGATGGCGACGACACTCTGCTGTCCCGCGGCGCGGCATGCGCCGGTGCCATGGGAAGGCTGTCGAGCATCCACGAGCTTCTCTTGAGACTCGGGCGTTCTCCGGTGACCAGAGAAGCGGTGCTGGCCGCGTTGGGGACTGCCGGTTTCTCGAAGGAGGAAGCCGCCGCGTGCCTTGACGACGGCAGTGCGGTCAGGCTGCTGGCCACACACCGGAAGCTGGCCGACACCCTCGGCGTGAAGAAGGGGCCCGCACTCTTCCTCAACGGCCATCGCGTGAAAGCGCGCACAGGTCTGGATTTCTATAGTTTGTACGCCGCCTACCTTCAGTTACCAGTCGCTACCCAGTAGGCGCACCAGCCGGTTTCCCAGCCACGAGTGGAAGACCACTCTCCTCACCAGATAGAAGATCGCCGCTCCCAGCGCTACCCCGGCCACTACATCAAGCACAAAGTGCTGCTTGGTATACATGGTGGAAGCACAGATGAAAATGGTGGAACCCAGCACCCACCACCCCACTTTGCGGTTGTACTTCATGAGCGCCAGCGAAGCGATGGTGCAGGCGATGCAGTGAGTGGAAGGGAAGCAGTTCCAGGGTGGATCCTGCCCTTGCACGATGTCCAGGGTCCAGGTCGCGAAATCTACCACCTCCACCATCGGCCGGTCGAAGGCAACCGGCAGGTATATGAACATGGTGTAGCTTAGCGCCAGAGCAATGAACTGGGACAGATCCATGGCGATGAGGGCTTTGCGATCCTCGAGGTAGAAGAAGGGAAGGATGAAGACGAAATAGACTGTGAGGTAGACAAAGACCCATTCGGGGCGGAAAGGGATGCGGTGGTCGATGGGAATGGCCAGGGACATGAAATCTCCCTGATATGCGAGCGCACCGGTGAGGAAGTAGCCGCCCGCCCAGAAGATCATCATTACTACGACATTTATCCCCCACACGGCGAGGGGCATCCCGATCACTTTGGGCGGGAACAGCCGTAGCCCGGCCAGAGTGACTATCCCCGGGATCACCAACGTCACCAGCAGAGTCTTAGGCAACCACCACCCGCCCAACGTCAGCGTCCACGGCCCGGCCACCACCCGCCAGCTCCCCGACGCCGGCCCCGGACCCACCAACAACCATTCCACCAGACTGGTCAATTGCAGCGCAATGATGCAGCCGACAACATATAAAAACAACACCCTCTTGAGTTGTGCTGAAAACAGGAGCGGAGATTTCCCCACCGATAGTTCACTTTCCTTCATGACGGCTCCTAGTCTACCGCCCCCCCCAAAGGGATAGCAAGCCCCCATTTAACTCTTCCCTCCATTCCCCACTCCGCGGGCGCCCAGCCCGCCCGTAGCCGTCGCCGTCGCCGTCGCCGTAGCCGAGCAGTAGAAGTAGCAGTAGAAGTAGCAGTAGCCGAGCAGTAGAAGTAGCAGTAGAAGTAGAAGTAGCAGTAGAAGTAGCAGTAGGGGTAGCAGTAGAAGTAGCAGTAGAAGTAGCCGTCGCCGAGCAGTAGAAGTAGCCGTAGCCGAGCAGTAGCAGTAGAAATCTATAGCAACAGCTCAAGTGAATAGAAAACAAAAAACAGGCAAAAACGGCAAAGGACGGAAAGACCGGCTACGGCGACGGCTACGGCGACGGCGACGGGTCCGCTTGTGCGCACGGAGATTCTGGAAGGTTCGCCACTAATCGGCCTCGTAAACGCCCTTGTCTTTTCGGCGTAGCCGAGTGAACCCTTTTTCTTTGATATTGGAAGTGGAAAGTACGTTTTTGTGGTGGGAAAAACGAGAGACTATTTTGCGGATGGGGTTGCCGCAGGCAGGGCAGTTCTCAACCGCCTCAGACATGGAATGAGCCAGCTCGAACTGCGCGTCGCAGCCTTCGCCGATCTTGTCCAGGTGTTCGTAGTCGTAGATAGGCATTAGTCAATTATCAATTGTCAATTGCCAATTATCAATGAAACAACCTGGCCCTTGCCTAGCGAATTGAACATTGAAAATTGAACATTGAAAATTGCCTCTCCCTACGTTCCTGCCGAATAATCGGTGAGATACGCGACCTGGTCGTCGGTGAGGCTGTCGATGCTGACGCCCAGGGTGTGCAGCTTCAGGCGCGCCACTTCCAGATCCTGTTCTTCGGGCAGTACGTAGACCTGGTTGTCCAGATCTTTGCCGTCCTTAGCCAATTTGATCAGCCCGAGAGCCTGGTTGGCAAACGACATGTCCATAACTTCCGACGGATGCCCTTCCGCACCGGCCAGGTTCACCAGCCGTCCCTGGGCCAGAATGTAGATGCGATTGCCGTTGGGCAATACGTATTCTTCGTTGTTGTCCCTGATCTCGCGTTTGGACTTAGCGAACTGCTCAAGCTGCTCAATGTTGATTTCGCAATCGTAGTGACCGGTGTTGCTCACCACCGCACCGTCCTTCATGGATCGGAAGTGACGGTCTACGATGACATCCTTCATGCCGGTGGCCGTAATGAAGATGTCTCCCAGCTTGGCCGCTTCGTCCATGGGCAGCACGTCAAACCCGTCCAGGTGTGCTTTCAACGATTGGATCGGGTCCACTTCCGTCACCACCACTCTAGAGCCCAGTCCTCTGGCTCGCATGGCGCAGCCCCTTCCGCAATGCCCGTAGCCGGCAACTACAAATACCTTGCCCGCGAGCATGATGTTGGTGGAGCGGATGATGCCGTCGATGGACGACTGGCCGGTGCCGTACACGTTGTCGAAGTCACACTTGGTCTGGCTATCATTGACCGCCATTACCGGATAAAGCAGCGCGCCGTCGGCGGCCATCGCCCGCAGCCGGTGCACGCCGGTGGTGGTTTCCTCGGTGCCACCCAACACTTCACGGCACATATCGGGGTGTCGTTTGTGGATGGTGAAGATGAGGTCTGCGCCGTCATCAAGAGTCAAGGTCGGCTTGAACTCCAACGTCTTTTCTATGGCCCAGTAGAATTCCTCTACATTCATGCCGCGCCATGCGTATATGGAGATGCCTTCCGCAGCCAGGGCTGCGCTGACGTCGTCCTGGGTGGACAAGGGGTTGCAGCCGGACCACGAAACTTCGGCTCCGGCCGCCACCAGCGTCTTCACCAGCACAGCGGTTTCCTTGGTGACGTGGATGCAGCCGGCAATGCGCTGCCCGGCCAGAGGCTGGGTTTTGCGGAACTCTTCCCGCAGGTGCATGAGCACGGGCATTCTCGACTCCGCCCACTCTATCTTCCTCTTTCCCTGGTCTGCCAACGACATGTCTTTCACTTTGTAGTCCATTCTCCGCAGCCTCCTCGTGCTGGATATTCCGTCAAACATAAGCGGACAGACCTTAAACAAAGGCCGATCAGATGTCAAGAAAAGGAAGTGGTCGGCTATGAGCTATCAGTTACTCGAGGGCCATGCGCGCCCGCAGAGAAAGTGCGAGGCGCAGGTTGTGGCGTACCATCTGCCGCATCTTGAGTTCGTCGGAGACGGGAAGCAGGAGACATTTTCCTAAGTAGAACGTGGCGGTAGACGCGTCGCCTCTGTTGAGCGCGGCCAGACCGGCCTTGTAATAACGTTGAAACAGCATCTCCATACCCTGCTGCATGTCCACTTCGTTGGCATCCTGCATGCCACAACGAGCGCTCGGCGGCACCACCGGCTTGGAGCCGGATTCAGGGGGCGCCGGGTCAAGGTATTTGAGACGACTGTCGACATCCTGGGCCGCGCGGCTGGAGATCTCATCGATGAGCTGCCGCGCAGCCTTTCTGGCTTTCTGACGCACGTAATTTTCCACCACGTCCTCGTTCGGCTTGTCTTTGTCGGGCTTCATGTCCGGCATCCACCTCTGCTCATCTCCAGTATAGTTACGACCCGGAAACCGATCAAGTTTAGTGGTCCCTTTCGGACAGGCGGTGGAGAGGGCAGGTTGCAGGCGGAAGGGAGGGCGCTACTGCGGCAGCAGTGGTGAACTGTAGTTCGGAGTGATATCCAGGGATCCGTCGTTGTTCAGTTCCGGTTTCACCGAAATGGCGATGCCGTCGACGGTTATTCGGGCGACGTCCCACATATCCTGACTCTTCAGCTTCACAAAGTCGGATTCGAACGCTTTGCCTTGCTTGACGTAGATTCTCACCTTCGCGAACGAGTCGCCGTAGCCGTGATCGTTGAAGTAGTGCATCGCCACCCGGTAGACGCCGCTTGAAGGCTCGTCTATATATATGACCTCCGGGCCCGCACCATCCATATCGGCCACCGACAGTTGCGGGTCATCGTCGACGCTGGGGTCGAAGCTGCCCCACTGGGGGTTGGGCTCCTGCCAGTAGCAATCGTGGGGTGAGTCGAACCAGCCGTCGGGCTCTCCGTCTCCGTCGGCGTCAGGTCCGCCGCCCATGGGGGAGACGAAGTGGAGATCGAGGTCCGCACCCTTGCCGGGGCCCTCATCCAACTCGTTGGCGTCCCCGGGGGTGAACCAGACCGCCTCAAGGTAGATATCGTTGTCCGGCAGCACTTTGACCGAGCGAGTGCCGGTGTTGCAGCTCACATTTCCCTGGTCATCCCACACATTCAGCTTGAACAGGTATTCCCCGCATATTTCCGGGGTGACCAGCACCGTAGGTGCGCTCGGAGAGGGTTCGAACTGAGGGTGTGCTCCGGCAGGAGACTCCACTTCCCAGGCATAAGTGATCACCTTGGAGCCGACCAGGGGATAGCTGTCGGTACCACTCAAAGCCACCGGGTCGAAGGGCGGCTCGAGCGCGTCGCCGTTATAGGTGATTACCGAGATGGGGCATTGAGCATCTCCTGCGATGCCGGAGCCGACGATCGGGATGTCCAGGTTAGGCATCATCGGCGCGCCGTTCTCAACTCGAAGAGTGGCGGAGTAGTCGCCGTCAGGCTCAGTCGGGTTGAAGCCAATAGTTATGGATGTGCTCTGGTCGAGGTCGAGGTCGTAGGGAGGGGTCAGCGCGGCGGCTACGCTGAACTGGGGGTCGGAGCCATTCATCATTGCCACCTTGTACACCGGCACCAGCCCATCGCCGCAGTTCTTCACCTTGAGGTCCAGGGTGTGATTGACACCCACTACCCGGGGTCCGAATTCCAATGTCTGGGGAACCGACATTACGCAGTTGTCCGCGACCGCCTGCCCCTTCAGCGGCACCGTGACCTCTCCGCTGTCCCGGGTAAGGTCGTTGGTATAGATCTTGGCCTCACCCTGGAACGCACCCAGCTCTTCGGGAGCAAATGCCAGGGCGATGGACGCCCCCTTGCCCGGTTCTACCTGGATGGGCGGGTCGAACACTTTTTCAACGGGAGTGTAGGGAGGGTCGTAGAAGAAGAAAACTCCGTGTTCGTCAACGATCTTCGCCTCGAAGATCACGAGGGTGCCGAGTCCCAGGTTATTGATGACCACGTTCTTGTTGGTCATCTGATCGCTGGGTACCGTCGGCGGAAAGGTGACGGTCTTGGGGGTTGGGTCCGCGAGTCCCCCGGTGCCGCATTCGGGGTCGGGCTCGCTGGTGCACCCTTTGTCTTGAAGGCAAACGTCGAGAGTGCACGGGTTGCCGTCCTCGCAAGCGTTGTCGTTTGGTGAGTGCACGCATCCCGAGCCGTCAGAGCACGAATCGGTGGTGCACGCGACCTTGTCGTCGCACGACTCCGGTGACATATAGCCAGTGCCTACGTCATTGCATTTCATGGCCGCGCCCGAAGGATCACAGGCGAAGGTTCCCGGGGGGCAAGCTACGTCGCCAAGGCAGAATCCCCCCACGCATTTCTCTTCCTTTTCGCAATGCTCGCTGACTGTGCACTCCACGCAGATGCCCTTGATAGGGCTGCAGATGCCGTCGGGGCAGTCGTCGTTGGATTCACACTTCGCGCCTGGAGCCTCGCCATCGGCCCGGTAGCCAACTCCTTCTCCGGCGATTGCGTCCGCACCACCGGATGGACTGGACCCGCCGCACGATAGAAGAAGAGAGGAGGAGAGTAACACAAGACCGGCAAACTTGAGTCTCAGCATTTGGCACCCATCAACAGTAATCCTAGGGGCCATTGTACTACGCCGGGTCCAAATTGCCAGCCTCGCCGCCGGAGGTCTCTTTCTCAAGCCAGGCCAGCGCCTCTTCACGAGTGGATAGCGTTCCCTCGCTGGTAAGCCATGATGCCTCCTGCAACAGCGCCTTGAAACGGGGCCCCGGGGACAACCCAGCGGCTGCTATATCTTGTCCCGAAATGAGGGCGGGCGGGTCGAGGCGAAAGTCCTGCAGCGAGTTCTTTTCGTCCTCAACTCCGTCGAGGAAGGAGCGGTCTTTGCCCGCGTCGTCCAGCAGTGTGCGCACAAGCTGCAAAGCGCGGGGGAATTGAGCAAGACGGTACAACTCCGCACGTCGGCCGAGGCGCCGGCCTTTGAGGTTGGCCAGTCCGGCAACCAGCGCCACCAGACGCTGCAGTTCCTTGCGCTGGGCGGAAGACATGCGCAGGTCTCGAGCCTGTCCGGCCAGCAGGTCGTCAGTCTGCCGGCGAGAAGCCGGTTTGAGAGCCAGGCCCGGCTGAATTGCGAGATTGAGGGCCGCCAGGAGAAGCGGTAGGTCCGCCGAATCTGAAACTCCGGCAATCATGCGACCCGCGGCCGCGAGGTCTTCACCTTCTACCTTGTCAAAGAACGGGAAGACGTACCGCGCCAGGCCGCAAAGGTCCAGCAGGTTGAGGCCTCGGACCAGGCCGTCGCCGGCGCACATCTTCTCCAACTCCATGCGGACTCGCTCCCGGCTGATTCGTTCGAGACCGGGCGCCGCGGTTCGAACCGCGGACTGCGTCGCCGGGTCCAGCCGGAAATCGAGGACCGCCGCGAAGCGGGCGGCACGCAATGCCCGAAGATAATCCTCCTGCATCCGCGCAGCCGGCTCGCCGATAGCTTTCAGGAGCTGCTGGTCCAGGTCTGTCAGGCCGCCGACGTAGTCCAGCACATCACCCGACGTCGGGTCGAGCACGAGGCCGTTGACTGTGAAATCCCTACGGGCCACATCCTGTTCCAGAGTTCCCGGAGCGATGATGTCGGGATGTCTGCCGTCGGTGTAGCCCCGCTCCTGCCGGAATGTGGCCACTTCGAACTGCAACTCATTATCGAATACGCACACCACCCCGAACGCCTCTCCCACCAGGACGGTGCGCTTGAACAGCTTCTTAAGGTCCGCAGGGAGTGCATCGGTGGCGATGTCAACTTCCTTCAGCGCGCGCCCGAGGTGTATGTCCCGGACGGCTCCGCCAACGAAGTAGCCCGCGAAACCCGCCCTCTCAAGTCGCCCGACGATTTTTCGCGCCGACGCCAGAAGTAGCGCCTCGGACGAGCCGACAGCACCCTCGATGAGTGCCAGTTTCGCGTTTATGTTGAGGGTCTTCACGGGGTCTGGGGCGTGGGCTCAGGAATCAAGGAGAGGAGCCAGCCGCTTGATGAGGTCGCTCTTCTGGTCCCCTTCCGCTGCTTCCAGGCCGCGTTCCTTGCACCACTTCACGAGTTGTTCCCTGCGGGCTCTGACGAGGCCGGTTTGGAACTCGGGAAGGGGAGTGAGCTTCTTCTTTCGCTTTGCCGGAGCTTTCTTGGGTGCGGCTTTCTTGGGTGCGGCTTTCTTGGGTGCAGCTTTCTTGGGTGCTGCTTTCTTAGGTGCAGCTTTCTTGGGTGCTGCTTTCTTAGGTGCAGCTTTCTTGGGTGCTGCCT
>CAZVFX010000010.1:54446-63877 GCA_964626565.1 uncultured Myxococcales bacterium
GGTGCAGCTTTCTTGGGTGCTGCTTTCTTAGGTGCAGCTTTCTTGGGTGCTGCCTTCTTAGGTTCTGTTTTCTTAGGCGCTGCCTTCTTGGGTTCAGCTTTTTTGGGAGCAGGTTTCGGCGCGGCTTTCTTGGGCGCGGGTTTCGGCGCGGTTTTCTTTGGCTCGGCCTTTTTGGGCGCGGGTTTGGGCGTGGTTTTCTTTGGCTCGGCCTTCTTGGGCGCGGGTTTGGGCGCGGTCTTTTTTGGCTCGGCCTTCTTGGGCGCAGGCCCCTCCTTCGCAGTCGGGGTACGGTCTTTTGCCAGGGGCAGGCCCTGGGCTGTGGCGGCTGCGTCGGGCTTCTTCCTGCGGCGCCGTCGGCGGCGCTTGCGCCTGGGCGCGTCTGTCGCATCGGAAGCCTGTGGCTGAGGAGCCGGCTTTCTTTCCTCCGCAGGCTGGGGCTTCGGCGGCGGTGGCGGCGGTGGAGTAAATGTCGGCCGCGACTCGAAACGCTCGGCGGTTACCGGCATGGAATCGCCTCCGATAGGCGGAGCCGCACGATACCAGGTCTCCGGGACCCGCGGGAGCTTCACAGGTAGCAATTCGACCATGAAATTGTAGGTGTCGGCGACTTTTCCAACTGCCTCATGGCCGTTCTTGACCGCCGAGATGGCGAGGTCCACGCCGTTTTCCAAAAGGAGCTTCGCAAGATCCAATGCGTCTTTTTTTCTCATTATCCTGCCCCAATTCACGGATTGTCCGAAATGCTCAAAGTCCTCACCATTATAGGAAGTGCATGCCCCATGTCAAGGCCGCCGAAAAGAGTTTCACAGAGCGCATCGCGGGGCTTGAATCCGAGGAGAGGAGACTTTAGTATGTCATCCATGAAGAAGCTCATAATCAGGCCCATGGAGGCTGTTGCCGGTGCGGGAGAGTTCCTCGGCATGTCTATCGTCGATGGGCGGGCTTTCTTTTTCGGCCGGAAGGAGGAGTTGGAGGTCGCGCTCATCGCTTCGGCCGGCGAGCCGGGAGTCAAGTACTTCAAGGTAGGCCGGACTTTGGGCTTCGAGTACCGCAGCCACCCCCGGGATGCGCGTGAGTTGGCTATCGGGCGATTTGCCGAGCGTTTCGTTTCCGGAGTGGCAAAAAGGGAAGAGCAGATAGCTCAGGCGCTGGAACGGGAAGAGTCGGAAGGCCGGTTCCGTTTCGACGGCCGGACCGGGCCCGCCCGGCTGGTCTCGTTTATGGAGCGTGACGACCACATGGTGTTTCGCCTGGTCCTCGCCTCCGGTGAGCGAGGAGTGCGGATTACCGTTGGAGACCGGGGCAGCTACCCGATCCCCCTGTTCGCCTGGTCCGCGGCGGTGGAAGTCGAAGGGGATGAGGCCTCCACTGAAGAGCAGATGGCCCTGCAGCAGTTTCTGCTGGTGCTGGTGGCGCGGTTTATGCTCGGACTGGCTCCGCCGGGGCAGGAAGAGGTGGAAAGACGGCAGGAAGTTTCCGGGCCGGCCTACCTGTATTTCGACCTCACGAAGCCGGAATTCAACCGCGACGCCCTCAAGAGGGCGGCCTCCCTGGATGGGCAGAATCTGGTCCTTTCCCTCGATGTGCCATCCCGGTGCGACAATCGGTGTGTCTTCTGCGCCCCTTCGGAAGGCATGGGTGAGGCGGCTGACGACTGCGACGATGTGCTCAAAGAACTGCAGTACGTTCTAGAGAACCTGTCCGAGGTTTTTGAGCGCACGGGAAGGGTGGACGCCAACCTGGTTGGTCTCGACGTGTTCAATTTCTCGGGCCTTGAGGCGCTCCTGAAGCAACTTAGAGGGACCGGCCGTATCACCATGGTGACTGCGGTGAGCCCCGGCACGCGCCTCAAGGAGTTGGATTTTGTGCGCAAGCTCAAGGCTGGGGGGCTGGACAGTGTTACCCTCACGCTGCTGGGGCCCGGGGCGGAAGTGCATGACGCCATGGCCGGAAGAGAGGGCGCATTTGACGACCTGGCCGCGTCCATCGCCAACCTGCAGGACGTGGGCCTCGATTGGGAGCTCAATACGGTGGTCGTAAAGGGCAACCTGAAGTCGCTGCCGGAGACCTTGGAGAAGTCCATGGAGTTGGGCTCCCGCGCGAGAATCTATGTGTACACGAGTGAGCCTTTTGTGTCCCGGGCGTTGGCAGAGGAGTGCTACCCCCGGTACACTGACCTTGCTTCTGTTCTTGAAAGTGCGGGAGAAGGTGCGGCGTCAAACATACTGTCCATTCACTATGTGCCGTTGTGCGTCCTGCCGGGCTGGGCCAGGCAGTTGGCCGGGCACTCGAGTCAGCGTTATCCCGACGCTCCGGAAGAGCCGCCGCCTGCATGCCGAAAGTGCAGCAAATACCTCTCCGGCTGCAATTCAGTCACCGCACACTATCTTGAGATTTTCGGAGACGAAGAACTGAACTCACTCTAATTGAGAATGGAAGATTGCCTCTCTAGATGCACTCCTCGCTGTCCAAGGGGCATTCTTCGACGAGTGATTCGATAGGATGGATGGTGCCCGCCTTGAAGTACTGGTTCTCTTCCGTCGCCTTCAGGATCCCTTCAAAGTAGTAGGAGTCAATGTCGCCGTCGTTGTCGCTGTCCGCGTTGGGGCAGATGCCGGCCAGGTTCATGAACCAGTGGAAATTAGCGGTGCCCAAGCCCGGAATCTGCAGGCACAGGTCGTAGGTTTCTTCTTCGGCGATGAGTCCGGAAAGCTTGCAGTACGGTATGTCGCTGCCGTCTTCGGCAATGATTCCGTCACCGGTTACCCCGAAGACGTGGAACGGCTTGCTCACGGTGGGAGTTACGATGTTGAGGTCGAACTTCTGACTGAAGTCGAATGCGCACCCGTCGATGGTCATCACCATGATGGCGGGCTCCAGGGCAAATTCATAACTCTTGGGTACGCAATTCCCTTCGCCGTCCAGCGTCTTGTCGGCCCAGGCGGAGGTGACCTCAACCTGGAGCACGTTGGTCTCCAGGTTGTGCTCGGTGATATGGAACAGGATGACCAGGTCACAGGTGCCGATGTCGTTGTTCCACACCTCGTTGACCTTGTCGGTAGGATGAGAGGCATTCATCTCGGTGACCCGATACACCTTACCGGTGAGGTCGGGGAGGCCGGCACACTCGCCTGAGGGGATTTCTACCTCTTCAGCAACCTCGGCCGGTGTTTCTTCCTTGGTGTCCTTCGGGTCGCCGTTTCCGTCGTCCCCGTTGTCTCCTCCGCAATTCACCGCCAGAGCCAACACCAGACATAGCCCCATCAGGGCCAACAGTCCCTTTCTCATGTTCTGCCTCCAAAACTGTGAGCCGTACCCCAGGCCCCCGCCGCCGCCAAGGCTTCGGCGTGGTCTTCGACATGCCTCAAGTCCCAAGCCGTTCATCGGATGGCCCGATGGACTAGCCCCACTTGCCCTTGCCTACGTGGCCGGCTATTTCAGCCTTGATGGCAGCCACGGTTTCCGCCGCGTCTGTCTTGGCGCGCTGGAAGACTGCTACGCAACCTGGGTCGAGGTTGGCTTCGATGCCGTCGTTGGCGATGGCTTCCGTTTCCTGCAGAAGCGCCATGAGGTGCATGTGGAGGTCGTTGGTGAACCGACTCTTTTCGACCAGGCCCTTGGCCTCGTCTTCCAACGCCTCAAACTTCTTCTTGTCGGCGCCACATTTCGGGCACTTTTCGGGAGCTTCCGTCCCGTCATGAATGTAGCCGCAAACCGTACATTTAAACATCGTCGTTCCTCCCTCGGGTGTTCATAGTCAGTGGGCCAGCGGCCCCCTGAGCAGCGGCTAGTTTATGGCCCATGTCCGCGCTTTTGTCAAGAGGGCAGATCCGCGCTATTGACTCGGTTCCTCCGGCAGCTACAATAGGCGTTACTGATTCTTGCCGAAGAAACGGATTGAAGACCCGGTTACGTACCCTAGGAAGGAGGAGACTCATGCGTTGCAGACTGTTTGCCCTGGTGGCAGCCCTTTCATTTGTTCTGGCCCTTTCCGGCTGCAAGCAGCTTGGGCTGGGTGGAGAGGAGGAGAAGGAGGAGGCCAAAAAGGAGGAGGCCAAGAAGGAGGAGGCCCCGGCCGAGAAGAAAGAAGAGGCTGCCGAGAAGAAGGAGGAGGCGGCTGGTGATGAAACCGCCAAAGCTGCTGAAGAAGCAGCCAAGAAGGTGGAGGAGGAAGCCGCGAAGAAGGTAGCAGAGGCCGAGAAGAACGCAGAAGCGATCAAGGCCAAAGCTGAGGAAGAGAAGAAGAAGTTCGAGCAAGAGAAGAAACAACTCGAAGAAGAGAAGGCCCAGGTTGAAGAAAAGGCCAAACGTGACCTTCTGACCAAGGACCTCGCCGAACTGACGGCCCGCCTGCAAACGTTGAAGACCGACGTGGAGAACGGAGAGGCTGCTTTCAAAACGGCCAAGGACGAGGCCAAAACGGAGCAGTTCGCCGCCCTGCTGAAGGAAGTCGTCGCATTGGAGGAGGAGCGTGCCGCGGTAGAAGGGCTTATCGCACAGGCGAAACTGGACGACGCCAAGACCCAGTTGGAGTTGCTCAAGGCCAAGCTTGCGCCCCTGGAGCAGAAAGGCGGTGAGTTGACCGCGGAGAAGCCGGTGGACCCGAAACTCAACGAAACCATGCTCAGCCTGCTGGCTGAAGAAGCGTGCCTGACCAAAAAGAACCTCCCTATGCTCGAATTCCAGAAGGAGCGCGAGGCGCTGTTCGCCAAGTACGAGATGGACAGAGTCACCTACGAGAAGTTGCGAGCGGAATTCAATCAGGGACCCAAGCCTGAAGATCAGGCTGCACTGGCTCAGGCCATTGCCAAGGCGTGCCCGCAGCAGCCGGTTACGGGCGAGGCTCGCCTCAAGCTTGCTTGCACCCACGGCATCAGCATCGCCAAGACCGAAGCGCTCAAATCAATGAACGCACAGATGAAGGAAGCGCCCCCGGACGTCAAAGCGCAGCTAGAGAAGATGAAGGAAGAGGTGGTTGTGGAACTGGGCAAGGCTGAGGTCAAGTGCCTGGAGATCCTTGCCGGCCAGAGTCCGGAAGACGCGGAGAAGGCTGCTGCCTGTATCCTGGCCGCCGCCGACATCACGGGCCTGCAGGCCTGCGACGGCTTGATGAAGCAAGGCGACCCGACTCCGGCCGATCCGGTAGAGCCGGGCGCTGAAGCGCCGGCTGAAGCGCCTGTTGAAGCGCCCGCGGAGGCGCCTGCCGAAGCACCTGCCGAAGCGCCTGCCGAAGCGCCGGCTGAAGCACCTGCCGAAGCGCCGGCTGAAGCACCCGCCGAAGCACCTGCCGAAGCCCCGGCTGAAGCACCCGCCGAAGCGCCTGCCGAAGCACCTGCCGAAGCACCTGCCGAAGCACCTGTCGAAGCCCCGGCTGAAGCGCCGACCGAAGCACCGGCCGAGGCTCCCAAGGAGCCCAAGGTGGAGCCCAAGAAACACAAAGCCGATGGCAAATACTCGGGCAAGTTCATCGGCGGAGGCACCACCGGCCTCCTGAAGTTCTCCGTAGATGGTGGCAAGGTTCGGAAGGCCTCGCTCAAGGCAGGCAAGATCACCTACAAGCTTCACGGCGGCATCGGCAAGACCCTGGCCCTGGTCGGCAAGACCAAGAGCGGCGCCGACCACGTCAAGTGCAACGGCAAAGTCACCGGTGATACGGTCAAGGGAACTTGCACAGGCACTCTGAACAAGAAGAAGATGAAGGGCAATTTTTCGGTCAAGAAGAAGTAGGTTTCAGGTTCCTAGCTCACAACTCAAAGCTCAAAGCTCTTTCAAGTAAGTTCCTACCTTAAAAGGCAGGCCGGACTGGTCCAGGATTTGGAGCGGTGTGCTGGTAGTTACCGGATAGACCTTCGGGTCGGAGTCTTCGCGGAAATCTACCAGCGTCAAGGCTTGGGTCTGTGCCCGTCGCGCTGACAGGAGCTGGCCCGGTTTGCCCGCGGCGCATCCCACACTCACGGTCTTCAGATAGCCGTACAAGGCGTGGTAAAAAACCGGGTAGGTCGACGAAACCAGCAACGATACGTCGCCTCGCAGCAGTTTCTCATAGTAGCGAAAGCCCGGCTGCAGAATGGCTCGCTCCTTCGGCGTGTATTTCTCCATTGGCGCACAGGATACAGCCACCCTGTGAGTGGCCATCGCACCGCTTTCGAGAGAGCTGAGCATCCATTTCTCGTGGTTCTTGTCGTAGGTGTCCTGGCGAGGGTCGAGCACAACAAACAACACGCCTGAGGTCAAAAAGCTGTACCGGTAGGGCGGATCATTTCCTTCCCCGTGCATGAGCAGACGCGAGCTTTGCACCTTCGGAGCTCCTCCCGATGAGCCGGCGCAATATATGGGCAGCGCGGTCCACGCCTTACCGGTATTGAGCCGGTCCAACAGTGCGGCCAGCTTCTTCGACGGGGCTTTGTAGTTCAAATAGAGGAATACCAGGTCGGGCGAGAGTTGGTCGAATGTGGCCGCCAGTTGTTGTATCTGTTCGTCGTCCGGATGCACGAAAAGACCGGCAAAAACGGTGCGTACTCCCCCTTCGCCCGGCTTAGGAGGCAATTCGGCGGCCTTCGAAGCCAGCGGGGCCACGGGTAACTTCTCCAAGGGCAGGGGGCGGGTTTCGTTGAATTGCACCTTTCCCCCCATCTCCACCCGAACCGTTACCTCCCTGTCCGCCATCCCGCCCTGGTACAGATGTTCTACGTTGCACCCCACCAACTCACCGCTCCGGTCGCCGGGGTTCCAGAAACAGCGAAAATCGGTGACCGGCACGCTGGGCCAGAACAGCGACAGTCGTACGCTGGTGTCACGCATTACGTCGAGGGTCGCAGGTTCGATCCGCCAGGTGATGGTGGAAGTATCCGGAGGTTCATCCTGAGGAATCTCGACCTGGATTTCCGGAGGGCGATGGGGAGCCTTGAGGTCGGGGCCGGGCTCGGTCCCGGCGTCTTCGGTGCTAGCCGGAGTAGCATCCGGGTCTGTCTCGGCATTTTTGGCCGACGACTTCACCGGGGCCTTCTCGGAAGGGGCTTGCTTCTTGCAGCCCTGGGGAAGAGCGACCACAAGCAGGATCAGGATAACGGGTAGCGCAGTTCGCAAGACGGTTCAACCTCCGGGGCGCTATTGTAGCTGCAAACCACTGTCCGCGCAACGTAACGTGAGCCACTAAACCTTTTACTCGGCGGAGCCGCCTGTGTAACATACGCATGCTGTTCCTTGTGCGGAGGAGAGAATGCAAATACTGGTGCTGGCGGTCGCGCTGCTGCAGTTTGGGCCCGGGCCGGCGGAGAAGTTGTTGGTTGAACTCGCCGGGGTGAAGGGGGGCGCTGCACCCTCCGAAATCGCCCGTTTTATCGACCCGGTGAAAGGCCTGGAGATGGACAAGGCTCCCGAAGGGGCGTCCCGCCCCGAATGGGTGAAACTCACGAGTGATGGCGGCTCGGAGCTGGGCAAGCACCTGGGCCCGCTGTTTGCCGCGGGCATCTTCAAGGCTGCGCCCCGTTGTGAGAAACGACCGGAAGGGTACTCGTGCACCGTCATGACGCCGACGTCGCTGCCGCAGGTGGTTGAGTTGTCGGAGGTGAAGGGGAAGCTGTACCTGCGCAAGATCTACTGGGCGCCTGACCCGGGGGAAGAAGATGACGACGAGGGCCTGCCCCTATGAGAGCTCGCGTTGCGCCGTTCCTGCTGGCCCTCCTTCTGCCCGTGGCTGCCCTGGCCGGAGAACCGGAGAATCCTGCTGACGGCCTGGTGTTGGTCGAGGACTGGCGCAATTACGTCAGGATCACTCACTACGACCCGGCCGGAATCCCATGTTACGACAGCCGCGACCGCAAAAGCCGGAAAGTGGCTCGCTATCTCTATTTCAAGGAACCGCTGTATCTGGTTTCCAGCAAAAAGGGGTGGGCCCGCGTGCGGGTGGATGATCTGAAGTGTTGGGTGCGCTCCAAGCGTATCGACCCGGTGCATTCACGGCCGGTGCACTGTCCTGCCAAGGAGCGTGAGCAACCCCTTTTCCCCCTGGAGTTTCTGGCTGACATAAAGAGCGCAGCCCAGGCGGTTCCACTGTCGGTGGGGCCGCTCTATCCCACCTTCTACCAGATCGCGCGTGAGGTCCTGTACCCACCGTTGGATGAAGACGAAAAGCTTGTTGCAGTGAGGGATGTCGACGGCAAGGTCATTGCCCGGGTCTCCAAGAGCTTTCGCCGCGCGTTGCTGATTCAAGGTACCGCAGCCCTCAAGGATGGCACCATCATCAACGTGGGGCGGACAATAAAGGGCGAAAAACGTTTTGTTGTTCTTTCCGAGGGCAGCTACGGTCTGGGCGTTTCCGGCTTCAGCATCTACCCGTACCGCAGCGTCGCGGTTGATTTCGACCTTCTGTGCGACCGGCTCTCAGCCCAGGGTGCCGGCGGGGGCTGCACTCCGGGAAATGCTCTGCCCCGGGGAAGCCGCAATCGAAAAGTGACCCGCGCCAACAAGAAGAAGTTGGTGGGGACACTGTTCAAGGTTCCGGCCTTCGAGGGGGCGGAAATCTCCGCGGGCGAACTCCATGATGGCTTTGTTTGTGCGGTGGATGTAGGTGGCGGCATCAAGATAGACCGCATGGACGTGTTCGTGGGGACCGACGGCGGAGGAAACCCGTACTATCCTTCCTGCAGAAAAGACAACCCGCTGACACGGCACGGTGTGGAGAGCCTCATCCCCTGCGATTGGCGGCACTTCGTGGAGAACGACAAAGGTGTCTGGAAGCGACAAGTTGCAACCGAATACCGTCAGGTCTCCCGCCACAAAGGCCTGGAGGTGCTGGTGTTTCCCGGCGTCAAGTGCAGGAAGCAGACTGATGCTTTGGCGGGTCAGTCCGGGGAGTAGGGAAGGGCCTGCTACCAGTTAGGGCCGCCCTCCATTTCCTTGAACATATCGTCTGATGGGTCGGAGCTGCCTGAGCCGGAGCCGCCCATATTGTCCAGCATGTTGTCCATCTCTTCTTCGCTCTTCTTCCGTTCTTCCTCGGCCTTCCTGGCTGCTTCTTCTTCGGCTTTCTTTCTTGCCGCTTCTTCCTCGGCCTTCTTCTTTGCCGCTTCTTCCTCGGCTTTCTTCTTTGCCGCTTCTTCCTCGGCTTTCTTTTTTGCGGCTTCTTCCTCGGCTTTCTTCTTTGCTGCTTCTTCCTCGGCTTTTTCGTCCTTTGCCGGTTCTTTCTTCTCCTCTACCGGTTCGGGCCCCTCCGTCGCCGTCGGGGTACTGGGATCTTCCGGTTCTTTCTTCTCCTCTACCGGTTCCTTTTTCTCCTCGACCGGTTCTTCGCCTTCCTCTATTGGCAACGCAGGCAGCTTCTCGACCGGTTCGGGCCCCTCCGTCGCCGTCGGGGTACTGTGATCTTCCGGTTCTGGCCCCTCCGTCGCCGTCGGGGTACTGTGATCTTCCGGTTCGGGCCCCTTCGTCGC
>CAZVFX010000010.1:63977-88552 GCA_964626565.1 uncultured Myxococcales bacterium
GCCCCTCCGTCGCCGTCGGGGTACTGTGATCTTCCGGTTCGGGCCCCTTCGTCGCAGTCGGGGTACTGTGATCTTCCGGTTCGGGCCCCTTCGTCGCCTTCGGGGTACTGTGATCTTCCGGTGCGGCCGCGGGTTGAGCCTCAAGTTCCGGACTCGCCTTGTCCTCGGTCGCAGGTTCCTCCTCGCCGGCAGGCAAGGCAGCTTCTTCCGTGGGCGCCGGCGTATCCTTCTTACCGCCGAATTGCACGCCCATAACCAGGGCTCCGGCCACCAGGGCCAGGGCCACGGTGATGGCGGAAACCGCAATGATCAACCTGCGGTTTAGCGGCGGCTTGGGCAATACGAAAGGATCTTCAGCCCGCGGCGGCTCCTGCCGGGCCGCAGGTTCCGGCAGGGCGTCTCCCGCGTCGGCCTCATCCTCTCCGTCCTCGGTCATCTCTTCATGAACCCGAGAAGCAAGGGTCTCCTCCAGTGCGAAATCAGAGGCTGCTCCCTCCAATGGCATCCCGTCGTAGCCCCTGGTCCCCGCTTCAGTGCCCGAAGGCGCCGAAGGCGGGGAGGTAAGAACCGCCTGGTAACTCTTCTTGTCGTCGGTAACACCTTCGTACCGCCGCAGCATGGTCGCAAAGAGCTCCTTGACCTCAGCCGCGGTCTGGGGACGGTCCCCGGGCTCAAGGGCCAACATGCGCACCAGCAGCTCCTCCAGTTCAAGAGGCACTGTGACGTCAGGTGTCTTCTTCGTGATCGGAACCGGCTTGGAATGGATCTTCTCCTGCAGAATCGCAGCCGTCTGGCGCGCGTTGACAGGGAGAGTTCCGGACAGAGCGTGAAAGGCCACCGCCCCAAGGGAGTAGATATCGCTCAACGCAGTTATGTTGGTGCTCTTCACCTGCTCGGGGCTCATGTACGCGGGCGATCCTAAGATCATTCCTGCTGTGGTCAGTGAGGCCATATCGGCCCCTTCCAGAACCTTGGCGATACCGAAATCCAGTACCGTCACAAAGTCAGGCTCCCCGCCACGGTTGGAGACCATTACGTTGTCCGGCTTCAGGTCCCGGTGTACCACCCCTTCCCGGTGTGCCTCTTCCAGGGAATCGCAAACCTGAATGAGGAGTCTCAGCGTCCGGCGCCAGGGGAGGCGGCCCGGGGGATCTCCCTCGGCTTTGGCCAACTTCCGCAGTGTGTCGCCCTGGATGAAGTCCATCACCATGAACAGCAACCCGTCATCGGTCTGATCGAGGTCGAAGGTGTTGATGGTGTGAGGGTTGGTGAGCCTGGTGACTACTCTGGCTTCGTTGAAGAAGCGGGCCACCATGTTGGAATCGGAGCGAAACTCAGCCCGCAACACCTTTACCGCAACCGGTCTTCCCAGGACCAGGTGGGTGGCCTTGTAGACAGATCCGAAACCGCCGTGGCCCAGCGCCGCCTCCAGTTTATACTTCTGCCTTAGCACCTGCCCGGACAGGTCTGCCAACACCGGCACCTCGATCAGCAGGCTCCCGTCGGCAGTGCACAGATTCTTCTTCTCTCTGTAAACTGCGTGGCAATGTGGGCAAATGAATTCAGGCATCTCGGCTCCCGGCTACCAGGTGAGAATCTACCATGTTCGAAAACTCACGGCAAGAGGGGGCTAGAATAGAGACGGTCCCTTCTTGGCGTCCGTCTTGGGTTCAGGCTCAGGTTCAGGGTCAGGTTCAGGCACGGGCTCAGGCGCCGGTTCGGGCGCAGGAGGCGCAGTCAGGGCCGGCAATTCCTCGACCCAGGCATCACCGCCCGGGTCTTCCTCAGGCTCCGGCGCCGCTTCGGAAGGCAGATTCTCCTCGACCGGATGGGGAATGTCTTCAGTGGGTGGTTCGGGCGCCGGTTCCGGTTCCGGTTCCGGGTTGGGTGCGGGGGCCGGGACCGGTTGGGGAGCGTTGGCATTGGGGTTCAAGAATCGCCGCTGGAATTTCCGGCTGTAGTCGGTGTATTCGTTGTCCCCTGCGGCCGCGACCCCCATGGCCAGCGAGTTCATCTGCGAATCCATCATGTCGATTTGATGGAGCAGCAGAGCCTCCGGTGTGATGGGCAGCACGGGGGCTCCCTTTTCGAAGTCGCCGTGATGACTCACCACCAGGTGTTTTACCCGCAACGCCAGCTCCTTCGGGAAACCGGGAAGTTTGTCGAGGGCGCGGTTTACCAATTCGATACCCAAGACCAGGTGTCCCACCAGCCGTCCCTCGGTGGAGATGTCGATCCCCTGCTCATATTCATACTCGGTCATCTTGCCCAGGTCGTGGAGCATCGCGCCCAGGACCACCATGTCGCGGTTCACCAGCCCCGGCGCCTGGAGTTCGTAATGCTCGGAGAGCATAGAGGCCATTTCCATCATGGATACGGTGTGTTCCATGAGGCCTCGCACGTATGCGTGGTGCATCATTTTGGCCGCAGGCGCAGCAGTGAAGCGGTCCAGCGTCCCCGGCTCATCGAGGATCGTCCGGACGAGCTTCTTCAGGTGCTTGTCGGAGAAAGAGGAGACCAACTTGTCGAAGCGCTTCGTGAGCACCTTCCTGGTCAGCGGGGAAGAGGGTATCAGTCGATCGTACAACTCGTCGGTCCATTTCAGCGGGGCGATGGACCTGACCGTGACCTGGGGTTTGTCGCGGTACATGGAGACCACTCCCTCAACCTTCACCGGAGTCATGCGCTCCAGTTGGGAGTCCACCAGCTCGGCCTCGTCCCACAGCTTGCCTTCCACCTGGCCGGCCCGGTTCCCCAAGGTCAGCGTCAGATACTTCTTTCCCGCCTTGGTGTCCCCCAGGGTCTTCTCTTTGAGGAGAAAGGCCGTGGTAATCCTGGTTCCAGCTTCAAGGTCCGAAATTCTAATCACTTCGTCCATGTTCTTGCTCCAATCTAGTCCAACTCCCGGAATCCTTCCACGGGACTCTTTCTCGCAGCCTTTCTAGCGGCAATGGATACCGCCAGGTAGATGGCCACCAGAGCCAGCGCCGAAGAAAGCGCCATGTCCTCGATTCGCAGGTGCACCGGGAGTTTTGACACAAAGTAAACTTCAGGGTCAAGGGGAAAACCGACTTTGTCCAACAGTATGCAGCCCGCAGCAGCCACCGCCAGCCCGGCCAGGGTGCCGAGAATTCCCACCGACATTCCCTGCAGCAGGAATATCCGCCGGACCTGCCGGTCCGTAGCGCCCACCGCCTTTAGAATCGCAATGTCCGAGCTCTTTTCTTTAACGATCATACTTTGGGAAGTCACTACGTTGAACGCAGCCACAACGATGATGATGAGGAAGAAGAGCGAGAGCACGATCTTCTGGCGCTTCATCGAGGTGAAGAGCGGTTCGTTCATCTCCTCCCAACTGATAATTCGATAGTTGTCTTCGAATCCCAGCGAGAGTTCCCCCTCAACATTGGAGAATTTGATTCTGCCCAGGAAATCACTGCTGTTTCTCGCCCAGTCCGCCGCACCGACTGCGGGTTCGAGGGTCGCAGCCGCGGTCTCGTACTTGTCCACCAGTTGTCCGAACCGGGCCTGCACGTCCAGAAGGGAGAAGTCGGACAGAAATCGACCGATTTCCACGCCTCGCTGTTCCGCTGCGAATATGTCGTCCACCCTCACTTCCACCCACCGGGCACTGTCCCCCTGATGCAGGAAACGTCGGGCCGCGGAGTAGTCGATGAGGGCCAGCTTGGAGTCGTACTCGTGGAATCCGAGACTCACGGTGCCTGCCACGACGAAGGTATCGGCAATGGTTCGGCTCGCCCGCCGCTCGTCGGTCAACCCTTGAACCGAGAAGAGGGGAGAAACCAGGCGGACCTCGTCGCCGGGCACCGCTTCTATGTTGCGCGCCAGTTCTACACCGAGAAACGCCCTGGGACGCGCCACCTTCTTCTCCTCCACCAGAGTGACTTTTCGAGGGGGGATTTTCGACGGTTTCTTTGCCGTCGAGGGCAGGGCCAATGAGGCACTTGTCTCCAGGAGGTTGACCACGCACAGATGAGCCGGGTCAGCGCCGCTACCGGGCTGGGACTCCCTGCAATCGTACAGGGCGGTCCCCTCGCCGTCTTCGGCTACCACGATGGTGTGGCTGCCGGACCTCAACTCCAACTCGTGACGCTCATCGCCCACGGTGACTTCCACCGCCCCCTCAACCACATCCACGTAACCGGACAGGCCTCCCGGAGTCAGCGCCAGTTCGGTGTCCATGAGGATGCCGCCGACGACAACAGAGGTGTCCCGAGCCCGGGCGGATAGCAACCGCAGCCGCGGCACTTCCCCCTCTTCTTCAAAGCCGGGCACTACCCGAAAGCCCCCCTCCGGCAACAGCACCACTGTGAAGTGAGCTCCCCCGGGCAGCCCGGGGGCCCGAAGAGTGGAACCCGTAAACTCCCAGTCGGGCTCCAGATGAATGAGGCTGAGCTTATCGTCACCGATGAACGGTTGCAGCACCGCCGCCATTTCCGCTGAATCGGCCTCCACGCCCTTGACGATGCAGCCCGCCCTCCTTCCGCGATGACTGGCCATCATCTCGTCGTAAGTGGCAGGTGATACCGAGGCGATATGGGGTTTTCCGCCCAAACGGTCCACCACCTTGCGCCACTCGGGTACGTCACCGCCCTTGCCGATCACCACCAGGTGAGGATATACGCCGAGGATCTTTTCCCGGAACACTTCCTCAAACCCTGCCGTGACCGAGAAGATCACTACCAACGACGCAACACCGAGGGCCAGGCCCAAGGTCGAAACTGTAGACACGAGGGACACGTAGGAGCGTTTCCTGGAACCGAGCATTCTCCGCGCGAGAAATCGCTCCAGCACCAGCCATCTGCCCCGCTTGCCTCTCATTCGCCCTCCCGGGTTCAGTCCACCATCGCCGTCAGCAATCGCTCCAGGTCAGCAACGGTCTCCAACTGCTCGACTCCGGCGATGTCCCAGGAGCCGAGAGAGAACACCCGCTTCCCCAGTTTCAGTGCGAAAGCGATCTCGGACAATGTACCCGTTTCCCCGTCGATTGCCACGAGAAAGTTGGCCGAATGCACTATGACTGCGTTCCTGGCATGGCCCATGTTGGTGGCCACCGGATGGGTGACAAACCTGTTCGCCGCATCTGTGTCCGGGCCCGGGAGTACACCGATGACGTCACCCCCGGTCTCGCGGGCGCCACGGGCCGCCCCTTCCATCACTCCGGAGAGACCACCGCAGATGACGTTGTAGCCCAGGCGGGCCAAAAGTTGTCCTACCTGACGGGCGGTTTCGTATACCTCGTTGGAAACCACTGCTCCTCCAACCACTCCGGCCGTCGGTTTCATCTTTCCCCCTTGGATTGCACCAGTTCCGCCCTCAGCTTGACCGCAGGCCCGAAGTCGGGCCACACCTCCAACGCCTTTTCCACTTCCACGAGCGCCGCCTCGGTTTTTCCCCCGGTGCGATAGTGCCCGGCCAGATCGAAGTGGGCGTGGAAACTGTCCGGGAACAACCTCGCTTCCGCCAGCAGCATCGACTCAGTGCTGTTGAAGTTCGGGTACCGATGAACGCTGAGGCCCCCGAAAAGCAGCGTGGCAACGGCCATTACCACCACAGTCGACTTTCGCACAGTGGCGTTCTTCGGCCTTGATGCGGCCAGACCCAACGCCGCAGCCAGGAAGAACAATGGCAGGTAGAGAAAGCGGTCTGCGAAAACAACCCGAAACGGGATGAGATGCAGGATAGGGGCCAGGCAGATGAATGAGGCGATAACCAGCCAGCCTTCTGCGCGCCGCCGCGTCGCCGCCCTTCCCGCCAACACCAGCCCGACTACCGCGACCAGGACGCCGGCGAGCACCGCCGGGTCCAACGGCCCCCACGGCGGCGAAACCACCGAGAAGTCGTACGCCGCGGACAGCGGGTAAGGGACTAGCAGTGTGCGCACATAGGTGAGGCCAAGCTTGGCTGCCAGCAACATGCGGTCCCCCAAAGAGAAGTACGCAGTTACCGCACCGGGAGACGGAGTCGTCACTTGAGAGCGCACCGCGGCCACCGCAACCGCCAACGCCACCGTTACCGCAAACGGGACGATGAAACTTCGCTCCTTCAACCGACCGCGCGTACCCGGTCCGGCCAGGCAGGCAAGAGGGAGCAGGGCGAGGAGAACTACGCTGGTCTCCTTCGAAAGGAACGCAGCCAGCGCGAACATGGGCATGAGCCACCGCTTGCCGCCTCCGCCTCCGGCGCAACAGTAGAAGGCCAGGCCCGAAAAAAGGGTGGCGAGCAAAGTGGTTCTGTAAGCCGCGATTGACGTAACTTCGCCAACAATAGGGTGGAGTGCGAAGAGTGCGGCTGCCCCGGCCGCCATCACCGCAGAGGCGCCCAGTCTAAGCGCCAGAAAAAACAGCAACACAGCGACCCCGGCGTGAATCAAGTTGCTGGTCAGGCGGAAACCCCACGGCCGGAGGCCGAAGACGAGCCTGTCAGCCGCCAGGGAGGTCATTGCGATAGGCCGGTAGTAGGCGCGATTCTTGGTGGCTCCCAGCTCAGAGCTTGTTCCCCATGCCCACGAGTGAGCAAAGAAGGCGGGTATGTTGGAAGGTTCGGCGAGAGCGGGGTTGCCGGCCACGAGGTAGGCGTCGTCCCAGACGAACTCATCCGCGCCCAGGTTCCATGCTGATACGACCAGGGATAGCAAGGCCAATGCCGCAGCCAGCACGGTGATCATCGAATTGCTGCCGCCCGCCATGGAATCGCTCCTCTCCTCGTTGAGACAACAGATATCATATCTCGGTCGCGACCCGCAAGGTTCCGTCTGCGTGACATTTTTTGTCACCCCTACGTGACGCTCATTGCCACAATTGCCCGGGAACTGCCTGGATGTACCTATGCTAAGATCTGTTCAATCGTGTAAAATCAGGCAGTTACGAGATCTCGTGATCGTTGGCATCCAAAATGCAAGTAAAACAATTTGCAATTGCCATGACCCATGGCATGATAATTTGGATTTGGGATTCATAGGCAATCTATAACCATTGAAAGGAGGAAGATGCCATGAAGAAGATGAGAGAGTCTGGATTTACCCTGATTGAGTTGATGATCGTTGTTGCCATTCTGGCGATCCTGTCCGTCGTGGCCGTGCCCGCGTTCATTAAGTACATGCGGAAAGCGAAGACGGCAGAAGCGGTCGATATGCTCGACAAGATTTACAAAGGCGGCGCCGACTACTACTCCACTCCGAGAGTTAGTGAAAACGACGCGTCCAAGCTGGACTGCCAGTTCCCGGCGGACCAGGGCATCACCCCCGTGGAAGCGACCTGCTGCGGCAGTAACGCTGGCCCGGACACCAACAATGATGACCGGTGCGATGCCAACCCGGACCTGTGGACTGAGTTGACCTGGTCGGCTCTGAAGTTCCAGATTACGGAAGAGCATTACTTCCAGTATTCTTTCGACCAGAACGACAAGACGGAATCGGAAGCCCAGTTCACCGCAAATGCTCACGCGGACCTGGACTGCGACGCCTCGTTCTCGACCTTCCAGCGTTATGGAAAGGGCGACCCCAAAGCGACCAAGGGTGACTGCGCAATCGTAAGCGCCGCCGCACTCTTTACGTCGAACGAGACCGAATAGTCGTAACCGTTTGACTTTGAGAACCGAGTAGATTTTCGGGTCTCTGTAGAAGGGGCTCGCCGGGTATCGGGGCACTCGGCGAGCCCCTTCTCGCGTTAAAGGCCGTTAGCTGTTAGCCGTTGACTGTCATCTTGAGCAACGTCGAAAGATCCCATCCGTTGGCCGTTGGCCGTCAGCCGTTGGCCATCCCTACCGCCTACAGCCTATCCTTTCCTACCGGCTGCCTTTCTAATGCTGTGTAAGTTCCGAATCCTTGGAGATCCTGATGCTAAGTTCGTCGCCATCCACCGAGAGGTTGGCCAGCTTGACGCCTGCGCCTGTGAAGGCGGGAAGGGAAATGGTGAAGGAAGGAACGAGGGAGCCCTCGTTTCTGTGGATTGCTACAGGCAATTCGCCAGCCGGCATATCCAAAGTCGCGCTGGAGATACCGTCGAGGTTGAAGCCCCTCACCACCAACTTCGAATTGCTCCCTGTTTTTACAACTTCGATACTTTCGATTTCAGGCTCCACCGCGGGAGAGATGATGAACCAGCCGTCGTAAATGGCCGCGCTGCGGTCCTTGTTCTCTATGACGACGAGATATTCTCCCGGCGGGGCGTGGCGTGCGACCGGAGAAAAGGGTACTGCCACACTGTCGCCAGCGGCACTGTCGCGTACGCGGGCGGTCCTTTCATAAACCTGAAAATCGTTGGCGGATATCCAGACCACATTTACAAGATCGGTGAACCGGGAACCAGTGATGGTCAATGAGCCTTCCTCGGTCGCCCCCATGAAGGCGGGTGTCAGTTCATTCACTCGCGTCCGTGCTCCCCGCGCCTTGACGCTCAACGCGTGTCGCGACGCAAATCGCTCGCCTGTGGCGGTGACAACGACCAGGGAGCAGGCTCCCTCGAGTCCCGGCGGGACGGGGGACAGGCTGAACGAGTGCAGCAGGCGCTGCGGGTGGCTGAACGCGGGCGGCCCGAGATCGAGCACTCTGTCCTGGCAGGTCAAAGTTGCCAGCGGTTCTCGCACCGGGTGGGAGAGTTGCACGTAGATTTCAGGAGTGTGGCGTGACGAGATGCGCCGGGGCCAGAATGTCATGGGCTCCGGCTCAGGCTGCTGCTCCACTGTGGCCTGTGCAGGAACGGCGTTGTCCCTTTCCGCGCCTTGAACCATGCCCACCGCAAGTGTGAGCGCGAGCAGAAGGGTCATGAACAGTGCAAACACCCTGCCTTCGTAGCTAATGCGCTCTTTCAAAATAACACCTCCCTACATATAGATCATAAGGAGAGGGGGCGGGTGCGCAAAATATCTGCCCGAAACGCGCAAGGGCCAACGGCCCACTACCTATTGGTCGGATCTTTTCGCAGTTTATTACAGTGGTAGTCGGCCTCGGGCCTCCCTCGGCTTGTCTTCTTCGGCCCACCTATGGTACTAATGTCCCCCAGACGTGAGGTTGACATGGTCAAGCCGTTACGAAAACAGGTGCTGGTTGTCGGGGCCGGAGCTGCGGGGATGCTCGCCGCGGATGCACTATCCCGGGCCGGCCTGGACTGTTTGGTTGTGGAGCGCAAGCCTTGGACGCACTGGGGGGACAAGTGGTGTGTTGAGGTTGATGCACAGTCTGTGCTTGACGGAACTCTCCCGGAACCGGGCAAGGACGTGGTGCTCCACCGCGGTGAAGGCGGAGCGGAACTGTATTCCCCCTCCCTCAAGGTCGCCTTGAGCGTGTCACCGTTTCCGGTCTATTCCCTCCGGCTATGGAAGTATCAAAGGCAGCTCCTGAAAAGCGTGGAAGCCACTGGTTCGAGCGCTATGTTTGACACTTCGCTTCTGTCATTCGAGCGGGATGCTTCAGGACGGGTGGCGGCGCGCATTCGCACAGGCAAGAAGGAGAGCGAGGTGCTGTGTGACCTCATGGTGCTCGCGACCGGGAATGCCTTCGAATTGGATCGGCTCTTGTACGCACACTTCGCGCTGAGGCGAAAGGTCTTTGAGAGTGATTTCGTCGTTGCCCGGCAGGAGCTGTGGGAGGTTGACCCAAAGCAATTGCGGGGTTTGCCGGTTTCCCCGGACATGGCGGGCTATTTTATGGGCGTTGCCGGGCCCTGCTCCACGCTCAGCGTCTGGCTGTCCGGCGACCGTCGCCGGGCGTCGCTTCTGGCTGGCGGTCTCCCCGCAGAAGGGGCCCAGAGCGCCGGTGCTCTTCTGGACGGGTTCAGGCACGACTATCCCGCATTCGTCAGCAAGGAGTCCGGCGGCGGTGGGACCATTCCCATGCGCCGGCCGGTAGATCTCCTGGCCGGACCCGGCCTGGCTCTCATCGGCAATTGCGCTTGCCAGGTCAATCCCCTCACGGGCAGCGGCCTGACCCTCATCGGCAGAGCCGCTCGTCTGCTCGCCGATGCGGCCAACGAGTACTGCCTGGGGGGACGTCGATTTGAGGCCCTGTGGAAGTACAACCTGGACTACCAGCAGAAGCACGGAGCGTTTCAGGCAGGCGCCGAGACCATGATCAACTGGCTGAGAGGCACCGGCCCGTCATCAGACACGGTGGAACGACTGATGGCGTCCGGGGCGATAGATGGCGAGGATATGCGGCGCAACCTCGGATGTCGTTCAGCTCTGCCAGGTGCGGCTGCCAGCTTGCGCAAGCTGGGGGCCCTGGCTTTCAAGGGCAGGGAACTCAAGGAGGTGGGCGCGCTGTCGCTGCGCATGGCCGCCGCTGAGAAGTTTTACCGTCACCTTTACCCGCGGGATTCCGACCTCCATGCCGTTAGGAAGTTCGGGCTTAGAGCTGAGAAACTGGTCGGAGCCTAGCGAACGAAAGTCTGAAAGGAGTGGGCTGTTGATCATCTGCAAGAATGCCAGTGAGATCGAGAAGATGCGAGCCGCCGGTCGCATCGTCGGGCAGACCCTCAAACGCCTGGAGAAAATTGTCGCCCCCGGCGTCAGGACTCTGGCGTTGGACAGGGAGGCCGAAGCAGTTATTCGCAGCCACGGTGCGGTGCCCACGTTCAAGGGGTATCGCGGTTTTCCCGGCTCGATTTGTGTGTCGATCAATCAGGAGGTGGTTCACGGAATCCCCTCGTCCCGGAAGCTCAAGGAAGGGGATATCGTGAGCATCGATTGCGGGGCCACCCTAAACGGCTTCATCGGAGATGCGGCCGTCACGCTGTGCGTGGGCAAGTGCCGGCCGGAGTTGTTGACGCTGGTAGAGACTACGAGAGAGGCCCTCGACGCCGCGGTTCAAGCCTGCGTCATCGGCCACTGGCTCGGGGATATCTCGCATGCAGTGCAGACAGTGGCTGCGAGAGGCGACTACGGCGTAGTGCGGGAGTACTGCGGGCACGGCCTGGGCCGTGAACTTCACGAGGCGCCGCAGGTACCCAACTTTGGCGTGCCGGGAACCGGCCCCAGAGTGAGCGCCGGTTGGACTATCGCTATCGAGCCGATGCTGAATCTGGGAGGTTTTGGAGTGTCCGTGCTGTCCGATGGATGGACGGTGGTGACCGCCGATGGTAAGCCTTCCGCCCACTTTGAACATAGCGTGGCTGTGACTCCGAAGGGGCCAGTGGTCCTTACCCTGCCCTGACCTACTTATCTTTCCCAGAAGGGGGGTTCTATGAAGTGGCTGAAGAATGGGGAATCGTATTGGGTGCGACTCGATCGCGATGAAGAGGTTATGGAAGCTCTGGTGCGTTTTCTCGACGAAGCCGGACTGCCTGCTGCAACGATCACGGGACTAGGCGCCTTGAAGAAGACGGAACTGGCCTTCTTCGACGCCCGTCGTCATACCTACACCAACCGGACCTTCCCCATGGACCTGGAGTTGGTGTCGTTTCTCGGCAACGCTACTTTTGTCGATGGCAAGCGCTTCGTGCATGCCCATGCCATACTCTCCGGCGCAGATTTCAAGTGCGTCGGCGGCCATTTCCTGTCCGGAATCGTCGCGGTGACCATGGAGTGCCACGTCATCCCGGGCGATACCGAGATTCACAGGAAATTCGATAAGGATGTCGGCTTGAATCTGCAGGTAATCTAGTCAACCGGCAGAGCGAATTTGAAAGTCGAGCCAGCGGCTGCTTCCGATTCCACCCATATCCGGCCTCCGTGCCGCTCCACGATTCTCTTGCACGTAGCCAGCCCAATGCCGGCACCGGGCACCTGGGAGTTGGCATGGAGGCGTCGAAAAATCTCGAATACCGAGTCCAAATGTTTAGGCGGAATGCCCACCCCGTTGTCCGCAACTGAGAATACCCAGTCGTCTTCGAGTCTTTCCGCAGCAATCCGGATCCGCGGCGCCTCGTCGCCCCTGAACTTGATGGCGTTGCTGATGAGGTTCTGGAGGAGCTGAATCAGTTGGGTCTCGTCCGCCAACACCGTGGGTAGGGACTCCACGGACAAGCAGGCGCCGGACTCCCTGACGGAGAGGGCCAGGTTGGTCGCGGCCCGGTTCACCACATCCTCCATGTCCACCTTCTCGGCCATCTTGGGCTTGGTGCCCACCCTTGAGAAGTTCAGGAGGTCCCTCACCAGGCGCTGCATTCTTTCGGCCGCATCGACGATGAACTCCAGCGCGTCGTCTGTCTCCTCGTCCTGCTTGCCCCGCAGCTTCCCATCCAGCAGGCGGGTGAAGTACGAGATCATTCTGAGCGGTTCCTGGAGGTCGTGGGAAGCGATGTAGGCGAACTGCTGAAGCTCCTTGTTTGAGCTCTGCAACTCCACCGCCTGCCGCGCCAGCTTGAGTCTGGCCTGCCGTTGGGCCAGAGCGATGCCGATGCTGGTGCCCAACCGTTCGAACAACTCGATGAACTCCGATGTAAATCGGTCTCGCCTGCGATCATTAAACTGTAGCAGTCCTACCCGCCGCGACCCGGAGCGCAAAGGAATGAGAGCCACCGATTCGTAGCCCTCGTTGCAACGGTTGCGAGTTCGCCCCTGCAAGTCTTCTTCCGTGGACGAGGCAAGGAGTTCAGTTGTACAGTTGCTCCAGAAGCTGCCTCCCTTGGTGAAGAAAGTCTGCTCAGGATCGATTTCCCCACGGATGATCGTTCCGCACATGCAGTCCAGAAGCGGCCTGCCGGAACTGTCTCTCAGTATCTTGCCTTCCTTATCCCGGGAACAGAGCGAAGTTTCCGCATCCACAAATTCATCGGGGAAGCCGTGGGTCACGTAGTACGGAAAATCATCTCCGTCAATCAGCCGTAGGCCCACTGCCTGGAAGCCGGTGAAATCCTTGATTTCACTCAAGATGCTCTTCATGGTGTCGCGGTCTTCGTCCGCCCGATTCAGGTGATCAAGAATCCTCGCTGTGAGCCCTTCCAGACCATCGGCGGGCTGCGCGTTCGTGCAACTCATGTTGGCCTCTCCGCACGTCTGCTTCTCACAAGTATAGGGGTTGAGCAGTTAGCGGTCAAGACGATCTGTGCTCAGCCGACGGGGCGCGGCGTTGCCGACGTGACGAGGGGGCGACGTATACAAGCAATGTGCATTCCCCCCGTAAGGTGCGGCCTTCCAGAGTCTGGAGAAGGGTCTCGGGATTGCCTCGCAGGAACTCCTCGTAGGTCTTGGTCAACTCCCGCGCAATGACCACCTGGGCATCTCCCGCCCGCTGGGCCAGTTTCTCGAGGAAAGACGGTACACGTCGAGCTGGAAGGTAGCACACCGATGTCCGGGCCGGGGCTATCGCCTCGGCGATGAAGGTGTCGAGCTTGGCCCCCTTCTTGGCAGGAAAACCGAGAAAGATGAACCTGTCAGTTGGCAGGCCCGAGGCTGAAAGCGCAGCTACGGCTGCACACGGTCCGGGTATCGGGCTCACCCTGAAACCCTCCGCAACACAACTGCTCACCAGGCGATAGCCGGGGTCGGAAACCGTGGGCGTGCCCGCCTCGCTCACCAGGGCCACGTCTGCCCCTCTCTCAAGCAGGTCAAGGATCTGCGCGGTGCGGCGCTCCTCGTTGTGCTCGAAGCAACTCAGTAACTTCGCGCCCGAAGCGGACACTGCGGACAGCAGCCGGCCTGCACTCCGGGTATCTTCGCACGCCACGAATTCGACGGAACTGAGGATCTCCACAGCACGGGGAGATATGTCCCCAACGTCTCCGATGGGAGTTGCAACTACATAGAGGGTTCCGGCATGGGCCCGGTCAGGGCTCACTTCTCAAGCACCAGCGACAGGGCCGACCGGGCTTCAGCGAACTGCTCAGAGATGGCGTAAAGCACCAACTCCTTGGCCTTCTCTTTGGGCGGCAGCTTGGAAAATGCGATGCTCTCCTGCCGCAGCACGCTGGACGCAACCTGCAAGTCCATGCTGGCCAGAAGACCAGCGTGATTGGCGGTGAGTTCGACCCCGGTCAGCCACTTGCTGATGCTCGGGGACCGGTCCTTCTTGAAGTAGTGGTCAATGGAACCGGTGAGTGCGTTTGCCAGTTGAGGGGAGATGCGCTTGGTCAGGTTGGCCTGCATCTGCTGGAACTGCTCTGTGTCAGCTCCTTCCACGCTGGCGTCTGCGTGCACGAACTTAATGGCAACACGGTAGAGTAACTTCAGCACCGCGGCCGGATAGCAGGCTGCAAGAATGTGCATCGGGTGGAAGTAAGTGAGGTTCTTGGCGATAATGAAACCCAGCTCCTTTTCTGTCTTGCCGTGGAGCATGTCCTTGCCAATGACCAGCACCGGCGGGATGGTCGCTTCGATGCGCATTCCGAAGCTGCGGTCACTCAGGTAGACCTTGGGAGCCGGGATGCCAAGCAGGTTTGAGACCCGCTGGAGAACATCGGTAAACACCGTCCGTTCCCGCAGGTCCAGTTCGTCCCGCTTCTTCAATCCCAACTCCTTGGCGTCACGGCCTTCCAAGTAGGGCCCGATGGCCTGATACAGAGTCTGGAACACCTCGCCCACACGGAACTCCTCGGCCTTCGAGAAGATCCCCTTCATCCACAACGCCGAGTCCAACCCGCGCCCCGGGGCCACCAGCCCGGCCGGGCGCAGGCCTTCGTAGAAGTCCCTCTCTTCGTCATTGAGCTTCTTACCCATGGCCAGCACCGCGAGGCAGAACCAGGCGTCGTCAACCAGGCCCATGTCCCGGAAGATGCTCGCCATCATGCGGTACGACTCCACTCGATCCGGCTCTAAGGTGACGAGAGCCCGGTGCTCGGCAACAGACTTCTCCTTCTGCCCCAGGGTCTCATAAAGCTGCGCCAGAATCTCCCTGACCTTGGTTGCGTCCGGCTTGATCTTGGCTGCCAGTTCGAAACTGGAAGCAGCCATCTCCAACTGCTGTAACCGGCTTCGGTAGATTTCGCCCAGGCCGCTGTAAAGCTTAAACTCCAACTTCTCGACCGACTTGCCACGGACCCTGGCGATCATGCGCCGGTAGGCCCCTTCCAGGGCATCCCAGTCGCGCAACGTTGTCAGCACTTCATCCACCGCTCTGAACGCCTCCAGCTTGTCCGAATTCAGGTCGAGGGTCTGCTCGTAGTAGTCCACCGACATCTCCG
The DNA here is from genome assembly GCA_964626565.1 of uncultured Myxococcales bacterium. GTDB lineage: Bacteria > Myxococcota_A > UBA9042 > CAIXZC01 > CAIXZC01 > CAZVFX01. The sequence goes on from CAZVFX010000010.1 coordinate 79,055, forward strand.
GCTCCTCCAATTCCTGCCGGTAAATAGTCGCAATGGAGAACGTGTACGAGGCCTTGCGCTGCGGATTCTCCTCCACCTGGATCAGGTGCTGTAGAATGTTGATCGCTTCGCTGTAGGCCTTGGCGTTAATGTGGATTTCGAGGAGCTTCACCAGCGCATTCTTGGAATGGGGCTGGGCCATCAGCGCCTCATTGTACGCCTCAATGGCGCTGTCGAGGTCGTCCAGCTTCTCCCGGTAGGTGTCACCGATGGCGATGAGCACCTGCCATCTCTCCAGATCATCATCGATAAGGTCCACCAACTGGCGGCGGTATCTGATGGCACCCTCCCAGTCGTTGTGGCCCTCCATGAGTTGGGCAAGGTCCTCAATGCATCCCAGATCGTTGGGCTGCAGTTCAAGCACCCGGCCCAGGTGCTCCCGGGCCTTGTCCGGGTGCCCCATATTCATCTCGATTTCGCCCAGCGAGCGCAGGATCGAGACAAGGTGATTCACTTCGAACGCATCCTCCCCGCGGTCGACCAGGTTCGAGAAATAGGCTTCAGCTACTTCGTAGTTGCCCTGTTCGAGGTTGAGTCGGGCCAGCCCTTCCAAAGTTGCAAGGTCGTCCGGGTTGCGGTCGTAGGCCCGGCGGTAATAGTCCAGAGCCTCGTCCCGCTTGCCGATACTCATACTCGCCTTGGCCAGCTTGCAGTACAGGTCGCCCAGCTCTTCCGAAGAGGCGTCCTCTTCTTCTATTCTGGTCCGCACCATTTCCAGCAGGGGGAATGCCTTCTCCCACTGCTCGCGGTCCATGTAGATTTCGGCCAGTGGGTTCAAGGCCGCAGGAAGTTCGGGCACCCGCTCCAGAGCCGCCTCATACACCTCGATGGCGCCTTCCTCGTTGTCCATCTTGTCCCGCATGTAGCCGCCCATCAGCGCAAAAATCTCGGCCCGCTGCTCTTCCGTGTCCGCGGCCCTGGCCCGGGCAAGCTGCATGTCGATAATCTTCTCCCAATTCTCTTCTTCAGAGTAGATTTCGATCAGCCGGGAGGTCGCGTCCACAAAGTTGGGATCCCGCTCCAGAGCCATGTGGTACTGTTCCCGAGCACGGTCGGGCATAAGCAACTCGTCCTTGTAGATGTCACCCTTCTTTAAGTACAGTTCAACAATCTCTTCGTTATCGCGAGCCATCTGGATGCGCTGGTCGAGGATTGTCTGCACCTCCATGAAGTCGCCCTCTTCGCCGAACAGGTGCTCCAGGCGGGTGAGGGTCTCCAGGTGGGCCGGGTCGAACTCCAGGATCTCCTTGTAGCACACAATGGCCGACGTCAGGTCGTCCAGGCGGCCCGAGTACAGTTCCGCGCACTTGTCCAGGTAGGAGACCTTCTCAGGGATCGTCTCCGCCAACTGCACCGCACGGCGCAGCACCAGCACCAGATCGTCATATCGCTCCTGGTCGTCGTAGAGCCGCTCCAGGGACGCGATGGTGTCACGGTCCTCCGGCTGAAGGTCGAGGATCTGCTGGTAGTAGTCTGCCGCTGATTCGCTGTCATCCAACACCGATTCGTTCAGCAGAGCCAGCTTCTTCAGGATTTCCAGCCTGCTGCCCTCTTCCACTGTTACCGACAAAACCTTTTCATAGGTTTCCACCAACCGGTCCCAGATTTCGTGCTCAGTGTAGATCCTCTCCAAACGCTCGAATGCCTCGGTCGCGCTCGGGTCGTAGGTCACCAGCTCTTCGTACAGTTCCGCGGCTTTCAGCGGCTCCTCCAACTGCTCCTCGTACAGTTCGCCGGAGATCAGTTTGAGTTCGGTATCCTCCTGAGGATGCAGCGACGCGCGCATGGCGAGCACTCCGATGAGATCTTCCCATCTCTCGGCTTCCGTATACAGCGCCTGGAGGGAATCAACTGCGCGTTCCTCCGTGGGATCCAACTCGAGCACCTGCCGGTAGGCCTCAGTGGCACGATCCTGCTCGTCCAACTGCCGGGCAAGTGTGTCGCCGAGTTGCAAGCTGTACTCGATCTGCTTGTTGAAGTCGGGGACCACCTGGGCAAGTTGCTCCAACGCACCGGCGAGATTGGACCAGTTCGAAGTCTCCTCGTAAAGCGCCACCAACGCAGTGAGCGACGTTTCGTCCTCCGGAGCCAGTTCCAGTACCTTCTCGTACCACTCCACCGCCTCGCCCGGATTCTCCAACCGGTCTCTCAGCAGCGCGCCGAGTTTCAGCATGGCGTCCATTTGTGCGTCTTCGTCGAGGTGGGAAACCGACGCCGACCATATCTCATACAGGTCCTGCCACAGGCTGGAACGCTGTGCGATACGCTCGCCCATTTCCACCAGGTCCATGGAACCGGGATCCAGAACCAGCGCGTTTTTCACCGCTTCCAGCGCGCCGCTGTCGTTGCCCAGGTTCTCCTCGTTTATCTGAGCAACCCGGGTGAACACCGCCACCTTCTCGGTTTCGTCGTCTTCCACTTCGAGGCGGCGGACCAGCAACCCGGCCAGCGCTTCCCATTCCTCATGATCTTCATAAAGGGTGGCCACCCGGTCGTACTGTTCGATTGCGGTCGCATCCAGAGAGATGATCCGCAGCCTGGTTTCCGCCGCGGAACGCCAGTCGTTCATCGACTCTTCCTGCAGCGAGGCTACCCGATCCAGCAGCGCGATCCGGTCAAAGTCTTCCTCCAGGAGAGTCAGTTTCTCCAGCAAGAGGTTGACGCAGTCTTCGAAGCGGGCCGTATCAGCATAGAGCTGCTCCAACGCATCGAAGGCGTCCAGGTTGAGGCTGTCGAGGACAACAACCTCCCGCCAGGCGGTGATCGCACCCTCGAGATCCATTATCTCTTCCATCTTGACCCGGCCCAACTCAGTCAGGCTCGCCACCCGCTCATCGGCTGAAAGCGCCTCATCGGAGGCCAGCCCTTCCAGAAGCTGAGCCAATTTCATGAAGTCTTCGTTGGTTCGGTACAAGGAGCGCAGACAATCGTTGGCTTCCGTGTCGCCGACCACTCGTTCGGCTACCGCTTCCCAGTTCTGCTGGGCCAGCGTCGGGTCGTCCAGCTCGCCGCCGGCAGCCCGGGCCACGTCACGATATAGTTCCACCAGCCTGTCCGCGGGAACGTCATCGAGGCGGGTCTCACGTTCCGCCATGTCAACAAAGTCCTGCCACTGCTCCTCGCGCTTGTACAAACGCTGGAGGTTGGCCAGCACTCCGGAATCGTTGGGAGTCCAATCAAGTACGTCGCACCAACTCGAAATGGCCGACTCAACATCTTCCAACTGCTCTTCGTGAAGGTAAGCGAGTTTTTGCAGCAGCGCCACCCGCTCGCCGTCGTCCTGAGTCTGCTCCACTACGTTGGTCAGAACCTCCACCAGCTTGTCGAATTGCTCAGACGCTTCATACAAGGCCGCCAGGCTGGTCAGTGCCTCCTGGTTACGGTCATCGATCTCGAGCACCGATGCGAAAGATGCGGTAGCCTCGGCCGGGGAATCGAGAATGTCTCGCCTCAGGCGCCCCAGCTTCAGCAGCAGCGGGATACGCTCGTCTTCGTATTCCACCAGCTCAATGAGGCGCTGCAGCACCCCTTCGTGCTCCTGGTGCCTCGCCTGCGTCTCGTACAGGTCTTCCAACGCTTCCCACGCCGGTTGGAACTCGTCATCCTTCTCGAAGATCTCCTTGAAAACGACTTCCGCCTCGTCGAAGCGCTCCATCTTCTGAAGCAGCTTGCCGGTCTCCATGCTGAGGTTGCGGAACGGCTCGGTGCTGTCTGTCTCGGCTCGTGCACGCTGAAGGAAGTTGATGGTGTCTCCCACCTCCCCGGTCTGCTCCATCAACTGCTGCAACTGGAACAGCGCAGATTCGTCTTCCGGGTCTATTACCAGCGACTCGCCGCAGAACTTGAGGCCTTTCCATTCGTTGCCCAACTTGTCGAGGTAGACGGAGATCAACTTCTGGCATACTTCGAGCCGATCGTCCCGGTCTTCAGCCAGTGAGAAACGGCGCTCGAGCACCTCGGCCACCTGCTGCCACTGTTCATGGGAGCTGTAGTAGGTCTCCAGCATCTCGCCCGCTTCCGCATCTGCCACAGCCTCGTCGTAGAGGCGCCGCAGCCGAGCCAGAGTTTCTACGTTCTCCCCGTCCATGAGGTAGGCTTCCTTGATAACCTCGCAGGCCCCGGCCGCGTCGCCCAGGCGGTCTTCCTGCAACTCCGCAAGCCGGTAGAAATAGGCCAGCTTCTCGTCCGGCGTGTGGACCGATTCGATCTCCTCGCGCAAGATCGCGCCCAGCTCCGCCCAGTTCTGGGCAGAGGTGTGCAACTCGTCCAGCGCCTCCAGGATCCGTTTTTCCTGGCGCAGTTCCCGAAGCTTCTCGTATTCTTCGATGGCACGGTCATAGTCACGCAGTTCGTCTTTCAGTAACTCCGCCTTTCTGAGCATGATGGCCACTGCGTCGTCTTCCATCTCGGCCGCGGCGGCAGTGTCTGCATACGCGTCGATTACCTGCTCCAGCATGTCGGCCCGGTGGCCGATCTGCTCCAACAGATCTGCGATGTCCAACCGGTGAGGCACAAGCGTCAATGCCTGCGCCGCCAGGTGGAACGCACGGCCGAGGTCTGCGTTCTTCTCGTCAGCCAGTTCGGCCATTTCCAGGAGAAGGTCGATCTTGCGCTCAAGGTCGTCCAGCGATTCCTTGTACGCTTCCATGCACACCAGCAGGCGTTCCCACTCTTCGTGCTCCACCAGGCGCGGCTTCAACAGGTTGTAGGCCTCTTCCTTCTCCTCCATGGTGAGCACAATCTGCTCCAATTCGTCCAGCACGGTTGTTACCGACGGATATTGTTCCAGCACTGCACCATAGGTGGTAACCGCCTGGTGAACGTCTTCCAACTGGTCGGCGTAGACCGACGCAGTCTTCATGAGGATCGGCACCCGGCCGTCGCCTTCAGCCAGCTCCAACTTGTGGCGCAGAATGTCCAAAAGGGATATCCAGTCCTCACGTTTCTCGAGCAGTGTCTCCATGCGTTGAATAACGTCCAGGTCTTCCCTGGCGTATGAGAACAACTCTTCCAGCACCTGGTAGGCGTCGTCATAGCGTTCGAGGGACAGGTCCAACACCTCGGAACGGCGCAACATCAAAGCCCGCTTTTCGTCTTCATCCATCGCGTTCATGGCGCGGCGCTGAAGGATTTGCTCCAGCTCGTCCCACTTGGACGTGTCGGTGTAGAGGTTCTCGAGGTTGGTCAACGCGGTGACGTCATCCTGATCAAGCTGCAGGATCTCTTCGTAGGCTTGAATCGCCTGTTCCGCTTGCTCCAGGTAGCCGTAGTGAATGGCTCCCAACTCCATGAGCATGCTCTTGCGTTCTTCAAGGTCGTCGACCAGGCCCACGTTCACTTCCAGAACGTCGACCAGCTTGTCCCACTGCTCACCCTCACGGTAAAGCGCGCCCAGGGAGGTGATTGCGTCCGGGTCGTCCGGCTCCGCATCCATGACTCTCCGGAAGAACTCTACCGCGGTGCCCGGTTCTCCCAACTTGTCCCGCGACAGAGTGGCCATGATGCGCCACATCTCCACGCGTTGGGAGCAGTCTTCCATGTTGCTTGTCTCTTCGTCCAGGACCAGGAACAACTGCTGGAAATTCCCGAGCACGTTGGACAGCACCATGAGGTGGCCCAGGGTCTCCTCGTCTTCCGGCATCATGCCCAGAGCAACCCGGTACGTCTCGAACGACTCCTCGGGGAGTTCCAGGTCTTCGTCGTAGATCCGGCCGATCTCTTTCTGGATGTCCACCTGCAGATAGTCTTCTTCCACAAAGGTCTTGCGGATAGACAGCAGGTCCACCAGGCGCTCGAAACGGCTGGTGCGGCGCATATAGGCTTCCAGCAGGTCCAGTACAGCCAGAGCCAGGTCGCCCTGAACGTTGCGGTCAAGAATCTCTATCGCCAGTTCGTTTTCCGGGTCCACCACCAGCACCCGCTCAAGCTTCTCCACCATGCCGGCCGGGTCGTCGAGCTTCTGCTCGTACAGCTCAGCCATGCGTAGCAGGGTGCCCGTTTCCACTTCCGGAGATGCGGCCAGGCTGGCCATCTGCTCCAGTGCTCCCATCAACTCGCCCCACTTCTCCTGGCGGGTGTAGAGCTGGTCGAGCAAATCAAGGGTCTCCAGGTTGGACGGGTCCAACTCAAGGATCTCCTCTACCGTTCCGGTGGCCCGCTCCAGATCTCCCAGACGATCCATGCACACCGACGCACTGTCGCGCATTATGGCTATGCGAGCGCCCGTGTCGTGCTCCAAATCCTTCCTGGTTTCAAAAATCTCCAACAGGCCGTCCCAGTCCTCCTCTTCCGTCGCAATATCCTGCAAGGACGTCAGAGCCTGCTGGTCGCCCGGAGCTTCCTCGAGCACGGTGCGGTGAAGCTGCTTGGCCAGCTCACGGTCGCCGATACGGCGGTGATAGATGTCAGCGGCAGAGCGCATGACGTCATGGCGGTGCGCTTCGTCGGCAATCTGACCCACGATTTCCGCGTACAGGGACACCACGGGGAACCAGTCGTCCAGTTGGGCCGCGATTCCTTCCAGCCGTTTCTGATGCTCCGGTTCGTCCGGGGCCAGCGCAACGAGGCGGCGCAATGTCACGCCCGCCGACTCCAGGTTTTCCGCATCCAGGTAAAGATCCCGCAACCGCTCCAGCAGTCGCACCTGGTCCACGTCGTCGGACCACTTGAGCTGGATTTCCAGGGAGTCGGCCAGCCGCTCCAGATCCCCGCGGTCTTCGTATACGGACTCCAGAGCAACCGACACCCGGTGCTGTACTTCTTCGCTGCCGACCAACTCCTCAAGCAGGGAGATCGCACGGGGGTGTTCAGCCTCGACTCTCAGCGCCTCAATGTAACGGTCGGCTGCCGTTGCGACGTCATCGTGAACACCATAGTACAGCATGCCGATATCCAGCATCAGGTCCGCCAGCGCCATCCCCTCCGGGGCCAGCGCGGCAAGCTTGGTTTCCAACAGTTCGAGCAGGTCGTCGTTGCGGTCTTCCTTGAGCATCACCTGCGCCAGGCGGTCGTAGGCTTCAGACATGTCGGGGAACTCACCCACCAGCGTATTGAAAGCCTCGATGGCGCCACCCGGGTCATCCAACTCGTCCAGGCATACTGCGCCCAATGCCAGCAGCAGCCGCTGCCGCTCAGCCGCGTCCGACTCCGCCTCCAGACGATGGCCGATTATTCCCTTCAGGTCCTGCCACTTCGAGGTCTGCTGATACAGACGCTCCAAGGCAGCCATGGCGTCTACAAAAGTCTCGTCGATTTCCAGCACTCGGGACAGGTACTCAATGGAACTGTCCGGCGCACTCAACTCGGTCTCCCAAATCTCCGCAATGCGCATGAGGAACGGGATCTTCTCCGTCTCGAGGTCGTACAGTTCGAGAGTGCCTTCCAGCACCGACATATATGTTTCCCAGTTGTTCGATGCCGCGGCGAGTCTTTCCAGGTGCTCGCGGATGTCCGCCCGGGTCCACGCTTCCTGGTAGGCGGCCACGTAGGTGAAGAACGCGTCTTCGAGCTCCGACAGCTTCTCTTCGTGGATCTCTGCCTTGGCCAGCAGCAGTTCCAGCTTCTCCTCCGCTTCCATGTCGGCCCGTTCAGATAGGATCAAGTCCTGAATCTGCACCAATTCCGACCACTTGCCCAGGTGTCTGTATACTGGCAGCAGCTTGTCTGCAGCCTCGATGTTCTGAGCGTCTGCTTCCAGAATGCGTTCCAATGCGCCGCGAGCGCGGTCTTCCTTGCCCGATTCCTCTCCGTAAAGGTCGGCCAGCCGGAAGAGAACCTGCACCTTGAGAATCGGCTCCTCCTCGTCCTTGGCCATGGAGTCAAGGGTGCGGGCGTAGTCGTTGAGGGTGGAATAGGAACGGAAGAACCAGTCCAGGTTCTCCACGTCTTTGGAGCGTACCAGGATCTTCTTCAGTTCCGCCTTGGCGCGGTGGTTCTCGCCGTCGAGCTGCAGCAGCCGCTTCCACGACTCGGCGGCCTGCTCCATGTCTTGAATGCGCGACCCGTAGATAACTGCTAGACGCTCCAGCAGAGCCCGCTGATCGTCCTGGGATACCTGGTCGATACGCTCCTCGAGCAGTTCAGCAACACCCTCGAAGTTCTTGCCACGCTCGTAAAGGTGCATCAGCGCGTCGAATGCTTCCCCGTCCTGGGGATCCGCATCCTTGACTTCCTTCCAAAGAGAAACGCCCAGCGATGCATCCCGAACGTTCTGCAACGAGAGGCGGGCCAGCTCCCGCAGGGTCTCGAAACGCTCTTCTCCCTCCAGGAACGAAAGCTCAGCTTTGGCGACCTCCACGTATTTCGTCCAATCACGGCGAGCCTGGTACAACTCCTTCAGTTTCTTGATGACGTCGACATCATCGGGCCTCAGGTCCCGCATCGCCTCGTAAGCGCGCATCGCCTCGGTGACGTTGTTGAACCGCTCCTCCATGATGTCCGCAACCTGCCGGTGCAGGTCGAAAGCGTCATCGGGGTCGGAAGCCTCTATCCGGGCCTTCAGCAACTTCACCAGGTCGGGCCAGCGATTGGTCGTCTTGTACTGTCCGCACAAGCTGTCGAAGGCCTCGGCGTCGTCCGGAACCAGCTTGAGGATCGCCTGGTACGTGGCCGCTACCTTGGCCTCCATTTTGAGCTTGTCGCGGTACAACCCGATCAGTTCCTTGTACAGCGCCACCTTGGCGTCGGCCTCGTCATCGGGCAGGCCGTCCGCCCGGGCCTTCAGTACGTCCGCCACCTGGTGCCACTTGCCGGTCTCACGGTAGAGGTCCAGTAACTCCTGCTGGACTTCCGGGTCCCCCGGCAGTTCCCGCCGCAGACCTTGCCAGTAGGCCAGGGCACGGTCCGGTTTCCCCTGCTTGCGAGCCAGTCGCGCGGTGCGCCGCTTGGACTCCACAACGGGATTCTCCGTGCCCGCAGCCTGTGCTTCGCCCAGGAAGAGTTGTTCCAGCTTACGCCAGTTCTCTTTGCGCAGATAGAAGTCGACGTAGAAGTCATGAAGCTCGGCCATGAACTCGGAATCCGCGGGCAGCTTCCGGAAGTACATCTCGGCCATGTCTTCGTTGCCGATGCGGTCGAGAAAGACCTTGCCGATGCGATACGTCACGTAAGGGGCGTTCTCGCCACCTACCGACTTCGACTTGAAATCAGCGGCCCGCATAAGATTGGTCAACGGCGTGTCATCAGTAACAGCGTCAAGGACCGTCTCCAGGAACTCGTCGAAATCTTCCCTGGTACCCTCCCGAAGAATGGGCTCGAGATGGGTCTGGAAAGTCCTCGTGTCGTTAGCGTTTTTTTCCAACGCGGCTCTCAACTCATTCATATCTATCAACTCTCCCAAAATGTGGAACGCTAGCTACCCGCTTGAGTCTAGCCTGCACGTGCGCACAGCCTAAACAGCATTTCTTATATCACGCAGTAAATACCTAATAAAGCACTTTTGGATCTCCAATAGCACCTAGC
>CAZVFX010000011.1:0-88284 GCA_964626565.1 uncultured Myxococcales bacterium
GATTGTCGAATCTCGTCCTCCCGCCCATTGGCGGTGGCCAGGCGGCAGACGGTGATGCTCTGGTCAATGGCCTCCTGTTCTTCAGCAGTCAGATAACTGCTGTATTCCGCCAGCGACCGCTCTGTCGAATAGACGAGAGAATCCGCCTTGATGGCAAGTTCAACCAACTCCCGCCCCTTCAAGTCCTCTGCTCTATGGTCCTCGGCTTCCGTAACAAGTCTCTCGATGTCCCTCTCGCTCAGTCCGGAAGAGGGGGTGACCCGAATCTGCTGCTGCCGCCCGGTAGCCAGATCCGCGGCCTTGACCGACAGCACGCCATCAACATCAACTTCGAACACAACCTCTATCTTTGGGATCCCGCGTCTTGCGGGCGGGAGGTCCGCCAATTCGAAGCGTGCGAGAGACTGGTTGTCCGCGACCATGGGCCGTTCACCTTGGAGCACATGGACGTTCACTATGGATTGGTAGTCTTCGGCGGTGGTGAACACCTCGCTGGCCGAAACCGGCACGGTGCGGTTGCGCTCGATCAGCCGCGCCAGTACACCACCCCGGGTCTCAATACCCAACGACAGGGGGACGACGTCGAGGAGAAGGACGTCTTCGACTTCCCCAGCGAGGATTCCCCCTTGAATCGCGGCGCCCGCAGCCACCGCCTCGTCCGCGCTCACATCCTCCCGCGCCTTGCGACCGAAGTAGGCGGCCGCCCGCTCCCTGACGAGCGGCATGCGAGTCATGCCGCCCACCAGCAGAACCTCGTCCAACTCCGACGGCTCGAGCCCAGCGTCGGCCATTACCTGGCGGCAAGAGTCGATGGTGCGATCGACCAGGTCTGAAACCAGCTCTTCGAATTGTGTGCGGCTGATGGACATTTCCACGTGTTTGGGACCGTTGTCATCAGCCCAGATGAAGGGCAGCTTGATCTCGGCTTCGCTTTCCGACGACAAAGTGATTTTCGCACCCTCCGCCGCCTCTTTCATCCTCACCAGGGCTGCGGCCTCCCTACCCGGGTCGAAACCGCCCTCGTCTCGGCAATGTTTGATAATGTGTTCAACCAGCCGTCCGTCAAAGTCTTCGCCCCCAAGGAACGTGTCCCCGGTGGTTGCCTTCACCTGGAAAACACCGGCAGCAACATCGAGCACCGAGACGTCGAAAGTGCCGCCTCCAAGGTCAAAGACCGCAATCGTGCCCGAGTAGTCCTCTCCTAAACCGAACGCCAGCGCAGCCGCGGTAGGTTCGTTTATGATCCTCAACACCTCAAGGCCCGCGATGCGACCGCCGTCCCGAGTCGCCTGACGTTGCGCGTCGCTGAAGTATGCCGGTACGGTTATCACCGCGCGGGAAACGCCTTCGGACAGATAGCCGGTGGCGATTTTTTGAAGCTCAGAGAGGATCTTGGCCGAAACTTCCGGCGGCGAGATCACTCTGCCGTCAATCTGAACGTGCGCGTCCCCGTTGGGAGATGCGACGATTTCGTAGCCGCTGAGCTTGCGCATGGCTGACACTTCTGCGGAATCGAACTTCCTTCCCATCAGTCGCTTAGCTGCCGTGATGGTGCATGCAGGGTTGGCCGCGATCTGCCTGAGTGCGGGTCGGCCAACCTGCACAGAATCTTCGTCGAAGACCACCGCGGACGGGACCGTCGAGGCTCCCTCCAGGTCCCGAATAACCACCGCCTTGCCGCCTTCGACCACCGAAACGCAGGAGAACGTCGTCCCAAGATCGATGCCGAGTACTTTGCTCATAGCCTGCCCCCCCCCGGTTGAACCGCCGCCCCGGCGACCGTCCCCACAGCCGCCGCGATGTATCAGCTTGATTCGTCCATGTTCCAGTTTAGAGCCGACGAGGGAGATCGTCAAGCGCTTTAATGGGATTAAGTGGGATATGGAACTGCTTCGAGTGGGACCAAGTGGGATATGGCGTCGAAGTGCCTAGAGGCCGCGACCTTGACCCCCTGACAACCAGGCATCCACCTCCTCGCGCTGGAATTTCCACAACCTGCCAATCTTATGAGCAGGTAGGTTTCTGTACCTGATCCACTTGTAGACCGTGTCTCTTTTAACACCCAGGTAGCCGGCGACCTCGTCGATTGACAACCACCGGCGAGCATCGGCCGCGCCGGATCGGCTGTGGGTGAGAAACTCCAGGAACTCGCCTTTGATCTTGTCCAATTCTGCGAGACGGCCGAGGATCTCTCCTTCAATACCTCCCGACGCGGTTGCAGGCTGCCCCTCGTCCTCTCCGCGCACGGGCAGGACCACCTGGAGTGAGGAGGTCACGTTACCATCATCGTCGCGCAAGGGGGTTGCGATTACCCGCGCGTCGAAGGGGCGCCCATCGGTTCCCCGGGCGACAATTAGATGTTCTACCTGCTCGGCCCCGGCTTCAAAGATCTTCTCCACCGGGCAGTCGGGACAAGTATCGGACCGACCGCAGAGGACCTGGTGGCATTTGAGACCGTCCACAGCCCCGACCATCTCTATCAAGGCTGTGTTGGCCCACGCGGCGGTCCGGTCACGCGCTACCACCAGCAGTCCGGCTCCGACGCTGTGGGTAATCTCATCCAGGCGGTCTCGTTCGAAGCGCAGCACCGTTTCGGCTCTCTTGCGCTCAGTAATATCTTTGATGAACGCCACCGCTCTCCACCCGGGTCCCTCAGGCTTGCCCCCGAGAATCCCGCCACTCACCAGGGCAGGAAGGAGGCTACCGTCTTTGCGGAGGTACTCCTTTTCGTACTCCTCGAACAGACCGGACTGCTCGGCTTGCTGCATGGCTGTTTCGTCGGCCTCTGTGTAGGTTTCCGGAGTGAGGTCACGCCGGCTGAGGGCCCGCAGTTCCTCCGCAGTGTATCCCAACAGCCCCAGGGCCGCGACGTTGAAGTCGGCCACATCACCCCGCTCGTTGAAGATGACAATGCCGTCCATAGACGTCTCGACGATGGTTCTGGCATACTCCTTTTCGAGCATCAGTCGCTCTTCCGCAGCCCGCCGGCGGGAGATATCACGAGCGATGACGATGTAGCCCGACAGGGCGCCCTCTTCGTCCGGAATGGCGCGGGCGGAAACCTCCATGGGGAATTCCCGCGGCCCTCGGGCGAGGCAGACATATTCCTTGGCATTGCCGTAGTCAAGGGCCAGGGTTTCCACCATCTCCTGGACCATATCGTGCTCAACCCCGGGAGCGATGAAGTCAAAACTGTTGCGCCCGATCAACTCCTCCCGCTTGGCAAACCCGTACATTTGCACCGCGGCCCGGCTGCAGTCGGTAATGGTACCGTCCTCGCCTGTAATAAGGATCGCTTCTGGCGAACATTCCAACAGGTTGCGCAGAGTCTTTTCTTGCTCGCGCAGCGGCTTTTCAGCCGCCTGGCTGGAGTGCCACGCTCCCTCCAGCAGTCTCGTGCGACTTCGCAGGCGCCGCACTTCCGCCAGCAGTTCGGACCGGCTCTTGTCCTTGTCGCTCATACCCACCTCTAGGCCCACTTTGCCTGCTCAAGATCATAGCAGCCCTCCGGCCCGGAGTCGAGGGTCTCCTCTCTCGTTTGACTCGCGCTTGCTCACTGGCGTACCATACGGTCGAAAGTCGGAGAATACGGAGGAAATCGTGACCATGTACACCATTGCGAAAAGACTGACGCGGCTAGGTCACCTGGCCGCATTGCCGATGTTGGGTGCGCTGATCTTTTCGTGCAGCGATAACGGCGGCGGTGGCGGCGCCCATGACACCGCTGCCGGATTGGACGGCGCCTCGGATCGGTTGGCCGTGGAGGTCGTAGAAGACGCCACCCGCGAAGCCCCGGACGTTCAGGACTCGACGGGTGATATCCTTGGTGAGACCGAGCCGGCGGACGGCGGGGATGCCGGGCCGGTTGACGCTTACCAGCCCGACTCAGAAGAGTGTCCTGCCCCTCCGTCCGGGCCCTGGGCGGGGCTCTGCGCGGTAGACTGCGGCGACGATTCGGACTGCAGCGGCAAAGGTGCACGTTGCCTGACGTTTCAGGACTCTGGCCAGATGTTCTGTGCTTTGCCCTGTGCGGAAGGCGAGCCTTCCTGGTGCCCCGAAGGGTATGCTTGCTACGACGTCGACGGCGAGCAGCTTTGTGCGCCGCTTGCCGGCGACTGCCACATCGCGTCGGCCGGGATCTCTTGCAACGGTGAAGAGTTGGCCGGTTTGTGCAAGTACGACTTCCCGGTATGCACATCCAACGACTGGCGCCCCGGCTACTGCACCCGCGGTTGCGAAGTCGACTCTGACTGCCCCGGGGAGTTCGGCACCTGCACCGACGGCGGGGAGGCATGTGCCGAACCTGCGTGCCGGGCGGTATGGGAGGAAGGCCCACAGGGGTGCGGAGTGGCGGCCGGCGACGATGCGGGAGACGGCGCCCCGTGCCGAGACGACGCCGATTGCCCGGATGGAAAGACGTGCCTGACGGCTCCTTCAGTTTCTCCCGGGACCGGCTTCTGTTCAGTCGAGTGCGCCGGAGACGGGGAGTGCGCAGAGAACGCCGTTTGCGCTGAACTTCAGGGAGCCCTGCACTGCCTTCCTCCCCAATGCAGTTGCCTTGCGGACAGGGAGACATTGTACGACCAACTGCTGGCCGAACTTGGGCTTAGCCGGTGCAACGCCGGGTTTCACCGTGATTGGCTCAACATATTCCCCGGCGCTCTGTCTCACGACCCCTGGCGGCTGAAGTACTTTCATCAGGTGCACGACTATCCGCCCTCCGGCCTGCAGACTGTGCAGAAGGATGTTGCCGAACTGGACGAGGAGACGGGGCAGCAAAGAGTGGCGGCTGCCATCGCTCAGGGCGCCCGAATGCTCGATCGACCTGTACCTGCCACCCCTACCCCGACTCTTGACTCTCCCGCCCTTGCGGAGGCCCTGGCGCTCTTTATCGAGTCTGCCGGCGGTGCGGCTGATGTTTCCGGGCTCGAAGCGACTCTTGCAGACCTGCCCCCGGACCTTGCCGACCCGCTCATTCCCATCGTGGACCGCATGACCCAGGCGCTGCTGGTGCGCCAGCAGATTGCCGGCGCAATCTCAGACCAGTCAATACCGGAACATCTGTTCCTGCGGGGCCACGGTTTCGTCGCCATCCCCAAGGACAAGTTTGTACTTTCGCCGGCCAGCGACGCGGTGTACAAGGCGCTGACCGCGGAAATCGACCTCTCCCTTCTGTTTACCGCCGGGCACGAACTGGCGCAGGCGGTGGCCGATTCGGGGCTGCCTTCCGGCTCTATGTCCGGCCCGCCTGTGATAATTGAAACCCCGGCAGGTCTGGTGATTTTCGGCGGCGACGGCGACGACGTGTACGACGGTAAGGAATTGGGGACAGACCTCATCGCACTGCTGGTAGACACCGGCGGGAACGACACCTACAGAGTGCCTGCCGGAGCCACCGCTGCCTACGACAACCCCGTGTCGGTGCTCCTTGATTTCGGCGGCAATGACGACTACGGCTACCATGATGCCGGGGAGCAGATTCATCCCATGGTACCGCCCGAAGATGAGGACGGAAGGTATGTTCCGAAAGGGGAACCGGGCGAGGACAACGGCCCGTTTTCCCTTTCCGACCGCGGCCGCCAGGGGAGCGGGCGGTTCGGGTATGGACTGCTGTACGATTTCGGCGATGGGGCCGACTCCTATACTTCCTTAAGGATCTCCCAGGGCGCAGGAGTTTTCGGTGTCGGCGTGCTCTTTGACGAGGGCGGCGACGACGTGTACATGTCCGAAGCGCTGGCCCAGGGCGCAGCCGTTTTCGGCATCGGCGTGCTGATGGACGAACAGGGGACAGACCTCTATTCCACTGCCCACGTGGCGCAGGGTTTTGCGTATGCCAGAGCCTACGGTCTGCTCTATGACGCCGACGGAGATGATGAGTACGCTTCGCTGCTCGGGGACCCTGAACTGGGCGGGATGATGCTCTATCTCAACCCTCAGAATCCCGGCAAGTCCAACACTTCCATGACCCAGGGGTTCGGGTTTGGACGCCGAGCCGATTTTACGGACCAGATCTTCATGTCAGGCGGGGTCGGCATGCTGCGCGATGTTGCAGGGAACGACTCCTACATGTGCGACATCTTCGGCCTGGGCACCGGGTACTGGTTCGGCACCGGAATTGTGGCCGACGGAAGCGGTGCCGACCACTACGATGGAAGGTGGTACGTCATCGGAGCCAGCGCACACATGGCCAACGGCATTCTGATCGACGCTGCCGGGGACGACGTTTACAACGAAAGCCTGCCGCTGCTCAATTGCTCCGTGGGATGCGGTCACGATTTCTCCCTCGGACTCCTTGCCGACCTTGGCGGCGACGACACCTACAACGCTCCGAGTCTGGCCGTCGGCGCGGGCAATGCGGACGGCATCGGCATCTTGCTTGATACCGAGGGCGACGATAGCTACTCGTCCACTGCCAACAACACCTTTGGATTCGCCAACAGCGCCGACTATGGGACCCTCCCCGAGACTCTCAAGTGTATCGGCCTGTTCCTCGATTCCGATGGAACCGACACTTACTTTCGGCCGGACCTCGACTCGGTTCCCATCGGCGACAATTCGTTGTGGTTGAATCCACCGGCTCACGAAGGCATGGGTAACATTGAGAAGGGGGGCGGCATCGACGGAAACGATGATGCGGGTTTCACTCCCTAAGGTGCCTGGCCCGGTTTCAATTCGTTGCCCTTATCCTGCCACTCCTGCCAGCCGCCCTCGTAGCGAAATACGTTGGTATACCCCAACTCCAACGCTGCCTTGACCCCGACCAGGCTTTTCCCACACATGGAATCCCCGCAGTAGATCACAACCTTGGCGCTCTTGTCGGTCACTACATCGGTGAACGCGGTACCGCCGTCCACCGCACCCAGGTTGTTCCCCCACTGGTCGATGGGGATGTTCACCGCCCCGGGAATGTGGCCGCCGGGATGGGCCGGATCCTCTCCCGTGTACCAGGGCTCCGGCAGGTCATCGATGAGGAAGTTATCCCCGTCTTCAAAGGGATAGTTTGCCTCGTGCCATTTCTTGAAGGACTCGTACTCAATTACCAGATAGTCATAGAGCGCCCACTGTTCGACGCCCCAATCATAGCGATATACGTTTGTGTAGCCCAGCTCCTGGGCAACGGCCGCGAAATCCCCGTCGTTGCCGTAACCCCAGCAGTAGAGCACCAGCCTGGTCGATTTGTCCGGGACTGCACCGGTAAGCGCGCTGCCCCCGTCGATGAGCTGACCGGCGTCGTCAACCAGGTCGGCCAGGTCGACGCTGATCGCGTCCTGTATGTGGCCCCCCTGGTAGTCGACCAGGGGGCGCACGTCGACGACGGTCATCGCCTCACCTCCCTCCAGCCAGCTCGCCAACTCTTCGTATGTAACCTTCTCAATGTCGCCTTCAGACTCGCCGGCGCACGACGGCGCCGGGCCGAAGAGCGCGACCAACATAATTGGAGTGAGCAATCGCCGCATAGGTCCACCTCCTTTGAGTACTCCGCCACTTCCCGATATTGCAGAGGGAGCACCTATTCGTCCAACGGGATTTTTCGATATTTCCCGGGTAGTGAACCGGCAGAACAAATATATCTATGCGGTAGTAATTGTTGTGTTTTCCCTTGCATCAACTGTGGATGCGGGTTGCACTGAAACGCGGCCTGCCGTATAGTTTCCGACGGCTCGGGAGGTATGAAAGTATGCCGGCAGGTCGCTACATAATACTCGGTTTGGTCGCGCCGTTCCTTCTGTCCGCTTGCGGAGCAACGTCTGCCGCCGATGAAGTTGTTGGACCCGAACTGCCGACGCTGACCGATCTGGTTATAGAGGTCGTTGAAGATACCCTGCCGGAGGTCGAACTTCCGTCCGCCTATCCCTTGGACGACCAGCTGCGACTCAATCACGTGCAATCGGAAGGCACTCACAACAGCTACCATAAGTGGCCCCCGGAAGGAGTCGGTTTCAAGGACTATTTCTACGAGATGCCGCCCTTGGATGAACAGTTGGGGACACATGGAGTTCGCCAGTTCGAGATCGACATTCACCAGGTTCCCGAGTCTGGGGAAATCGTGGTTTACCATGCCCCGCTTTTCGACCAGGAGACCACATGCGACACCCTGGAGTTGTGCTTGAAGATCATGAAGAAATGGTCGGACAAGCACCTGGACCACCATCCCCTCTTCATCTTCATCGAGCCCAAGGATGATATCCCTCCGCTGGCGTTATTCAGCAACTTCGAATTGCTGGATGAAGTTGTTCTGGACGCCTGGCCCCGGGACAGAATCGTAGCCCCCGATGACGTAAGAGGGGACTACCCCACCTTGCGAGAAGGGGTGTTGAATAACGGCTGGCCGACCCTGGGTGATTCCAGGGGCAAGGCTCTCTTTGTGATTCTGGATGGAGGTACGCATCAGGCCGGCTATCTGGCCCTCCACCCGCAACTCGAGGGGGCCCCGCTGTTTGTACTATCCGACGTCAACGATCCCTTTGCCGCAGTGTTGAGCCTGGACAATCCGGTCTCCAGCGAAGAACAGATCCTCGCGGCTGTAGCCGAAGGATTCCTCGTGCGCACCCGGAGCGACACCGAAACCGACTACATCGACCCGGAGCGGATTGAAGCCGCTTTGCGCAGCGGTGCGCACTGCCTCTCCACCAATTTCCCCGGGCCTAACAAGACGATGGATTGGTTTTTCGAAATTCCGGGCGGGACTCCTTCAAGGTGCAATCCGGTGACCGCACCGCCCAACTGCACGCCTGAGGCGCTGGAAAACCTGCCCGAATACGCTACTGCCCGCTGAATTGTTGCCAGGGTTCCATCCTCACACCATCCGGTTGGAAACGCTGGGCAAAGATCCCACATCCGCTTTCGTCCTGCGCAAATCCGGGATAACCCTCCCCCGGGCACGAGTCCCAAACCACGACGAAGGATCCGTCCTGCAGCGCGCCGACGTCGGGTCTGCTCTGCTCTCCGGACACGTACCGATTGACGCGGGGGTCGGTGTCCCCAAGGGGGGTGGGCTGAGGGCTGAACGGCGAAAACGCCAGCACCTGCATATAGATGTCGATCCCTTCACCCCCATTCTCAAACGCGTATGAGTAGGTGTCCCACACCACCGCCGCGGTGCCGTCCTGTAGCAGGGCCACGCTGGGAATCTGTTGAGCAATGGGGTCCGGGTCGTTGGAATCGAGAAGATTGGCCTTGAACTGGCTCCAGAACGGCTGGCCCTGGTCGTCAAGCATCTGGACGTAGATGTCCTCACCGAAATCGCTGTTGTCGCGCTCCATGACGACGAAGGCCTCGGCCAAGGCCGATTCGGAAGTCGGCCCGGTGCCGGCCGGAAACACAGCCACGTCCAGCCCCTCATAATGGCCCGGATTATCGGCCGCTGGGAAGGGACTTGCCGCACCTTCAAGCTGCCCCGCTGCGTCAAGATACGCGACGAAGGGTCCCAGCAGGCCGGACTGGTCGTACTCTCCGGCCCAAACGACCATGCTTCGGCCCCCGGTGAGCGCAGCCACCGCAGGCGGATCGGTATGACCTTCTTCACTATCGGTCAGAAGCACTACCGGTCCGGAATTGCCGTCGGCGGAATATGTCCTCGCCTCGATGAACACGTTCCAACCGTCATCACCATCGGTTACAGGATGGACATTGTGCTGCCAACTGACCACGAATCCTCCGTCGGCCAGCCCGGCCACGGCCGGATCGTGCTGCGACGCTTCGTCCTCGTTGCTAACGATCCATGACTCTCCGTCCGGTTGACCGTCCTCGTCAAAAACCCGGGCAAAAATGCGGCTTTCGAATACTGCACTGTCGGGGTCCGGACCCTGCCAGGCCACCACAAAACCACCTCCCGTGAGGGCTGCTACCGCGGGATTGATCTGATGTCCGTCCGCATGCTCGTTCCCCCGCTGCTCCGCACCGACAGCATAATTCACGCCAGTTCCGAAGACGCGGCCGGCTATCTCCCACCCGCTTCCGGGATAGGCTTGGGATTCCCAGACGACGACGTAGTCGCCGTTGGCCAACACTGCCAGCGCGGGGTCCCGCTGGTCGAGCGCGGATTCCACATTTACCAGGTTCTCCGCCAGCAGGCCGGCTGCGCAGCCGTCCCAATCGTACACGCCGTCGTCCTCGCACTCTCCACCGGGGACAAAACAGAAGTAGCCGAAACATTCCAGCGTGTCGTCGTCCCGCTCCTGCCGTTCATCCACGCATCCCCCGTCACAGGTGTTCCCACACCCGTCGCTGCCACACTCTTTGCCATCGCAAAGAGGTGTGCAGCAATACCGGTCGGTTGCGGGGCCTGCGCACACCTGCGGGTCCACGCAGCACTCATCGCCGCAGCCCGGCGCGCCGCCCTGACACACGCACAGGTTGGCTTCACATGTCTGCTCGCTTCCCGGGCACTCACAAATGCCACCGCAATCATCGGACACCCCGCATGTGCCGGAGATACAACTGGGGCTACACACCGAGTCGGGAACACCATCGCCGGGCACATCGCCCACGACATCGGGACCGGTTTCCGGAGAGGTATCACCTGCGGTCAACTCCCCGGAGTCGAACAGACCCGTGCCGTCAACAGAGTCTTTTACCTTGAGACTCAAGCCGGTGTCGACGCATGACCATCCCCACAAAACGAGTGACACGGCCACTGCCAGAACCGTCCCTGTACTGCGATATCGAAACATCTTCGGACCTCACCGTTGAACCCGTGACTCCACTGATCAATGAGTAGCACAGCGGGCGTCGCCCCGTCAATCGGGTGGCATCATTTGGGCTGGCCTGCCAAAAGGTGCCGTGGTAATCTGCAAACGGCCACAATCGCACCGCACCAGCCTGAAAGGAGTCAACCATGCGAATCGGGTGCCCCCTCACACTTCTGATGTTCTTCATCTCCACACTTTTCGCGTGCAGTCCCGGTTCAAGCGAGGGACCACTGCTGCTCGACACGGGAGACTCAGCTACGGCCGAGTTGAGAACTGGTGCCGATACAGCCCCGGAACTGGCGCTGCCCGTCGACGCCGCGGTTGCTGACAGCGAAACAGACCTGCTGTTGGGCGACTTGCCTGACGGACAGTTCGACTCCCTCGAACCGGGCGCATTTGGCTGGCCGTGCATCTTCAACGGCGATTGCCTGTCGGGCTACTGCCTGTCGGTCGGGGATGGCAAGGTGTGCTCCACCATGTGCGTCGAGGAGTGTCCCGTCGGCTGGAGTTGCGTCCAAGACGCAAACGCCGCCCCTGATGTTATCTTCCTGTGCGTTCCTTCCGATCTCTTCTTGTGCTCGCCTTGCAACTCAAGCGCGGATTGTTACCACTCCGGACTGGACAACGGTGCGCTGTGCATCGGCCATGGAGCAGAGGGCTCGTTTTGCGGCGCCGCGTGCAAACACGATGAGGACTGCCCGGGGGGCTACGTATGCGGACTGGTAGACGGGGTGGGCGGCGACGACGTGGAGCAGTGCATCACAAGTGCGGGGGAGCTGTGCTCTTGCAGCAGCTTCGCAATCGGAGCGTCCACTGAGTGCTTCGTCACCAACGAGCATGGTACTTGCTTAGGGCAGCGGGAATGCAGCGAAGAAGGGCTGACGGAATGCGATGCCCCTGAGCCGTCAGCCGAATCGTGCAACGGAGAAGATGACGACTGCGACGGAGTCGTGGACGAAGAACTTGGACAAACAACCTGCGGGCTGGGCGTCTGCGAACACACGGTAGACAACTGCGTTTCCGGCTCGCCGCAGACTTGTGATGCCGACGAGGGTGCCGGCGTGGAGATATGCAATGCGCTCGATGACAATTGCAACGGCGAAACCGACGAGGGGTTCCCCGATTCCGATTCAGACGGTGTCCCCGATTGCATCACCAACGACGATGACGGGGACGGCGTCGCCGACTGGCTGGACAACTGCCCCACGGCCGCGAATCCCGATCAGGCCGACTTCGACTACGACACCATCGGGGACGTGTGCGACCCGGACGACGACGATGACAAATCGCCGGACGTCGACGACTGCTCCCCTTTCGATGACGAGGTGCACCCCGGCGCCGACGAAACCTGTAACGGCAAGGACGACGACTGCGACGGCGAATCCGATGAAGACCTCGGGGAAACAACCTGCGGGAAGGGAGTTTGCGAGCACACAGTGGACAACTGTGCAGCCGGCGTGGAGCAGGTTTGTGAAGTTATGGAAGGCGCCTCTGAAGAGATCTGTGATGGGCTCGACAACGATTGCGACGGGGAGACCGACCAGGACTTTGACGATCAGGACCTGGACGGAATTGCCGATTGTGTCGACGACGACGATGACGGCGACGACATAGCCGACAGCGCGGACAATTGTGTCGGCGTGAACAACCCGGACCAGGCGGACGAGGATGGGGACGGGTTCGGAGACCTTTGCGATTTCGGTTGTTTTCTGGCGCAACTAGAGGAGTGGGAAGTTGACTGCGACGGCATCCCGGACGAGTTTGACAACTGCCCGGGAGAGGCAAACGAAGAGCAGGCCGACTCGGACAATGACGGTGCCGGAGACGCTTGTGACCCGGACGATGACGGTGATGGTGTGCCGGATGGCGGGGACAACTGCCCGTTGGTGCCTAACCCAGGCCAGGCCGACCTGGACGGAGACGGAGAAGGCGACGAATGTGAGGACGACTCAGACGGGGACGGCGTGCCCGACATTGCGGACAATTGTGTTGGTGTAAAGAACCCGGAACAGGATGACTTCGACGGCGACCAGAGCGGAGATCTGTGCGACCCCGACGACGACGGGGATGAAGACAACGACCTCACCGACTGCGCCCCCTTCGACGGCTCCGTGTCTCACTTCGCCCAGGAAACCTGCAACGGTGTGGACGACGATTGCGACGAGGCGATTGACGAACAGGGTGCGGCGCAGTGCCAACTCTACTACCTCGATGCTGACGGAGATGGCTTTGGCGTCGAACAATTGGCCGCCTGCCTTTGCGACGCTGCGGCGCCCTACTCTACCGACGCGGCCGGTGACTGCTTGCCGCTCAACCCGCAGGGTTTTCCTGGAGCCGATGAATTGTGCAACGGGTTGGATGACGATTGCTCCGGCCAGCCCGACGAAGGATTCTCCGATTTGGACGATGACACGGTAGCCGACTGTGTGGACACGGACGATGACGGCGACGGTGTACCCGACTTGACCGACAACTGCCCGGTCGAGAGCAACCCGGAACAAGCTGACTTTGATGGCGACGGCCAGGGGAATAAGTGCGACCCGGATGACGATGATGACTTGTCCCTCGATGCCGAGGACTGCGCCCCATACGATGCCACGATCTTCCCGGGCGCTCCCGAACTGTGCGACCTGAAGGACAACGACTGCGACGTGCAGATAGATGAAGGACTGGGAACCACTACCTGCGGGCTTGGAGTATGCGAACATACCGTTGCCAACTGCGTGGCCGGCCTGCCGCAGGTGTGCGACTCGGAAGAAGGTGCGGAGGAGGAAGCCTGCGACAGTGCGGACAACGATTGCGACGGCCCGGTTGATGAAGAGTTGGGCACTACCACCTGTGGGCTGGGCGAATGCGAACATACTGTGTTCAACTGCGTCGGGGGTGCTGCTCAGTTGTGCGACCCACAAGCCGGTTCGAAGCCGGAACAGTGCGACCTGCTGGACAACGACTGCAACGGCGAAATCGATGAGGGGCTTGGGACCACAACCTGCGGGTTGGGGATTTGTGAGCACACCGTGGCAAACTGCGTCGAAGGAATCCCTCAGGTTTGCGATCCGGAGGAAGGGGTTGAACTCGAAAAGTGTGACCTTCTGGACAACGACTGCGACGGCGAAGTTGACGAGGAAGCCGACGGTGCGGGATGCCTGTGGTTCTACCTGGATGCGGACGGTGACGGCCACGGCGCACCCGCCGAGGGCAAATGCCTGTGCGAGGCCGACGGAGAATACGATTCGCAGACTCCGGACGATTGCGACGACTCCGACCCGGGCCTGGTCTCTTCTTGCTTC
Source organism: uncultured Myxococcales bacterium (assembly GCA_964626565.1). Lineage (GTDB taxonomy): Bacteria > Myxococcota_A > UBA9042 > CAIXZC01 > CAIXZC01 > CAZVFX01. Next base: position 13,982 of record CAZVFX010000011.1, read on the forward strand.
CTCATCGGTGACGGCTCCGATGGTGCAGTAGCTTTCCCCGATACCTTCAATGTCAACGTACATGCCACCGGCGACCGGGTCTACCCGGACGGTGTGGCCTGGCGAGTCACGGAACCGGTTTCCGGAATGACTTTGAGTCTGGAGCAGACCCTGGGTTTGGTGGCAGGTGACCACGCCCTGCTGGCTTCCTTGCTGGGCGCCGGGGACGGCGTGGGCAGTTTTGAAGTTGTGCTAATCGCTGATGTGGAGGACGGTGCGGTCCAGTTGGCGGCCCCGCCCCAGGGGGACTACGGTGCGCCTCAAGACCTCGTAGTGCTGCAACGCATTCCCCAGTACCTGACTCTGGATTTGACCGGCCTCCTCACCGCCTCCCCATTCGACGGATTTGAGTCCGGAGCGGACACAGGGCGGGCCACGGGCATAGTAGCGGTGAAGGTCCGGGAGACTATGACCGTTTCGCCGGGCGGCAAGGTGGCCGTCGATCTGGTCGGTTTCCGCGGTGCATCCTCCTCGTCCGGTCCGGAGGGTCCGGCCGGAGAATCCTCCCAGGGTGGCGGGCCGGGAATCCAGGGAGAGTGGAATCACGGCGGCGCCGGGAGCGGTGATCCCGCGGCCGCGTCCGGTGGCAACGGCGCTTCGAGTTGTTGCTGCGGAGGCGGGGCGGGCGGCCTTGGCGGAGGCGGCGGAGGTGGCAAGATCACCCATTGTGCGGGTGGACCGCCGCCCGGCGGCGGTGGCGGCGGAGGTGGCGGTGCCGCGTACGACTGTCCCGGCAATCCCACGCCGGCGGACTTTTCGCTGCTCTACCTGGGCGGCGGTGGGTCCGCGGGTGCGGGCGGAGGCGCCAGCGGCGCCAACGCAGGCAGCGGCACCAAGATCGCCCCTCCAGGCGGTCCGACCGGCGGCACCGCGGGTCAGGCCGGCGGCGGTGCAGCCCTGATCTGGGCCCGGGAATTGGACATTTCCGGCATAGTCAGCGCCGGGGGCGGCCCCGGCGGTGCGGGAGCTGCGGGCGGCAACAAAGACGGTCCCGGGAGTGACGATGGCGGAGGAGGCGGAGGTGAAGGAGGACAGGGGGCGGCGGGAGGCACTTTGCTGGTCGTCTGTGAACTGCTTTCTTCTGCCACCGGTGCGCTTGCGGCGCCGGGTGGGCCCGGCGGTAGCGGTGGGAACGGCGGACACGGCTGGGGCGGCGGAGGAGGAGCCGGGGGTGTGGGGGCAGCTTTCGGCGAAAGTCCCTCTTCCGGCGCCAATGGAGTTTATGCAGGTGGCGATGGCGGCGCGGCGGGCGGCGGGGGAGCCGGCGGAGAGGCCGGGCCCGGCGGCACCGTTCTAATCATCGCGGCTGCAGTCAACGGCCACCTGTTCGGCACTCCGGAAGCTCAGAATGCAGCGGACCAGGCCACTGTTGGCGAAACAACAACTCTAGATGAGTGGAGTCCTTAGAAGGGAGTCAGGCTCTACCGATTGGGCACGCAGTGCCGGCCATCCCAGTGCTTGCCGTGGGGGCAGGCCTTGGGCTTGGGCTTGTCCCTGTCTTTGGGGCGGGGCTTCGGCTTGGGTCTTGGCGCGGGCTTCTTGTCGGTAACGCACCGCGCACCGTCCCAGTGTTTGCCGCGTGCGCAAGCTTTGGCCGGCGGCTTCTTGCGGCCGTTCTTAGCGTCGCGCACACAGTGGCTTCCATTCCAGTGCTGACCCTTGGGGCACTTCTTGGCAGGGGCGGGCTTTACTACCACGCATTTCTTCGTGCGCTCGTTCCACAGCTTCCCTTTCGGGCACTTGGTCTTGTGCAGAGGTACGTCATCATCAATGCACCGTTTGCCGTTCCAGCGCTTGCCAACCGGGCATTTGGCCTTGGGCGGATGAGGCGCGGCGGCTACACAGCGCTTACCGTTCCACTTCTTGCCCGCAGGGCATTTGACCTTGGGCGGCGGCGCGGCGCCAACGCATCTCTTACCGTTCCATTTCTGCCCCTTGGGGCAGTGAGTCGCAGGAGGGGGCGGTGCAACGCATCGCTTGCCGTTCCACTTCGTTCCCGCAGGACAATTCTTCTTCTCGGGGTTGACGCGGATGCACCGCCGGCCGTTCCACCTGAGCCCCTTGGCGCACTTGGCTTTGGCAACCACGCAACGGTCGTTCATCAACTTGGTCCCCGGGGGACAATTCCCCTCGTAGCGGATGCAGCGCCGCCCGTTCCAGTGGGTGCCCCTGGGACACGGCGCCCGAGTGAGCACGCACCGCTTGCCGTTCCACTTGGTGCCTTTCGGGCATTTGTAGACGCGTTTCTCGCAGAACTTCCCGTTCCAGCGAGAACCGGCGGGGCAAATAACCTCCACTGAGGGCTGGACGCCTACACAGAGGCCGCCCTCGTAAGTAGTGCCGGCCGGGCACAACGGCTGCATGTCCCACTCGACGGCAACACAGTGCATTCCGTCCCACACGGTGTCAGGGGGGCAGACTACTTCCGACTCTACATAATAGGTCTGCGCCGGCGGGGGCGGTTGCTGGTAGACGTAAGTGGGACCACAAGATGCCGCCAGAAAGGCAACCGCGGCCAGAGCGACAAAGCTGGTGGTGTAGATATTTTTCATGTCATCCTCCTCGTCGTATCAGTCTGCCAATGGTACGAGTACGGGGCACTATTATTCACCGTAAGAGCTTCTACGACTCCAACAGTCCCACATCTCCTTCCACCATTTCAAGCACTTCCAGACGCCTGGTTGCAGACATCATGTTGTTGTGGTCGGAGAAGAGCGGCCGGTCTTCGTCCAGGTGTTCCACCGTCTTCCGGACCGCCTGCAGCGCGGCCTGCACACCCTTCCCAAAGGTGTGCTCCCGGAAGTCGAGAGCCTGGGCCGCACCGATAAACTCGATTCCGAGGACGCCGTAGGCGTTGTCCATCACTTGCCGGGCTTTCAAGGACGCGTTCATCCCCATGGACACGAAATCCTCCTGGTCCGCGGCCGCGGGAATGGACTGGATTGAGGCTGGGTTGGAGAGGATGCGTTGTTCAACAATGAGGGAGTCCGCAGTGTACTGGCTGAGCATGTGCCCCGACATCATCCCTGCCCCTTTGGTGAGGAAGGGAGGCAAACCTACGCTCAGCGCAGGATTAAGCAGCCGGTTGAGGCGCCGCTCCGAGAGCACGCTGACCATGGTAATCGCGGCCGTCATGCCATCCACCGGCAGACTCACGGGGCTGCCCTGGAAATTGGCGCCGGTGAGCACGGTTTGATCTTCGGGCAGGAAGATGGGATTGTCGCCGACGCCGTTGAGCTCGACCTCGATCTGCTTGCGGGTCCAGCGGAACTGGTCCCGGGCCGCACCGATCACCTGAGGAGTGGAGCGCATGCTGTACGCGTCCTGCACTTTGACCTTCAACTTCCCGGTAAGGAGGTCTGAGCCATCCAGAACACGAATCAGGTTGGCGGCACACGTAACCGCGCCGTCAAAACCCCTCAGCTTGTGCAGACGTACGTCGTACGGCTTGAGGTTGGCCAGGAGCGCCTCCAGGCTCATGGCCGCGGCGATCTCCGCCTGCTTCAGCCACAGCTCGGCGTCGTACAGCACCAACGCGGCGATGGCGGTGAGAAGATTACTGCCGTTGATGGTCGCCAGACCATCCCTGGCCTTCAACTCCACCGGGGTGATGCCGGCACGTTTCAGCGCTTCATCGGAAGGCAACCGTTCCCCCTGGAAGAACGCCTCGCTCTCCCCCATCATGGTGAGCGCAATCTGGCTCATGGGAGAAAGGTCACCGCACGCCCCCACCGAGCCCTTTTCGCACACGACGGGCGTAACCCCCTTGTTGAGCATCTCAACCAGAGTCTGCGGAACCAGCGCCCGGCATCCGGAGAAGCCGTTGGCAATCACGTTGATGCGGCCAAGTATGCCGGCGCGAACATGGTCTTCAGGCATCGGCTCCCCGATGCCGGCGGCATGATTGTAGATGAGCCATTTCTGGAATTGCTGGGTCTGTTCGTCGGAGAGAATCACCTCGGAGAATTCGCCGATGCCGGTGTTGACGCCGTACATTATCTCCTTGGCTTCAATCCTGTCTTCCAGGAACTCTCGGCAGTGGATGATGCGAGTCAGCGCCTCGGGATGAAGTTCCACTTTTCTGCCGTTGCGCGCCACCGCAACAACGTCTTCGATAGTCAGGTTTTTTCCGGTAATTGAGAGCGTCAACGCGAACCTCCTGTCTTCGCGGGGATCTTCGGCTTCCGAATCGGAGCGAAACCCCCGCACGCTACGGAAAGTCGCTCCCGCCCACCCCGCTGCAACCGGCAAAACCCGGTCCGCGTGCCGGCATTATCTTGGGAAACCGGATCGTAAGTCAAGGGTTTTCGATGCGCTGAATCAGCGCCGCGCGGAGCGGCGCATACTGCGGTTCCCTACCTAGATCGGGTGCGCGAAAGCACGTAGGTATATGACGCATACTACCTACTCCATCTTTTCTATGGGAACTAGGTACTATTTCCTAGTATACTGAGTGCTCCGACCTATTGGTATGGGGAGTTGGGGAGTGTAGGCTGTTTTTAGAAGAGGGATTGAAAACACGGGTGTGGACACGGAGGGTTCTTCATGAAACAGATTCAGCAAACCGTTCTTTACGAGGAGGCCATGGACCTCGATTTCCTCGAGGAGGTCCACGCCATTCCTGGTGGAGAAAAGGTCAAGGAGTGCATCCAATGCGGCACCTGCTCCGGGTCTTGCCCGGTAAGTTGGGCCATGGACCACACGCCCCGCCAGATTATCGCGATGATCCGTGCGGGCATGCGTAAGGAGGTGTTGGACAGTCCCACAATCTGGACATGCGCTTCATGCTATTCGTGTGCGGTCAACTGCCCCCGGGAAATCAAGCTTACCGACGTGATGTACATCTTGAAGAGGATGGCCATCAAGGATGGGTACGAGGGGAGCAACAACGCCGAGGCTCTGTCTCAGCACTTTGTTGACCTGGTGAACCAGACCGGGCGCAACAACGAGCGGGTGCTATTGCGACGGTATTTCATGAGCACGCGGCCATTCGGTGCGTTGAAGGAAGTGGGCCTGGGCTGGAAGCTCTTCCGGCGCGGCCGTCTGCCCTCGCAAACAGAGAAGGTGAAAGACATTGAAGGGTTACGCAAGCTCATTGCCAAGGCCCTGGAAATGGGAGGTGAATAATGACCTACACCTATTATCCCGGCTGCTCACTCCACGCGACGTCCCGGGCTTACGACGAGTCCATTCGAGCCATCGCCGGCACTCTGGGCCTCGAACTCGCTGAGGTAGAGGACTGGAACTGCTGCGGGGCCACCGCGTACATGTCGGTCAACGAGACGTTATCCCACTGCCTTACCGCGCGCAATCTGGCGCTGGCAGCGGCCCAGGGTGGCGACATGGTGGCGCCGTGCAGCGCGTGCTACACCAACCTGATGAAGACCAACTCATATCTCAAGGAATTTCCAGACCTTAAGGAGAAGGTCGACTCGGCTCTCGCCGAGGCGGACCTCACTTATGGCGGTGACGTCAAGGTGCGGCACTTCCTCGAAGTGGTTGTAAACGACATCGGCCTGGAGAAGATCCGCGGCCTGGTGAAGAAACCTCTGGACGGGTTGAAAATCGCGCCCTATTACGGCTGCCAGATTGTCCGGCCGTTGAGCGTTGAGGACGACCCCGATGAGCCGGTTCTTCTTGATCATCTGCTGGAAGCCCTTGGGGCCACGGTGGTCACCTATCCCATGAAGACGACCTGCTGCGGTGGCTCCCTCATGGGAACCAAGGAGGAGGTGGCGCGGCGCCTGACGCGTAATCTGCTGCTGTGCGCCGCACAGTTTGAAGCGGACGTCATCGCAGTAACCTGCCCGTTGTGCCAGATGAATCTTGACGGCTACCAGACGCGAATCAACAAGGAGTACGGGACCGCGTTCGAAATCCCGGTGCTCTACTTCCCTCAGTTGATGGGCATGGCCTTTGGAGAACAGGCGGAGCCCCTTGGACTGCAGCGAGGTGTCGTGCCTTTGGGCGAGACAGTTTCGCGCTACGTGGAGGGTTCGAGATGAGCAGCAAGATCGGAGTGTACATTTGCCACTGCGGCACCAACATCTCGGGCAATGTCGACATCGATGAAGTGGTCGAGTTTGCCCGGACTCTTCCCGAGGTCTCAATCGTACGGGACTACCGGTTCATGTGCTCTGACCCGGGGCAGAACCTCATCCAGGAGGACATCGACAAGATGGGCCTCGACAGGGTGGTGGTAGCCTCATGTTCCCCTTTGATGCATGAGCCGACTTTCCGGGGTGCGTGCGAGCGGCAGGGGCTTAACGCCTATCTGTTCACCATGGCCAACATCCGTGAGCATTGCTCGTGGGTCTCGTTCGATTCCGGCGTGGCCACTGATAAGGCCAAGGCCCTTATCGCCGGTTCTGTGCGGCGAGCCGCCTTCCTGGCCCCTTTGGAGCAGAAGACTGTTCCGGTGAATCCGAACACTCTGGTGGTAGGCGCCGGCATCGCGGGCATTCAGGCGGCGTTGGACATTGCCGATGCAGGGCACAAGGTATACCTGGTGGAGAAAGACAGCTCCATCGGCGGCCACATGGCCAAGTTTGACAAGACCTTCCCCACCCTGGACTGCTCCGCATGTATCCTGACCCCGAAGATGGTGCAAGTGGGTCAGCACCCTAACATCGAGTTACTCACCTGTTCTACGGTGGAGGAAGTAACCGGATACGTTGGCAATTTCAAGGCGAAGGTAAAATCCACTCCGCGCTTTGTGGACGCGGCCAAGTGCACGTCCTGCGGTGAGTGCACCAAGGTTTGCCCCGTCGATGTCAGCAACGAATTCGAAGAAGGCATGTGCGACCGGAAGGCGGTGTACCGGAACTTCCCGCAGGCTGTACCGAACACCTTCCTCATCGACCACCCGCAAGCGGCCCCCTGCCAGGCAACCTGCCCGGTGGGACAGCAGGTGCAGGGCTATGTGGCGCTGGTGGCCCAGGGCAAGTTCAACGAAGCCCACGAACTGATTCGAAAAACCAGCGCGTTGCCTTCGATCTGCGGACGCGTTTGTTACCATCCCTGCGAAACCAACTGCAAGCGAGAGGCAGTTGATGACCCGGTGGCAGTAAAAGGGTTGAAACGTTTCGTCCTGGACAACTCGCCGCTGCCCGAAATCGAGCCTCCCCCGAGTTCAGGGAAGAAGGTGGCCATTGTTGGCTCGGGGCCGGCCGGACTTACCGCCGCGCACGACCTGGCCTTGAAAGGTCACGACGTCACGGTGCTCGAAGCGCAGGCAGAGCTGGGAGGCATGCTGAGGCTCGGCATTCCGGCGTACAGGCTCCCGCGCAACATTATTAAGAATGACATTGACTTCATCCGCAAACTGGGGGTGAAATTCCAGACCAACACCCTTGTGGATGCAGCTAGATTCAGCCAACTCCGGGCAACTCACGACGCACTCTTCCTGGGTGTGGGAGCTCACACGGCTCTGGCCCTGGGGCTCGAGGACGACACGGTGGCGGGCATCGAGTTGGGAATCGACTTTTTGCGCAAGGCCAACCTCGGCCTTGACGTTGCGGTGGGGCAGCGGGTCGCAGTCATCGGTGGTGGCAACACCGCGGTGGATGCGGCCCGCACCGCAATCCGTATGGGCTCCCAGCGGGTCGACATCCTCTATCGCCGCTCGCGGGCTGAAATGCCTGCTGACGACGAGGAGATCGAGGCGCTGCTTGAGGAAGGGCTGAACATAGAGTTCCTGGTGGCGCCCACCAAGGTACTTCACAAAGACGGCAAATTGACCGGTCTCAAGGTCGTGCAGATGGAATTGGGTGAGCCTGACGCCAGCGGCCGGCGCCGGCCGATACCGATTGCAGGCAGCGAAGGGACCGTGGAATACGACATGGTGATCCCCGCAATCAGCCAGAAACCCGATAACGGGTTCGCTGAAAACTCGGGCATGGAGTTGACCCGGTGGGGCACCATTTCCGTAAACACGGTGAACTGCAGCACAAACATACCCAGGGTCTTTGCCGGCGGCGACAACGTACGAGGCCCGGCCTCCGTAATCGAAGCGATGGCTGACGGCAAGCGGGCTGCCACCGCCATCCACAACCTGCTTTCCGGCCGCTCTTTGAGTGATGGGCTGACTGCACCCGAACCGTACGACCTTGAACTGAGCGAAGAAGAACGCCTTACTCTCAAGGTGGATACATCGGTGGAGAAGCGAGTCAAGATGCCGACCCTCGACCCTGCCAAGCGGGTGACCTCTTTCGACGAGGTCGAACTGGGATACACCGAGGCAATGGCCAGGGACGAGGCGGCGAGATGCCTCAGTTGCGGCGTGTGTTCCGAATGCGGAGAATGCGCCCGGGTATGCGAGCCGGGAGCCATCGACTACGACATGAAAGAAACGGTTCATGAAGTGGAAATCGGGTCGGTGATCGTGGCAACGGGGTTTGAAGCTTTCGACTCGAAGGAGGCGGTGCGTTACGGGTACGGCAAGTTCCCCGATGTTTACACCGGGCTTGAGTTCGAGCGGATGAACAGCGCTTCAGGTCCCACCGACGGCCAGTTGCGGCTGAAGAACGGGGAGACCCCCAAGAGTGTGGGCATCATCCATTGCGTCGGCAGCCGCGACAAGCACCACAATGAGTATTGCTCCCGGGTTTGCTGCATGTACTCCTTGAAGTTTGCTCACCTCGTGGCCGAGAAGACGGGTGCGGAGGTGTACAACTTCTACATTGACATGCGCTGTTTCGGCAAGGGGTACGAGGAGTTCTACAACCGCTTGCTGGAAGAAGACGTCCGGTTCGTGCGTGGGCGGGCCGCATTTGTCACCGACTTCCCTCTTAACGAAGAGGAACGGGACAAGTTGGTGATTCGAGTTGAAGACACGCTCATCGGCGAAATGCGGCGCATCCCGGTGGACATGGTAATTCTCTCCACCGGTCTCGAAGCGAGAAAGGACTCCCAGGACGTGTCCCGGATGTTCAACATCAGCAGGGGGAAGGACGGCTTCTTCCTGGAGAAGCACCCGAAGCTGGCCCCGGTAGCCACGGCTACGGACGGAATCTTCCTCGCCGGCGCGTGCCAGGGTCCAAAGGACATCCCCGACACCGTGGCCCAGGGTTCAGCCGCTGCGGCCCAGGTGCTGTCCATGGTCGCCAGGGGAGAGATCAGCATCGAGGTTGCCACTTGTACGGTGAACGAGGAGCTGTGCGGGGGATGCCGGGTGTGCAATTCGGCCTGCGCCCTGTCGGCGATTACGTTCGAAGAAGAAAAGGGCGTTTCAGTGATAAACGACGCTCTGTGCAAGGGTTGCGGGACGTGTGCGGCGGCTTGCCCCAGCGGGGCCATTTCCGCCAAGCATTTCACGGACGAGCAGATAATCTCTGAAATCGAGGGGGTGCTCCATGACGTACGAGCCTAAAATCGTCGGTTTCCTCTGTAACTGGTGTTCCTACACCGGCGCTGATCTGGCAGGCATGTCGCGGATGAAATACGCCCACAACGTTCGTATCGTGCGCGTCATGTGTTCCGGCCGGGTAGACCCCACTTTCGTGGTGAAAGCCTTCGCCAGCGGGGCGGACGGCGTCCTGGTGGCGGGTTGTCACCCCGGGGACTGCCATTACATCGAGGGCAACTACAAAACCATGCGGCGCATGCCACTCCTGAAGAAGATGTTGAAAGAATATGGAGTGGACGAGCGCAGGTTCCGACTCGAGTGGATCTCGGCCTCCGAAGGCGACCGGTTCGCAGAGGTGGTCAACGAGATGTCTGCCGAATTAGCTAAGTTGGGCCCGTGCAGTTTGGGGCAGGAAGGCAACGTGCCTGATCAGCCCTCTGATGTGCAACAGCCAGCAAACCCTGCCGGCTAAGGCGAACGAAAGGAGAGACTATGGCAAAGCTCAAACTCGCTTCGTACTGGGCGGCGGCATGCGGGGGCTGCGACACCGCCATCCTCGACATTCATGAGAAGATACTGGATCTTGCCGCGGCTGCCGATATTCTGTTCTGGCCCATTGCGGTGGACACCAAGTACAAGGACGTTGAGGCCATGCCGGACGGTCACATCGATGTCACCTTGTTCCACGGCGCCATTCGCAACTCCGAGAACGAGTACTTGGCCAAGCTGCTCAGAGCCAAGAGCAAAGTACTGGTGGCATTCGGAAGCTGCTCCCACCTGGGTGGGATCCCCGGCCTGGCCAACATGTTCAACCGTGACGAAATCTTCGAGCGAGTCTATCAAACGACTCCCAGCACGGTGAACGAGGCCGGCACGCTGCCTCACATGGTCACCAAGGTGCCGGAAGGCGAACTGGAACTGCCGGAGTTCTACAACACGGTGCGAACTTTGGACCAGGTGGTGGACGTGGAGTACTATGTTCCCGGTTGCCCTCCGCCCCCGGCACAGATATGGGCTGTGGTGGAGGCCATCGTTTCCGGGAATCTCCCGCCCGCCGGGTCGATAGTCGGAGCGTCGGACAAGTCGCAGTGCGACGAATGTCCTCGTGAGAAGACCGACATGAAGATGAAAGAGGTGAAGCGTATCGCCACCCATCAACCGGACCAGACCCGATGTTTCCTCGAGCAGGGCTTTGTTTGCCTGGGCGCTGCCACACGAGGAGGCTGCGACACCCGCTGCCAGACTTCGGGGGTCGGTTGCAGGGGATGCTTCGGGCCCACGGCTGAAGTGTTGGACCAGGGGGCCAAGGCTCTCTCCTCCATCGCGTCGGTGCTGGACTCCAACGACCCGCAGGAAATTGCCCGGATGCTGGAGCAGATAGACGATCCCGTCAGGTTGTTTGATCGTTTCAGTATACCCGCCTCGTTCCTCAGGAGGAAATCGCTATGAAGACCGTAACCATTGACCCGATCACTCGATTGGAAGGCCATGGGAAGATCACCATCTTCCTCAACGATGCGGGAGGGGTGGAAAACGCCTACTTCCAGGTCCCGGAACTGAGGGGCTTCGAGAAGTTCGTTGAGGGTATGCCGGTGGAGGAGGTCCCAAGGGTGGTGCAACGCATCTGCGGGGTCTGACCGGCCGCACACCATCTGGCCTCGGGTAAGGCCGTAGACGCAGTATACAAAGCAGATCCTCCGGTGGCAGCAAAAAAACTGAGAGAGATGTTCTACAGCGCTCACTACGTGCACAGCCACATCGCGCACTTTTACGCTCTGGCCGCGGCCGACTTCGTTGTCGGCCCTGATGCAGACCCGGCAGAGCGGAACATCCTCGGCGTGGTGGGAAAGGTGGGTGTGGAGATTGGCGGGGAAGTGATCAAGCATCGCGCTATTGCGCAGAACATCCAGATCGCGATCTCAGGACGGTCGACCCACCCTGTATGGTGCGTTCCCGGTGGGGTAAGCAAGGGGATCACCGAGGAGCAACGCCTGGAAATCATCGAGCAGGCGAAAAGCTGTGTGGAGTTCTCCAAGTTCTCCCTTAAGATCTTCAACGATGTGGTGCTGGGCAACAAGGCTTACCTCGACCTGGTGTTGAGCGACACTTACGAGCTGGACTCGTACTACATCGGGACTGTGGATAAGAACAACCATGTGAACTTCTACCACGGCGACCACCGGGTAGTGGATCAGGAGTGCAACGAGGTCTTTCGCTATCAGGATCATGAGTACCTGGATTACCTGGCCGAGCACGTCGAGAAGTTCACTTATCTAAAGTTCCCGTATCTCAAGAAGATCGGCTGGAAGGGCATGGTGGACGGTAAAGATTCGGGGGTCTACCAGGCCACTCCGCTCAGTCGCCTCAACGCGGCAGTAGGCATGGCCACGCCGGCCGCCCACGCTGAGTATGAACGCATGTTCGAGACCCTGGGCGGCAAGCCGGTGAAGAAGCTCCTCGCCACCCACTGGGCGCGTCTGGTGGAGTTGCTCTATGCGGCAGAGCGCCTCCTGGAGCTGGCCCAGGACCCGGAGGTTGCATCTCCCGATGTCCGCAACCTGCCCACGGAGACTCCGTCCGAAGGTGTCGGCATCGTGGAAGCCCCCCGGGGCATTCTGACTCACCACTACAAAACCGACGAAAGAGGAATCGTTACCGCGGCCAACATAATCGTTGGGACGACCAACAACCACGCCCCCATCTCCATGGCCATCAAGAACGCAGCCGAAAAGCTGATTCAGCCAGGCCAGGAGATTGGGCAGGGCCTCCTCAACATGGTGGAGATGGCCTTCCGCATTTATGACCCCTGCTTCTCTTGCGCAACTCACACTTTGCCGGGGGAGATGCCCCTTATCGTTGAGGTGCGTGATCACAATGAAGAGGTGGTCCACCGGGTGGCGCGCTCATGAAGACCCGGGTCATCGGCCTCGGCAACTCCATCCTCACCGACGACGGTGTTGGAATTGTGGTTGTATCCGAACTGCAGAAGACTCCGCAGGGCGGGGAGGTCGACGTCATCAGGTCCGAGGTAGCCGGCTTCGCACTGTTGGAGCTGATGAGCGGCTGGGACCGTGTCATTCTCGTTGATGCAATCAAGTTCGACGACCTTGAGCCCGGCACCATTGTCCGCATCGATCCTGCCGACTTGCGAACCTCACTCAGGTTGCGATCGGTTCACGAAATCGACCTTCCTACCGCGCTTGCGTTCGGTCGCAAGCTCAAGATCCCCATGCCTGAGAAGGTAGTGGTCATCGGCATCCAGGCCGATGACATTCTCACGTTCGGAGAGACGTTAACTCCGGCGCTCGCCAAGGCTGTGCCAGAGGCCGTCAATCTGGTACTGGAGGAGTTGGCCGAACCCCAGGGGTGAACCCGCCTATTTCATCTGGATAAGCCCGACCTTGATTGCAAATTGCGTGAGCTTTGACCGATTGCGAATACCCAGCTTGTCGGTGAGATTGAACCTGTGCGCCATGACGGTTTTCACCGCCAGCCCCAACGCCTCGGCCATCTCCTTGTTGCTATAGCCCTCCGCAATGAGTTTCAGGACCTGTCGCTCCCGGGGCGTGAGCAGGTTATACGCCGCCTCTTCGCTCTCCGGCTGACCGCCGCCGCCGGGCCCCGCGACGAGTTCCTGGGCCAGGCTGGGATCGATGTACATTCCCCCGGCCATCACTCCTCGAATCGCGGCGAGCAGTTCCTCGCCGCGCGCGGACTTAAGAATGTACCCGTTGGCCCCCGCCTCAATGAGCCGCCGCAAGTAGATCGACTCTCCGTATTGGGTGAGTATGAGAATGCGGATTTCCGAGCGCCGTCGGCGCAACTCAAGGGTGGTCTCCAGTCCGCCCATCCCTTCCATCGACAGGTCGAGAAGCAGGAGGTCCGGATAGAGCCGGTCTACCAACTCGATGGCGCCCTCGCCCGAGGAGGCTTCGCCCACCACTGTAAACCGCGTTTCGGTCTGCTCTTCAAGGAAGGACTTCAAGCCCACCCGGAGAACCACATGATCATCGGCAAGAACAACCCTTATGGTCGAACCCATCTACTCTTCCTCCCCTGCGGACGTTTCATCGACCAGAGCCGTCGGCACCGTAACTCGAATGGTGGTACCCGCGCCCACCGCGGTGTCCACCTCCATGGTGCCGTTGAGGAGTTTAGCCCGCTCCTCCATGCCCAGTAATCCCAAGCCCCGCCCGGTCGCGGCCGGAGTGGTCAGCGACAGTTTGGCCACGTCGAAACCGTTACCGTCGTCTTCGATGGTCAAAGTCACGGCGCGGGGCGAGAAGACCACCGTCGCGATAATATGCTCGGCCAATGCATGCTGGACCGTATTCTGCAGACTCTCCTGAAAGATCCTGAACAACCTGATGGTGGTCTCCGGCGGCAACTCCCGCTCCTCTCCTTCGAGCACGAAGCGGGTCTTGATGCCCCGTTCCCGCTCTACTCGCTCCAGGTGCCATTGCAAGGCTGGGAGAAACCCCATGCTGTCAAGCACCGAGGGCCTCAAGTCCAGAGTTATCCGGCGCACCGTATCCTGCATCTTGCGGGTCTGCTCCTCCAGGTCACGGACCCGATTGGCCAACTCGTCTCTAGGGGCCTCTCCGGCCAGCCTTTCCAACTGCAGGCTGAGCGCAGACAGGTCCTGGCTCACCGTATCGTGAAGCTCCCGGGCGACCCGTCGCCGTTCTTCCTCTTGTGCGGACAGCACTCTGCGCAGCAGTTCACGCCGCTGGGTCTGCCGAAGCAGCTCCTCATCGGCCAATATCCGGTTGGCCGCGCTCATGGCGATATGGTGAAGCAGGGAGTGAAGCCTGCGCTCCTCGAGCACAGCCTCCCCGTCGGGCTGCAGAAGCACGCACTTGACCAGAGGCCCCCGGGGAATCGCCAACTCCGCAACCAGCACCGCGTCCGTGCGATCCAACCCGGTACCGTCCCGCTCGTCCCCCGGTATGTCCTTGATGACAAAGCCGTCTTCTGAAGAAGCAAGCAGCGTACCCCTACGGTCCCTGGGCAACACCGTGCAGAGGTCGAGCGCGGAGTCGACCTGCGCAGGGAGCAGACCGCGGGATGCTTGCAGTTTCCGATCCCGAAATTGCATGCGCAACGCACCCTGCGAAAACCCCAGCACATCCAGTGTGTGTTCAAGACCGCGGCGAACAATAGCCTCGGTGTGCGGCACATCCAACGATGACTTGCTGATGCCGTCCAGAGCCAGCACCAACCGGTTGGAAGCCTCGGCCTCTTCCCGCAAGAGCACCTGCTGCCGCTCAGTCAGCGAAAGTGCTTCCACCAGCCCGCTGCGCCAGGCATTCAGAACAGACGCGAGCCTCCCCACTTCCCCTTCCCCCAGGGAGGGCAATTCCCGGTTGGATCCGGAAAGCTGGCCCATTCGTACTGCGTTCTCCAGCCTCTTCACCGGACCAACGACCCGGTGGGCCAGAAATGCGCCGGCCAAGAGAAACAGCGTCAACACCAGCCCCTCAACAAGGATGAGCTTCCATCTCAATTCGGTGGCCGGGGCCAAAGCCTCCTCTTCCGACTGCCGCACGGCAATCCCCAGAGGAAACGACGGAAAAGGTGCAAATGCCAGCACGTCTTCGTCACGGCTGACCTCTCCCGCACCCACCTCATGGCAACGGTGGCACCGCCCGGAAAAGGACCGCCCTTCCGCGATCGCTTCGCTTAGCAAATCGTTGTGCGCAGTAACGGAGCGTCTCCCGCTTTCACGTTCAGGTGCTAGCGACGCGCCGCTCGCAGTGACCAGGTCGAGCTCCCCAGTCTCCCCGAGTACAAACCCCTCAAACGTGCTGCCCAGTTCCAGGGCTTCCCCGTAAACCAGGCCCCCGACGCAACCGGGCCGGACCGCGCCGGAGGGTGCCGGAGCCACCGCCTTGACTACGATGACCGAGGGCGTTGCACCTGCGAATCCGGCCGCCTCGGCTCGGCCGGTTTTGCGCGCCAACTCGCACAGCCGCCCCGCTTTGCCCGGTAGATCGTGTCCGGAGTGGGATGCAACCACCGTGCGCCCCTCGACGTCCACAATGAAGGCGTCGCGGAAGAAGAGTGACGACTGGCAGGTTCTCTGCAACCCCGCAGCAAGCTGAGAGGAGCCCAGATCGTCGGCACCGGGCAGTTGACCCACCAGCGTGGCGACACGGGAGATTTCCGTGCGCAACTCGGCTTCCAGATGCCTGCCGGCTATTCTCGCCAGTTGGACCCGCTCTTCGAGAAGCCGGTGTTCGAACGAATCCCTCACCGAACCCGAGTGATAGAAGAGTGCAGCCATGACTGCCACTCCCCCGGCCAGGAGAACAGCGAGGAAGCGCGCATAGAGGCTGGATCGCCAGGGCAGTCGCTGGACATCCCCGATGAGAGGCCATCCGGGTGACTTGACGCCCGGAATCTCGGGCGGATTATGGGTGTGCTCCTTGTTCATTGGCTCCGGACCGCCAACGGGCGAATCAAGCCCGTCTTTGACGCCTCTATCTAAAGCGATGGCAGCGGGATTGTCAACGACCACCGCTCACGGTTGCTGGTCATGGGACAAGCCATTTGGTATGCTCTTGCCGTATTCTTGTGCAACATCCTGCTTCGTCGAGGTCAGACCTTTGAGGAACGTATTACTGCTTCTGCCGACAGTCGCACTGCTGGCCTTGGGCGCCTGCGAGTCAACCCGTATCCAGGTCAACGACCCGCCCCCCGGGGAAGATGGAGGCCTGCTGCTGCCCGATTTCGGTCCCGTACCACTCCCCGACATCGTCGATATGAGTGCCGCTGACGCGGAAACCGGGGCGCCGCCTGATGTTGGCCGAGGTGAACCTGAACTGCCTGACCCCGACCTCAAGGGGGATCCTCCCGACCTCTCGACAACCGAGGACGTTGAGGAACTCCCGGACACCGGTTTTCCCCACGAGGTGGACATTACAGACCCTCAGAATCCGCAGGGCTTCCCGGTGCAGTACGACACTTCGCAAATAGAACTGGTTGAGGAGGGTACTTTCAAGATCGTGGGGGTCGATTTCAGCGGACGCTTCTATCGGAACAAGGCCTACCATTGCGGCAAGTCCGGACACTTCACCTTCCTGGTAATCGAACAGCAGGTGTCCGCAGGTCAGAAGCGCGGGCTGTGGGTTTTCATGCACGGCGGGGGGGTTGGCTACTACGACGCCAGCGGCAAGTACCACGGCGGCGAGGGCGCCAATAATGAAGAGCCGGGAGGCAAACTGCTGGCTGAACTATCCGAGCACGTGATGGATGAGGACGACGGAGATTTCAAGCAAACGCTGATCCTCAAGCGGGCCCAGGACGGCTATCGTTTTCTGGCTACCTCAATGTGCGATCATGACCTCCACTCCGGAATGGGCACCCCCTACCCCAACAACCCCAACTGGCCCGGTACGCCCGACACCGTTGACGGCCTGCTGGCGACCATGGCGGCCATAGACTTCACAGCACATGGCAACGGAAAACTGCCCGGCTATCCCACCGGTATGGTTTTCGTGCACGGGACGAGTGCGGGTTCCGCAGGTGCCTATTCCGTCTCTCACGCATTCGCGCGCAACGGCATCAAGCTGAACGGAGCGCTGCTGGATGCCTACGTGATCTCGGAAAGGACTGCAGCCGTCATGGGCAAAGGGTGCACCCCGTCGGAAGACAGCGACTCGAATTTCGAAGCCCAGGGAGTTATCGACAAGGTGGGCGCATTTGTCACCGATTCACCTCTGTTTCTCGAAAACAACCTGTCCAGCGAATTCTCCATTCCGTACATGGACATGATCTCGACCGGAGACGAATACTGTTGCGGCGACCACCCTGTAATGCCGGAAGTTGCGGCCGCGGGTTACGACAACAATTGCCGGTATGTCCACGGGTTGGTCAAGGAGGCCGTGGACGGCTTGGGTCCGGGCAGCCTTCACAAGGTGCTCATCGCCGAGGCCATGGGCCAGCACGCACTTTCCAAAGTGCAGGGGCCGCATCAGGAGATCCTGGAAGAGTGGTATCAGGGGATTGTGGCGACGAATCCACCGCCGCCCTGGCCGTAGGGCGAGGCTACTCCAGAACCACAGCTTTGAACATCTCGAACAGGGCGTTGTGACCGGCGGGGCTTGGATGGATGCATGACTCGTCGAAATAGAGTTCGGCGTCAGGGCCGATGTAGCACATATTCTCCGGGTCGGCGTTGGCCCCGGCGGCCATGTAGCCGTGGCCGCAGAACGACTCCACCGTCCAGATCATATCCACCTGGTAGTCCACCGCGATGCGCATGTACTGGTCCAGCATCCAGATGACGATTTCGGCCTGCACTTCCGGCTTCTCCCACTCGCCGTAGCCTGCCAGCAGGGCCACGGGAATGCCCAACTCAGCCATGTCGATCTCCCCGACGCCGGGGATGTCGAACTTCATCTGGGGGGTGCATGACGAGGTTTGGCCAGTGCCGTCGGTAAACTCAAAACCGTTTCCATAAACAAGCCAGGAACCGTTGGGGAAGAACTCGGGGTCCTTGATGTGGGCGACACCGTTCTCAAGGTGCTGAACCGTGCTTTCAGCCAACGCCCAGGCTTCCGGGTAACCCGCCGCAACTTCCTCCGGCGAGGCCTCGGCGCCGACCTGGGTGATTTTGGCAATGTCGTTCCCGCCCAGGGTCATGAGAAACAGCGTCCGGTCCTCACTGCCCCCGCTGGGCAGGCACTCATATATCTGGCCGCCGCCCTCGATGATGTCATCGGTTCTCGCACCCCAGTAACCGCAGTGCCGGAAATCGCCGGTGTGCTTATTGCCGCCTTTGCCGCTAAGGTAGTCGTATGTCTTCCAGATCCCCCAATCCAAAAAACCGCCGGTATCCAGGTCGAAATGACCGGCTAGCCAGGTAGCCATCTTGTTGCGGTAGAAGTGCTCGTTGTCGAAGCTCAGCAGGTGGGCCAGGTTGGGCGTGCCCACCGTCACCGAATCGCCAAGAAAGACAACCTCCTCCACGGCAAAGATGTTCTGGTGGTTGGTCCCATAACAATGACTGCCGATGACCGGCTCGAAAGGATCGTAGAAAGGCCCCGGCTCGCCGGGCTGGTACACGTTGGGAAAACAGATTTGCCCGATGGTGAGAGGCACGTCCTCAACCACGTCCACCTGTTCAGGCTCCAGGTCCAACTGTACCTCCGGAGATATCTCCACCAGGTCCGGTGCGTCCCCAGGCAGATCCAGGGGAGCAGCGGTGTCGGTGATGTCGGCCGATACGGTGTCGCTGACAACCTCTACCTTGCCCCCGGTGTCCTTGCTTGCATCAACCGGCGCGGTGACTTCCAGGTCCGCACCAACCGCAATATCGGCGCTGTCGGGGGGCCCGGAGCCAAGGTCACCTTCCCCCTGCTTATCGTCGGAACCGCAAGCTGTCAGCACCAGCAGTGCCGCGGCAATCAACCAACCGCGTGAATTCATGTCGTCCCCCTAAAGAGCCCGGGTGGCCCGCTCCAGCCATTCCAAATCTGCGCCCTCAAGCAGGGGCGAAAGAGTTTCCTTAACCTTCGCATGGTAGTTGTTGATCTGCTCGACCTCCCTGCGACACAACATGCTCTCATCCACCAGGTTCAGGTCGTAAGGACACAGGGTCAATTCATCGAAACCGAGGAATGTACCCGAGTCCGTGGCGGTCTTCTCAACCACCAGCACCAGGTTTTCGATGCGAATGCCGTATCCGTCGGTTTCGTAGAAACCAGGTTCGTTGGATAGTATATTGCCCGGTTTCAGCGGGGTGAGGTTCTTCCGGGGCGAAACGCTGAACGGCCCTTCATGAACACACAGTGCAGCCCCCACTCCGTGACCGGTGCCGTGTCCGTAGTTGAGGCCGAGGTTCCACAGATGGCACCGAGCCAGAACGTCCAGTTGGTAGCCGTCCGTTCCCGCCGGGAAAAGCGCGCCGCCGAGCTGCAGGTGCCCTTGAAGTACCGCGGTATAGGCGCGCTTCTGGTCGTCGGTGGCAGGCCCGAGGGCAACGGTCCTGGTTATATCGGTTGTGCCGTCCTCGTACTGGCCCCCCGAATCGATGAGAAGCAGGTTGCCCGGCGCCACGGCGGCATTGGACTCAGGAGTCGCTGAGTAATGCACGATAGCGCCGTTAGGACCATAGGCCGAGATGGTCGAGAAGCTGGTCCCCACAAACAGTTCGTTTACGCCGCGCAGACCGGCCAGTTTCTCAGCTATGGAGATCTCCGTCTGCCCGCCGGCCTCCACCGCCCCCTCAAGCCAATTGAGGAAACGAACCATGGACGCTCCATCCCGAACGTGACAGTTGCGCATGCCGGCAATTTCGGCGGAGTTCTTCGCAGCTTTCCAGGTAGGCACCACGCCCGTTTTCCGCACAACGCGCGGACACGCCTCTGCCAGGATTTCGGCGGCCTGGGAGTTGACCGTTGCAGGGTCGAACCACACCACGGTTCCCCCTTTGCCCAGCTCTCGAAGGTACTCCTCCAGGCTCTCGTAGGGCCGTACCGACACGGAATCAGGCAGGCCGTGGAACACCTCTTCGCTGAACTTGTTCCTTTCGGCGAACAGCGATGCTTTGCCGTGCTCCACCACAGCATAGGCGATGAAGACCGGATTGTGCGCCACGTCACAACCTCTGAGGTTGAACAGCCACGCCACCTCGTCAAGGGCCCCCAACAGATGGGCGCCGGCCCCCAATCCTTCCATGTATTCGGCAAGGCGCCGCAACTTGTCCGCAGCCGCCTCTCCGGCCCACTCTTCAGGATGCAGCCGGACCTTCCCGGATGGCATCGGGGGGCGGGCCTCGCCCCACACCTCGTCCACCAGATCCGAAGCCACTGGATGCAGGGCGATGTAACCCTTCTTCATCGCCTTGTCCAACGCCCGGTATTCTGCGTCGGAAATCACGGCTGGATCAACGCCGACCCTGGCCTTGCGGGGGAGCTGGGCGCACAACCACTCCTGGTGCTCCGGAACTCCGGGCTGGCCCTGACGAAACAGATCGATTCCGCTGCCCGCCAGTTGCTGTTCCGCTTGAATGAAATACCGGGAATCGGTCCACAGTCCAGCCCCGTCTGCGGTAACCACCACGGTGCCGGCAGATCCGTTGAACCCGCTGAGGAACGCCCGCCGCTGCCAGTGCCCGGCGACGTACTCACTCTGATGCGGGTCCGCGCTGGGCACCACGTAGGCGTCCAAATCCTGCTGGGCCATCAGGCTGCGTAACGCTGCTAATCTCTCTTTTGCATCCATCCTCTTGATCCTCCGCTGGTGACGTCGACTCAGCAATGATATCGACCCGGGAAACGAAAAGCCAGCGTGTTTGACACCCTAATCGCCACCGGGGTATTCTGGTCTGAGCAGGACTTCCTCGGGAGGATCACTTGAATAGCCGCGCTTTTGCCACCCTATTGTTGGCCGGTTTCTGGGCTCTTTTCGTTTCAGCGACGGGGTGCCGGGATGCTCCAAAGCCTGGACAAGCCGCGCCCGACTCCGGGGTTGAGCCTTCCGGGCCTTCTCAGACTCACCCTAAGAAGCTGCCACACTACGGAATTGAGATCATCGATTCGCACGTTCATATCCGCCCCGATATGATGTCTCTGGCTCAAGCGCTGGAAGTATTCGACAACTCAGGGGTAAAGGAATTTGTGGCCAAGAGCGGCGGCGCATACGGAACGCCGCGGTACTTCGCTACCCTCGCAATGAAGAGAGTGTTGGGCGATCGCTTCGAGTTCTTCTGCAATATCGATTGGGACAACATCGACAGCCCGTCTTTCGGCGTAGTCACCGCCGCGGGCCTGGAAAAAGCCGCCGCGACCGGCGCCAAGGGCTTCAAGATATTCAAAGCCCTCGGCCTGCACGTTCGGACCGCTAATGGCAAACTGGTCCCGGTGGACGACCCCCGCCTGGACCCCATCTTTGAAAAGGCGGGAGAACTGGGCCTCATCGCGGCCATTCATACAGCCGACCCGGTGGCGTTTTTCGAGCCGGTGAATCCTCAAAATGAGCGCTACGCGGAGTTGTCCATCGCCGACAGTTGGAGCTTCCATGGCAAGGAATTCCCGGGGCATGACGAACTGCTCGCACAGCGGGATCGCCGTATCGCGCGTCACCCCAAGACCAGGTTTCTATTGATTCACCTGGCCAACTATCCGGAAGACCTGGACTACGTTGACAAGTTGCTGGACCGCTTCCCCAACGTCTGGGTGGATACCTCGGCCCGCGTTCCCGAGTTCGGGCGCCACCCACCCGAGCAGGTGCGTGCGTTCTTCATCAAGCACCAGGACCGCATACTGTTCGGCAGCGACTTCATCTCCAACCCCGGTGGAATGCAACTTGGGTCTGTTTCAGAAAAGGAGCCTACAATCGCAGATGCGATCATATTCTTCAACCGTCACTGGAAGTATTTCGAGACCGATGAGCGACAGATGGCACACCCCACGCCCATCCAGGGAGACTGGAAGGTGGACGGGATCAATTTACCCCAGAATGTGCTCCTGAAAATCTACCGGACAAATGCAGAGAAACTCATCTTCGCACCGCTTACGCCGCTGAAATAGCGCAAGGAACTGGCTACCCACCGCAGCAGCAGCAACCGGACCCGAGCCAGGCGAAGATGGCAATTATCACGAAGAATACCCAGTGGAACATCTTGGCAAGGGCCTTGTCGATGCCGGACTTCAACGCAATGACGATTTCCCAAATTGCGAACAGGGCATAATTGCAGGCGATGAACTTCGCTACGTGAGCTGAGCCCTCACCCCCGACTCCGAACGCGATGGCGAACAACGCGGCCGCAGAGAGGAGCAGAAACACCGAGACGTAGTGGAACACCGCCTCAAGCACCTTCTTTGGCACCGCGTCCAGGTCGCTGGCAAGCATCGGTTTAAGGTACTCTTTCGTGCCTACGAAGAAGTGTCCCATAGTGGTCACCGCCGCGGCGATCGCGGCAATCAAGATCATCCAGTTCATTACTACCTCCTCTAACAACCGCTGAGTTCAATCACCTAGCGAATCACGTTGAGCTTGTTCCCCACAATCTCCAGCACCTCAACCGGCCCTCCGAAATAGGCGGGATTCATGCCGGTATCGATCTTCCATATGCCTTCCTCGCAGGAAGTAGAGATGTGGTCGTGGATCGTGTGCCCCACCACCATACGCTTGACCTTCAACAGGTCCAGGGTCTCCGCGAGCAGCTTGCAATCGCCCGCATCGGGGGCCTTGGCAAAGGCCCTCAGCCAGATGGGGCTTGAACGGTCGGTGAGTTCGGTGGCTACTGAGTCGGTCTTGCCCGAAAGCCAGTCGGCCATTTCCCGGTTGATCCGGTCTACTCCATAACGGACGTGGTCGGGATGAAGGCCGCCATGGACAAACACCGTGTCGCCCACGATCAGTACAAAAGGATAGTTGGCCAGCTTCACAGCTAACGGACCGCCCGGCATGAACGCGGCTGCGCGCCAGCGCTGTACCGGCGGGCGCGACTTCACATCCGGATGGGTCAACTCGACCTTGCCGTCGTATCGCTCCTTGAAAGTGGAGTAGCCCTTGGGAGTGACGGCCCAGAATTGCAAAGTGGCATTCATCACTTCATGATTGCCGTTCATGACATGGAGTGCGCCCCCTGCTTTCTTTGCCTCGGGCTGCAGCTTGTCGAACAGATCCACGATAGCCAGCTCGTCGTCGCCCCGATCGGTGAAATCGCCGGTAATCACCACTACCAGTTTGCCGCCGATCCATTCGTCCTTGTCATTGATGGCGCCGGCCTTCTTGAGCGCGTTGCGGGCCTGGTCCAGCCGGCCGTGAAGGTCGCCGATAGCCACCAGGCGCTCCGGTGCGGGCAGACGGGTCGCGGCGGGTACAGGTTTGGTTTCGGCAAGCGCAGGTGAGTATGCCGCTTGAAGGCCAAAGGTGATTGCAAGAACAGGCAGTAAGACTGCGACCGCCATTCGACTGATTCTGTTGCTGATCATAGGACTACGCCTCTCGTCGGTATGTTTGCAGCTACAGCGGAAAGGTCAACTCGCAACCGGTGCCGATGACTCTAAGCCCATCAACAACCCAGCCGCGGAAGCCGTTGTAACCGGCGTCTCCGGTTTCGAAGTAGAATCGCACGAACATGACTCCGCTGGCGAGCACTTCGCCCAGCACCGGCTCCTCCAACGCAATGTCGGCCAGGGACCAGATCGGAGTCTTGAAGTAGCCGGCGGAAGTGTACGCCTTGTCCGAATCACCGTCGGTATCGATATCCGGATTCAGCGAACCCACCTCGTAGTAGAATACCCCATCCGCCGACACTTGCACTTCCATGCGATCATATTCCTGGTTGGGGTCCTGGCCCTCGATCTCGAACCAGTAGGAGAATACGATTCTGACGTCCTCGAGGCCCCCGCCCACCGGATAGCCGGGAGAAGTATAGTCTCCCCACAACCCGCCGCTGGAGATTCCGCCGTTCTTGTCCTCGCACACAGAGCCTGTGCCCAGATAGTTGCCCGCCCCCGGCCTCCCGAACCAGATTGTGTGCAGCCCCTCCACCGCCCGGGGTAATGCTGCCGGCTCGGGGATACAGCCCTGCTGAGCCGCGGTGGCGCAGATCTGACAATCGTCCAGCGGTTCGTCAGGGTCGGGGACGCAGATTTCACTGTCCGAGATGGTGACGCACTCAGGGTAGGCACTGTTGAGAGTGACGTCATTTACGCGCCGGTGCCAATAGACACCGTGATGGGGGTCGGATGCCGACCACCCGTTGTCCACCTCGAATCCCTCCTCGAAGCAAAGGGTCGCATCATCCGGCTCGAGGTCGAAGTGCATGAACCTGACCACATTGGGCGTCACTGAAACCGGCCCCTTGGCCTGTGGAAAGTGCCCGCCCGCCATGGCGCGCCCGTACCATTCTACAGTATCGCCAAGCCACACACCGCCGAAGCAGTATCCACCATGCTCCTCGGTTGAGGTTGATGCCACCAGGTTGAGCACGCTGCTCGCACCCAGGGTAACCGTTGCGAACGGCAATGCCGCACCGGACACCTGGTCGGTGACGCGGCCGCACATGGACAGGTATTCGTGATCGTTGTCCAGCCCCTGCATATAGAAGTTCACCAGCAACAGGTCTCCCTCGGCAAGGGAGAAGTCCTCGGTGATCATCTTGTGATACCCTTCGGCAGTCGCCTCGAGGCAAAAATCCCCGGCAGGCAATGGCACCAGGTAGGCCCCGTCCAGAGGCGACACATCCGCGGAAATCACTGAACCTTCATCGTCGTCCAGGTCGCACTCCCCCGCGGGCCGGGCAACAATGGCCACCCCGCCGATCGGTTTGCCGCTAAGTGCGCTGAGTGTCCTTCCAAACACCGATGCGCAGGAAAGGTCCTCATCGATGTCACCATCGCAATCGTTATCAACCCCGTCGCACGCCTCAACCTGTGCCCCTTCCAACGGGTCACACTCCTGCTCAACCCCTTCGAGGCAAAAGTCCACAACGTGTTCGCACAGACCAATGCCGCAGGTCACGGTGCCCAGCTCCTCGTCAATCTCATCGTCGCAGTCGTTGTCCAAGCCGTCGCACACCTCCTCTTCCGGGATACACTGCTCAACATCCGTCTCGGCCGCCAGGTCCTCCAGGTCGTCGCCAACGTCAGGAACCAGTGTGTCCTCTACCTCTTCCAGCAGGTCAAGCGGTGTCGCCTGGTCGGGTGTTTTCGTATCCAATTCCGGGCTTAGATCCAGTTGTACCGCGACTTCAACTTCCTGGGCCAGGTCGCTCTCCGGAATCAGGTCCGGCTCCACCACCAGGTCAACAGGGCTGCAGGTGAAGTCCTCCATGCAGTAGGAGCCCGCCGGACACTGCTCGTCCACCAGGCAAGTGGTAGGACTTCCGGTCAGCTCTATCTTGCCGCCTGAGCAGCCCGCCAGCAGAGCGAGCAACATCAACTGTATTGCTTTCATGAGATTTCCCTTCGTCATGTTCTTTCCTCTCATCAGCGCCTGCACCTCTGGTGCTAATTCTTGTACTTGACCTTGAACTCCACCCGGCGATTGCGCTGCCGGCCTTCTTCTGTGGAGTTGTCATCTATGGGCTGCGTCAAGCCAAAGCCCTTCGCCTTCAGCCTTCCCGACGCCACACCCATCTGGATGAGGTATTTGCGCACCGCCTTGGCTCTTCGCTTGGAGAGCTGCAGGTTGTGTGCGGCCGTAAAAGTGTTGTCCGTGTGTCCGCCAACGGTGACAACTGCGATCTCGTCATGCTCAAGAATCACCCTGGCCACCTCGTCCAAGACGGGCTTCCACTCGGACAGGATCACGTCATCATCAACGTCAAACTCGATGCGCTGAATGATCACGATCTTCTCTTTGGTGAGTTTGGGAGGCGGACAACCGTTGAGTTTCACCTGATCCGACGGCTCTCCGGGGGTGTCGGGGCAGGCGTCCCGCGGGTCGATGACTCCGTCCCCGTCGCGGTCGGGGCAGCCGTTCAACGCCGGGTCGGTGTGAGGCTGGCCGGGCAGGTCGGGACACGCATCGTCACGATCCACAATGCCGTCACCGTCCCGGTCCGGACAACCGTGATCGCCCGGGTTGTCGGAAGCCGGTCCCGGATCCCGGGGGCAAGCATCCTTCAAGTCGATGATGCCGTCTCCATCTAGGTCCGGACACCCGTGGCTGGCGGCGTCCTGGTTGGGCTTGCCCGCCTCGTCCGGACACGCGTCCACCTTGTCGATGATTCCATCGCCGTCACGATCGGGACAGCCGTTCATGGAGGGGTCGGAGAAACGCTTGCCCGGAGTATCGGGGCAGGCGTCGGTATCATCCGGGATCCCATCGCGGTCCCGGTCGGCAACGGGTTCAGGCTTAATGCCGCAGCTCTCGAACCTCAGCCCGGTAGTCAGGCGCAGGCTGGTATCCCCGATGCCATCGGTGAAACCGCCCCCGCCCGCCGCGTATAGCCGGGCAAAGTCAGCCAGGCACACGTTGGCGCCGATCTGACCTTCGAGGGAACTGCCGTTGTCACCCATGAAATCTTCCTGGGAAGAGGCGCTCAGCAACTCCCCGATAATACGAAAACGGTCGTTGCTGAAACTCTGCCTCAGCCCCAACCCGACCTGGACGTCCGACCCGGTGTCGTAGGGCCCGATCGCCTCGGTATCACGTAGTTTGTAGCCGACGTTCAGCGCGGCCAGCGTTTCCCCAACTTGCAGGTCGAGCACCAGCCGGGGCGTGAAAGTGATGCTGCCGTCGCCCGCGTACGTGCCGTCGCCAGCGGTGGGCAAGGCGACTCCCGGCTCGAGCGCGATGCCGAATCCGGCTCCACTTCTCGCCAGCAACAGCCACTTGGCTGCCACCCGCACGTCGCCGAGGCCGAAACCGTCGGCCGGAGGCGTACCCACAAAGCCGTTGTCGCCGCCTGCATACCCGACTACGGGCACGTTCACGCCGATGGAAAGCTGCTTCCAAAGCGAATAGGCGGCAAACAGATCTCCCACCACCTGGTGGTCCACAAGCTGGAACGTTAGCTGGTTGGGGTACCGCTTGTCTTCCAGCCGCAACGGATCCTTGCCGTAGGTCAGGAAGAAGCCGCCGGAGAGCCCGTCGTCAGCCGGTTGCTCGGCGGTGCGGATGGCCATCATGTCCCCGGCGTGGGGGGAAGCCTCGAATCGCTCAACGTTCACTTTGGGTTCCCCGGCTTCGGCGTCCTGAACCGGAGCCAGCGTCAAGGCAAACAGTCCGGCGATCAGCGCACAGCCCACCAACCGCACAGTGGGTGTCAGTTGAACCAATACGTCGTTATGCATCAGCATTTGGAGCCACCTCCTCACGAGAGGGAAAACCAATCCTGTTCGTGTTCTCCAGGTCCTTCAGGGCCGGTAAACCATATTCACGCGCGAAACACAAGTCAAGATCGTATACGTGCGTTCCCGCGAAACAGGGACGGGGGGCTATTCCATGCGAGCCATTTCGACGACGGCCTTCACCGCCCACGGCTCTTCCTTGAGGGTGCCGGGGAGCCACTGGGGCTGGTTATCGTGAGCGTACTTTTCGTTCACGCCGTTGCCCTGCTGCGGCAGATTCACCCTTACCCACGGCACGCCGCCGTCGACTGCGACGTTGACTATGTCGTTGGTGTGTTTGTTCTGGTACCAGGCAGGTCCCCCACCCGGCCAGCCGCCGGGGTGATCGAAGGATGCAATATCCGCTTCAGTTTCCGGTGGCTGGGCATGATCCCAGGTCGCCTGAAGGCGCAGGT
This sequence comes from uncultured Myxococcales bacterium, assembly GCA_964626565.1. Classification (GTDB taxonomy): domain Bacteria; phylum Myxococcota_A; class UBA9042; order CAIXZC01; family CAIXZC01; genus CAZVFX01. Next base: position 41,578 of record CAZVFX010000011.1, read on the forward strand.
AGCGCCCCTTGAATCCGCCGATGTATTTGACTGCCTCACGCTCCTTCCAGAATGCAGCCACGTCCGGGTCGTCCGGCTCCTGCCAAACCGCCGGAAACGGGAAGATCCCTTTGACCGTATCGTATTTGTCCATGTCACCGGCGAGGAAGCGCGGCCCGTGGCAGGTGACGAAGCTGAACGGTGGCCCTTCCCCGTCCACCAGGTACTTCACCCCCAGATCGGGGTAGCGACCGACACAGCCCGCTCCCATTGTTATGCCGTACGATTGGGTTCGGATCCCCACGTTGCCGGCCGCGACGTAGGGAAGGTCCATGGTCCACTGAACCACTTTGCGCAGGCCGTCCTGATTGCGAAATCCGTTATAGTCTTCATCCCCTTCCGACTCCTTATCCTTTTCACCGGCTTTGTCGTCAACCCGGCCCTCTGCGTTGAAGCACACCACCACCATCCCTGCCCCGGCAATCATCTCTACTTCGTCGGTGTATGCTTCAGTGCGGCCGGGATTGATCCCGCCGGGGACCTTAACCAGACCGGGAAAGCACAATCCCGGATACTTCTCCGGGTCCGGTCGCCGGACCAATCCGTACACCGTATTGCCTGAGGGCATCACCAGTTCGAACTCCTCCAGTATCGTCTCGTACTTGTCCGTGACAGGCCCTTCCTCGGGCAGTGTGGCGGTGCACTCCGGCGCCGGGGTCGAGTCCCCCCGAACATCCACCTCCCCGCGTTCCTCAACATCCACAGCAACTTCGCTCTCCAACGCGTCCGGTTCTCCTTCCGCGGGGCTCTTGGATTCTGAGCAGTTTGCCCCCAACAGCATCGAGAAAGCCAACATGCATGCAGCAATCACTGCCCTGGTCATTTCATTCCTCCTGCCGGCTTGTACCTGCCAGTCTCCACTTCCATCGGCGATGGGGCTATTCTAGCATGCATCTCCGGGACCTCCAGAAAGAAGGTGCGCCAGCCACCGCCCCTCCATTTCTGCAATTCTTGCGGAATTTCATTGACACTTTGTCGCCTTGCGGTACACTTCGAGGATATTTGATTTCCCGGAAGCCGACCACTTGCAACCATGGAGGAACGCCGTGCCAACCAACAAGAAGGCTGAACTGCTGGCAAGAATGAAGAAAGACGAGGTAAAATTCCTTCGGCTCCAGTTCACCGACATAATGGGTGTCAACAAGAACATCGAGTTGCCCAAGTCGGAATTTGCAAAGGCGCTGGACGGACAGATGCTGTTCGACGGTTCTTCAGTGCAGGGGTTCGTGCGCATCGAGGAATCGGATATGCTGCTGCAGCCCGACCTGGACACCTACACGGTGTATCCGTGGGAGACTCCCGGGGGGACGATTGCGCGGCTCATCTGCGACATTCATCGTCCCGACGGCTCCCCTTTCGAAGGTTGTCCCCGCCTGGCCTTGAAGCGGATGTGCGCCAAGGCTGCTAAGATGGGTTACACCATGAGCGCCGGACCCGAGCCGGAGTTCTTCCTGTTTGAGCGCGGCGATCGGGAAGAGCCCACGGTAGTTACCCACGACCGTGGGGGCTACTTCGACCTGACACCCATCGATCGAGGCGAGGAAGCGCGGCGGGAGATGTGCGATGCACTCGAGGCCCTCGGGTTTGCGGTGGAGGCCGCCCACCACGAGGTGTCGCCGGCGCAGCACGAAATCGATTTCAAGCATCGGCCCGCGCTGGAGACTGCAGATAATGTCGCCACCTTCCGTTTCGTGGTGCGCAAAGTCGCACTTGATTTCGGCCTTCATGCGACATTCATGCCCAAGCCGATCTTCGGTATCAACGGCAGCGGCATGCACATACATCAGTCACTATACAAAGACGGGACTAATGCGTTCTACGACCCCGACGACCCCAACGGGCTGTCTCCCGTGGCCCGCGGCTACATTGCCGGGCTTCTACGGCACAGCCGGGCCTACTGTGCCGTGACCAATCCGCTCGTAAACAGTTACAAGCGATTGGTGCCGGGCTACGAGGCGCCCACGCACATCGCCTGGTCGGAGCAGAACCGCAGCCCGCTGGCCCGGGTGCCGGCGCGGCGTGGCGACGGCACCAGGATTGAATTGCGCATGCCCGACCCGTCATGCAATCCCTACCTGGCGCTGACGGTGAGCCTGGCCGCCGGACTCGACGGCATGGAGCAGGGTTGGGACTGCGGCCCTCCGGTCAACAAGAACATCTTCGAAATGAGCCAGCGGGAACGCCGGCGCTTGAAGATCGACTCCCTCCCCGGCAACCTGGGTGAGGCAATCGAAATGATGGCCAAGAGCAAGTTCGTACGGGAAGTGCTCGGTGACCACATTTTCAGCAACTTTGTCGACGCCAAGCGGGCAGAGTGGCACGACTACATCGCGCGGGTCCATAGCTGGGAATTGGACCGCTACCTGGCAACCTACTAAGCAGCCCGCAATCGCCGGGCAAAAGGAGTGAAGATGTCCAGAGAAACAAAGAAAACCCGGGTGACCTTGGGAATTCAGCGCATCGAGCCCGTGAACCTGGATGACCCGTTAGTGCTGTCCGCGCTAGAGCAGGCCCGCAAAGCGCTGGCCAACCCGAAACTGGCCCGGGTTCTCGAAATCCGAACGGCCATCCAGAACTACTTGTGCAACACGCTGGCCGGCGAAGGGTTCGTTCATCCGCCTATCTACATGTTGGCCGGTTGCACAGACCCGTTGAATCACTGGACCTACCCCGCCCGTATCAACTACTACGGCGAGGAGGTGTCGGTTACGCAATCGTTGATCCTTCAAAAGATACTTATGGTGATGCTTTCCCCAGCGGACAAGGTGTTCTGGGCCTCCCCGAACATCCGCATGGAAATGCGCATCAGCCGCAAGGAGTATAAATACACATCCGAGTTCATGCAGGTGGATTTTGAAAAGCGCAACGGCACCTATGAAGAGATGTTGAAATACATCTCGGACCTGGTGAGGGGCCTCTACGCTCACCTGAACGAACACCATTCCGAAGCACTCGCCGCGGTGAGAACCGAACCCCTTCCGGCGCTGGACAAAGACCTGCCCATACATGACGCCGCAGCGGTAAAGAGCGACAATAATCTCGAAGATGACGACGCAGTGGAGCGCCACCTGTCAGGCCTCAGCGGTGGCAAACCGTTCCTGGTCGTGAACCTGAAGAGAGAAGCGTACGACTGCTGGGACTCTCAGGCCGGCCGGTTCCTCAACTACGATGTAGTCGTGCCGCCCTATGGCTCCAACCCGCATCCTATCGAGTGCCTCTCAGGTGCAGAGCGCACCCGCTCGCTCAAGGACCTTGAGCAACGCATGGCGGACCTGCGCTACCCCATGGAGTACTTCGCCCCGTTTTTCGAGCTGTTCGAGAGCATGGACGATGGGGCCGGAAAAATCCAGTGCGCCGGCGGCGGCTTTGGCATCGAACGCCTCACCTACGCCCTCCTGGGCCTCAAAGACCTCCACGAAGTTTATCCCTTCCCACGTATGGCAGAATCGAAAATCGCCATCTAGCCGCCCTCTAACCCGCCTCGCAAAACAAATAACAAACCTATCGGTCGATTTCTCTTGACAGCAATCGACCGCCCGGTAGAATGGTCTGTGGATAGAATGGTGGAGGGATGCTATGCGAACCATGGGACCGTTGGTGTTGGTACTCGTTGCCTCACTTCTCTGGGCATGCGCTTCGAGCATGGAGGAACAATTGGTCGCGCCGCCGGAGTCCCCCGCTTCCGGCTCCGAGCCGGAGGCAACTGGAGACAATCCGGCATCACCCGCGGACCCCGCCGAGGAATCTGATGAAGGCCCGGGATTCCAGGTGGAAGGTGGAGAGATCGTTTTGCCTCCGGATGAAGGTGGAGGATGGGCGGAAGGTGCGGATCTTCCTTCCATATCGTTCGACTCCCCCGGCGACGTAACCACCAACCCGGTAATCCTCTCTGTTCAGGGCGGAGGCCCGGTGTACAAGGTGAAGTACTTCTCGGACGGGTACCTGCTGGGCACCGCGTACAACCCGCAGGACGGTTTCCGGGTTGCGTACAACTTCAGCCAGGGCGGGGAGCGGGTTCTAAAGGCACAGGCGTACCTGGAGAACGGCAACCAGGTTGCAGCCGCGGTGCACACCACTTACGTCCTGACAGAGGGTGAGATGGCTTTTGTCTCACCCGGTGCGGACTCTTTCAACCCTGCCACCCTGATGGTGGCCTTCGACGGCCCCATCGAGCGCGTAGACTATTACGTTAACGGCTCTTTCGCCGGCGAGGGCGACACCGACTGGGACGGCTTCCCCCTGTCCTACTCCTTCCCCCACATCGGCCAGCATTTCCTCGAGGCCCGGGGGTTCGGCGCCCAGGACGAGTTGGTCGCCAGCGCCACCGCCAAGACAGTATCCTGGGAGCAGCCCACCCTGACCTTCATCTCTCCGGCCAACATCAGCCTGAACCCGGTAGCCCTGGCGGTGAGCGTGAAAGGCCCCATCGCCAGGGTCCGCTATTACGGGGACGGTGCCTACCTGGGCCAGAGCGAGACGTCCGCCGGGGGATTTCCCGTGGCCACATCCGCGCTGACGCCCGGCGGCTACCGCAACCTCGAGGCTCGGGGCTACGATTCCAATGACAACGAGGTGGTTACGGCGACCAAGAAGTTCTACCTGGCCGGGGTCCCGAAGTTGAAATTCACCGCGCCGGGCTCGGCCTGCACCAACCCGGTGAAGATCTCCGTTGAATCGGCCTGGCCCATAGAGGAGGTCAACTATTATGCGGAGGGCACGTTCCTGGGCACCAGTAAGCAGGCAACCAACGGGTTCAAGATCGAGTACACCTTTCAGAATACCGGCCAACGCCAGCTTGAGGCCCGGGGCTATTCGAAGTACGGCGACGTCCTCAACACGGCGACGCTGACGACTACGGTGAGTGAGCCTGCGCCCCAGGGTTGCCCCGCAGGGACAACCGCCGATTGCAACGGCTACTGCGCCAACTCGGAATGGCTGGACGACAGCATCTGCGACAACGGGGTCAGCCACGAGGCGGACTATCACTGCCCACAGTTCGATTTCGACGGCGGGGACTGCGATGGCCCAGCCTGTCCCGGGGGCAAGACCGCTGACTGCAACGGGTATTGCGCCAAATCGGAGTGGCTGGACGACGGCTACTGCGACAACGGAGAGAACTACCAGGCGGACTACTACTGCGAACAGTTCTCGTTCGACGGCGGTGACTGCGACCCGACTGAGCCGGGTCCCGGCCCGAACCCGGGCGGTGTGCCCGACGTGCCCTACTTCTACCAGTACGCAAACAGCCTGTACCCGGGGTCGAGCTGCCAGAACACTGCGCTGGCCATGCTGCTGAATTACTACGGCTGGAACGGCACCCCCGACACCATCACTTCAGCCTGGGGGAAGAACCACGCCCAGACCCCTTCCGGCCTGGCCCAGATCTTCAATTCCTACGCCGAGTCAGCGGGCATTTCGGAACGTTTGAAGGCCCACACCGACGGCACCATCGGCGAGATGCAGGCGATGCTGGCCCAGGGCAAGCCGGTGATAGTCCACGGATACTTCACCACCGCCGGCCACGTGATGGTCACCCTCGGCTATGACGGGTCACACTACACGGCTAACGACCCCGCGGGTAAGTGGAACCAGCAGTTCAAGGGAGGCTACCCCTACGGCTGGAACACCACAATCGGCGACCACATAAAATACGGCAAGAGCGCCTATGAGCTCGCGCTCGCATCTCTCAACGGCTCCAACTACGCGCCGCTGTGGTACCACGAGGTACTGGACTAGCCCCACTGGACATGGAAGGTACGAAATGAGAGTTCAACGACTTGTGCTGTTCAATTGCTTCTGCTTCGTCCTGCTCTGCCTCGGTTGCGGCGAGGAGGGCTCCTCCGGCCCGGAACCGGGAGAAGTCGAGTTCCTCAACCCCGGCAAGGCGGATGAAGCCACCGGCAACGATGCCGACACTTCCACCTCCCCCAGCACCGACGGCTTCACCCTCCCCTTCTTCGACGACAGCCACGACGAAAACAACGGGGACGGGGGGCCCGAAACCGCAGGGGACGGGGGGGCCGAAACGGCAGGGGACGGAGGGCCCGAAACGGCAGGGGACGGAGGGCCCGAAACGGCAGGGGACGGAGGGTCCGAAACGGCAGGGGACGGAGGGTCCGAAATCTCCGCGGAGAACCCCTACCCCGTCCCCGTTCTATCGGAAGAGCCTTCGCCCCAATGCGCCGCGGCGGCGGCCGATCCGTGGTACTTCCAGTACCTGGACAACCTGTGCAACGAAAAGGTGCAGCCTTCGGCGCAGGACCGGGACCGGGCGTGCCCGGTGGCGGACGAAAGTCCCTTCGCCACCTTGCAGGACGGCAGCGTGGTCCAGTATTTTAACTCCAACACCACCCCCGCTGTTGACGGCGATGCCCTGGCGGGCTTGCTGCCCCAGGGCATGCGCATGATCGTAATTCTCATCAAGCGCGTCGACGGAGTCCCCCACTACCGGTATATCAGCAACGGAACTCACGATATTCCGATGCAGCCGTGGAGCACCACCAAATTCCTGGCCGCGGCCAACGCGGCGGCGTTCCTGCGGATCGAGAGCAACTACCAGGTGGGGCTCACCGCCAACGTGTCGGGCATCCCCCTGGGTGATCTTGTGACCAGCGTGCACAACTACGATAGCAGCCCATATGCTTCCAACTCCCTGGGCGCCTACTTCCACGATATCGGCGGGAGAGACCGGGCCAACGACATGATTCACGAGGGGTGGCTGTACCGCCCGGCCAACGAGACCTTCGGCGGCAACTACGGTTCTGCTCCGCCGGCACTTGGATACACCTATTCGGAGCCGGGTGGAGCCACAGTCACGCTCCAGCCGGACCTGAGTTCCGGATACAGCAACCACCTTTCAATGTTCACCCTGGCCGAGGCGCTGAAACGCCTGGTGCTTCATATTGAGGAGCCTGAGCAACGCCTGCCGGGCATTCAGTGGAAGGACATCCGGGTGCTGCTGTTCGGCGCGGAGAACTCGGCGAAATACGGGGTCTGGGGCGGGATGACTGCGGACACTGCCATCTATGTCCAGGCGGGGCACGATATCGACTACATCGAGCAGCGCAGTCACGGGCAGTGGACCATCTTCTCCAAGTTGGGCCTGGGCAGCCAGGGCCAGTTCATGAACGTCGGGTACGCGTGCTGGCCGGTGCTGGACGGAAACGACGACCCGGTCCCCGGCTGGGGAAGGGAGTTCGTCATTGCCGCGCACCTGGACCAAGGCGGCGCGAATTGGGATGAGCGGGATCGGCTGATGGCCCAGGCCTACCGCAAGGTGATCTTGAGGATAGTTGACGGCCGCCTGTAGTTTTGGGCGGCAAACCTATACCGAACACAAATACAGAGAGGAGATGCATCATGAGAACACGCATTGCGGCCGTGTGTATCAGCGCCTGCCTCGGACTGTCCCTGCTTCCCGCGCTCGGATGCGAGGGCGCGGATGCGGGCAACGCTGACACCGAGGAACTTGGCTACCCGGACATGACTGAGGCGGCCCAGCCGGACTCGACGTCCTCACCGGACGAAGCTTCCTCACCGGAGGCAGGAATCCCGGATGCGGACCCTCCCCTGGACATCATGGCCGAGATTGCGCCGCCGGCACCCGCTTCGGTGGCGCCGAAGCTGGCGCTCTTTCTGGAAGGGCGCTTCGATTCCACCGGGCAGGCTGCGGAGAACTTCGCCTATTTCGAGGTGCAACTGTGCGCGTGCCGGGTGCAGGCGCCGAAGTTGGGTGAGTACGTTTTGTATGTAGAGCAGGCTATGATGAGTGCCCTCGGCCAGCCCTACCGGCAGCGCATCTACGTGGTTGAGGCGCTGGAACCGGCGGAAGTGGCTGCAGTTTCCCGCGTCTTCTCGCTCAAGGACCCCGGCCAGTTCACTGGCTTGTGTGAAACGGGGTTGGAGAAGGCAGTGACCCCTTCCATGGTTGAGGAACGCAAAGGTTGTGAGGTGCTGGTGGAATGGCAAGACGGAGCCTTCCTCGGCGGCACAGCCGGTCAGAACTGCGCCAGCTCCCTCAACGGCGCCCAGTACGCCACCAGCCAGGTAGAGATCACCAAGAACCGGATTACATCATGGGATCAGGGCTTCAACGCCCAGGGCGTGCAGGTGTGGGGCGCAGAAGCCGGCCCGTACGTCTTCGATCGGAAGACCGCTATTCGGTAGGCCCGTCCACAGATCGCTCCGCCGTCGCGCTCGTCACCGTTCGCTACCCAGACCGGTGACCGAGGACCCGACATCATCTTCAGGCACAGTCCGTCTTCGAGGCGCGGGCACGAGCTCAGTCATTGGTCGGGGTAATGCATGGTGCCGGATGCGGAGGTAGGAGCGGTATGCAGAGTCGACCCCAGGGTGTGCCTGTGGGTCGCCGCATTTATGCAGTGGGAAAGGCGCCATTGTGCCGCCCACCGTCCCTTTATCTTGGCTTCCCGAGCCAAGGTGCCTTCGAGTCGCTAGTTGCCTATGCGGAGCGTGGTGGCTTCGGGTCTGGGTGGCCGCGGACCACCCCTACGTGTGATCCGGTGTGGTGTCTTCGAGACGGCGCGGTATCACATGGTGGTTTGTGCCTTCGGGTTTCCCGTTTCCGAGCACCATGTTCCGGTTATCACGAAGCCGGAAGGAACGGACTCCATGGAACACCCGCGCGTGTCGAAGGCTATGGTTACCGACCCCTACCGGGCAACCGTCTTCACCAGCGAGCGGGGGTCCAAAAGTGAGAGGTAAAGGCTGGGGAGGAGGTAATCAGAGAAGATGGTTTCAGGCGAGTTCAGGCCGTCTCATTGAAGGACCCCCGCTCCGGTAGACTGTGTGGGCCGGGCCGCAGTTCAGCGACTCAGCCGCGCATACGGTGCCGAGGCAAGGAATGCGTCACCGACGAGGTAGCCCGCGCCGCCGGCGGCCCAGCCTACCTTCGGGATACGATTACCGGCGCTGACACTCAACGCATCTACTGCGTCCAGCGAGAGGCTGTTTACCCCGAGAGCTTCGAGGCTTGCCAGTTCCCCTTCCTGGGACTTACCGTCGCTGTTCGCGTCCTTCCAAACCAGCAGGCGGTCGAAACCGGGGTCCCGGGGGGTGACGAAGCCGTCCATGTCTGCGTCCAGCGTGCTCAGGTGGTGGAAGCCGTCTGCGAAGGTGCGATCGACGTTTCCGAACAGCTCCAGGCCGTTGTCGATGCGGCCGTTGTGGTTGCGATCCAAAACGATGAACCCGTCGTCGGGCGCTACCCAGGCCACCGCCTGCTCACCCGTGCCGTACAAGTCGAAATTGACTCCCCGGTGGATAGGCATCAGTTCCAGGCCGTCGCCGTCGAGGTCGATGACCAGCGGATCGGACACGTTGCACGGGATCACCTGGAACACCTTGACTGAAGCGACGCTGAACTCATCCTCGATACCCTTCTTGATGGCTTTGACATAATCGATCTCCGCCAGGGCATACTGTTGCTTCCCTTCCAGGGTGGGCGCTTCGTAACCCTCGCACAGCGGCTGCTGCTGCGCCTTGAGTTCTATGGTCGCAAGTGCGTCAGCCTTGGCGGGGCCGAGCATGGACACGTCCGCGTTGCACACTACGATGGGCTGAGACATCACCGGGTAGTCAGCCGTATAGCCGTTGGCCGCAAGCCAGGCGTTGAACTTCTGTGCGAAGTGCTGGCGACCGATGAGCTGCCCTTTCTCGAACGAGCTCTCTTTCGGCGTGGGTTTCGCGTTGCAGATCTCTTTCTGCTTCATGTCGAACTTCACTTTCACCCGCTCTTCTTCCACCCCGCTGATGGTGCCCTGCTCGTACCAGAAGTGCGCTTCTTCAAGGTGCGTCGAGGCCTGCACGTGCTCCGGCAGGTCGTACTGATCGATGATCTGAGTCAGCTCGGAATAGACCTCTACCTTGGCCACGTCCGCGAGGTAATCGCAGGTGTCCCCCGAGGGCTCAAAACCGTTGTCGTAGTACTTGGCAAACGGGCAGGGCTCAGGCGGCTCCTCCAGGCCGGCGTATCCACCGGCGACCTCCTGCTCGTAGTCGAAGGCCAGCCCCTTGGTTTGCAGCGCGATGGATACCGACTCCAGATAGTGGAGGCGGCCCACGTCGAGACCAAAGTCGATGGAATCCCTCATTACCTCGACCTTCTCGAGCTCCTGCGGGGTCAGATCATTGACCGTGATTCCAGCGGGTCCGGGAGGAGTCTTTCCTTCGGCCGGATCGGGCAGGACCACCTTGGCCGGAATCCCGTAGTCGTACCTGGCCGGCTCCGGGTTGACGAAGCTCTCTTCCGGGTCCACCACGGGAATCACCTCCGTCTGCTCCTCCCCCGGCTCAGCGACCGGTTCTCCCGGGTCCTCCCACGGATATGTAGCCTCCTGACAGTAAGCCCCGGTGCACTCGTCAGTTTCGACGTCGGCGCAACCTGACATTAGCGCCAGGACCCCCACCACAGCGAGAATCAAGACCGTTGCGTGTTTCATGCTGTCCCTCCTTCCGTTGAAAAGAACGTTCCCGGGAGCCGGGCTTCCCAAAAAGGCAGCCCTTCCCCATCTTCAATTCTAACGGGCGGTCGATTACTGTCAAGCTTAAATCAACCGACTGGCCGATATATTTATTTCTCGTCGAGGGCAACCTGCCGGGCGGTTGATTTATTGTGTTTTTGGTGTACACTGGCCCCAACGCGGTTCTCGGTATATTTCCATACTGCGGCCTGCGCAACAGGAGGTGAGGCAAGATGAGTGCCGATAGGGAGAAGCGGTCGCCGGGGCGCCCGAAGGAACCGATAAAGCGAGAGACGCTGCTCGACATTGCGCGGGGGGCGTTTGCCCAGTCAGGATTCGCCGGCGCGAGTATGAACAACATTGCAACCGAGGCGGGGCTGAGAAAATCCTCCTTGTTCCACCACTTCGACAGCAAGAGCAAGCTGTACGGGGAGGTCGTGCTGAATATCGTGGCTGAGCTCGACAACATCATTCTAGACGCCGGCACCCTTCAGGGGAGCTACCGGGAGCGGCTCGACCGCCTTAACTCCACGGTGGTGGACTACCTGGGCAGCCATCCCTGGTCTGCGTTGCTGGTGTTACGTGAGGCCCTTGATGAACAGTTGTTCATGGAGGAGGAGGGCATGGCCACGGTGGAGAGGGCGCTGGGCCGGCTGGCCGGTTTTCTGGCCGCGGGCATGAAGGACAATGTGTTTGCCAAGTCCGACCCGAGCCAGCTCGCGGTAAGTATCGTCGCTATCCACTTCCTGCACTTCGCTGCGTCGGGTGTCGTCACCCGTTTCTTGGGCGAGGAGGTATTTGACCCGGCCTCTCTCAGCAAGCGAAACGAGATCCTGTGCGCACAGGTTCGCCGCCTCTGCGGCCTTCCCGACTGATTTCTCCCCCCTCTTTCTACTTTCTTCTAGGGAATTATGTGTTCGGTGTAGTCGCCGTGGAACAGGACGTGCCCCGGTCCTTCGGCAGGGTATTCTATTGTCGGCTCGCCGAGGCCGATAATCACGTTATTCAGGGGCGTTCCTTCGAGGGCCGGCAGCGAGGATAGCGCGACTGAGGGAGTGCGGAAATTGCCTATCCGGTCGCTCCCTTTCTGGATGAGGTACCAGCCGATCTCCTCCACCATCGCTTCAAGCTCCTCGATCATGGGCGGCGGGGGATCGTCGTCGGGATCCGCGAAGAAGATAAGACCTTCGGCGTCGGGCAACAGCTCGAGCCCGTACTCGACGGCCCACCCCGGCTCTTTGGACACGATGATGGGCACGGTGCCTGCCAGCCAGAGCTGAGCCGCGCTGCCGTCATCGAAAGTGATCTTCACCCGCATGTCGCCCACGTGCATTACCGGCGGGTCGGCCATCACGGGCGGGTCTGCTGCTTCGATGCCCATGTCGGCCAAGGGCGGTAAGAACGCGTCCGCCTCCACAACCTCGATAGAACTGAACGGCGGGCCCGACAGGTCGAAGCCAAGGTTCTCGAGTTCGTCCGGCGTAACCAGGATGTTGCTCATAGCCCCCGCCACCCACGCCTCCACCAATACCTGGTTCAGCATATCGTCTGCGACTGCGAAGGCCACGTTGGTGAAGGTGGAGAGCTCCGGCTTCAATCCGTAGGAGATGGGCGCCCCCCTGGTAGGGTCAACGTTCGCAGCGCATTCAACGTGGGTGCCCAACGCCGCGTTCAAGCCTGCGTTGTCGACTGATATCGATGTGTACTTGTACGCCAGCTCCAGACCCGCGGTCGGAAGGTCGCTCAGATCGATAAGATCCGTGATGCTGAGAGAGCTGAGGTAGGCGGCAAGGTGCTCCTCAAGGGAACCCACCAAGAGGTCGCCGCTGACCCCCGGGAGCTGCTGCTCCAGGTTCTGCTCGAATGCGGCCTGAATATCCGGAGGCAAGGCTCCGTCGTGCTCGACTGCGAACCCCTGTCCGGTGACGACCACGCCCTCCGCCTCCACCACCGCTTCGCCGTCCGGGCCGGCGGAGACCTGGATGCTACCTTCCATGGTGAGGGAGTCAAAGGTGAGCGTCCCGGTTGACTCCTGCATGGTCGCAGTCGCCTTGTAGTCGAAGCCCACGTCGGTAAGCAGGAGCGAGAAATAGAAGAAGCCCGGCTGCGCAGCCAGGTCCAGTACCGAGGGCTGATTCAGCCAGAAATCCTCAAGCTCGAGGGTGACCGTTACCCCGGTTCCCGGAAGTAGTATTTCGTAAGATGACTCCACGTAGGAGCCCAGATCCGTGTTGTCCACCACGGCCTGCAACATCCCTGCCGCATCGTCCGGCACGGGGGTATCGTTGTCGATGGTGTCGAGACCGAAGTGCAACAACACTCCGTCCGTCCGGGTTTCTCCGCAAGGGACTACCTCACCGTAGACGAACGAAGCCATGGCCGCGTCGGAAAGCCCTTCTTCCGTCTGGGCCTCCAGAAACACCGTCGTCATCCCGGGCAGAGGGTCCAGTTGGACGGCAAAGCTGCCGTCCGGAAACAACGGCTGCTGCTCACCGTTCGCGGTGAAACTCGCAAGCTGCACATCGGCCACCACCTTACCCGTGACGGTGACGGTCCCCAACTCCTCGACAAAGGTTCCGTGGGAAGGGTACTCGATGACGATCTTGGGGGCAGAGCTCTCTTCGCACTGCCCTTCCACACACGCCTCGTTCTCTCCGCAGCACACCCCGTCACACGCCGCGTACTCACACACACACAGCCCGCCTACACACTTGGTCCCTTCCCCGCACTCCTCGTCAACCTGGCAGCAGTTCGGATCGCAGCCACAATAGGCCTCGCACATGGGCGTCTCATCGCACTCACAGTCCAGGTCGTCGCAAACATCCCCCAGGCCATCGTCGTCGCTATCCTCCTGCTCAGGGTTGGAGTCCTCGGGGCAGTTGTCCTCGCCGTCGGGTATCCCATCGCCATCGCCGTCCGCGACGTCACCGTCGACTACGTCACCCTGGGTATCGCTGGACTTCACCAGACCGATAGAAACCGACAACGTCTGGCCGATCCCCACGATCACCACCTTGCCGTTAGCCTCGTAGCCGTCCCGGGAAACCGTAACGAAATGGGTGCCCGGTGCCACCTCAATCTGCCACGCTCCCGCCTGGTCGGTTATGGCCGATTGCCCGGTCTCCAGGGAAACAGTGGCGCCGTAAATCCGCACGTCGGTGTCCGGCTCCTCGTAAACCACTCCCTCCAGCGTACCGGTGTCAGCCTTCTCACTTCCACCGCCAGAACAGGCGCACAGGGCGACCGTTCCGACCAGAACCGCGAGCAGCAAAACATGTCTCATTAGCCGTCACCTCCTCGTTGCCGGCTACGACAACCTGTTCCCCCATGCTCAATTCTACCGCCCGCTAGAATTATGTCAAGGATAAATCGACCGCAGGGTTGACAATCTACCTTGCCGCTACCTGGCGCAGTGCCGCTCGCATTCGAGCCGGGAGGGGTGAGCTATGTGCCGGCGTTCGGCGGAGGCCTTCTGCACATAGCCGTTCTTCAGGCAGTCGGCCACGCATTCATCGGTACGGGCTTCATCCTCCGAAGATACCGCTTCGGTCTCCACTCCGCTGCCCGAGGTAGTAGCAGGGCCTGAAGGCCGGTCGAGGTAACCCCAGAGGAACACACCGAGCGCCACGAGGGCAATGGCGAGAGCCACGGTGAGCAAATCGTACATGCGACGCCGCGAGACCCGCCGGTCCTGAGCCGGTTTCACTGCAACGGTTGGCTGCGCGTGCTCTCCCAGCCCGATTTGCAAGGTAGCATCGACCGCGCCCGGTGCGCTGAGTCGTGTAGGTTCTTCCGCGTCGCCTTCGCCGCCGCTCTCGCACCGGTCTTCGGTGTCCGGTGCGTCCCTGTCCAACCTCTCGATCTCCGGTTTGCGATCGGGAAGTCCCCCCATGGTCGCAAAGTGCCTGAGTACCTCGTCGGCGCTCACCGGGCGCCTTCCCGGGGCCTTATCCAGCATCCTGACGATGAGGTCTTCCAGGGAATCCGGAACCAACTCTGCCACGGGCGGGGGCAGGGGAGGAGGGGGCTGGTGCACCTGCATCATCACCATGGTGAGAGGGTCGTCTCCCTCAAACGGGGGGCGGCCGGCAAGCATTTCGTAGAGCATTATTCCTACCGAGTAGATATCGGTAGCCGGCGAAACCGGATATCCCATCGCCTGCTCCGGCGCCACATACAGGGGCGTGCCGCAAACGAACCCGCGCTTGGTGAGGGTCTCCTTGATACGCTCGGAGTCGAGGAACTTGGCGATTCCGAAATCGAGGACTTTCACGTAGTCCGGTTCCCCCATGATGTTGGCGAGGAAGACATTTTCCGGTTTCAGATCTCTGTGAATGATCCCGTGCGCGTGAGCTTCTTTCAGCGACTTCAGGGTCTGGGTTACGATGTGCACCGTGGTCGCTGGAGAGAGCGCTCCTTCGTCAGCAATGCACTGGGCGAGGTTGCGCCCGGACAGGTGCTCCATGGCCAGGTAGAGTTGCCCGTCGTCCGAAGTGCCGTAGTCGAAAATGTGTATGGTGTTGGGGTGATTGAGTTTCGCGGATGCAGCCGCTTCCCGCTCGAATCGGTCCACGTTGTCGGGATCTTCGGCCACCTCCGGCGCCAGCACCTTGAGTGCGACCCGCTTCTCCATGGTGAGGTGAGTAGCGCGGTAAACACGGCCCATGCCGCCGCGGCCGATGAGCTTCTCCACACGATAGCGCCCGGCGAAGACTTTCCCGATCAGTTTTTCCTCGTCTGACAAGCCGCCTCCTATCCTCCAAAACTACCATAACGGCCGCCCCTCAGTCACCTGATTTCGTTGGTGGCGGTTGGCGCCTTCCCTTGGCCTGACCGAACTGCCTGTGATAGCATTTTCGTTAGCCGAGGTTGCCAGCGATGGCCGGGAGACGAGGAAAGAGAGTGGGCTCTGCAAACCATAGGCTCAGCCGTAGTGCCGCCGCTGCGACGGTCTCCGTTTTGGGACTGGCAGCGGCACTATTCTGGGCGCCCTACCCCACCGCTTTCGCACTGGCTCCGGAGCGTGACACCGGGCAATACGTGCACCGGGTCTGGCGCGCGTCGGAGCGCGGCTTGCCTTCCAACGTCGTGCAGACCGTGCTGCAAACCTCCGACGGCTACCTCTGGTTGGGAACCGAGAGCGGCCTGGTCCGTTTTGACGGCGTCGCTTTCGTGACCTTCGATACCGACAACACCGAACAGTTGCAGCACAATACCATCCAGTGCCTGTTCGAGGATCGCGACCGAAATCTGTGGATCGGAACCTGGGGCGGCGGGCTCACCCGCTACCGTGCCGGTACCTTCGTCACCTACACCACTGCCGACGGCCTCGCCAACGATCTCATTCGCAACGTAGCCGAGGACCGGGAGGGGTCGATCTGGATCGGCACGTTCGGCGGTGGGGTAAGCCGCCTTAGAAACGGGGAGTTCACCACCTTCTCTACAGAAGACGGCCTGTCCTCAAACGAGGTCCGCACCTTGTTTGCCGACGGGGAGGGCGATCTTTGGATCGGTACCCGCGACGGCGGGCTGCAGGTCTACCGGGACGGCCGGTTCCAAACCTACGGGGTCGCCGACGGTCTTCCCAGCGACTACGTCACCTCTCTGTTCGAGGACCGTGAGGGGACCTTATGGATCGGCACCATCGGCGGCGGTTTGGTCGCGTTCAAGGACGGTAAATTCACCTCATACGGCAAGGAGGACGGGCTGGCAAGTGACCAGGTGAGTTCGGTGTACGAGGACCGTGACGGCAATCTGTGGGTTGGCACCAGGGGTGGAGGATTGAGTCGCCGCACCAACGGCCGGTTCACCTCGTTCACCACGGAGCACGGTCTTTCCAACGACTTGATTCGAGCCATTCTGGAGGATCGAGAAGGGAACCTGTGGGTGGGCACTTACGGCGGCGGGTTGAACCAGTTCAGCAACGGGGCGGTGGTCACTTATACCACGGACGAAGGGCTGGCGGGCGACCTGGTCTGGCCCATTATCGAAGACCGGGAGGGTGCAGTGTGGCTGGGTACCTGGACCGGACTCAGCCGCCTGAAAGACGGTAAGTTCACGACCTTCACGACGGATGACGGTCTTCCGAAGAATGCGGTTTTTGCTCTCGAGGAGGACCGCGACGGCGCCTTGTGGGTGGGCACCTTTGGCGGCGGATTGGCCCGATACCGCGACGGAGAATTCGAGACGTTCACCACCGAAGACGGTTTGGCCAACGATACGATCCTGGCCGTCAAAGAAGACAGTGAGGGGGCCGTCTGGATAGGCAGCAACGGCGGTGGACTGACCAGTTATGCCAACAAGCGGTTCAAGGTGTTCACCACCGCTGACGGGCTGTCCAACGACATCATCTCCTGTATCCAGCAGGACCGGGAAGGTGCTCTCTGGATCGGCACCCGCACGGGCGGGTTGAATCGCCTGCAAGACGGCGTCTTCACGGTTTTCGGGCCGGATCAGGGCCTTCCCAGTCAGGAAGTCAGAGCGATCCACGAGGATTCCGCCGGCTCACTGTGGATCGGCACGCGGGGCGGCCTTGCACGCATCGTAGACGGCCAACTAAGCGCGATCACTACTCGTCACGGACTCCCGGATCGCATCGTCTATTGGATTCTTGAAGACGACCGCGGCAACATGTGGATGAGTTCCGGCAAGGGCATCTGGCGGGTGAGTCTCGAGCAACTGAATGCAGTTGCGGATGGCTCCGTTCCTCGCCTGCAGCCGGTGCTGTACAGCGAGAGCGACGGCATGAAGAGCGCGGAGTGCAACGGCGGCGCCCAACCCGCCGGCTGGCGCACCCGCGAGGGCATCCTCTGGTTCCCAACCAGCCTCGGGGCGGCAGCCATCGACCCGGGACTTATTCACACTGCGGCGCTCCCGCCGCCGGTCTACCTCGAGTCGGTCATCGCGGACGATCGTGCCTGGAGCGATCAGTTGATTTCGGCTGCGCCCCTCGAATTGGGTCCGGGCCTGGAGCACCTCGAGATCCACTACACAGCCCTCAGCTTCACTGCACCGGAGAAGAACGAATTCAGGTACAAGCTGGAGGGATTCGACAGCGAATGGGTCGACGCAGGATCCCGCCGCGCCGCCTACTACACGAGCCTCCCGCCCGGCGAGTACACTTTCCGCGTCATGGCCAGCAACAACGTGGGCGTCTGGAACGAAACCGGGGCGTCCCTCTCTTTTTCGGTGGCCCCCTACTTCCACGAAACCTACCCATTTTACGGTATCTTCGCCCTCACTGCGTTTATGCTTGGCGCAGGAGTCCTCTATCTCCGCATCAGGCGCATGCGCCGGCACCAGGAACAACTTGAAGCTCTGGTGGATGCCCGCACCGGCGAGTTGGCCGAAGCCAACGCCCGGCTGCACAAGGCGATGAACCGCCTGGAGGACACCAACGAGCTACTCGAGGACACCAACCTGGAGTTGGCACGATTGGCGACCTCCGACGCCCTCACCGGAGTAGCCAACCGGCGCTCCTTCGACGACACCCTGGCCATGGAATGGAAGCGCCACGCCCGGTACGGCCGCCCCCTGTCCCTGTTGATCCTCGATGTCGACCATTTCAAAGCCTACAACGACACCTACGGCCACCCGGGGGGAGACGCCTGCCTGCAGAAGGTTGCCGGGGCGCTGGCGCAGTGCGTGAATCGAAGCGAAGACCTGCTAGCCCGCTACGGGGGAGAGGAGTTTGCGGCCCTGCTACCCGAAACTCCCATCAAGGGCGCCCGGGCCCTGGCGGAAGCGATGTGCGCAGCCCTAACCGCGCTGAAACTCCCGCACAGCGCCTCCCCTACCGGGTCATACGTCACCGCCAGCATCGGCGTTGCCTGCCTGATTCCGGAAGCCGATTCAGTGAGCGGGACGTTGGTAGACGCGGCCGATGAAGCCCTCTATCGCGCCAAGGCTGAAGGCCGCAATTGTATTCGGCAGTCAGGGGAAAACTAAAAGTCAGAGCTGAATTTCGCCTGAATCTTCTTCACCACCGGTGAATCGAGTTTGTTCTCGGAGTACAGCCACACCCTGATCTCCAGGAGTTGCCCGTCGAGTCCGGGCAGCCCTTGCAAGTCAAGGGGCATGGTGTCGGGCGGATACGGCCCGAACGGGCCCTGCCATGCCGTCCCTTCCAGCCCCTGCTTAGACATCGCGGTGCGATACTCCAGTTCGATGGAACTCCCTTCCGGAATCTCCGCGTCGACGTTGATCCCCTCCCACTTCACCCGCCACCCTTCCCACCCCCCGATCACCGTGCTGTAGTGCCCCTGCGGCGCGGTGAAGTTGTGCAGGGTGTAGCCGGTCATATCGGAGTAGGTATAGGGCGAGGAGCCCACCGGATACTCCCCCACCAGGTTCCACGTCTCCGGGTCAATTTTGGTCGCGGAGGAAGAGCTTTGATTGACCGCCCAGACATAGCCTTCGAAATCCACGGCCATGCCGACGGGGAAGCGGTTTCCGCCCAACGCTATCTGCCCCAGCACCTGCATGGAGTCGGAATCGACCACTGCCACCGAATTTGTTTCGTGGTTGCCCACCTCCAGGCGCCCTTCCCCCCTCCCCGCGCGGCCCGGGGGCCGGGCGCCGGGGGCCGCGGCGGCCCACGTCTCGGTCCCCGGGTCGAAACGGTACGCCACATGCCAGCAGCAACAGTTGGCGGTCCACACCCTCCCCTTGCTGTCCAAGGTAATGCCGTACGGAGAGAAGGAACCCAGGTCCGGAGTATACTGCTTCATCTCCCCTGTAACCGGGTCCACCCGCACCAGGGCATTGCCCCCGCGGCCGGCCAACCAGATAATCCCGCTGCCGTCGATAACCAATCCGTACGCGTTAACCGGTATCCCCATCTCCTGCACCACGTGCCCGTCGTCGGGATGGAGACGCCTGAGCATCTGGCTGTTCCACTCCGCAACCCACGCATGATTGTCTTTGTCCACCCCGATGGCCCGCTGACAGCTTCCCCCCGGGTTGGTCACAAATTTGACGCACTCGTCTTCGCCGGGGGCGAGCATCTCACCGCCACTGATGTGGCCGTCGCCGTTGAGGTCCTCAGACGTCTCCACCTCTCCATCTCCATCCTTGTCGGTGCAGAAGTTCTTATCCAACAGGATCTTCGCCACGCCGCCATCGGCCCGGCACGCCACCCACACATCCCCGTACAGGTCCACAGATGTTCGAGAAGGATTGCCGCAAGTCACGTACCGCCCCAACTCATTGCCGGTGTTGGTATCCAGCTTAGACACCGTGCCCTCTCCCGAATTGGCAACCCAGATAAAGGCCAGATTCATGTTGCTCGAGTCGAGTACCAGATGACCGTCCAGGTTCAAGCCCACACTATCCGAATTCTCCTGGTCGGGAGCAAACTCCTGAATCGTCTCCGGCCCTGCGGCGACCGTGTCACACTGCGAGTCGCAATTGCCGCACGGGGACTTCACACCTTCGTCGATCTGGCCGTCGCAGTTATTGTCCTTCCCATCGCACTCTTCCGCCGCCGGCTCCACCGCACCCAGGCACGCCTGCCAGTGCCCGTCGTAGCAGCTCTGCTGCCCCGCCTTGCACTCGCCGACGCCGAGCAATTCGGGGCTGCTCCCCGGGTAACAGTCGATGCTCACGCCTTCATTGAGGCATGCACAGCCCGCGTATATTCCGTTGTCGCAGGGCGGGCAGTAGACGTTGAGGTACTTGTTTCCCTCGTCGCAGTCGGGCCCGGCGACGCAACCCTCGCCGAAGCCGTCCAGGTCGGGATCGTCGCAGTTGGAATCGGGAGGTTCTTCTTCTTCCTCTTCTTCTTCCTCCTCCACCGGGTCAGGGGCAGCCTGCTCCGGCTCCCCGCCTTCCTCATCCCCCTCACCCCAGCCTGATCCGTTTTTGTCGACAAACCCGGGCCCTTCGCTACCGCCGACCCCTTCTGAAGTCACCGACTGGCAGCCAGCCAATACAAGAAAAATGATTGTGCACGCGAGAACAAGAGTTTTCATGGCATCCCTCCCTTCCACCCTTTATTCTACCGGCCGATAGGTAGGATGCAAGCATAAATCGACCCGTTGGCCGATTTAATGCATTTTGTCGACGCTGACTCGGTCAACCCCGCTCCCACACCCCGAGGTCAGAAGCACTAGTCCGCACAACATCGTTCTGAAGCTCGTGCTCGCCATGGCAGAACCTCCTCGCAAGCAAGGTCGAGTACACTCCTACCATAGTTCCAGGCCGTAATCCGCCGGTCGGTTGGTTGCTTTTTGTTTTCTGTTCCCACCCCACTTTCAGTATCATGGATCCCGTAGGAACCAAAACGAGGGTTTCGATGCGCCCGGGGACCGCCGCCATGGCGACAATTTGCAGTTTCGTGGTTCTGCTCGGATGCGGAGGTGCGAGGACCCTTGTGCCGAACGAAGTCGGAAGCGACTCGGGGGACATCCCCGGTCACGATCAGCTTGCATCCGACTCGACGGTCCCTGCCCCCGACGCAACCGAGACCGGCGCATCCACAGATGCACCGGATTCTGTGAGTGATCTGCAAGATGTGTGCGTCCCTTCGTGCCAGAATGTGGAGTGTGGGCCCGATGGCTGCGGGGGCGACTGTGGCGACTGCGAGGATGACCTGGAGTGCACCGCCAACGGCTGCGTCGACGGCTCGTGCGAATACACTCTGGTCCCGGGCCTGTGCTTGGCAGGCGTGCAATGTTGGGAGGACGGGGAGAAGCACCCGGAAAATTCCTGCCTTGTTTGCGAGCCCTTCGTAACGAATATGGGATGGAGCGTGCTGGACAACGTCCCCTGTGGCGACGGGGGCATCTGCTTTGAAGGCGAGTGCTGTGCAAAAGCGTCCAACTGCGAGGGCAAGCAATGCGGCGCTGACGACTGCGGTGGGAGCTGTGGCGAATGCCTTGAAGACGAAGTGTGCCACGAAGGAATATGCTGCACTCCCGGCTGCTGCGGCCAGCATTGGGAGGTAGACGCATGTGGGGACAGTTGCGGTGAATGCCCGGACTGGTCCGAAGGCCTGCCGGACGGACTTTGCCTCGACTCTTGCACCGGCGTGTGCGACGACAAAGAGTGTGGGCGGGACGGCTGCGGCGGAGTGTGCGGCATGTGCAGCGATGGTGATGAGTGTACCGACGATGGTTTGTGCGTCGACCAGTGCAAGATTGACTGCTCGGGCGCCCAATGCGGGCTCAACGGTTGCGGCAAAGCTTGCGGCGCCTGCGATCCTGACTCACCCGAGTCCATCTGTATTGATGGAGTGTGTACGGCCGGCTACCCCGACGACTGCGTGCCCGACTGCGACATGAAGGAATGTGGAGCCGACGGTTGCGGAGCCGACTGCGGCCAATGTGAAACAGAGGGTCTGTGTACCCTGGCCGGCCGATGCGGAGGACTGTGCTCCGACTGCTCGCTTCACCAGTGGTGCTCCGAACTTGCATTCTGCGAGGGGAACCTGGCGCAATGGGCGACCACGGGCACCACGTTGGTACTTCCTCATCTGGGTCCCACCCTGGCTCCTACGGGCGGTCACATGCTCTTCCTGAGCACCGGCTGCCCCATTCCGGGCGTCACCTACGACAGTGTCCCCGGACTGTATGTTTGCGAAACGGAGAAGAGCTCCACCGCGGATTTTCAGACCTGCCTGCCGGTGGGGACTCACACCATGACCATCGTGTGGCGCATGTATTCGGAGGAGTTCAAGGCGTACTGCGGCTCCTCCTTTCAGGACTCCTTGCTGGCCGAACTCCGGGACGCCGGAGGCACCGCCACGACTCTGCTGGAGAGATCCATTGACGACTTGTGCCCCAGCGAAGAATGCGCAGTGTGCGGGGACCACTACGAAGGGCTGGAGCAGTCCGAGCTCTTCCTTGACCAGGGCGGCACGTGGAATACCCCGTGGATCACCACGGTCGTGCCCCTCGAAATTGCGGAGCAAGAGCACCTGACACTCCACCTGGAGGTCAACGACGGAGTGGACTCGATCTACGACACCGTGTTCCTCATCGACCGGATATCTTTCACCGACTACGTCCCATGCACGCCCTCGTGCGCAGGCAAGGAGTGCGGTTCCGACGGCTGCTTCGGGACGTGCGGCCTGTGCCCGGAAGGGCAATGGTGCGAAGACTTCGAGTGCCTGGAAATCTAGCTTCCTACTCGCCCCACCGAGAAGGGTCGAGGACTATGTCGCAGTCGAGGAGTAGAGCGCCCTTGGGATTGCGGAACGGTGACCAGCAGTACTCGAGAGCAAAGGTCATTTCGGGCAGACGGACGTGATCGTGGGGATCGCTGTCCGGGTCCTCTGGCTCGGAAGGGCCGGATCGCGGGGGTTTGTAGTTGAACTCGCCATCGGGAACCGACTCGTCCCACGGGTCCCAGTAGGCGAAGCCCTGGTAGTGCTCGGCTGAGTCGCCGTACTGCTCGGCGACGAGCCGCGCCTCAGCGGAGGTGAGGGGAAAACCGGTGGCGGCTGAAGCGATTAGGAAACCGGCCAGGTCCGCGTGCCATTCCTTGTGTTCTACAGGGCCCTTCTGGTCGGCCGCGTACCGGTCCGCCCGTTCGATGAGGCCGATGAGGAGGGTTCTCGCCATATCGTGCTCACCGGCCGTCAGCGCATTCGAAACAGCGGCAATATGGAAATACCGTATTATCGCGTGGTTAAAATAGTGACCCTCGGTAGCAACGTCCTCGTAAAAATTGTGGTCTGCCAGCCCGCAGTCGTTGTCCTTGGTTTCGCCGTAACCGATGAACGCGGAGCCCAATTTGGCGGTGCACTCGGCACCCGGTATGGCATCTTCGTACAACACGAAGCTGGCCAGGTCGTTGACCGTGCCGTTTTCGTTCAAGGGCACAAACGCGTTGCCGTCCTCGTCCTTGGTTCGGATCTGGTATCCGTTGTCAACGATGTCCTTGGCAAACCCTTCCATGTATTCCACGGCCAGCGCGGCGGCCTCCCTCACGCTCTCGTCCGCACCCTCCACCGCCACCCGGCGCAGCAGGGGCACAGACCGGTACATGTGGGGGACGTCGTCTTTCGACCGCATGGTGCGCACCCAGATCTCTCCCCAATAGGGATTCTCGACATTGGGGATGGTGTGCGCGTTCCAATCGTACTTGTGCTTCTTGACCGGACCGTACTCCAACTTCACCTTTCGCCCACCCTCCATGGTGTACTCGTGATCGAGCGCGAAAACGGCTCGGGCCTGAAGATACTTGACCGGGTCGTCTTCACCCCACTCCAGGGCGAGAGAAAGGGCAACGAGCCCCTTGCTGTACTGCTCCACCAGCCGCCCGAATTTCATGTCGCCGGAAGCCAGATACGCAGCTATGGCATTATTGAGTATCTTGGTGGTTCTCAAGGTCAAGTTGTCCGCACCGCCATGGTGGACAAACCGCAGGGTGTCCCCCTCCTTGACGCTCCCCGTATCCTGCCAGAAAAGCTTGTAGTCCGGCATGCCGGGGTCGTAGGACGCGTCCATACCATGACACGTCCACCACAGCCAGTCGAAGAAGCCCGACTCCTTGTAAAACGTAGTGATCTTCTTCGTAAACTCGGCGATCTCTTCCTCGGTCAACGGCTCTCCAACGTCAGTGCGGTTCAAAACGAACGGAAGCGCCTGGAGGAACTGGGATTGCACTTCCGGCGCCACGTCTGTCCCTTCCTCCACTTCCACAACCACCTCCTCGGGCTCGGGCAACTCCTTCCCAACGTCCACCGCGCCATCCGCCCGGGCATCCGGCGAAGCGATCGCATCCTTCCCTCCGCCTCCCCCTGAATCGCCGCACCCTGCCAACGCCACCAGCCCACTGAGCACCCCCAGAAACATAGTCCGCAAGACTGTCATTCCTCGTCCCCCTCTTTCTCTTCCAGCTGTGCTGCATCCACGGTTGTTTCTTCCCTCGCAACGTTTTTACTCTTTGCTGTTGAGCATGCCTTGCTCATCTTTTCCTTGAGGTTATGACTCGTGGTCTCTGCCAGCTCAGGTTGTGCCGGCTCAGGTTGTGCCGGCTCCTCCCGGAAATCCAGGAAAACCTGATACTCGTACGCATGCAGTTTTACCGATAACCCCTCTTCCGCAAGCTTGTCGGCCTGCAGAGTGAGTTCCCGCCCCGTACGGTGCTCCCGGAAACGGATGACTCGGCCGGGGTCTGCGGTAAGACCCAGCGCCTCCGTGATCCCTTTCACCACGCCCTCGGTTTCCCGGTAGGCATTGTGGTAGAGCACCAGCGCCCGTTCGTCGCCGATGCGGTTGGAGTAGGCAAAGACGTTTTCGTCGTACCCGTTGGCTGTCTCAAAATTGTAGAGGACGAAGTTGCCGGCGCCGCTGAAAAGCTGCCGCCGTTGCATAAGGGGAAAGATCTCGGCCTCATGGCGGCGCACCAGCTCCTCGTCCGGCTGCTCGTCGTAATACGCTCTCCGGTACTCCATGCCGTACTTTTCGGTATATCCTTCCACCTGGCCATGGCCGAACATAGGCAACCCGGGAAGGGTGACCAGCAAGATCGCAACGCCGACGTACTTGTCCCCTTTGCCGAACTGCTCCACCGCAGTTCGTTCGTCGGGATTGTTCATGAAATTCACGAACCGTTTCAGAACTTCCGGGCTGAACTCCAGCACGTTGCTCAACGTCTCCCGGAATTTCCCGTTCTCCTCCATCTTCAGCATGTTCATGAACGCCGAATTGTAGACGCGGTGCATTCCCAACGTCCTCACGAAATACCCTTCCATGAGCCAGAAGGCCTCGGCAAGCAGCAACGTATCCGGAGCCTCCTCGGCAACCCGGTCAA
The DNA here is from genome assembly GCA_964626565.1 of uncultured Myxococcales bacterium. Lineage (GTDB taxonomy): Bacteria > Myxococcota_A > UBA9042 > CAIXZC01 > CAIXZC01 > CAZVFX01. The sequence goes on from CAZVFX010000011.1 coordinate 66,858, forward strand.
CCACCTCCCTCCAGAACTCCACGGGGAAGTGCGCGTTAAACTCCTGCTTCGACATGCCGTGCTCCACCCGGGAAGGCACCGCTCCGGCGTCTCCCGGCGCCGGGTACCACAGCCGCTGAAAGTGCTTTTTGGCCAGGGTCATGGCCGCGTCGAAGCGTATGATTGAGAATCTACGGGCCACATGTAGCACCGCCTGAATCACGGCTTCTCTCACGTCCGACTTCAGGAAGTCGAGCTGTGCCGTATCGTTCCAGGGCATGCTGGTACCGTCGTTGCCGTGATAGATGTAGCTGGTCTCCCCGGTCGCAGCATCTACCCGCCTAAAAACTACGGCTGCGTCGCTGTGGTCCCAGTATCCGTCTTCCAGGTGAAGCCGCACCCGGGGGTCTTCGCAAATATTTTCACTCGAAAAACCGTACCCGGGGTATGGAGGTTCGGGGGTTTGCACGAACAGTTCGGGCCGCTCCACCACCCAGTTGGAATCGATCCCCATGTGGTTGGGGACCATATCCCCGGCCATTCGGATCCCCCTTTGGCCGGCTCTCTCTCTTAGGTTGTTGAAAGCCTCTTCTCCCCCCAGATCCTCGTTTATCACGTAGTCATCAAGCGAGTATGCGGAGGCCTCCGCTTCCGGATTGCCCATCCTTTGTTTAATCGTACGCGACGCGGGAGACCGCCGCCACAAGCCGATGAGCCACAATCCGGTGAACCCCCAGCGGGCGAGCTTGTCCAACTCCTCATCGGGCACCTGGTCCAGGCGATAGATGTGTCGCCCGTACTGTTTCGAAAGCTGGTCGAGCCAGACGTAAGTCGACTTGGCCATGAGCACCACGTTGGACATCCAGTCCGCGTCGGGGCTGAATTTTTCACCCTCTTCGAGTACTGCGCTGCTCTCGAACTCGAGCACCTGCGGCGGGCCCGGCCCCCCTACCCTCGCCGTCTGCTCCTCGTTCACAACATCGGCCGCCAGCACGAGGCCTCCGAGTAACTCTGGCGGCAAAAAGGAACTCCACTCTCGCCGAATATGGGCAAGCTGACCTTCCAGCGAATCCGGGCTGGCATCCAACGGGGCGCGCAAGACTCGAAACAACGTCTCACCCGTCGGCTCGAAGGACGGCTGTTGGTCCAGATAAGCCTCCAACTCACGCACCAGGCCGGGATAGTCTGCCTTCAACTTCCGAGTCCCGTCGCCGATGAGGTCCCCGAATTGCCGCACCGCAGGATTCATGGATTCCAGAAGCATCAGCGAAAGCTCTCTGGTATTGATGGCACGGTCTTGCTGCCCGCCGAACTGAGTCAGGTATGCGCTTAGCGCTTCATCAACCACAGACTCACCGAGGGTGCTCTCAAGGCTGGTGACCGCCCGCTCGACAACCCCGGGATTCTGTTCGTCACAATAGGCGATCCAGACACAGCGCATCGCTTCAACAATCCGGTCCAGGGCCATGAGCCCCCCCGCACTCACGGAAGCGGTCTCGCCTTCGCCTGTTTCAGCTCGCACATTGTTGACCCTGTCGGCCAACTCCCTGAACTGTCTGACCCCGGGTCTCTCATCGCGGCCGAGCAACTCCTCGAATCGGTACTTGGCCCAGCTCTCCCGATTGACGTGAAATCCCGGGCCCGAACGCGCCTGCGCCCCCCCCGGCTCCTCATGTCCGTTATTCCTTTGTTTCATCCCGCTTCCCCCGGCAGGCGCAGTCTTACACGCAATCCTGCTCGTTTGCAACCTAAGAAAGGCCTCTTGAAACGCGCTGAGAACGGAGTATACTGCTGGCGATTTTGGAACTTGACTGAAAGTGGATATAGAACACAGGAGGCCCATCATGTTCAACAAACTGCTTGTTATTGCCGCCTCATTGGCCCTCGCCGCCAGCCTCGCCTGCACCAGCCGGGTCGACAGCGACGACGACCCCGGTGGTGACCCCGATGTAGTTGGTGAAGACACTACCGTTACGCCCGACAAGGACGTCACGCCAGGCACCGACGCCCCGGGCAAAACCGACACGCCGACGCCGGCCGGTAGCGGAATCAAGGCCCTGCAACAGAAAGACGAAGGTTTGAACTGCCCCGAGGGCAGCGACTTCATCAACCTTGATCAAGGGGTGCCGCTTTCAGGCGTCATCGTGACCGCGCCGGTGCACAGCGTGTCCGACAAACTGGAAGGTTTCTACGCACAGGACTCAGGCGGTGGAGCGTACTCCGGCATCAAAGTGGTAATGGACAAAGGCACCGCTCCCCAGGTGGCGGTTGGCGACGTTGTGGACATCACCGGTGACCTGAAAGAGTACTACTGCCTGACCGAGTTCGATGCAATCAACGTGACTGCATCCGGGACCCAGCAGGACCCCACCTCCGTAACCGTTGCCGAAGATGCCATTGCCGCGAAGAGCGCTGCTACCGAGCAGTACGAAGGCGTGCTGGTAACGGTTGAAAATGCAACCGTCGGCTCGGTCAACAATTTCGGCGGTTTCGAAACCCAGGCCGGCGTAATCGTCGACGATGCCATCTTCGGCGACCTGGAACCGGCCGGCGACGGGTGCGTGTACACTTCGATAACCGGCGTCATCGACTTTGGATACGGCGACTATGTTCTGCTCCCGAGAACCGCTGCTGACCTGGTCTTGAGTGGCGGTGACTGCGGACCGGTGGAACCCGACACCACCACCATCGAGGCGATCCAGACCGCCAATGAGTCGGTAACTTGCCCGACCCCCGGTGGCGAGAACATCACCAATGTTGAAGACGTAGCCCTTGCCGACGTTGTGGTGGCTTCGCCCCGCTTCGTTGTTTCCAGCGACAAGCTGCACGGCTTCTTCGGTTACGAAGGTGACGGCGAAGCCAATCAGGGTGTGCTCTTCCTCACGGACTTCGATAAGGACGTCAACCTGAGCGTTGGCGATATCATTTATGCTGAAGGAAGTTGGACTGAGTTCTATTGCCTTACCGAGATCAAGGTAACGGAGTACTCTGTCACCGATCAGGCGGAAGACCAGCCCCCGGTTAACGACATCAGCGTGAGCGATCTGTTGGGCAACGATGCGGAGAAATGGGAAGGTTCGTTAGTGCGGCTGACCGGCACCTTCAAGGTAACCGAGATCGATGAACATGGCGACATCCTGCTCGACGACGCCGGCGACGAGTTCAAGATGCTCGCCGACTTTGGCTTCGGCCTGAATCCCCCCGTTGACACGACCTATACCGAAATCGTCGGGTTCGTGACCTACGACTACGGCGAGTACAAGATACTCCCCGCCTCAGCAGACAACCTCAAAGAATAGCAGGCTTGCGCCCCGACCCGGCGCCGCGGTACCATGTTCTCAGGTAGCGTGTCGCTGGGAGTGAGTAGTGTGAGAAGCTGTTTCAAGAAGATGTTGCTACTGGCCTTAAGCCTGGCCATCCCGGCCCAGGCCGTAGAAAAGCCATCCTCCATTCCCTTCATCGCACCTGAGTCCTTCATGCACATTCCGTGGGGTGACGGGCCCGGCGAGGTGGGCAAGAGAGAGGCCAGGGAGTCTTCTCCCGAAGGGCCCATGAGCTTCGCTTTTTCGTCGTTCGGCGAGCTGTACATCCTCGACCAGGTCAACTCCCGAATCCTGGTGTTCGGTCCCGACGGCAGCTTCTCTCACGACATCCCCCTCCCCGGGTCGACTTTTCAGGACCTGGAGTTCTTCGACGACAACAGCCTCCTCGTCCTGGATCGACTTGTCCGGCGCACGCTGCTGGTTATCAATCTGGTCTCCGGTGACACCGAAGAGTTCAGCATTATGGGGGAAGGAGTGCCGGAGGGAGGGGGCGTCACCGCGATTCTGGCCAGGCCGGACGGTGTCTGGCTGGAATATGCACATCTCCATTCGGTACGCGTGTTGGGACCATCGTTGCAGCCGTGCCCACGACAGATGGTGCCCTTCCGCCCCGCCAGATTCGGGCCCGAAGTGATCGCGGCCGACCTGGATGGCGAAGGGGGAGCAACCGTAAGAGCTGGAATGGCGGGCGGAAGGGCCACCATGGACCACGTCGTGACCGACTCGCTGCCGGTTGGCCGGATCATCTGGTTGGAGGATGACCCCGAGGGCCGAATTTGGATAATCTATCACCTGGTAAAATTCGACGAAAAGGGATTCGACGTCGCGGAAGAGTCGGTGGCAGGGAGACTTCTGCAACGGGATGGGACCCCGGCTGCGATGATTCGTTCCCCCTACACCATCAACGACCTGGAGATCTTTCGGGAGTTCAGGGTTGTTGATGATGGTTCCATTGTACAAATGGTACTGGAAGGAGACGGGGTCAGCTTCTACCGGTGGGAAGTGCGATGAACAGTGCATCCACAAGAATATCTGTTGCGCTGGCCATCGCCCTGGGGGCGTTGCTGCTCGCAGGCTCCTTCGCACTGGCCATCCCTTCCATGACCAGGGACCAGATCATCTGCCGGGCAAAATCGGGGCTCGGCTATTCGTACTGGTGGGGAGGATCGTGCTGGTGCAAGTCGGGATGCGGACCGAGTAATTGCGGTAAGGGCAATTGCAGCTGCAGTTGCGGTAGTTGCTGCCCCGGCTGCTGCAGCCACTCAGGTAGTAAGGGCGCCGACTGCTCAGGCTATACGTACACCTGCTGGCGCATCGCGGGACTGAGCGACAATAATGTCTGCGGGCCGCACGGTCCGGCCTCAGGTTCGTACACGGTCTCCGGCTCCAATTGGACCGTCATACCCGACGGCAGCCGCAAGAAGGGCGACTCTGTTGCCAAGAGCGGCCACGTCATGGTGTTCGACAAGAACGCTTCCTGGGGGAAGATCTGGGTGTATGAGGCCAAGGGTTGTAACTATGGAGTCGTCCACAACACGCGGTCTGTGAGTTGGGGTAGCTGGACCGTTGCCAAACGAAAGAGTCTGGTCGAGGGTGAGTGTTCACCCGGCCAGCAGCAGAGTGCGGGATGCGGCAAATGCGGCACCAAGAAGCGCACCTGCAGTTCGAATGGCAACTGGGGTTCATGGGGCGGTTGTTCCGGCCAGGGGCCGTGCAGCCCCGGGCAGACCCAGAATCAGGCTTGCGGCAATTGCGGCAACAAGAAACGAACCTGCAAATCCAACTGCCAGTGGGGTGGTTGGGGCGGCTGCGGTGGGCAAGGTGAGTGCAGCCCGGGGCAGACCCAAGAGCAGGGGTGCGGCAACTGCGGCACCAAGACCCGCGGTTGCGGCGGCAACTGCAAGTGGGGCGGTTGGGGTCAATGCCTGGGTCAGGGCCCGTGCGCACCCGGCCAGTCACAAACGGAAGCTTGCGGCGATTGCGGGACCCATTCCAGGGGCTGCGGCGGCAACTGCCAGTGGCAGGGATGGGGCGAATGCGACGGCCCGGACCCAGAAGGCGGCAACAAGTGGTGCGACTCCGGGGAACTGGGCGTCTGTGCGGAAGGAAGAGTGCGTTGTCTCAAGGGGTGGCTGGCCTGCGTCCGCCTTTATGATCCGTCCCCGGAGATCTGTGATGGTCTCGACAACGACTGCCAGGGCGAGGTGGACCAGGGGTCGCCGCAGCAGATGGGCGTTCCCCCTCCTCCTTTCGCCGCACAGCTCGTTGACCTGTCCTACCCGCCCCTGCTGAAACCCGGGGAAAGGGGCAAGGCTTGGGGGCAGTTCCGCAATGTCGGGACCCAACCCTGGCCCGCCGAGGAGGTTTGGCTGGCTGCAGTGAACCTGAACGAAGAAGCCAGTCCGCTTTACACACCGGGTGGTTGGCCCGCCTGGAACGTACCCGCAACGTTGCAGGACGAAATCCAACCGGGGGAGACCGGAGTGCTTGAGTTTGAGATCTGCGCTCCCGAGTCCCTCGGCCCCTTGCCCGACGTACGGTTCCGGTTGCTCGCTCCCGATGGAACCCCCATCAATTGCCCCAGCCCCGAACTGAACGTGTCTCTCGAAATAATGGGGGCAACGCTCGTAGCATCCGACGCGGGTTCGGTCCTTAGCGACTCAATTTCCGAACCGCTCCATTCGCTCGGGGCCGGCCACGACCCGGAGGAACCGTCTCCGGGGGGCTGCGGTACCGGGCCGGCAGCCGCGCCAATCGGGGGCGCCGCGTTCGCACTGCTACTGTTGTGTGCCGCGTTGCGGCGGAAATTATCACGGGATGAAAACAGTCCCTGACCGGGCCGGTTTCTGCTACCCTTGAACTGTGACATAGGGCGAGGTAGGCAATGGCAAAATCCGGGGTGTGGGTCGCAACCGTAACCAGGAAGAACGCTCGGCGCACGAGGCCGCTCTACTTCGTGGTCCTCATGGTTTTCATTTCTTTGGCTTTCGGAGCCAGCCGGTGGGGCGGAGAAGAGCTGGGCTGGCTGCTGTATGTTTGCTACGGAGCTGCTTTTCTCGGCCTTCTCTATGCGGTCCTTTCCTACAGCAGAGGTCAGACCGGAACCCTTTCCATTGGCGATGGCAAGCTCATCCTGCTGGCGGGGAAGGAACGCAAGGAACTCAACCTTGAAGGCGTGCGAATGGCTTTCGGCAAGCACTATGCCGCCAAGAACTACGCGTACTTCAGCGGTACCGTGTGCCACCTGACGAGCGTATACAGTAAGGAGAAGTGGCGGATGCTGGGAGCGGGCGTAGAGTTTCCCGAGAAGCACTACCGCGAGGAAGCAACCTACGGTTCCGATTGCGAGATAGGAATTGCAACCGACGCGTTTCACGAACTGCTGGCAGCGATCAAGGAGATCTCGCCGGAGGTGAGTTTTACCGTTCCGGGGGCCCCTGCGGCCGACGGCGAGCAGGTTTCTTTCGACCGGGAGCAACGTTTCGAGGCTTTCCCCATGCGTGGCGGCGCCATGGTCCCCATAATGATCTGGATGGGCGGCATCTTCGGCGTCACACTTGTAGCCGCGCTGGCTAGCACTTTTGTGAGCGACGAGACCATACAAAGCCTGGGGCCTTATGCGGCCATGGCCGTTATCGTGCCGATCTTCATCCTGGTCGTCTACGTTTCGATACGCAAGAGCCGCCGCCGGGGCGAGATGGTCCTTGGAAGATACTCACTCCAGATGCTGATCAACGGCCGTCCCAAGAGGGAAGTTCGGCTGCCTCTTTCCATAGTCCGGCCGCTTTACGTGGAGATCACCGGCCGCGGCGGGACGTACTATTCCGGACCCGCGGTGGAGATCCGTGACCAGAGCAAGAACAAGGTGAGACTACTCATCGGAGATACGTCAAAGGAATGGGAAGAGGATGCAAAGAAGGTGACTCTGACCGACTTCAGCATCGGCTTGGACGCGGGCCGTACCCTCATCGGCTGGCTGGAGAGCTCAGGATATCGAACCGAACCGTACGTTCTCGGAGATCGGGGCACCACCTCCGGGTGGGTGAAACGCTAACGGAAGTCGGCTCCCACCGCTCACTATCCCACTGTCAGGCGCACTGCAGACATGGGCGGGTCTTGCTCTTTCACCCGGACTTCGATTTCCGACGCCGGATAAGCGTCCATGAGTCGCTCCAAAGCAACTGGACCGGTTCGTTCGCACACCGCGGCCGACAGGCATACCTGCCCCGGCCCCGCAGAGTCACACATTCGCGCTGCGCGGTTGACGGGCGCGCCGATGAGTGTGAAGTCCAACCTCGCCTCTTCGCCGATGTCCCCGAGAATAACTTCACCAAAGGCACAGCCTACTCCCACCGGGAGCATACCCTCCGCGGTGACCTGACGCTGGATCTCAACCGCCGTATCTATGCAGTCATCAACTCGAGAGGCAGGAAAATAGGCCAGAATACCGTCCCCCATCAGCTTGTTTATCCTTCCGCCCCGGCTGCGAATCACGCGCGCTTCCAACGCCAGTTGCCGGTTTAGATGCTCAACCGTTTCCCCGGGGTCACGACCGTCACTCCAACGGGTGAAGCCACGGATATCAACAAACATCACGGCCAGCGGCGTCCGCACCGAGACAAACCCTTCGCCCATGATTTCGGCGGTTTCGTCGCTCACCGCGTCCAGGGGAATCCCGAACTGCCGGGTGAGCATGCGCCGCCTCAAGGACTCGACGGTCCTGGCCGAACGTGAGACCTCGATGGAGCTGGATCGGTGGATCTTGCCGTGCTGAACAGGATTGGCCACGCCCATGCTTCTCGCCTCGCGAGCGATGCGGTCAAGGAGGAGGGACACGCTCGAAACGCTGGTTTCGTGAGCCAGATGCAACATCTCTTCCAACGACTCGGTCTCCAGATCGGAATCAAGCCAATCGGCCAGCCACGCCCGGACATTGTCCGCAATCCTGGCCGCCTCCCCGGGGGAAGGCTTGCGCGTCAACTCCTCCAGAGCAAGGGAAGACTCGACCTCGGTAAGCAGCTTCAGATACCGGGGGATGTCACGCTCGATGATCGCCCCGTGCTGGGGCAATATGCGGCGAATGTCGAGCTCCTTCAGCCGTTCATAGGCAAACGACAGCGCCTCGGTAGAACCGACGTAGTGTTCGATGAAGTAGCGGCACATCTCCAGGTACCCGTCTCCTGCATACAGGCTCCACTTCCGGTCGAAAGCCGCGAACAGATCGGAAGAAAACAACGAGCCGGTGCTCTCATCCAGGCTCACCGTATTACCGGAAAAATGCAGGTACGGAAGGTGAACGAACTTCAGCCGCCGTCCGGAAGGGAATTCGATCTGATCATCGTCGCCCACCGGCAGAATCGGAGTGCGCACTCCGTAGTATGGAATGAACAGCGCCGTTCGCGGATGAGCGGCGATTACCAATTCCGGATGCAGGAGGTGCTCAATGAATGGTATCAGGCCGCAGAGGTCAGGGTCCTGATGGTGCACTATCACATACCGAATCAGTCCCGGATCAATGATCTTCGAGACCTTGCTGAGGACGAGGTCCCTGAAGATCGGATGGGCCGGGCCCGGGTCCAGCAGAGCAGCCTCCCCGTCATCAACCAGTAGATATGGATTGTTGGAGAAGCCCGCCTCACTGTCGGCAAAGCCCACCCACCATATTCCGTCGGCAACCTCGATTGGGTCCATGTCGTCCAATCTGGGCATTTCCACTTCTCCCTTGTCCATTTAGTATCGAAACACTACCCTTCCGGGCCTGCCGTTGTGGTCTCCGCCCTTGCGAGTAGTACCCATCGGTCAGCCCGGCGCCGGAACATGCTTCGTCGGAATCGCAAGCCGCCAAAACGGCAGCCAGTCGACAGACGATCATCACTCCTCTCTCCGCCACCAGCATGATACATCTTCGCCGGGTTGCTTGCCACAGTAACCTGCCTCTTCAGCCAACTCCTTAAGATCGGTCGCTTAGAGGCCGTTAAGTTGTCAGGTTTGACCGGATAACGGGGAGAGTCATGGGTGCGTTACGAAGATTTGCGTGGTGCCTGGTAGCAGGGGCCTTGATAGTCACTATTCATGCCGGCGGCTGCAGTTCGCCTTCAGGGCCAACCGGTTTCACAATAGATGCCGTCGAAGGAGACGAGGCAGGAACGGAACTCAACTCAGCACCGGGCCAGTCGGACGCAGCCGATCTTGTATCCACTGCCCATTCCGATTCAGCGAACCCAGACGTCCAGGGGAAGGGTGCCGGAGGCCCCCCGTTGTGCTTCGACGACCTGGATTGTGCAGGCCTGTTCGCGACCCCGCCCCCCTGCTGGACCGGCCGCTGCGTGAACGGGCTGTGCCAATTGGGACACGACGATGACGGCACACCGTGCGAGGATGGGATCCCGTGTACCGCCGGCGAAACCTGTGCAGCCGGTTACTGTGTGGGAGGAGACGCCGGCTGCGACGACGCCGACCCCTGTACGAGCGACTTCTGCGGACTGTCATCCGGCGTGTGCGAACACGAATACAACGGCCTGTGTCCGGAATGTTTCACGCAATCCTCAGCCGAAGATTTCGCATCCGGCACATTCATGATCACTCAGCCCGGCCCCGACACGGGCGTGACTCTTCAACAAGACGACGGAGGATTCGCTCCTTCCGGGTCCTACCTGTCCCCCGTCATCGACGCAGGCATGGAGGCGAGCTGGGAATCGATTCACTGGTCGGCCCAACCCGCACTCACGGAAACTGAGGGCCAGCCGGGACTGCCGGATGGCGGCGTCATTCTCCTTCTCCACCTGGATGACGGTGGCGAGCCGGTGGCGGATTCCAGCGGCAACGACCATCACGGAATGAACTACGGCGCCGTCCCCAACGCCACGGGAAAGATGGAGTCGGCGTACGAGTTCATCGATACCGGCGGATATGCCGAAGTACCGCATCACGAAGACTTCCTGCTTGACCAGGGCACCGTATCGTTCTGGTTCAACGCAACGGACGTGGCGCCACAGCAGGGGCTGTTCTCGAAAGACTCGCTCGGCCTCGACGGCGGAGGCCATCTGACCATCTCAATATCCGACTACATCGGGCCCAAGAGCGGCGATAAGACCGACTCCCCCCACGTGTGGGCGAGACTGCAAAGCACCGAGGGTGGAAATTTCATCATTTCCGATGCCGTAGAGGCAGGCGTCTGGTACCAGGTAGTCTTCACCTGGGGACCCGAGGGGATGAAACTCTATCTCAATGGCGAACTCCAATCGGCAGACGAATATGACGGAGGGTTGGGAGCAAGTGCCGGTGGTTCAGGCAACCACGAGCCCATAGTGATTGGCGCCTCGACACGGCACAGCGCGGACGGCTCCGCCCAGCCCACCGACGACCACTTCCGGGGAGTGCTGGACGAAGTGATCATCTATGACTATCCGCTGGCGCCCGGCGACGTGGCCCACCAGTACGCCCTGTCCTCGGTGGCCTTGGAACTGCTGGTGAGAGGCTGTGACAACGCGGCGTGCGAAGACGCAGAATTCCAGCCCCTGTCAGGTCAGTCGCCCCAACCACTGGACCTCTTTCACTCCAGGTTCTTCCAATACAGATTTGATTTCGTCAGCGAGAACCCCGCCTTCTCCCCGCACCTGCAGGAAGTCGAGGTGTGCCGCAATTGAACACTATTCTGAGAAACGTTTGACGCGCACGTGGCAATAAGGCTGCTTTCCCGTCTTCCGGTAGTAGTCCTGGTGATAGTCTTCGGCCGGCCAGAAAGTTTCGGCAGGCTCCAGAGTGGTCGCGACGCGAAGGCCCTGCTTTTCCAGCAACCCAACCAACTCCCGAATGGTATTCCGCTCCTCCTCGGTAGCATAGAACACCGCGGAGCGATACTGCTCTCCGACATCCGGCCCCTGCCGATTCACCTGGGTCGGGTCGTGGATTTCAAAAAAGAGCCTGGCCAGTTCCCGATATGTGATTTTGGATGGGTCGTAGGCCACACGCACCACTTCAACGTGGCCGGTGTCCTTCGAGCAGACTTCCTCGTAGGTAGGCTTCGCAGTACGCCCCCCCATGTAGCCGGACACCGCTTCCGACACGCCGTCCACTTGTTCGAAATGGTGCTCAACACCCCAGAAACACCCTCCTGCAAAATAGGCGGCAGCCTCACCGACCGGCAACGGAGCGAATTCCAGGGAAACTGAATTCACGCAGTGCCGCGTATCGTTAGCGTTCAGCCCCTCCCCGCGAAAGACGTGGCCCAGGTGCGCACCACACGCCGCGCAAGTGATCTCAGTGCGAGCGCCGTCCGCGTCCACAGTCTCCTTGACTGCGTCAGGTAGCGCCGAGTCGAAACTGGGCCATCCTGAGCCGGAGTCGAACTTGCTTCCCGATTCGAACAGAGAAGCGCCGCAACGCCTGCAACTGTAGGTGCCGTCATCGTGATGATTGAGGAACTTGCCCGAAAAGGGCCTCTCGGTGCCCTTGTGAATGATCACCCTCTCCTCTTCCGGCGTCAGTTTCTTTTCCATCATTCGTTCCCTTGGAGCTTCCTCCGGTGACGCCAGAGAATAAGCCCCGGCACATAATATCGCGAACAAGCCGCTGATCAACAGCAGAGTCTGCTCAGTCATGATACGCCTCGGCGGTGTTGCAAGCCGCTTCACCTTTGACGCAGCCCGCGATCAGATTCTAAGCACTGGGTTGTGCGCTGGACAGGGCTACTCTTCGTCCGATCCGACCGGCCCATCGAGCCGCGGAGACCGATTCCGCAACACTTCGTATGCAACGCGGTTGCCGTATTGGGCGTTGCGGGACAGAGACGAATAGGAGAGGAAGGGGATGTCTGCCGCATGCTTCAGGCTATCGGGAACTCGAAGGCGGTGATACTGATTCGCGGACAGGTCGTGCAACAGCGCGGCCAGCGCAGCGTCCCCGGCGCCGCTGGTGCTGGTCAGCCACTCGGGGCCGCCTCGATAAGGATGAGTGTGACTGAAGATCCGGCGGGGGGTGCGGCAGTCATCCTTGCGCACCAGCCTGCTGAACTCCCATTCGTTGTAGTTGGGGATCGACTTTGACCGGATCTCCTTCCTGGTCCTGCGCTTCACGCTGTCATCAGTGTAGCCGCAGATTGTCAGCCCGAGCGCGCCCTCGGTCACCAAGCCCACATCCACCCAATCCAACAACTTGCGGCAGGCCAGCAGAGTGTCGGCCTCACCGGTGAGCGCCTCCGCTTCCGCGGCGTTCATGGCCGCAATGGAAACGTGGTCCGCAAGCATCTCAATGACCTCTTTCCGCATGCGACGGACTAGACCTGCCGTGCCTAGTCCCAGCACCACCGGCACACCGGCCTCGGCCGCGGCGGCCATCATCTTTCGGGCCGCACTTGCGATAGGGCGAGAGGGGTCGGCAAGACAATACAAGGTGGTCACCGCCATGGCCGCGTTGCGCACGTCCTCCACCGGCACGTCGGCTCCGGAATAGTGGCCCGAGACGCCCGGAGCCACCCCGAATGACCTCTCTCCATCCGGTGTAAAACAGGTGGCAGCCAATCCGATTTCGCCGTCCACCGCCACCAACCGGTCAAGAGAAACCGCCTTTGGAGTCTGAGCCACGTAGGAAAAGGCTGGCGAACCGGGCGTGATCTTTCGCTGTATCGCACCCAACAACTCGGCAGGCTCGCCGGACAGGTGCGTGTAGTTGGCCAGGGTGTTGGCGACGGTGCCGCCGGCAGCGTACCGCCAGGCCAGCCCGCTGTCCGCCACACGGGCCAGCAACCGCTGCATCGCGTCGGGCTCCAACTGAACCGACTCCCCGGGTACTAGCCCCAACTCCTTAACAAACTCAACGGTGCAGCCGTAGACCTCCAGGTCCACCAGCACCTCATCCAGCCCCAACACATACCAGCGGGGAGCGTCGTCCTTCACAGGCGTGACCGAAGTCCGCTTCTCCGTCACCGGAAAGTAATACTTGGCATCTCTGTCCCCCGGAAATCGCACGACCTTCCTCCTGTTGGCTGCCCTACCACATCACTTTCCATTCCTCGACCACGTTGCCCTCGACGTCGATGCATTTGAACTGTACGGCTGTTTCATCGATCTCCAGGGTGACGAACTGATTGACTCTCGCCGTCTTCTGCATGTACTGCTCCTCCTCCTTGACTACCAGCGCCCGGGGATGATGGAGCTCAGCACCCCCGCCCCCGGAAGTGATGAAGTGAGTGCCGTCCACGGCAAAGTGCTCGTAAAAATGGATGTGGCCGGCGCCGACTACGTCAACCCGGTGCTTGAGGAGCACTCGCCGCAGATACATCAACTCCACTCCCGGCTTGTACTTGCCGAAAGTGATTGGCGGTTCGTGCAGCAATACAAACTTGAGCCGGTCCGCGGGCAGCGAGGCGAGGTGTTGCTTAAGCCAGTCCATCCCGCCGTTGTCGAGTTGCTCGCCGAAGTAAGTGTCGAGCACCACCACATGAACGGGACCGAAATCGAACGTGAAGTGACCGGTTCCGCCCCCCATCTCCGTTCGAAAATACCGGTTCATGAGGAAAGCCCCGAAGGAGGACTGCTCTCCCTCCGGCAGCACCTCGTGGTTCCCGGGAGAAATGGCGAAAGGCGCGGCGGCCAAAGTCCGTCCCTCGATGCTGAAGAACATCCGCCACTCATCGATGCGGTCGTGATGATCCACCAGGTCTCCGGTATGAAGCAGCAGGTGCGGCTTGAACGCGCTGACGAGGCGAGCCAGCCTCGTGTGAACCCTGTGCCCTGTCCGGGTATCGCCAATAAGCGCAATCTTCAGCCCCCCGGGACACAACCCTCCCGGGACGGGCGGAGCCGAAAAACGGCTGACCAGACCGGTGACCCCCTGAATATCGAGCCGATAAGAATATGCGCGGCACGGTTCGAGTGGAGGGAGCTTCGCCTCGCAGATTGGGTGCCGAACGCGGTCGTTGGTTCGGACTCCAGTAGCCTCGGCGCCGCCAATGCTGGTCTCCTCCTTCCGCCCCGGAGACAGCACCACCGTCCCGTCACATGTGTCGCCGCTCTCCCACCTGACAACCAGCGAATCGGACGCCCAGCCGATCAGATACGGTCCGGCAAGCGGAGTCACGGAGGTCAACGATGATTCTGCCGCCACCGTATGGGAAGCGGGCCGTGTCGTCGTGCACTGCAAATTCAAACCGCCGGCCAGAAGGAGCAGTACCGTCGAAACGTTCGCCCATTGTCTTGCCTTCTTTCTGTCCATCATCTCCCCCGGTCAGCGGGTACCGGCCTTAGATATTTATAGCGTGTGCGGCGTGTACATAACAAGAACAGAAGGGTATAATTATGGCCGGTTTGCGCGCGTACGCCTTTGACCCTGCGTGATTGAGGGCGTAGTATTGGGGCGTCAGGCCCGGTCTGCAGGCGTGATGAGGAGGATACGAACATCGTGGTTCAGAAGCCCAACGCCAGGTTCTCCGGTAGTCTTTGCAAGGCTCCTCCCCGGCCCCTGCACCTGGTGGTTGCAGGCGTCTTGACGCTGGTACTGTCAGGCTGCGGCGGTACCGTCGAGAGCGCTGCAGACGCCAAAAGCCCCGGCGCACCTGACCTGTCCGCAGGCGGCGACTCCACGCAACAGGACCTGCCAAAGGACAACCCGCAAAAATCCAAGGCTTGCACCGGCGCCTTCGTGATAGAGCAACTCGACGGCATGCCAGCCGAACAACCCCCGGGCGGCTTCGACTACGTCTTTGAGCAAGAAACTCTCCGTACCTTCGAATTGGAAATCGACCCCGACGACTGGGAATGGCTTCAGGCCAACGCACTCGAAGAGCAATACGTCCCGGCCATGGTGGTCTACGATGGTCTGAGGTATGGACCGGTAGGGGCAAGATTCAAGGGCGCCTGGTCAACCCTGTACGGCTGTTTCGATGAGGACGGAAACCAGACCTGCACCAAGTTGAGCATGAAACTCCGTTTCAACAAGTACGACCCGTGCGGTCGCTTCTTTGGCCTGCGACGCCTCGTATTCAACGCCAACGCGCACGACGAATCGCAGCTTCGGGAACGCCTCATGTACAACCTGATGCGAAACATCGGCATGACCGCGAGCCGTGCGTCCAGTGCAGTGCTCAAGGTCAACGGTGGTCCGGACGGTGTCTACACCCTGGTTGAGCCGATCGGTAAAGAATACCTGGTCGAACGCTTCCCGGACCCTGAGGGGAATCTGTACAAACAGGTGTGGCCGGTCTTCGACTATCCGGAGCCGTATCTGGAAGCGCTTCGGACCAATGAGGAGACCGACGACGTCGAGCGCATGCTCCAGTTCGCACAAACCCTTGAGAACTCAACTCCCACGACCTTTGAGGACGACATTCAGCCTTTCGTCGATTTGGAAATCATTGCTCGCATGATGGCGTTTGCGCGCGCCATCGGCGACGACGACGGGGTCCTTAGGTACTGGTGCGACAACATGTTCGACCCCTGCCAGAATCACAACTACTACTGGTACGACGAACCCGGCGGCAAGATCCACCTGCTGCCCTGGGACCAGGACATCACGTTCCTGGGCTATCGTGAGAAAGATGAGTTGTCCATCGCCTGGTGGGAGCAGCCTTTGCAGTGTACGCCCATTCCGCTTTACGTTTTCGAGGGTATCGACGACCCCAGCCCCAGCGATTACGATCTTGTTCTGCCGCCCCAGTGCGACACCCTGCTGCATGAGGCGGTAATGAACAGGCAGGACGACTACCTCGACGCGTTGTACCAGATACAGATTGGCCTTGGCCAAAGCGTCGTGGATTTGGAGAGCTATCGCAGCCAACTCGCCGGACCTTTAGCTGCCGACAAGTTGCTCGCCCCTTCCCTGGACGATTGGGAAATTGAAGTAGACTGGCTCAAGAAGAAGATGAACCAACAAATCGCCGTGCTTGAGGAGTACCTTAATGAAGAACAGTAGCCTGACGCTAGTCACCCTCATCCTCGTCCTGCTGGCCGGGTGCGGCCGCAGCGACAACGACCCGGGGGTCTGTGGAGACGGAGTGCTGAACAGTTGGGAAGTTTGCGACGACGGCAACACCGACGCCGGTGACGGCTGTTCACCCACTTGTCTTAGCAAGGAAGAGTGCGGAAACGGCATTCTCGACCCGGGCGAAATATGCGACGACGGAAACAACGAAGACGGCGACGGTTGCGCCCGATGGTGCGACTCGGATCAAACCTGCGGAAACGGCATCGTCGATTGGACCGAAGGCGAGCTGTGCGACGATGGCAACGATGAGGTCGGCGACGGCTGCTCAGGCAACTGCAAGAGCGATGAGAAGTGCATAAACGGATACCAGGACCCCTGGGAAGAGTGCGACGACGGCAACTGGAAGGACGGTGACGGCTGCACCTGGGAGTGCAAACTGACGCCGGATGGCTGCGGCAACGGCACCCTCGATGAGGGCGAAATCTGCGACGATGGCAACAACGAAAGCGGCGACGGCTGCAGCATCAACTGCGACAGCGATGAGAGCTGCGGCAACGGCTTCCTCGATTCCTCCGGCGGCGAAATCTGCGACGATGGCAACACTGAAGACGGCGACGGCTGCTCCATGTATTGCCACTCGGACGAGACCTGTGGAAATGCGGTCATCGACTGGAACGTCGGGGAATTGTGTGATCCGCCCGACCAGGCGACCTCTTGTTCTCCCATCTGTCTGGTCACTACTTGCGGCAACGGTGAAGTCGAGCCGGAAGAAGAGTGCGACGACGGAAACTGGGACGACGGGGACGGATGCTCGTGGAACTGTAAGGTCCAGCCTCCTTCCTGCGGCAACGGCGTAGTAGACGAGGGGGAACAATGCGACCCGCCCGGCTTCCCCGAACTGTGCCTGTGGAATTGCCAGTTGACCGACTGCGGCAACGGCATTGTTGACGCTGGGGAGATCTGCGACGACGGCAGGTGGTACGACGGCGACGGCTGCTCCGCAAACTGCCTTAGCGATGAAACCTGCGGCAACGGCGTCCTGGACTTCAGGGAAGATGAAGTTTGTGACGACGGCAACCTCGAAGGCGGAGACGGCTGCTCCGAATCCTGTCATTCCGATGAAACCTGTGGCAACGGTATCGTTGACTCCAGCATGGGAGAAAGCTGCGACCCGCCGGGCCTGGACAACAACTGCTCCACCTACTGCAAGAAGACGTCCTGCGGGGACGGAGTCTTAGACCTTGGAGAAGAGTGCGACGACGCAAATTGGGACGACGGCGACGGCTGCTCATGGAACTGCAACGAGCAGGCGCTGGACTGCGGAAACGGTGAAATCGACCCCCTCCTGGATGAAGACGGCGAAATCCTCCTTGACGACGACGGAAACGAAATTCTGGAGCATTGCGACCCGCCCGACCCCCTCGCACTGTGTGACCACGATTGTGCTGAGATGCTGTGCGGTAACGGGGTCGTAGATGACGGAGAAGAATGCGACGACGGAAACCTGTTCTCCGGCGACGGCTGCTCCTGGCAGTGCCAGACCGTGCCCATCAACTGCGGCGACGGCAACCTTGACCCCGATGAAGAATGCGATGACGGCAACCAGGACGATGGTGACGGATGCTCCTGGAAGTGCGAGGTGCAGCCCATCGGCTGCGGTGACGGCATCCTGGATCCGGCTGCCGGCGAAGTTTGTGACGACGGCAACGGCAACAGCGGCGACTGGTGCTCTGCCGACTGCAAAAGTGACGAATCGTGCGGCAACAGCATTGTGGATATCGCACAGGGCGAGGTGTGCGACGACGGCAACCAGGAAGATGGCGACGGATGCTCAAAGTGGTGCGATTCGGAAGAATGGTGCGGCAACGGCGTTACCGATTGGGAAGTGGGCGAAAGTTGTGACCCGGAAGGGCTGGAAAACCTGTGCCTGCCCGGCTGTAAAGCCACCGACTGCGGAAACAACGTGGTAGAGGGCAGCGAAGACTGTGACGATGGCAACTGGGACGACGGCGACGGCTGCTCCTCCAACTGCCAGGAGCAACCGCTGGGCTGCGGTGACGGAGTTGTGGAAGGAGATGAACAGTGCGACCCGCCCGCATTCGACACCCTCTGTCATTGGGACTGCACCTTGACCCTCTGCGGCAACGGGGTTGTGGACGAAGAGGAAGAGTGCGATGACGGCAACTGGACAGGAGGCGACGGTTGCTCTGTCGGCTGCGAAATCGTACCCATCGGGTGTGGTGACGATAACCTCGACCCCGACGAGGAGTGCGACGACGGCAACCAGGACAACGGCGACGGCTGCGACTGGAAGTGCATGTGGGAACCGCCCCCCGGCTGCGGAGACGGCATCCTGCAGCCAGAGCTGGGCGAGGTTTGCGACGACGCAAACACGATCTCCGGCGATTGGTGCTCTGCCAACTGCCAGAGCGACGAATCCTGCGGCAACTCGATTGTGGACACCGCCCAGGGCGAGTTGTGTGACGACGGCAACCAGATTGCCGGCGACGGCTGCTCCAAGTGGTGTGATTCCACCGAGTGGTGCGGTAACGGCATCGTCGACTGGGACGTAGGAGAGGAATGCGACGTCGAGGATGACAAAACCAAGGAAGGTTGTCACCCCAACTGCACCCTCCCGGGCTGTGGCAACACCTTCCTGGATCCAGGGGAGGAGTGCGACGACGGTAACGAGGTCGATGGCGACGGATGTTCGTGGAACTGCAAGCTCCAGGCCGCCGAATGCGGCAACGGCGTCATCGATGACGGCGAACAATGCGACCCCCCCGACCTGGACACATTGTGCCTGTGGGATTGCACCATCACCCTGTGCGGAAACGGGGTAATCGATGAAGGTGAAGAATGCGACGACGATAACACCCTGTCCGGTGACGGTTGCTCGTGGCAGTGCGAAATAGTGCCCATTAACTGCGGGGACGAAGTTGTGGACCCCGATGAGGAATGCGACGACGGCAACCAGGACGACGGAGACGGTTGCACATGGAAGTGCAAGTGGGAACCCCCGCCGGGATGCGGAGACGGCGAATTGCAGCCCGAACTGGGCGAGGTTTGCGACGATGGAAACACCGTCTCGGGAGACTGGTGTTCCGCCAACTGCAAGAGCGACGAAACCTGCGGCAACAACATCATCGACACCGTCCAGGGCGAGGTGTGCGACGACGGCAACCAGGAACACGGAGACGGCTGCTCCAAATGGTGTGACTCCGATGAAACCTGCGGCAACAAGATAGTCGATTGGGAAGTGGGGGAAGATTGCGACATAGCCGACCCGTTGAGCATGGAAGGGTGCCATCCCAATTGCACCACCGCCTACTGCGGCAACGGCTTCCTTGACCCGGGCGAAGAATGCGATGACGGCGGCACCGTGGACGGCGATGGATGCGCCTGGAACTGCCTGGCCCAGCCACAGTTGTGCGGCAACGGGATTCTCGAAGGAGCAGAACAGTGCGACCCGCCGGACCTTGAAAAACTGTGCCTCTGGGATTGCACACTGACTCTCTGCGGCAACGGAGTCCTGGACGCGGACGAAGAGTGCGACGACAACAACACCGTTTCCGGCGACGGCTGCTCCTGGCAGTGCGAAATTGTACCCATCAACTGCGGGGACGGCAACCTCGACCCGGACGAAGAGTGCGACGACGGTAACCAGGACGACGATGACGAGTGCTCCTGGAAGTGCGAAATAAAGCTGCCCCAAGGATGCGGCGACGGCATCCTGGACCCGGAGGAAGTTTGTGACGACGGCAACGTCGTGGACGGCGATTGGTGCTCCGCGGATTGCATGAGCAACGAGGAGTGCGGGAACGGCATCCTGGATGTCGCACAGGGAGAAATCTGTGATGACGGAAATCAACTGGACGGCGACGGCTGCTCAAAGTACTGCGACTCCACCGAAGAATGCGGCAACGGCATGGTGGACTGGGATGCCGGCGAAAATTGCGATACCGCCGACCCGGAAACCGAAGAGAACTGCAACAACGATTGCATAAAGAAGGAGTGCGGCAACTGGATCATCGAACCCGAACTGGGCGAGGAGTGCGACGACGGCAACCAGGATGACGATGACCTGTGCTCCTGGGATTGTAAGGTGAAACCGCCTCCCGGCTGCGGCGATGGAATTCTGCAACCGGGAGAGACGTGTGACGACGGAAACACCGAATCCGGGGACTGGTGTTCAGCAGATTGCCAGAGCGACGAATCCTGCGGAAACGGCATCGTGGACATCGCACAAGGCGAACTTTGCGACGACGGCAATCAGGAACACGGGGACGGCTGCTCAAAGTGGTGCGACTCCAACGAAAAGTGCGGCAACGGAATCATCGACTGGGACGTCGGAGAAAATTGCGACACCGCTGACCCGGAAAGCCAGGAAGGCTGCCATCCCAATTGCACGATGCCCGGCTGCGGAAACACCTTCCTCGACCCCGGAGAGGAGTGCGATGACGGCGGCACCGCGGACGGCGACGGCTGTGCCTGGAACTGTAAACTTCAACCGGACAATTGCGGCAACGGCGTGCTCGACGCCGGCGAACAGTGCGACCCGCCCGACCTCAATAACCTCTGCCTCTGGGACTGCACCACAACCCTGTGCGGAAACAGCATTCTGGACGCCGGCGAGGAGTGCGACGACGGAAACACCGTCTCAGGCGACGGCTGCTCTTGGCAGTGCGAAGTGGTGCCCATCAACTGCGGTGACGGCGTCCTCGACCCCGATGAGGAATGCGACGACGGCAACCAACTCGACGATGATGATTGCTCCTGGAAGTGCAAGATCAAGCTCCCGCCCGGCTGTGGCGACGGCATCCTCGACCCGGGCGAGGTGTGCGACGACGCGAACGTCGAAGACGGTGACTGGTGCTCGGCCGACTGCACAAGCACCGAGGAGTGCGGAAACGGGATCATCGACGCGGTGCAGGGCGAGGTATGCGACGATGGAAACCAGGAGCATGGCGACGGTTGCTCCAAGTGGTGCGACTCAGACGAGAGTTGCGGCAACGGAGTCATCGACTGGCTGGCAGGCGAAAACTGCGACACCATGGACCCGGACTCCAAAGAAGATTGTAACGATCAGTGCATCAAGAAGGAGTGCGGCAACGGCATCGTCGAGCCCGAACTGAACGAAGAGTGCGACGACGGCAATTGGCTCGACGGCGACGGCTGCTCCTCCATCTGCACAACGGAAGTCTAGA